>NZ_JBITSH010000020.1:0-107255 GCF_044540535.1 Streptomyces sp. NPDC085937 | reverse complement strand
ACGAGCAGGGGCAGCGGGTCGCTGCTGGTGACCAGCTCACGCAGCGGATGCTTCGCCAGCACCGCCGCCACCTCCGGCGTCAACGCCGCCGCCAGCCGGGCCGCCGCCGGGCGTTCCGTGTCGCGCAGGGCGTCCACGGCCGCGCGCAGCACCTCCCGGTCCGTGGCCTCAGGCACCTGTTCCGCCGCCCGCTCGTGCAGCCGGGCGCCCTCCTCGAGGACGATCTCGGTGTCCTGGCCTGCCGGGATCTTGATCTGCGCGTGGTGCCGCCAGGTACCGACCGGGTCGCTCCAGGCCTCCACCGCGTACGTCCA
The DNA here is from genome assembly GCF_044540535.1 of Streptomyces sp. NPDC085937. NCBI lineage: Bacteria > Bacillati > Actinomycetota > Actinomycetes > Kitasatosporales > Streptomycetaceae > Streptomyces > Streptomyces sp. NPDC085937. The sequence goes on along the minus strand of NZ_JBITSH010000020.1, from coordinate 106,941 downwards.
CAGGCCCGTCCCCGTCGGGGTGACCGTCGCCCCCCACCGGTCCGTGCCGGGCGCCAGTTCCCGCATCGGCGTGAACGGGCCCGGGCGCCCCTCGGGATCCCTCAGCACCACGTCGGCCGCCACTGCGTCGTGCCCTTCGCGGAACACGGTCGCCGTCACCTCGAACGATTCGCCCACCACGGCCTTCGCCGGCCTGAGCCCCTGCCGCACCAGCGGCCGCACGTCCAGCACCGGGATGCGCCCCACGGACGTCCGGGGAGGTGCCGAAGACGCCGGCGGTACGGGCGAGGCCGTGGCCGGCGCGGTCGAGACGGGCGGGGTCGGGCCGGGCGCCCTGGAGGCGGGCGGGGTCCCGGCGGACGGGGTCGGGGTGGGCGAGGTCCCGGCGGACGGGGGCGGCCCCGTTCCGGTGGTGCGGTCGGGCGGGGGCGCGGCGCCGGGGCGTGCGGGTGCCGGGGCGGCGGGCGTCGGGGGGGATGACGAGTGGTGCTTGGCGGGCATGACCGCTCCTGTCCGCGTCAACGAGGGTGGGCGGAAAACTGTGGGGAGGTGGGTCCTGCGGGGTCACAGTGGGGTGTACCCGCAGGAGCCTTCCCACACTGTTCGGGTGGGCAATCCGGCCCTTTGTTAACTACTCACGCGTATGTCGACACACAAGACCGGCCGGGGCCGCCCGGCGCTCGGCCGGTCCGGAGCACGCCCACCATGGGTTCGTTCCCACCGGCCGGCGGGGGCGGCGGGCGCCTTGGAGCGCCGCCGGCGCACCCGCGTACGCGGGTCCCGCGGCGGACCGGCTCCACGCGCCCTCACCTGTCCGCCGGTCACCCCTGTGACCTGCGTCTTTCGCGTCCACTCCCGGAGTTTCGGCGGCCCGGCCGGGCAGACGCACGGCGACACGCCCGCGCCGTCCCCGTACGGCTGCGTGTGACCGGTGAGCAGGGCGGGGCCGGAGGGATCCGAGGGGGCCGCGGTCCCCGGGTGGCCGGGGTGCGGGCGGGCCGGCGGACGGAAACGGCCGGTTCTTTGCCCTGCCCGGCGGCCCGCCCGGGGCGCACGGCATGACAGGCGTCGCGGAGCGGCGGCACGTCGCGCCGGGTGAAGTGGGACAAGGCCGCACATGGGGGCGGAATCGGCCATGTCCACTGTGCGGTGAATCGTTTGGACACGGCCGGTGAGGTACCCGTGTCTCCCGGCTTCCCCCGCGGACGGTCTCCGCGCCGGTACTGTCGGCAGCGATACCCGGACGCACACCGCGTCTCTCACGAACGCGCCGAGGTGGCTTGTGAAGGCTATCCGTCGATTCACCGTCCGACCCGTGCTCCCCGAACCCCTCCGGCCGCTGAGCGAACTGGCCCGCAATCTGCGCTGGTCCTGGCACACCGGAACCCGTGACCTCTTCCGCTCCGTCGACCCCGAACGCTGGGCGGCGGCCGGCAGCGACCCGGTACGCCTGCTCGGCAGCGTGTCGGCCGAGCGGCTCACCGAGCTGGCCGGCGACCGCGACTTCCTCGACCGCCTCGCCGCGGTCGCGGACGACCTGCACACCTACATGACCGGCGACCGCTGGTACCAGCAGCAGACCGAACGGCTGCCGGCGGCCGTCGCCTACTTCTCCCCCGAGTTCGGCATCACGGCCGCCCTGCCGCAGTACTCGGGCGGTCTCGGCATCCTGGCCGGCGACCACCTCAAGGCCGCCAGCGACCTCGGTGCCCCGCTCATCGGGGTCGGCCTGCTCTACCGGCACGGCTACTTCCGCCAGTCCCTGTCCCGGGACGGCTGGCAGCAGGAGCACTACCCCGTCCTCGACCCCCACGAGCTGCCCCTGGACCAGCTCAAGGAGGCCGACGGCACGCCCGCCCAGATCGCCCTCGCCCTGCCCGGCGACCGCTCCCTGCGCGCCCGGATCTGGGTGGCCCAGGTGGGCAGGATCCCGCTGCTCCTGCTGGACTCCGACATCGAGGAGAACGACCTCATCGAGCGCGGGGTGACCGACCGGCTCTACGGCGGCGGCAGCGAGCACCGGCTGCTCCAGGAGATGCTCCTCGGCATAGGAGGGGTCCGTGCGGTGCGCACGTACTGCCGGCTCACCGGGCACGCCGCGCCGGAGGTGTTCCACACCAACGAGGGGCACGCCGGGTTCCTCGGCCTGGAGCGCATGGCGGAACTGCGCGCCGAGGGGCTGGACTTCGACGCGGCCCTGGAGGCGGTCCGGGCCGGCACCGTGTTCACCACGCACACCCCCGTCCCGGCCGGCATCGACCGCTTCGACCGCGAACTGGTCGCCCGGCACTTCGGCCCGCACGCGGAACTGCCCGACCTGGAGGTCGACCGCATCCTGCGGCTGGGCATGGAGACCTACCCCGGCGGCGAGCCCAACCTGTTCAACATGGCCGTGATGGGCCTGCGCCTCGCCCAGCGGGCCAACGGCGTCTCCCTGCTGCACGGCCAGGTCAGCCGGGAGATGTTCGCCGGCCTGTGGCCCGGGTTCGACCCCGAGGAGGTGCCCATCACCTCCGTGACCAACGGGGTGCACGCGCCGACCTGGGTCGCCCCGGAGGTGTACCGCCTCGGCGCCCGGCAGATCGGCACCCAGCGCGCGGAGGAGGCGCTGAGCATCGGCGACTCCGACCGCTGGGACTCCGTCGCCGACATCGCCGACCAGGACATCTGGGAGCTGCGCCGGTCGCTGCGCGAACTGCTGGTGCTGGAGGTGCGGGAGCGGCTGCGCGCCTCCTGGCGGCAGCGCGGCGCCGGGACGGCGGAGCTGGGCTGGATCGACGGCGTGCTCGACCCGGACGTGCTCACCATCGGCTTCGCCCGGCGCGTCCCGTCGTACAAGCGGCTGACGCTGATGCTGCGCGACCGGGACCGGCTGATGGACCTGCTGCTGCATCCCGACCGGCCGGTGCAGATCGTGGTGGCGGGCAAGGCGCACCCGGCGGACGACGGCGGCAAGCGGCTCATCCAGGAACTCGTCCGCTTCGCCGACGACCCGCGGGTCCGCCACCGGATCGTCTTCCTGCCCGACTACGGCATGGCCATGGCGCAGAAGCTGTACCCCGGCTGCGACATCTGGCTGAACAACCCGCTGCGGCCGCTGGAGGCGTGCGGCACCAGCGGGATGAAGTCCGCGCTCAACGGCGGGCTCAACCTGAGCGTGCTGGACGGCTGGTGGGACGAGTGGTTCCAGCCCGACTTCGGCTGGTCGATCCCCACGGCGGACGGCGCCGGAACCGACCCGGACCGGCGCGACGACATAGAGGCTGCGGCGCTGTACGACCTGCTGGAACAGCGGGTGACCCGCGCCTTCTACGAGCGCGGGCGCAGCGGGCTGCCGGACCGCTGGATCGAGATGGTGCGGCGGACGCTGAGCCTGCTCGGGCCGAAGGTGCTGGCGGGGCGCATGGTGCGGGAGTACGTCGAGCGGCTGTACACGCCCGCCGCGCACGCGCACCGGGCGATGGGTCCGGACGCGGCACGGGAGCTCGCCGAGTGGAAGGCGACGGTACGGGGTGCCTGGCAGGGCGTGACCGTCGACCACGTCGAGACGTCCGTCGCGACGGCCACGGCCACGGCGGAGCTGGGCACCACGCTCGCGCTGCGGGTGCGGGTGGGGCTCGGCAGCCTGCGGCCGGAGGACGTGGAGGTGCAGGCGGTGTCCGGGCGGGTGGACGAGGAGGACCGCATCACGGATGCGACCGCCGTGGCGCTGAAGCCGGTGGGGACGCCCGCGCCGGGGGGCGGGTGGCTGTACGAGGGGCCGTTGTCCCTGGACCGGACGGGGCCGTTCGGTTACACCGTGCGGATTCTGCCGAGCCATCGGCTGCTGGCGTCCGGGGCGGAGCTGGGGTTGGTGGCGGTGCCACCTGAGGACGTCGCCGAGGCGGCGGGCTTACTGATGCGGTGACGCCGCGCCGGCCGGGGCGGGGGTGCGGGTGCCGGCTGCTCCCTCAGGCCGGGGGCGGGGCAGCGCACCTTCAGGGGCGCGGGGAACTGCGCGACCGGCCCCCGCCGGGCCGCACCCGGCGTGCGACAGTGCCCGGCACCCCGGTGGCCGCAGGCGGCGGGGGTTGGGCAGCGCCCCCTCAGGGGCGCGGGGAACTGCGCGACCAGCCCTCACCGGCCCGCACCCGGCACGGGACAGTCCCCGGCACCCCGGGGGAGGTCAGGTGTCGGTGACGCCGTGGGTGGCCAGGCGGCGGAGCGTCTTGCCGCAGTGGCGGGCGTACGCGTGCTGGAGGCGGCGGGTCGCCGGGCCACCGGCGCGGCTGTACCACCGCGCCGCCCTGCTGAACGCGGACACCGTCAGCCACACCGTCCCGTCCCCCGTGCGGTGCACGACGAACGCCTCCTCGCCGCACTCGGGGTGCCCCGCCAGCGTGCCGTAGGCCCATCCCGCCCTGCGGTGCTCCTCCACCGTCCACACCACCCGGCAGGGCGCCTTCACGACCCCGGCGAGGGTGACGGTCACGTCGACGTCCGGCGCCGCCCGCTCCGCGGAGGCGTCGATGCCGACCCCCATCTCCCGGTGCAGCTCCCAGGTGAGCAGCGCCTCCGCCGCCTGCCGGAAGACCGTCTCCCCCTCACCGAGCCGGGTGCGCTCCCTGAGGTGGTGGAACCCGGGAGGGCAGAAGTCGGGATCGCGGCTCGCGCCGACGTGGTCGTAGGTGAAGTCCGCCGAAGACATGGGACACAAGCCTAGGCGGTGGGCCCGCGTGCCCGGGCGGCACCCGGAGCGCGGTGCGCTCAGGATGCCGCCCGGTGTGCCCGCCGCGAGGCGTCAGCTGACGTTGATCGCCTTCCAGGCCGCCGCGACGGCCTTGTACTCGGTGCTGCTGGAGCCGTACAGCGCCGACGCCGCGTTCAGGGTGCCCGTACGGGCCGCCTTGTAGTTGGTCGTCGAGGTGAAGTACGTGGTCAGCGCCTTGTACCAGATCTGCAGCGCCTTGGCGCGGCCGATGCCGGTGACCGTGGAGCCGTCGTACGTCGGCGAGCTGTAGCTCACGCCGTTGACCGTCTTGGAGCCGCTGCCCTCGGCGAGCAGGAAGAAGAAGTGGTTCGCCGGACCCGAGGAGTAGTGCACGTCGACCGAGCCGAGGCTGGAGGACCAGTGAAAGCCGCGCCGCCCCGGGCGGTGTGAACCACCCGGGGCGGCGCCCTGACCACCGCTGTCTACGGGAAGGTCAGGCTCCAGCCGTTGATGTAGCCGGTGTCGTAGCGGGCCGTGTCCTGCACCCGCAGCCGCCAGGTGCCGTTGGCCGTCTCGGACGAGGCGTTGACCGTGTACGTCTCGTTGATGTTGTCCGCCGAGCCGCCGGTGCGGTTGCGCAGCCGGTACGACGTGCCGTCCGGGGCCACCAGGTCGACGACCAGGTCACCGCTCCAGGTGTGCACGATGTCCACCGCGACCTGGAGGTTGCCGGGCGCGTTGCCGGTCCGGCCGGAGACGGTGATCGAGGACGTCACCGCGGCGCCGGCGTCCGGGATCGCCACGTCGGCGGTGTTCTCGAAGGTCGTGCCGCCGCCTCCGCCGCCACCGGAACGCGCGCCCACGTTGACGCCCGCCCACGCGTCCTGCACCGCCTTGTACTCGGCGCTGTCCGTGCCGTACAGCTCACCGGTGGCCGCCAGGGTGCCGGTGCGGGCGCCCGCGTAGTTGGTGGTCGAGGTGAACTTGGTGGTCAGCGCGCGGAACCAGATCTTCTCCGCCTTGGCGCGGCCGATGCCGGTGACCGGAAGGCCGTCCGACGTGGGCGAGTTGTAGGTCACCCCGTTGATGGTCTTGGTGCCGCTGCCCTCGCTGAGCAGGTAGAAGAAGTGGTTCGCCGGGCCCGAGGAGTAGTGCACGTCGACCGACCCGATGCCGGAGTACCAGCTGTCCTTGGACGCGCCGTCCTTGCTCGGCTTGTCCATGTAGCGCAGCGGCGTGCCGTCGCCGTTGATGTCGATCTCCTCGCCGATGAGGTAGTCACCGACGTCCTCGGGGTTGTTGGCGTTGAACTCCACCGCCGAGCCGAAGATGTCGCTGGTCGCCTCGTTCAGGCCGCCGGACTCGCCGCTGTAGACCAGGCGGGCGGTGACCGACGTCAGGCCGTGCGTCATCTCGTGGCCGGCCACGTCGATGGCGGTGAGCGGGTTGACGTTGCCCGACCCGTCGCCGTAGGTCATGCAGAAGCAGCTGTCCTGCCAGAAGGCGTTGACGTAGTTGTTGCCGTAGTGGACCCGGGAGTAGGCGCCCACGCCGTCGCCGCGGATGCCGGAACGGCCGTGCACGTTCTTGTAGTAGTCCCAGGTCAGCGCGGCCCCGTAGTGGGCGTCGGCGGCGGCCGACTCCGCGTTCGACGGGGAGCCGTTGCCCCAGACGTCGTCCGGGCCGGAGAACAGCGTGCCGGTGCCGGAGCTGCCCCGGTTCAGGTTGTACGTCTTGTGGCCGCCGCGCGCCCCGTCGGTGAGGTTGTACGTCGACCCGGACTGGGTGGTCGTCAGGTCGACGGTGCCGCTGTAGACGGTGTGGCCGGTGCCGTTCTGCACGGCCTGCCACTCGAACAGCTTCTCGCCGGTGGTGGCGTCGGTGACGACGTGCAGCTCCTGCGGGGTGCCGTCGTGCTGGAGTCCGCCGACGACCGTCTCGTAGGCCACGACCGGCTTGCCGTCGGCGGCCCAGATCACCTTGCGCGGGGCCCGGTCGACGTCCGCGCCCTCGGCCTGCTCGGCCTTCGCGGCGGACAGGGCCTGCTGCTCGGCCTTCGCGGCCGGCACCTTCGCGGTGGTGGTGGCGGGCTTCACCGCCGCCCGGGTGGCCTTGACGACGGAGTCGGCCTCGCCGGCGCGGTCGCCCTGGACGACCAGGTCGCCGCCGAGGACGGGCAGTCCGTCGTAGGTGCGCTCGTAGCGCACGTGCACGGTGCCGTCGCGGTCCTTGAGGACGTCGCGGACGACGAGCTTCTCCTTCGCACCGAGACCCAGGTCACGGGCGGTCTGCGCGGTGCCGGCGCTCGCCTCGCGGATCAGCTCGGCGCGCTGGGCGGGGGTGAGCCGGACCGACTCCGCGCCCGGGGCGGACGCGCCGGCGGCCCGGGGCGTCTGCTCCGGGGCGGCGGTCGCGGTGCCGGATTGCACGGCCGTGGCGATCAGCGCGGCCACCCCGGCGAGGGCGACGGCGGCGGCACGGCGGTGGGTGGCGTGGGGGGTGCGTCTGTGGGACGTCCTGCTTCTCAACGCTGACTCCTTCTGCGGGGCCGCGGGGGTGCGCGGCCTGGGGAGACCGGTCGGCGGGTCAGCCGGCCGGGCAGAACGGAAGTGCTCCGAGCAGTGGCCGCCGGACAACAGGCAGACGAAGCTGTGGGGTTGCTGTGAAGCGACCGTGGGAAGAGTGGCAGGGGATCGCGGTTTCTGTCAGGAGCGCGTCAGGAATTTGGCCGGAATCCGTTCGGTGTCCGGGAGGCGGGGTTCGGTATACGAACGGGAGGGCGGGCGGCGGCCCGGGGCCCCGGCGGGCGGTGACCCGGGCGACGCGGATCCGCCACCGTCACCCCCGGGACGGCCCCGTGCCGCCGGCGCTACGGCGTGGTGGCCGGCCGGTCCCCGTGCCAGGACCGCCACAGCGCGGCGTACACCCCGTCCGCCGCCACCAGGGCGTCGTGCGTGCCGAGTTCGGAGAGCCGGCCGTCCTCCATCACCGCGACCCGGTCCGCGTCGTGCGCGGTCTGCAGCCGGTGCGCGACGGCGATGACCGTACGGCCCCGGAGCACGGCACCCAGCGCGCGCTCGGCGTGCCGGGCGGTCGTCGGGTCGAGCAGCGCGGTGGCCTCGTCGAGGATCAGCGTGTGCGGATCGGCCAGCACCACACGGGCCAGCGCCAGCTGCTGGGCCTGCGGGCCGTCCGTGGCGTGACCCCCCTCGCCCAGCTCGGTGTCCAGGCCGTGCGGCAGCTCCCGTACCCAGCCGTCCGCGCCGACCACGGCCAGCGCCGCCCACAACTCCTCGTCCCCGGCGGCCGGTTCGGCGATCCGCAGATTGTCCCGTACCGACCCCAGGAAGACGTGGTGCTCCTGGGTGACCAGCACCACCTGCCGGCGCAGCCGCTCCGGGTCCAGCGACGCCACCGGGACCCCGCCCACGGTCACGCTCCCGGCGGTCGGCGCGTCCACGCCCGCCAGCAGCCGGCTCAGCGTGGTCTTGCCCGCGCCCGACGGGCCCACCACCGCCAGCCGTTCGCCCGGCCGCACCGTCAGATCGACCCCGTACAGCACCTCGCCGCCCCCGTCGTACGCGTAGCGCACCCCGGTCACGTCGATGCGGTCCCCGTCCGGATCCGGACCGTCGCCCCGCTCCGCCGCGCGCGGCGCCAGCGCCAGCCCCTCCACTCGCGCGAACGAGGCGCCGCTGCTCTGCAGTTGCTCCAGCACCATCAGCACCTCGTCCAGCGGACCGGCGAGCTGCAGCAGGTACAGCGACGTGGCCACCACCGCCCCGAGACTCACCGCGCCCTGCCCGTGCAGCCAGCCCCCGCACAGCAGCACCCCGGCCACCGGCACCACGTACGACACCTCGACGACGGGGAAGAACACCGAGCGCAGGTACAGCGTGCGGAACCGGGTGCGGCGGGAGGTCTCCAGCGCCTCGCGGCTCGCGCGCACCCGGCGCTCCTGGAGCCGGAACGCCTCCACCGTGCGGGCGCCCGACGCCGTCGACGCGACCACCTCCGCCACGTCCGAGTTCGCCGCCCCCTCGGCGAGATAGGCGCTGCGGGCCCGTCGCAGGTACCAGCGCAGCACCGGCCCGATCGGGGCGAGGCAGAGCAGGCCCAGCGCGCCCAGCAGCGGGTCCACCGCGAGGACCGCGCCCATGACGAACAGCGACTGCACCAGATTGACCAGCAGGGACGGCCCGGCGTCCCGCAGCGTGGTGCCCACGGTGGTCACGTCGGCCGTGCCCCGCGTGGTCAGGTCCCCGGTGCCCGCCCGCTCCACCACGGCGGAAGGCAGCGCCAGCGCCCGGTCCACGAACCGCTCCCGCACCCGCGCCAGCGTCCGCTCCCCGAACCGGTGCCCCACGTAGCGGGCCCAGCGCGCCAGCAGCAGCTGTGCCACCGCGCACGCCAGGATGACCGGTGCCAGCCGGTCCACCACCGCGGTCCCGCCGCCCTCCCGCACCTCGTCGACGATCCGCCCGAGCAGCCACGGCCCGGCCAGCCCGGCCAGGGCCGCCGCGCCGTTCAGCGCCAGCACACCCGCGAAGGCCCGCCGGTCCGCCCGCACCAGCTCCCCGGCCGCCCGGCGCACCTCGGCCCGCCCGGCCAGGGGAAGCCGCTCCCCGCTCATCCCGCCACCTTCCGCGCCGCGTCCCGATCGGCGTCCCTGGCCACCAGCTCGCGGTATCCCGCCTCGCCGTCCAGCAGTCCACGGTGGGTGCCGCCCGCCACCACCTTGCCGTCGACCAGGAAGAGCACCCGGTCGGCCCGGTCCAGCACCAGCGGAGAGCTGGTGGCCAGCACCGTCGTACGGCCCTCGCGCGCGGCACGCAGCCGGTCGGCGACCAGGGCCTCGGTGTGCGCGTCGAGCGCCGAGGTCGGCTCCACCGCCAGCAGCACCTCCGGTTCGGCGAGCAGGGCCCGGGCCAGCCGGACCCGCTGCCGCTGCCCGCCGGACAGGCTGCGGCCCTGCGCGGACACCACCGAGTCCAGCCCGTCGGGCAGCCCGCGCACCACGTCGTCGGCGGCCGCCGCGCGCAGCGCGCCCAGCACCTCCTCGTCCGGCGCCCCGCCCCGGCCGGCGACGACCTCGCGCAGCGGGCCGGCGAACAGCGCGGCCTCCGGGTCGGCGACCAGGATCCGCTCCCGCACCCGCGCGAGCGCGATCTCGTCCAGCCGGACCCCGCCCCAGGTGACGTCGGACGGCGTGTACCGGCCCAGCCGGTCCACCACGGCGAGCGCGTCGGCGGGCCGGGCGCACACCAGAGCGGTCAGCCGCCCCGGCAGCACCCGCACCCCGGACTCCGGGTCCTCCAGCGCGGACGGCTCGGACGGCGGGTCCGCGGTGGCCCGGTCGGCCGGCGGCTCCAGGCGCAGCAGCGCCGTCACCCGCCGGGCCGCCACCACGCCCCGGCTGAGCTGGTAGCCGCACTCGACCAGGAACATCACGGGCCACACCAGGACGGTCACGTAGCCGTACACCGACACCAGTTCGCCCACGCTGATCTCGCCCTGCGCCGCCATCCGCGCCGCCATCCAGGTGACCACCGCGAGGAACAGCGTCGGCAGCCCCGCAGCCAGCGCCTGCATCCAGCTCGTCACGGCCCCGACCCGGTACCCCTGCTCCCGCAGCCGTCCCGAGTCGCGGCGGAACGCGTCCGCGACCAGCCCCTTGCCGCCCAGCCCGCTCAGCACCCGCAGCCCGCCCGCCAGGTCCCCGATGCGCGCGGTCAGCACACCCTGCCGCTCCCGGTACTCCGTCTCGGTGCCCTGGAGCCGCCCGCTCAGCGGCCCCACGACCAGCCCGATCACCGGCACCCCCAGCAGCACCACCAGGGCCAGCGCCGGCGACACCGTCAGCAGCAGTCCCGCGACCACCGCGTACGCCACGACCGCGCCGATGCCCGGTCCGACGGCGGTGAGCGACTGGGCGATCACCTGCACGTCACCCACGCCGATGGTCACCACCTCCCCGGCCGCCGTGCGCCGTTCCAGCGCCGCGCCGAGCTTCACCGTGTGCCCGACGACCACCTTGACCGTGCGGAAGTTGGCGTCCATCCGGACCAGGGTCATCGTGCGGTGCCGCATGAGGCCCAGCCAGGCGTTGAAGGCGCTCGCCAGGACCAGGGCGCCCGTCCAGCCCGCCAGCACGCCCAGGTCGCCCGTCTGCAGCCCGTCGTCCACCGCCCGCGCCATCAGGTACGGCGTCGCCGCCAGCAGCACCATCCAGGCACTGCCGTACACCGCCCCCGCCGCGCACCGCCCCGGCTGCCGCCGCACCAGCCACCACAGGTACCGCGCCCCGCCCCGCCGGTCGGGCGTGCCCGGATCCTCGTACGCGTCGATCACGTGTGGTTCCTCCCCCGTACGGCCTGCCGGCCGGAGTCCGTCGCGTCGTCGAGCCGCTCCGTCGTCCTCACGGGCGCTTCCGGAACGGGGCGAGGGTGGCGCGCACCAGATCGGCGGCACCCCAGTCCGGATCGAACTGCGCGACGACGGCGAGATGCTGACGCAGTTGCAGGACCGGCATCCGCTCGCGCCAGCCGGCGTCGAGCCCGGTCAGCTCCGCGTACCGTTCGAAGAACACCCGCGCCCCGGGCGGCGGCGAGGTCGTCCACAGGTGGGCCAGGTCGACCTCGGCCCAGGTGTACGACACGGCCGGGTCGATCAGCGCGGGCCGGCCGTCCGGGGCGGCCATGACGTTCTGCGTCCACAGGTCGCCGTGCGTGAGGCAGGCGGGCGCGGCCGGCAGCAGCTCGGGCAGGCGGTCGCACAGCCGCTCCAGCGCGGCCCGGTCCTCGGCGTCGAGCGCCTGGCGGACCCGCGGTTCGCCGAGCCAGCGCAGCAGCCGGTGCCGGGCGAAGAACTCGAAGCCGTCGTCGGTCCAGGTGTTGACCTGCCGGCGGCGGCCCAGCCAGTTGTCCCGGTGCCAGCCGAACCGGTCGTGCCGTGTGCCGGTGTGCAGCCGGGCGAACGCGTGCGCGCACTCCTCCCAGAACGCCTCCGTGTCCGGCCGGGGACGCAGCGCCGACAGCACGAGCAGGTCCCGGTCCGCGAGGACGACGTCGGGCGTGGCGACGCCGCCCGCCTCGCGGAGCACGGCCAGCCCCTCCGCCTCGGCGGCGAAGGCGTCGTCGGACGGCGGCTCGCCGAACGCCTTGACGAACAGCGGCGTGCCGTCCGCGCGGCGGGCGAGGCCCGCGGTCGCGGCGAGGCCCCCGACGGCCGGCTCGACCGCCACGACGTCCGTCAGACCGGCCGCGTGGAGACGTGCGCGCAGCATCGACGTCGCCTCGGTCACGGGTGTGCTCCTCTCGGTCGGTCTCCCGCCGCGGTCCCGGGGGCGGGCCCGCGGCGGCTCCCGGGGCGGGGGGTCAGGCCAGGCTGTCCCGCCATGCCCGGTGCAGGTCCGCGAACCGGCCCGTGCCGGCGATCAGTTCTGCCGGGCTGCCGTCCTCCACGACGCGGCCCCGCTCCATCACCAGCACCCGGTCCGCGATCTCCACGGTGGACAGCCGGTGCGCGATCACCACCGCGGTACGGCCCCGCAGCACCGTGGCCATGGCCCGCTGCACCGCCCGCTCCCCGGGGACGTCCAACGAACTGGTCGCCTCGTCCAGGATCAGCACCGCCGGGTCCGCGAGCAGCGCCCGCGCGAACGCCACCAGCTGGCGCTGACCGGCCGAGATACGGCCGCCCCGCTTGCGGACGTCGGTGTCGTAGCCGTCGGGCAGCGCCGCGATGAAGTCGTGCGCGCCGATCTCCTTGGCGGCCTGCTCGATCTCCTCGCGGGTGGCCTCCGGACGCCCGATCGAGATGTTCTCGGCGACCGTGCCGGAGAACAGGAACGCCTCCTGGGTCACCATCACCACCTCGCGCCGCAGGTCCCGTCCCGTCAGGTCGCGCAGGTCCACCCCGTCGAGCAGCACCCGCCCGTCGGAGGGGTCGTAGAACCGGGCGAGCAGCTTGGCCAGGGTCGACTTGCCGGCGCCGGTGGACCCGACGACCGCGACGGTCTGCCCGGCCGGCAGGGTGAGGGCGAAGCGGGGCAGCACCTCACCGCCGGTGCGGTACGCGAACCGCACGTCGTCGAAGACCACGTCCCGGCCGGGCAGGCCGGTGCGCCGCGCCGGCAGCTCACGGGGCGCCGCCGGCTCGGGCACGGACGGGGTCTGCGCCAGCAGTCCGGCGATCTTCTCCAGCGAGGCCGCCGCCGACTGGTAGGAGTTCAGGAACATGCCCAGCCGGTCGATCGGGTCGTACAGGCGCCGCAGGTACAGCACCGCCGCCGCCAGCACACCGAGCGCCAGCGTGTCCCCGGCGACCCGGTAGGCGCCCCACAGCACGATCAGCGCGACGGTGGTGTTGGCGGTCACCCGGGAGCCGACGACGTAGCGGGCCATCTCGATCAGCGCGTCGCCGTTGGTCCGCTCGTGCCGCCGGTTCAGCACCGCGAAGTCGGCGTCGTTGGCGGCCTCGCGGCGGAAGGCGCGCACCGGCCGGATGCCGTTCATCGTCTCGACGAACTTCACGATCACCGCGGCGATCGCCGTCGACCGCTTGCGGTACACCCGCCCGGCCCGCCGCCGGTACGACCGCACCAGCAGGTACAGCGGCACGAACGACGCCACCGCGACCGCGCCGAGCCCCACGTCCAGCCACAGCAGCAGCGCCGAGATGTACACGGCGGACAGGATGACCATGACCAGTTCCTGCAGGCCCTCCTCCAGCAGCTCCCGCAGCGACTCGACGTCGGTGGTGGAGCGGGAGATGATCCGGCCCGAGGTGTAGCGCTCGTGGAAGTCCACGCTCAGCGCCTGCCCGTGACGGAAGATCCGGCCGCGCAGGTCCAGCAGCACGTCCTGGCTGACCCGGGCGGAGGCGGTGACGAACAGGTACTGCAGCCCGCCGGCCGCCGACGCGCACAGCAGGTAGCCCACCGCGACTGCGATCAGCGGCCCGTGGTCGTCGGCACGGAACGCGGGCACGGCCCGGTCGATCGCGTACGCCACCAGCAGCGGACCGGCCTGCACGGCGGCCTGCTGGAGCAGCAGCAACAGCGCGGTCACCGCGACCCGGCCGCGCATCGGCGCGAGCAGGGAGCGCAGCAGCGTGCCGGTGGCGCCCGGGGGAGTGGGCAGCACGTCCCGGTCGAAGGGGTCGCCGGACTCCTGAGGTGTCCGGTCGTCGTCCTCGTCCCGGACGGGTGCGGTGGTGGCCGCGGTCATCGCAGGTCCTCCTGTTCCCCCGCCGGTGCGCCGGACATGAGGTGGGCGTACTCGGGGTTGCCGCGCAGCAGTTCGTGATGGGTGCCGACCGCGGTGATCCGCCCGCCGGAGAGCAGCGCGACACGGTCGGCGAGCAGGACCGTGGACGGGCGGTGCGCCACGATCAGCGCCGTGGTGTCGGCGAGCACCCGGCGCAGCGCGGCCTCGACCGCGGCCTCGGTGTGCACGTCCAGCGCGGACAGCGGGTCGTCCAGCACCAGGAAGCCGGGCTGCCCGACGACGGCCCGGGCGAGCGCGAGGCGCTGCCGCTGCCCGCCCGAGAGGCTGAGGCCCTGCTCGCCGACCTGGGTGCCGGTGCCCTGGGGCAGGGCGTGGGCGAAGTCGGCCTGGGCGACGGACAGGGCGCGTGCCAGGTCCTCCTCGCCGCTGCCGCCGCCCATGAGGACGTTCTCGCCGACGCTCGCGGAGAACAGGGTGGGCTCCTCGAAGGCCACGGCGACCTTGGAGCGCAGTTCCTCCCGGGACATCGCGGTGATGTCCTGCCCGTCGAGGGTGATGCGCCCCTCGGTGACCTCGTGCAGCCGCGGCACGAGCGCCGTGAGCGTCGTCTTGCCGCTGCCGGTCGCCCCGACCAGCGCGAGCGACTCCCCGGGCCGGATGTGCAGGTCGACACGGTCCAGCACGGGGGGCGACCCCTCGGGGGCGTCGGGGTAGCGGAAGGTGACGTTCTCGAACCGCAGCCCGCCCTCCCGGGACCGGCCGCGTCCCCCGGCGGACGCCGTGGCCTTCGACTCCGGCTCGGCGTCCATCACCTCGAAGTACCGCTCGGTGGCCGTCGACGCCTCCTGGCTCATCGCCAGCAGGAAGCCGATCGAGTCCACCGGCCAGCGCAGCGCCAGCGCCGTGGACAGGAACGCCACCAGCGTGCCCGCCGACAGGGCGCCGTCCGCCACCCGCACGGCGCCCAGCACCAGCGCCGCCCCGACGGCCAGTTCGGGCAGCGTCACGATCACGCCGAGGATCGTCGCCAGCAGCCGGGCCTTGTGCAGCTCCGTGCCGCGCAGCTGTCCGGACAGCTCGCGGAACGCGCGCGCCTGGGTGCGGTGCCGGCCGAAGCCCTTGATGATGCGGATGCCGAGGACGCTCTCCTCGACGACGGTCGTCAGGTCTCCCACCTGGTCCTGGGCGAGCCGCGCCGCACGCGAGTACCGCTTCTCGAACACCACGCAGGTGATCAGCACGGGCACGGCGGGCACCAGGACGACCAGCCCCAGCGTCCAGTCCTGGACCAGCATGATGATCACGCCGACCAGGATCGTCACCCCGTTGACCAGCAGGAAGGTCAGCGGGAAGGCGAGGAACATGCGCAGCAGCATCAGGTCCGTGGTGGCCCGGGACAGCAACTGCCCCGAGGGCCAGCGGTCGTGGAAGGCGATCGGCAGCCGCTGCAGATGCCGGTACAGGTCCGCCCGCATCTCCGCCTCGACGTGCGACAGCGGCCGGGCGACCAGCCAGCGCCGGAACCCGAACAGCAGCGCCTCCGCGAGCCCGAGCAGCAGCAGGTACAGGGCGCCGAGCCACACCCCCGCCGGGTCGCGGTCGGCGATCGGCCCGTCGACCATCCACTTGAGCACGAGCGGGATGACCAGCCCGATGCAGGACGCCAGGACGGCGATGAACGCGGCGGTGAACAGGCGCGTCCGCACCGGCCGCACGTACGGCCACAGCCGCAGCAGCGTCCGCACGGTGGAGCGGGGTTCCCGGGGAGAGGATGTAGTGGCCATCAGCAGTGAGAGTACGGTTCGCCACTGACGCTGCCCACCGAGTTTCGGCCCGGTCGGCCTCGGTCATGGGTCCTACGACCGGCGGGGGCCGGAAGTCCGTACGCGGGGGAACGGCGGCCGGACGACCGTGCGGGCCGGGGAGTCGTACCACTCCATCAGCCGATCGGACGATGCGCGGTCGAGCGTGACGGCCGATGTCCGCGCGCCCCGCCCGCCGGAACACTGACCGTCATGTCCGTCATCGACGTCACCGACCTGCGCAAGGCCTACGGCGGCCGGCCCGCCGTCGACGGTGTCTCCTTCACCGTCGAGGAGGGCGAGATCTTCGGGATCCTCGGCCCCAACGGCGCCGGCAAGACCACCACCGTGGAATGCGTCGAGGGGTTGCGTGTCCCCGACGCCGGCCGGGTCCGGGTCACCGGCCTGGACCCCGTCACCGACCACGACCGGGTCACCCGCATCCTCGGCGCCCAGCTCCAGCAGAGCGAGCTGCAGCCCAAACTCACCGTCCGCGAGGCCCTGGAGCTGTACGCCTCCTTCCACCCGCGTCCCGCCGACTGGCGCCCGCTGGCCGAACGGCTGGGCCTCACCGCCAAGCTGGACGCCCGGTTCGGGAAGCTGTCCGGCGGCCAGAAGCAGCGGCTGTTCATCGCGCTCGCCCTGGTCGGCAACCCGCGCGTCGTGGTGCTGGACGAGCTGACCACCGGTCTCGACCCGCGCGCCCGCCGCGACACCTGGGAGCTCATCGAGGACGTCCGCGCGGGCGGCGTCACCGTGCTCCTCGTCACCCACTTCATGGAGGAGGCCCAGCGCCTGTGCGACCGCATCGCGGTCATCGACAAGGGGCGGGTCGCCGCCCTGGACACCCCGGCGGGGCTCATCCGCCGCTCGGCGGGCGCCACCGTCATCAGCTTCACCCCGTCCGCCCCGCTGGACGACACCGACCTCGGCGCGCTGCCCGGGCTCGCCTCCGTCGCCCGCAGGGACGGCCGGATCACCCTGTCCGGCACCGACGACACGGTCGACGCCGTCCTCACCCTCCTCGCCCGCTCCCGCGTCACCGCCCACCAGCTGCGCGTCACCGACGCCACCCTGGACGACGCCTTCCTGGACCTCACGGAGACCACGGCATGAGCACCGTCCTCGTCAACACCGCAGTCCTCAGGACCGAGTTCAAACTCTTCCGGCGCGAACCCGGCGGCATCTTCTGGATCATGCTCTTCCCGACCCTGCTGCTGGCGGTCCTGGGCTCCATCCCGTCCTTCCGGGAGGCCGACCCCGCCCTCGGCGGGCTGCGCCCGGTCGACGCCTACGTCCCGGTCGCCGTCCTCCTAGGGGTGATCATCGGCGGGCTCCAGGGCATGCCGCCCACCCTCACCGGCTACCGGGAGACCGGCATCCTGCGCCGGATGTCGACCACCCCGGTCCGCCCCTCCGCCCTGCTCACCGCGCAGATGCTGGTGCTCGGCGCCGCCTCGCTGGTCTCCGCCGTGCTCAGCCTCGCCGTCGGCCGCATCGCCTTCGACGTGGCCCTGCCCCGGCAGCCGCTCGGCCACCTGCTCGCCCTGCTGCTCGCCCTGTTCGCCGCGCTCGCCCTCGGCGCACTGGTGAGCGCCCTGTCCCGCACCGCGAAGATCGCCACCGCGATCGGCTCCACCGCGCTGTTCCCGGCCATGTTCACCGCCGGCGTGTGGCTGCCGGTCGAGGCCATGCCGGACCTGATGGCCGACATCGTCGGCTGGACCCCGTTCGGCGCCGCCGCGCAGGCCCTCGACGCGGCCGCGGCGGGCGACTGGCCGGGCACGGGCCACCTCGCCGTGACGGCGGGCTGGGCGGTGCTGCTCACCGCGGCGGCGGTGCGCTGGTTCCGCTGGGAGTGACGGCCGCACCGACAGCCGGAACGACGACCCCGGAAGGACGGGCGGACGTGGCCGACAATGACACCATGACGGAATCGGCCCGACTCGAGGACCGCTGGGCGGTGTTCGACCGCTGGGGCCCCTACGGACTGCTGGTGCTGGGCGCCGTGCTGGCCTGGGCGACCGCCGGCGCCCTCGGCATGAGCACCGGCGAACGGCGGACCGCAGGCTGCCTCGCCGCCGGGGCCGTCGCCGTGGAGCTGTGGTGGGGCGTGCGCTCACGCACCCGGCCGCCCGGACCGTCCGCGGCGGGCATCCGGCAGTACGTCCTGCGCTGGGGCATCGGCTTCGCCCTGACCTGGCTGAACCCGCTGTTCGCCTTCTACGCCGTCATCGGCTACTTCAGCACCGAGCGCCTGCTGCCGCGTCGGCTGCGCAAGGCGGGCCTGTGCGCCACCGCCGTGACCCTGGCCGGTTCCCAGTCGGGCGGACTGCCGCCGCACGACGGGCTCGGCTGGACGCTCTTCGGGGCCCTGCTGGCCGCCAACGGCGTGCTGGTCCTGCTCTTCGGCCACTTCGCCGACCTGGAGGAGGACCGCGGCCGGGCCCGCGTGGAGACCATCTCCGAACTGGAGCGCACCAACACCGCGTTGCAGCAGGCCCTCGACGAGAACGCCGCCCTGCACTCCCAGCTCCTCGTCCAGGCGAGGGAGGCCGGGATCGCCGACGAACGCCGGAGGCTGGCCGCCGAGATCCACGACACCCTGGCCCAGGGGCTCACCGGCATCATCGCGCAGCTCCAGGTCACGGCGAACACCCCCGACCCGGCCGCGGCCCGCGTCCACCTGGACCGGGCCCTCGCCCTGGCCCGCGAGAGCCTCGGCGAGGCCCGCCGCTCCGTGCACAACCTGTCCCCGGTCGCGCTGGCCGACGGCGGACTGCCCGAGGCGCTGAAGCGGACGGTCGCCGAGTGGGGCGAACGCACCGACGTGCGCGCGGAGTTCACGGTCACCGGGACCGCCGAGCCGCTGCACGACGAGATGGCGGCCACCCTGCTGCGCATCGCCCAGGAGGCCCTGTCCAACACGGCACGGCACGCGCGGGCCGGCCGGGCCGGCGTCACCCTCTCCTACGTGGGGGACGAGATCATCCTCGACGTCCGCGACGACGGCCGCGGGTTCGACCCGCTCGCCCTTCCCGCCCGGACCTCCGCCGGGGGCTTCGGCCTCGACGGCATGCGGGCGCGCGCCGAACGCGTCGCCGGGTCCCTCACCGTGGAGTCCGAACCCGGCGGCGGCACGGCGGTCTCGGCTCGCGTACCGTTGGTCCGCCATGACCCATGACGCCGTGTCCCAAGAGGCCTTGTCCGAAGAGGCCGCGTCCGCGAAGGGTGTGTCCGCGGAAGCCGTGTCCGAAGAGGCCGTGATCTCCCTGCTGGTCGTCGACGACCACCCGGTCGTACGGGACGGCCTGCGCGGCATGTTCGAGTCCGCGCCCGGCTTCCGCGTCCTCGGCGAGGCGGCCGACGGCGCGGCGGCGCTGGAGCGGGCGAAGGCCCTGGACCCCGACGTGATCCTCATGGACCTGCGGATGCCCGGCACGGGCGGCGTGGAGGCCATCCGGGAGCTGACCCGCAGGGGCGCCCGCGCCCGGGTCCTCGTGCTGACCACGTACGACACCGACTCCGACACCCTCCCCGCGATCGAGGCCGGCGCCACCGGCTATCTGCTCAAGGACGCGCCGCGCGAGGAACTCTTCGCCGCCGTCCGGGCCGCCGCCGAGGGCCGTTCCGTGCTGTCCCCGGCCGTCGCCTCCCGGCTGGTGTCCGCCGTCCGCACGCCCCGCACACCCGGCGGCGAACCGCTCTCGGCGCGCGAGCGGGAGGTGCTGGCGCTGGTCGCCAAGGGCACCTCCAACCGGGAGATCGCCCGCGAGCTGTTCATCAGCGAGGCCACGGTCAAGACCCACCTCACCCACATCTTCGGCAAGCTCGGCGCCAAGGACCGCGCGGCCGCCGTGGCGGTGGCGTACGACCGGGGCATCCTCGGCTGACGGCACGCCGCCGGACGCCGGCCGTCAGGGCAGCACCCGCAGCAGCAGCACCGACCGTCCCGGCACGGTGACCGGCGCCCCCGCGCGGTGCACCACGGCGGGCGCGCCGTCCTGCTCCTCCCGCGCGGTGTCGACGACCACCTCGTACCGCTCCGCCCAGGGCGCGCCCGGCAGCACGAAGTCGACCGGGTCCGCGCCCGCGTGCAGGACGGCCAGGAAACTGTCGTCGACGACCGGCGCCCCTTCCTCGTCGCGCCCCGGGATGTCGCGCCCGGAGAGGTACATGCCGAGGCTCGCGGCCGGGGCGTACCAGTCGCCCTCGGTCATCTCCCGGCCGTGCGGGGTGAACCAGGCGAGGTCGCGCAGCCCGTCCGCGGAGTGCGCCCGGCCGGAGAAGAACGAGCGGCGGCGCAGCACCGGGTGCCGGTGGCGCAGCGCGATCAGCCGCGAGGTCAGCTCCAGCAGCGGCCGCCACTCCGGGTCGTCCTTGAGGCTCCAGTCCACCCAGCCGATCTCGTTGTCCTGGCAGTAGGCGTTGTTGTTGCCGCGCTGGGTGCGGCCCATCTCGTCGCCGGCCACCAGCATCGGCACACCGGTCGACAGCAGCAGCGTGGTCAGCAGGTTCCGCAGTTGCCGCCGGCGCAGCGCGCGGACCTCCCCGTCGTCCGTCTCGCCCTCCGCGCCGCAGTTCCAGGACCGGTTGTCGTTCGTGCCGTCGCGGTTCCCCTCGCCGTTGGCCTCGTTGTGCTTGCGGTCGTACGACACCAGGTCGCGCAGGGTGAAACCGTCGTGCGCGGTGACGAAGTTGACCGAGGCGTACGGCCGCCGCCCGCCCCAGGCGTACAGGTCGCTGGACCCGGACAGCCGGTAGCCCATCTCCCGCACGTCCGGCAGCGCGTGCCGCCAGAAGTCCCGCACGGCGTCCCGGTAGCGGTCGTTCCACTCCGTCCACAGGGGCGGGAAGGCGCCCACCTGGTAGCCGCCGGACCCCACGTCCCACGGTTCCGCGATCAGCTTCACCCGGCGCAGCACCGGGTCCTGCGCGATCACCGCGAGGAACGGGGACAGCATGTCGACGTCGTGCATGGAACGGGCCAGCGCCGCCGCCAGGTCGAAGCGGAAGCCGTCGACGCCCATCTCCGTCACCCAGTAGCGCAGCGAGTCCGTGATCAGCCGCAGCACGTGCGGCTGCACCACGTGCAAGGTGTTGCCGCAGCCGGTGTAGTCGGCGTAGCGGCGGGCGTCCGGCTGGAGGCGGTAGTAGCCGCGGTTGTCGACGCCCTTCAGCGACAGCGTGGGACCCAGCTCGCCGGCCTCGGCGGTGTGGTTGTAGACGACGTCGAGAATCACCTCGATGCCGGCCGCGTGCAGCGCGCGCACCATCCGCTTGAACTCGCCGACCTGCTGCCCGGCCGTCCCGGAGGCCGCGTAGGCCGCGTGCGGGGCGAAGTAGCCGATCGAGTTGTAACCCCAGTGGTTGCGCAGGCCCCGGCGCAGCAGGTGGTCCTCGTGCGCGAACTGGTGCACCGGCAGCAGCTCGACCGCCGTGACCCCCAGCTTCACCAGGTGCTCGATCGCCGCCGGGTGCGCCAGCCCGGCATAGGTGCCGCGCAGTTCCTCCGGGACGCCCGGGTGCCGCATGGTGAAGCCGCGCACATGCAGCTCGTAGATCACCGAGTCGGCCCACGGGGTCTTCGGGCGGCGGTCGTCCGCCCAGTCGTCGTCGTCATGGACGACGACCCCCTTCGGCACGAACGGCGCCGAGTCCCGGTCGTCGCGCACGGTGTCCGCGACATGCTGCTCCGGCCAGTCGCGCACATGCCCGTACACCTCGGGCGGCAGCCCCCCGAAGTCGTTGCCCGCCGGGTCGTCCACCGCCCGGGCGTACGGGTCGAGCAGCAGCTTCGCCGGGTTCCAGCGGGCGCCGGTCCACGGGTCCCAGCGGCCGTGCACCCGGTAGCCGTAGCGCCGGCCGGGCAGCACACCCGGCACGAAGCCGTGCCAGATGCCGTGCGTCAGCTCGGTCAGCCGGGCCCGGCTCTCCCGGCCCCGCTCGTCGAACAGACACAGCTCCACGCCCTCCGCGCCGCCCGCCCAGAGCGCGAAGTTGGTCCCCGCCACCCCGTCCGGACCGGCGCGGAACCGGGCGCCCAGCGGCGTCGGCCGGCCCGGCCGGACGGGCACCGTGGGCACGGGCGGCGCCGGCCGCGCGCCGTTCACGACGACGGCCGGGCGCCCGTCCCCGGTGGCCCGCTCTGCGGCCACCGCCTCCTGCTCGGCTGCGCTGGACACCTGTCAGCCTCCCGCGGCTCGTGGGGGACGACGGCGGACAGGGGAGCCACGGCCCGTGCGGCTCCGGCCGTGGCTCCCCGGTGCGTCGTCCTCCCCACAGTTCTGCCCACAGCGTGCCTCGCACTCACGTTTCCCCGAGGGGCGGCATGGTCGTTTCCCGGAGGCGACGCCCGTCGTTGGGTACCGCGTGATGCACGTACAAGGGCGCGCACGGCGCGCGAGGGCCGCGCTGGCCGTCGTAGTGGCATGGGCAGGACTGCTGACCGCAACCGCCGGATGCAGCTCGGAGGGCCCCGTCACCGGGGCGTACGGGCCGCCGGGGCGCGGGGAGACCATCCAGGTGGCGCCGCGCGACGGCAGCACCGACGTCCGCCCCGACGGACGGCTGAGGGTCCGGGTGGCGGAGGGCCGGCTGGAGTCGGTGAAGGTGATGGTCTCGCAGGACGCGCGCGAGTCACCGGTCCCGGGCCGCGTAGGCGGCGACGGGCGGACCTGGACGCCCGACGAGGAACGGCTGGCGCTCGCCGCCAAGTACACGGTCGACGCGGTCGCCGTGGACGGCGCGGGACGCCGTTCCGCCCGGCACACCACCTTCACCACCCACGTCCCGGCGGAACGCTTCATCGGCTACGTCGCCCCCGAGGACCGCTCCACCGTCGGCACCGGCATGATCGTCTCCCTGGAGTTCAACCGGAAGATCACCCGCCGGGCCGCCGTGGAACGCGCGATCCGGGTCACCGCCCGCCCCGCCGTCGAGATCCGGCCCCACTGGTTCGGCTCCACCCGCCTCGACTTCCGCCCCGAGGACTACTGGAAGCCCGGCACCAAGGTCACCGTCGACCTGAACCTGCGCGACGTCGAGGGCGCGCCCGGCGTCTACGGCCTCCAGCACCGCACCTTCACCTTCACCGTCGGCCGCAGCCAGGTGTCCGTGGTCGACGCCGCCGCGCACACCATGCGGGTACGGCGGGACGGGGAACTGCTGGCCACCGTGCCGATCACGGCGGGCGCGGCCAGGACGCCCACGTACAACGGCAAGATGGTGATCACCGAGATGCTCGAGGTCACCCGGATGAACAGCCGCACGGTCGGCTTCGGCGGCGAGTACGACATCCCCGACGTCCCGCACGCCGTCCGGCTGACCAGCTCCGGCACCTTCCTGCACGGCAACTACTGGGCCGCGCCGGAGGTGTTCGGCAGCGGCAACGTCAGCCACGGGTGCGTGGGCCTGCGCGACGTGAAGGGCGGCGGCGCGGACACCCCGGCGGGCTGGTTCTTCGACCGCAGTCTCGTCGGTGACGTCGTCGAGGTCGTCAACAGCAAGGACCGGACGGTGGCACCGGACAACGGCCTCGGCGGCTGGAACATGGACTGGAAGGAATGGAAGGCGGGCGGCGCGGTGAACCGGCGCTGACCGCACCCCTCCGGCGGACCGTTGAACTTGGAACGGAACGGTGACAGAACCGCCGCCTCGCACGCTCCTGGCCTGTGGTTACCATTCGCCGTGTGCGCGAGGGGCGCGCTGGGGGGCCGGGTCCGGCCAGACCCGCCGAGGGGAGAAACAAGTGAACGTGGGGCCGATATCGGGGGCGTCGGTGGGCGCGCGGCGCGGGGGCAGGAAGCTCGCGGCGCTGGCACTCGGGGTGATGCTGGCGGTCACCGCCTGCGGCGGCGGGGGATCGGAGCCGGGCTCCGACGGGGGCGACGGCAAGGGCAAGGGCAAGGACTCCACGGCGGCGCGGAGCGCGCAGTCCGAGGCGGCGGTCACCATCGCGCCGGAGAACGGCGCCAAGTCGGTCGCGACCAGCGGCGCCTTGAAGGTGACGGCCGCCAAGGGCAAGCTCACCGAGGTCGTCGTCAAGAACCCGGACGGCAAGGCGGTCGACGGGGCGATATCCGGGGACGGCGCCAGCTGGACGCCGTCCACCCACCTGGCCGCCTCCACCACCTACACGGTGCACGCGGTCGCCAAGGACGCCGAGGGCCGCACCACCGCCGAGGACTCCCGCTTCACCACGCTGACGCCGGAGAACACCTTCATCGGCCACTTCACCCCCGAGGACGGCTCCACGGTCGGCGTCGGGATGCCGTTCTCGCTCCGCTTCACCCGGGGCATCACCCACCCCGAGGACGTCGAGAAGGCCATCCGCATCACCACCGTGCCGGCCGTCGAGGTCGAGGGCCACTGGTTCGGCAACGACCGCCTCGACTTCCGCCCCGAGACGTACTGGAAGGCCGGCACCAAGGTCACCGTCGACCTCAACCTCGACGGTGTCGAGGGCCGCGACGGCGTCTACGGCAAGCAGGCCAAGACCGTCTCCTTCACCATCGGCCGCAGCCAGGTCTCCGTGGTGGACGCCAAGAAGCTCACCATGAAGGTGATGCGGGACGGCAAGCTGCTCAAGAAGATCCCGGTCACCACCGGCGCTCCGGGCTACGAGACCTGGAACGGCAAGATGGTCATCAGCGAGAAGCTGACGGTCACCCGGATGAACGGCGACACGGTCGGCTACGGCGGCGAGTACGACATCAAGGACGTGCCGCACGCGATGCGCCTGTCCACCTCCGGCACCTTCATCCACGGCAACTACTGGGGCGGCGACGCCTTCGGCAACAGCAACGAGAGCCACGGTTGCGTGGGGCTGCGCGACGTGCGCGGCGGCTGGGACAAGAAGGCGCCGGCGGCCTGGTTCTTCGAGAACTCGCTGATCGGCGACGTGGTCGAGGTCAAGAACAGCAACGACGCGGTCATCGCCCCGGACAACGGCCTCAACGGCTGGAACATGTCCTGGGACAAGTGGAAGGCCTGACGCCTACCCTCTGACGCACGGCCCCGGTCCGGCACCGGGGCCGTTGTCGTGTCCGGGATGTGAGCCACCGCACCGGCACACGGCCGGGGTGTGAGCCACCGCACCGGCACAGGGACCGTTAGTCACCGTTAACCTGCTGGCATGACCGTACATCTCGAAGTCGCCGAGGGCGTCGGCACGCTGCGCCTGGACCGCCCGCCCATGAACGCGCTGGACGTCGCCACGCAGGACCGTCTGAAGGAGCTCGCCGAGGAGGCCACGCGCCGCGAGGACGTGCGCGCCGTGGTGATCTACGGCGGCGAGAAGGTGTTCGCGGCGGGCGCGGACATCAAGGAGATGCAGGCCATGGACCACGCGGCGATGGTCCTGCGCGCCCGCGGCCTGCAGGACTCCTTCACCGCCGTGGCCCGTATCCCCAAGCCGGTCGTCGCCGCCGTCACCGGCTACGCGCTCGGCGGGGGCTGCGAGCTCGCCCTCTGCGCCGACCACCGGATCGCCGGGGAGAACGCCAAGCTCGGTCAGCCGGAGATCCTGCTCGGCCTGATCCCGGGCGCCGGCGGCACCCAGCGGCTGTCCCGGCTGATCGGCCCGTCCAAGGCAAAGGACCTGATCTTCACGGGCCGGCAGGTCCGGGCCGACGAGGCGCTGGCCCTCGGTCTGGTGGACCGTGTGGTCCCCGCAGACGAGGTCTACACCCAGGCGCACGCCTGGGCCGCGAAGCTGGCCCAGGGGCCGGCGATCGCGCTGCGAGCTGCCAAGGAGGCGGTCGACACCGGGCTGGAGACGGACATCGACACCGGCCTCGCGGTCGAACGCAACTGGTTCGCGGGCCTGTTCGCCACGGAGGACCGCGAGCGCGGCATGCGCAGCTTCGTGGAGGAAGGCCCGGGCAAGGCGAAGTTCCTGTGACGAGCTGTTGAAATCCCCGTACACACCTTGCAATTGACGGCATGTCTGATCCGGGCCCCTCGGCGGAACGCATTATGGGAGCCTTAACGCGCCCTTAAGCCGTATCCGTCGAGGGAGCCCGTCGATTGCCCGAGCGTGAGCCGTTGTCGCAGGTCGAGCAGGCCGTCGGAACCGCCGAAATGCCTTTGGCATATGTCGTCGGCCCACGGTCGGGCGGGGGCGCACGGGGGGCGTATTCCCCTGGAACGGCCCCGGGTGGCTCCGGGCCCCGCCATGATGGGGTCATGGCGGGGCTGGAGGGCATGGAACAGCCGCGGGGAGACGGGCGCGCCATCGCGTCGCGCTGGTCGCCGACGGTCGAGGACGAACGTGCCGTGCGGGCACTGGAGTTGTACGGCGACCCTGCGGAGGGTGAAGTTCCGCTCCCGTCCCTTCCCGAGTCCGCCGCCACCGCCCGCCGCCTGGTGCAGATCGTCGTCCTGCGCCGCTGGGGCCTGACCGCGAAGATCACCGAGGACGCCGTCCTGCTGGTCTCGGAACTCGTCGGCAACGCCGTCCGCCACACCGGTGCCCGCGCCTTCGGTCTGCGCATGCGCCACCGGCGCGGCTGGATCCGCGTCGAGGTCCGTGACCCGTCCAGGGCACTGCCCTGTCTCATGCCGGTGCAGGAGATGGACATCAGCGGCCGCGGCCTCTTCCTCGTCGACAAACTCGCCGACCGCTGGGGCGTCGACCTCCTCTCCCACGGCAAGACCACCTGGTTCGAGATGCGGGTCTCCGACCGCTGAATCCCCGCCGGGCGCAGGGGGCCACGGTGGGTGGCCGCCGCTCGGCGGGTCCCGCGGGCCGGATAATCTTGGCCGCGTCAGAACCAGTACCAGCAAAGGGGCGGATCGGTGGCGGACATCGAGGAAGCACGCAAGCAGTTCGAACGGATCGACACGAACGGGGACGGCTACATCACCGCTGCCGAGTTCAAGACCGCGCTGGCCCAGGGCGGCGACTGGAACGTCACCGAAGCGGTCGCCGAGGCCCTGATCAAGTCGCGGGACCTCGACGGCGACAAGCTGCTGTCCTTCGACGAGTTCTGGGCGCACCTGAACAAGTAGGGCCGCGAAATCTCCGGCGCCGGGAGACCGGCGCCGGAAATGCCGTGGGGCCGGACGGGCGAACAGCGGCGGAATGGTCCGCCCGTCCGTGCCGTTGGAACCGATCATGGGGATTTCTCACGGAAATCCAGCCGGACATCGACCCCCGGAAGGGCGAGGCGAGCGGACATGAAGATCGGCATCATCGGCGCGGGCAACATCGGCGGAAACCTCACACGGCGGCTCACGGCTCTCGGCCACGACGTGTCCGTCGCCAACTCCCGCGGCCCGCACACCCTGAAGGCACTGGCCGAGGAGACCGGGGCGACCCCGGTACGGGTCGAGGAGGCCGCCCGCGGCGCCGAGATCGCCGTGGTCACGGTGCCTCTGAAGGCCGTGCCCGACCTGCCGTCCGGGCTGTTCGACGAGGCCGCGCCGGGCGTGGTCGTCATCGACACCGGCAACTACTACCCGCAGCAGCGCGACGGCCGGATCGCCGGCATCGAGGACGAGGGCCTCACCGAGAGCCGCTGGACCGAGCGCCAGATCGGCCACCCCGTGATCAAGGCGTTCAACGGCACGTTCGCCCAGGACCTGCTGGACCGCCACCGCCCGGCCGGCGACCCCGACCGCATGGCGCTCCCCGTCGCCGGGGACGACGAGGCCGCCAAGCGCACGGTCCGGGACCTGATCGAGGAACTCGGCTTCGACACCGTCGACGCGGGCGGCCTCGACGACTCCTGGCGCCAGCAGCCCGGCACCCCCGTCTACGGCCTGCGCGGCGGCGTCGACGCGGTCACCCGGGCCCTCGCCGAGGCGCCCCCGGAGCGCCCGGCGGACTTCCGCGGCTAGGACTCACGGCCCACGGGCCCAGGTCCAGGCCCAGGCGCGGGCTCTGGGCGTCAGGCCCCGGCCCATTCCCGCAGCGCCGACCCGCTGGAGAAGTCCGCGACATTCTTGTCCAGCGGGTCGTCGGTGTACTGGTGGAAACGCCAGTCCGCCTTGATGCGGGGTTTCCCGGCGGTGACGTAGTCGGCGATCCAGAGGCCGTCACCGGCGTAGGACGTGGTGTCGACGTTCAGCCAGAAATCGCGGTTGCAGTAGAGGACCACCTTGTTGTGGGGCCGCAGTTCCTTCACCTTTCGGATGAAGCGGTCCTTCTCCGCGTTGCTCGCCCGGGTGCCGCTTCCCGTCCTCTCCCAGTCGACGGCCAGGATGTCGCCCTGTTTCTCGGGCGCCTCGCTGACGAAGTGCTCGGCCTGTTCGGTGAGATTCCCCGGCCAGAGGAAGTGGTAGAACCCGACCACCAGACCGGCGTCCCGCCCTCTCTTGGTCTGGGCGCTCAATTTCGGATTCACGTACGAACGACCCTCCGTCGCCTTGATGAAGACGAAGGAGAGGCCGTCCGTGTCGTACGTCTCCGACTGGTAGGAACTGACGTCGATGCCGTGCAGCATGGGGGCTCCCTGAAGGTGCTGGTGGGGGACGGGGAGTCGAACGCATCATTCCCCGTTCCGGCACCGGTGACCCGTGGGAGAGCGAGGTGGCCGGATCTTCGGAACCACCGTCTCCGGATCGCGCGTCCCTCGCACACCACCCCCGGTCGGAGTACCACCCCCGGCCGACACCCGCCCCCACCGCTGGGGATGCTGGGCGCCGGGTGTGCGGAGCCCCATCCGGGTGCGGCAACTAAGCTGGTGCTGCACGTAGTTGAGGAACAACAGGGCGGCGCCCCCCGGGGCACGGCGACATCCGCGAAGGAGCGTGCTGGTGCAGCGCACCGGACTGTACTACCCGTACGTCCACTTCCGGGACGCGGCGTGGATCAAGGCCGCCGCGCTCTACCTGCCGGAGATGGCCCGTGTGGTGCCCGACGGGTTCCGCGTGGCGGACCCCGAGCACGTCCGTGTCCTGCGGGACGAACTCGGCTTCGTTCAGGACATCGACCCCGCCCTCGCCGTCGAGGCGGCGTCCGGGTATCTGCTGCGGCTCGTGGACGAGCACGGCGAGGAATTGCGGAACCGTTTCGGAGTGACCGTCCGGCAGGACGTGGTGGACGCCGAACCCGCGCCGCCCGGCGCCCTGACGCCCGCCGGCAGTCATGGGCATCGCTCCGGCCCGCCCTGGGGGCGACCGCTGGCGGGCCTGTACCCGGGGGAGATGACACCGGCGCTCAGGCAGGCGCTGTCCGACAGCGGCCTGGCGGGGAGGCGCGTGCGCAGCAGCTTCAGCCATGGTGAGCCCGGTGTCTGGCTGGGCATGGACCCGGCGCTCGCCTGGGTGTACAAATGCGCGCTGACGGCCGAACTCGCGGCCGACACCGCCTTCCTCCCCGTCACCGACCAGGAAGCCGCCCATACCGCGGCCGATCCCTGGGACACCGGGCGGATGGCGGCGGTCCTCCTGGAGGGTGCTCCGGCCCCGGTCGGAACCGGTGACCTCACCGCACGGATCGGGGTGCTGTCCGTGCGGTGTGTGCTTCCCGCGGGGCTCGACGGGGTGCCGGTGGAGAAGATCGTGGCACTGCGCAAGAAGCACGAGCCGGAGTTCCTCGCCTACACGGACGCCGTCGACCGGACGGCGGCGGACCTCCGCGACGCGCTGGCCGGCATCCGCAGTGCGCAGGCCCTGGACACGTACGTGCGGCAGGCGGTGCACAGGGAGTTCGAGGTGGCGCTGGTGAGTCTGCGCAAGGCCATGAACGGCGTCGGTCTCCAGACGGTCACCACCTCCGTCAGCACCACGTTCGACACCCCCACCTCGGCGGCCCTGCTGAGCGGGCTGATCGGCACGGTCGGCGGGACCGTGGCGGGCAGTGCGGCGGGCATCGTGGCCGGCGTCGGCGCGACGGCCGTGGGCATCCTCGGGGGAGCCCGCAGCCGACGTGACGAAGTGCTCGCCGCCTCCCCGGTCAGCTTCCTGCTGCGGGTCGAGAACGGTCTGAACCCTCGCACGGCGGTCCGCCGGATCGGCCGCGCCCTGCGGCGGGGCGCCGGCGCGGGCGTGTAAGGGGCCCAACGGTGACCGCGGGCCGTCCCGCCCGTCCGGCGACGGCCCTCAGCACTCGATGATGTTGACCGCGAGCCCGCCCCGCGCCGTCTCCTTGTACTTCACCGACATGTCCGCGCCGGTCTCCTTCATGGTCTTGATGACCTTGTCGAGGGACACCTTGTGCGAGCCGTCGCCGCGCATCGCCATCCGGGCCGCGGTGACGGCCTTGACCGCGGCCATGCCGTTGCGCTCGATGCAGGGGATCTGGACGAGCCCGCCGACCGGGTCGCAGGTCAGCCCGAGGTTGTGCTCCATGCCGATCTCGGCCGCGTTCTCCACCTGCTCCGGGGAGCCGCCGAGTACCTCCGCGAGGGCGCCCGCCGCCATCGAGCAGGCGGAGCCCACCTCGCCCTGGCAGCCGACCTCGGCGCCGGAGATGGAGGCGTTCTCCTTGAAGAGCATGCCGATGGCGCCGGCCGCGAGCAGGAAGCGGACCACGCCCTCCTCGTCGGCGCCGGGCACGAAGTTCATGTAGTAGTGCAGGACCGCCGGGATGATGCCGGCCGCGCCGTTGGTCGGCGCCGTGACGACCCGGCCGCCGGCTGCGTTCTCCTCGTTCACCGCCATCGCGTAGAGGGTGATCCACTCCATCGCGAGCGCCTGCGGGTCGCCCTCGGAGCGCAGCTTGCGGGCGGTGGTGGCGGCCCGGCGGCGGACCTTCAGGCCGCCCGGCAGGATGCCCTCGCGGGACATGCCCCGCTCCACGCAGGCCCGCATCACGCGCCAGATCTCCAGCAGCCCTTCGCGGATCTCCTCCTCGGTCCGCCAGGCACGCTCGTTCTCCAGCATCAGCGCGGAGATCGACAGCCCGGTCTCCTTCGTGAGGCGCAGCAGCTCGTCACCGGTGCGGAAGGGGTACTTCAGGACGGTGTCGTCCAGCACGATGCGGTCCGCGCCCACCGCGTCCTCGTCGACGACGAAGCCGCCGCCCACCGAGTAGTAGGTCTTGGCCAGCAGCTCGGCGCCGGAGGCGTCGTACGCCCACAGCGCCATGCCGTTGGCGTGGTAGGGCAGGGCCTTGCGGCGGTGCAGCACCAGGTCGTCGTCGTAGGAGAAGCCGATCTCGTGCTCGCCGAGCAGCCGGATCCGGCCGCCGTCCTTGATCTTCTCCACCCGCTCGTCGGCCGACTCCACGTCCACCGTGCGGGGCGAGTCGCCCTCCAGGCCGAGGAGCACCGCCTTCGGTGTGCCGTGGCCGTGCCCGGTGGCGCCCAGGGAGCCGTACAGCTCGGCGCGCACCGAGGTGACGGAGTCCAGCACGTCCTCGTTGCGCAGCCGCCGCGCGAACATCCGGGCCGCCCGCATCGGGCCGACCGTGTGCGAGCTGGACGGGCCGATGCCGACCGAGAACAGGTCGAAGACCGAGATGGCCACGGGAGGACTCCTCAGGGTTCGGCGGACGACGCTGTCCACCGGGGGAAGGGCGGTTCAGTGGATCGGGGGCGGTGAATCGTTGATGCGCTGCATGGTGCGGGGCACCGCGCCCACCGACCCAGTGTGCGCGATGCCCCGGATGTCCGTACAAAAAGGCGGACGAAATTACCGCAGACCGGGGTACAGCGGGTGCTTCGCGGTCAGCGCCGCGACCCGGCCCCGGAGCGCCTCGGCGTCGTACGACGGCTTCAGCGCCTCGGCGATCACGTCCGCGACCTCGGCGAAGTCGTCGGCCGTGAAGCCGCGGGTGGCCAGGGCGGGCGTGCCGATCCGCAGACCCGAGGTGACCATCGGCGGACGCGGGTCGTTCGGGATCGCGTTCCGGTTGACGGTGATGCCGACCTCGTGCAGCCGGTCCTCGGCCTGCTGGCCGTCCAGCTCCGAGTTCCGCAGGTCCACCAGGACCAGGTGCACGTCCGTGCCGCCGGACAGCACGTCCACGCCCACGGCCTTCACGTCGTCCCGGACGAGACGTTCGGCCAGGATGCGGGCGCCCTCCAGGGTGCGGCGCTGGCGCTCCTTGAACTCCTCCGAGGCGCACACCTTGAAGGCGACCGCCTTGGCGGCGACCACGTGCTCCAGCGGACCGCCCTGCTGGCCCGGGAACACCGCGGAGTTGACCTTCTTGGCCAGCTCGGCCGTGGAGAGGATCACACCGCCGCGCGGACCGCCGAGGGTCTTGTGCGTGGTGGTCGTCACGACGTGGGCGTGCGGGACCGGGTTCGGGTGCAGGCCCGCGGCGACCAGACCGGCGAAGTGCGCCATGTCGACCATGAGGTACGCGCCGACCTCGTCCGCGATCCGGCGGAACGCGGCGAAGTCCAGCTGACGCGGGTACGCCGACCAGCCGGCGACGATCAGCTTCGGCTTGTTCTCCTTGGCGAGACGCTCGACCTCGGCCATGTCCACGACGCCGGTGTCGTCCACGTGGTACGCGACCACGTTGTAGAGCTTGCCGGAGAAGTTGATCTTCATGCCGTGGGTCAGGTGCCCGCCGTGCGCGAGGTTCAGACCCATGATCGTGTCGCCCGGCTTGAGCAGCGCGAACATCGCCGCCGCGTTGGCCTGGGCGCCCGAGTGCGGCTGGACGTTGGCGTGCTCGGCGCCGAAGAGCTCCTTGACCCGGTCGATGGCGATCTGCTCGATCACGTCGACGTGCTCGCAGCCGCCGTAGTAGCGGCGGCCGGGGTAGCCCTCGGCGTACTTGTTGGTCAGGACCGAGCCCTGGGCCTCCATGACCGCGACCGGGGCGAAGTTCTCCGAGGCGATCATCTCGAGGGTGGACTGCTGCCGGTGCAGCTCGGCGTCGACCGCGGCGGCCACCGCCGGGTCGAGCTCGTGCAGGGGCGTGTTCAGAAGCGACATGCGGCTACGACTCCTCAGCCCGCGATGAACGCGTCGTACTCGGCGGCGGACAGCAGGTCGGCCGGCTCGTCGGTGACCCGCACCTTGAACAGCCAGCCGCCCTCGAAGGGGGCCGAGTTCACCAGCGACGGGTCGTTCACCACGTCCTCGTTGACCTCGGTGACCTCGCCGGAGACGGGGGAGTACAGGTCGCTGACCGACTTGGTGGACTCCAGCTCGCCGCAGGTCTCGCCCGCGCTCACCGTGTCACCCACCTCGGGGAGCTGGACGTAGACCACGTCGCCGAGCGCGTTGGCCGCGTGCTCCGTGATCCCGATGGTCGACACGCCGTCCTCGGCGGCCGACAGCCACTCGTGCTCCTTGCTGTAACGCAGCTGCTGGGGGTTGCTCATGGCCTGAATTCTCCTGTACGCGGAAGACTGCTGATGACGGGGGACAGCGCGGAGCGCGGCGGGGCGGGGACGAGGTGCCCGGTCCCCACGCGCGGGACTGCCCGGGGGTCGGCTACGACGGTGTCACTTCTGCCGCTTGTAGAACGGCAGCGCCACGACGTCGTACGGCTCGTGGCTGCCGCGGATGTCCACGCCGACACCCTCGGTGCCCGGCGCGGCGTGCCGCGCGTCGACGTAGGCCATGGCGATCGGCTTGCCCAGGGTGGGGGAGGGCGCACCGGAGGTGACCTCGCCGATCACCTCGCCGCCGGCCACCACCGGGTACCCGGCGCGCGGCACCCGGCGGCCCCGGGCGACCAGGCCGACCAGGACGCGGGGCGGGTTCTGCTCGGCACGCCCGGCGGCCTCGGTGAGGGCGGCGCGGCCCACGAAGTCGCCCTCCTTCTCGAACTTCACCACCCGGCCCAGACCGGCGTCGAACGGCGTGAGCGCGGTGCTCAGCTCGTTGCCGTACAGCGGCATGCCCGCCTCCAGACGGAGCGTGTCACGGCAGGACAGGCCGCAGGGGACCAGGCCGTGGCCCTCGCCCGCCTTGGTCAGCGCCTGCCACAGCTCGACGGCGTGCTCCGGCTTCACGAACAGCTCGAAGCCGTCCTCGCCGGTGTAGCCGGTGCGGGCGATGAGTGCGGGGACGCCGGCCACGGCGCCCGGCAGACCGGCGTAGTACTTCAGGCCGTCCAGGTCGGCGTCGGTGAGGCCGGCGAGGATGGCCGGGGACTCGGGGCCCTGCACGGCGAGCAGCGCGTAGGCGTCGCGGTCGTCGCGCACCTCGGCGTCGAAGCCGGCGGCCCGCTCGGTCAGCGCGTCCAGCACCACCTGGGCGTTGGAGGCGTTGGCCACGACCATGTACTCGGTCTCACCGAGCCGGTAGACGATCAGGTCGTCCAGGATGCCGCCGTCCTCGCGGCAGATCATCGTGTAGCGGGCGCGGCCGGGCTTGACCCCGCCGATGTTGCCCACCAGGGCGTGGTCGAGCAGGGCGGCGGCCTGCGGTCCGGTCACCGCGATCTCGCCCATGTGCGAGAGGTCGAACAGGCCGGCCTTCGTGCGCACGGCGTTGTGCTCGTCGCGCTCGGAGCCGTAGCGCAGGGGCATGTCCCAGCCGGCGAAGTCGGTCATCGTCGCGCCGAGCGACCGGTGCAGGGCATCGAGCGCGGTGCGACGGGGTTCGGTACTGCTCATCGGTCGGTCTCCCAGGGGCAACGGGGGAAGCGAGGTCGTTCCTCCCCATCTGTCATCGGAACCTGAGAGGTTCGCCATGACCACCGCGGACGGCGGTCAGGACTTGCACCTTGGGTGGGGCCACCGGAGCACTGCTGCAGCGGCCCGCTTTTCAGATGTGCCTCGCCCGCGCGGTAACGGTGCCTGAGAGATTCAAGGGAGGGACTTGCTCCTTCGGCGCCCCGGCGGCACAGGGTGCCGGGGACTCTCCCGCGCGGATTCAAACGGCCGGTATGCAGTTGGCGCGCTCATCATTGCACGCATCTCCGGGGCGTGGCAGGGGGACCCTTATCAGGGGGTGCACAGGTCGTACGGGTCCGGTCACGGTGAGCTGTGACAGGGCTGTAGCGGTAAAGGCACGGAAACACGAGCGACCTGGCATTACCTTCTCTTTACATGCGGCGGGGATCGGACACCATATCCGGCCCCAGGGGAGGACGACCACGGTGAACAGGCCCACGGCGTACGCCGGCACCCCAGGCGTCGCACTGCCGCGACAGCACGCGGACCGGGCCGAGGGCGCGGCGCCCGCGCCCGTCGTGCGCGATCTGCGCGACCGCGGCGGCCGCAGCCCGCGCGCCCTCCTCTTCGGCCCCCGCGACCTCGTCGTGGTCACCGGACTGCCCGGAAGCGGCAAGTCCACCCTGATGCGGCGCACGGTGCCCGGCACCCGCGTCGACTCCCAGGACACCCGTGACCGCTGGGACGGCCGCATGCCGCGCCTGCTGCCCTACGCCGTGTACCGCCCGCTGGTCCGCCTCGCCCACTACGCGGGGCTGCGGCGCGCCCTGCGCTCCGGGGAACCGGTCGTCGTGCACGACTGCGGCACGCAGGCCTGGGTGCGGCGCTGGCTGGCCCGCGAGGCCCGGCGCCGGGGCGCGGGCCTGCATCTGCTGTTACTGGACGTCACCCCCCAGCAGGCCCTCACCGGGCAGCGCGAGCGCGGGCGGGGCGTCTCCCGCTACGCCTTCCGCCGCCACCGCACGGCGTGCGGGCGGCTGTTGGACGCGGTCGAGCGCGGCCTGCTCCCGGCGGGCTGCGCGTCGGCGGTGCTGGTCGACCGGGACGCGGCTCAGGCCCTGCGCCGGATCGGGTTCACCGGCTGACCGGATCGGGTGCCCGGCCGACCGGCTAGCCT
Source organism: Streptomyces sp. NPDC085937 (assembly GCF_044540535.1). Classification (NCBI taxonomy): domain Bacteria; kingdom Bacillati; phylum Actinomycetota; class Actinomycetes; order Kitasatosporales; family Streptomycetaceae; genus Streptomyces; species Streptomyces sp. NPDC085937. The sequence goes on along the minus strand of NZ_JBITSH010000020.1, from coordinate 71,566 downwards.
TTCCAGCCACAGCAGTGGTAGCAGGCAGGCAGAAGGCGACAGATGGACTTCCCGGCGGACTTCCCGGACCGGACGCACTCCCACCCGCACGGCGGGTGGCCCGGCAACGAACTCGAGGAGGCGCTCTCCGCCTCCCTCGGCGTGCCCTCGGCAGCGGGGCGGATCGTCGAGGTGCTCGGCCGCAGCCTCCTGTGGGTGCCGCTGCCGAACGGCGGCGGTCCGCACAGCGGCCCGCTGGACCTGCCCACCATGGAACTGCACGGCCAGGCCTACGTGCCCGTCTTCAGCTCCGAGGAGCAGTTCCGCCAGGCCGTCGGCTCCCACATGGGCTTCACCGTCGCGCCCGCCGTGGAGTTCGCCCGCGGCCTGCCGCCGCAGGCCGGGATCGTGGTCAACCCCGGCGGCGTGGTCGCCGTGCCGCTGCCCCCGCCGGCGGTGGCCGAGCTGTGCCGGGCGGGACACACCCCGCTGGACGGCCGATCGGGCGGCGGCCGGGTCCGGTTGTTCGAACCGGACTGGCAGGACGACCCGGTGGACTTCCTCGCAGCGGCCTCCCAGGAGTTCGACGCGATCGGCGTGGTGACCACCGCGCGCCGCTGCCTGGCCGCCGTCGAGACGGCCGACCCCGTGCTGTTCGTCGGGGTGGAGCTGCTGCACTGGGAGGGCGACCCCCGGGCGCTCCCGCTCGACGCCCTCGGCCGGGCGCTGGGCCGCAGCCCCGCCCGCTGGCCGGTCAGCCTCGTCGTCCTGGACGTGGCCCAGGACCCGGTGGCCGACTGGCTGCGCGCCAAGGTCCGCCCCTTCTACCAGCGCGCGTGAGGGGCCGGGGCGGGTCCGCGCCGCATCCTTGCGCGCACTGACCGCAGACCGCCGGAGGCCGTCGGCTTAAGCTAGGGAGCATTGGCCGGCAGGGTGTTGTACGGAGGGGCGATACAAGTGAGCGCTGGCACCGCGGCGGCCGGACAGGTCGAGCACATGCTGCGCCAGGTGACGCCCGGGCGCTACGACGCCTACGAGGCGTTGCTGCGCGCCCTGGCGACCCCGTCGTCCGGCCGGATCTGGATGCTGCTCTGGCACGGCCAGGCCGGTTCGCCCGACGCCCAGTACGGGACCATGGAGGTCGACGGCCTCGGCTACGCGCCCTGCGTGACCTCCGCCCAGGAGCTGTCCGCCAGCGGCTGGAACCGTTCGTACGAGGTCGTCGACGGCCTGGAGGTGGCCCGCGCGCTGTACCCGGACCGCTACGGGCTCTGGCTCAACCCGCACGCGCCCGGCGGCGGCGTGGGCATCCCCTGGCTGGACCTGCGCCGGATCGCGAGCGGGCTGGACAGCCAGCCCGCCGGACCGCTGCGGCTGTCCGAACCGGCCATCGAGATCCCGCAGTTCTACGCCCTCCTCGCGCAGACGGCCCACCGCACCCCGGCCGTGCGGGCGTTGCGCCGCGCCTGGGTGCAGCCCGCGCTCGGCGCGCCCTACCTCGCCATCGGCCTGGAGGTCTACGACACCTCCCCGCCGGCCGTGGAGTCGGTGCGGGCGATGATGCGGCAGTCGCTCGCCGCCGTGCCCGACGGGCTGCCGGTGTCCACCGTCGCCGTGTCCGACGAGCACGACCCGGTGGCGATGTGGCTGCGCGTCAACGCGCGCCCCTTCTACGACCGCGAGGCGCACGCCCCGGCTCCCGCGACGGCCCCCGCGGCGGGGTACGGCTACCCGCAGGCGCCGCCCGCCCGTTTCTGAGACGCACTGCGGAAACTGCGACGGCGGGGGGAGTTCTCCGCGCGTAGAACCGAACCAAACGTCCGCACAAGTCTCCGATGTCCTAACTTGCCCCTGTCCGACCCCCGTTACCCCGCGTCCGCATAACGGAATCCCCCAGACAGCATCACGTTTACGCATCCATTCATCGTCAAGTCTGGCAAGCCGACGTCGAAGCGTTGAAGACTCCCGCACCAGGGGCGTTCGCCCTTTTGTACGACAGAGTGATGATGCCGCTACAGCGGCAAGTCAGGGCCGGTCACCGCCGGTTGAGAGGGGTCCCTGCCAGATGACGGCACCATTGCACGAGCCGACCGCCGAAGCGGCCCCGAGCGCGGCCGAGGAAGCGGCGGTTGCCGGCGACCGGAGCAAGGCGGTGCAGGGGCGCTCCCTGGGCCGGATCGCCTGGGAGCGTCTGAAGCGGGACAAGCTGGCCCTGACGGGTGGCGCCATCGTCGTGGTGCTCATCCTGATCGCGGTGTTCGCGCCCCTGATCACCTCGCTCGTCGGGCAGGACCCCGAGACGCACCACGAGAACCTGATCGACCCCCTCTTCGGCACCCCGGTCGGCAGCCTCGGCGGCATCAGCGGCGACCACCTCCTCGGCATCGAGCCGGTGAACGGCCGCGACATCTTCGCCCGCATCGTCTACGGCGCCCGCATCTCGCTGCTCGTCGGCTTCCTGTCGGCCGTGGTCGCCGTCGTCCTCGGCACCATCCTGGGCACGCTCGCCGGCTTCTTCGGCGGCTGGGTCGACTCCCTCATCAGCCGGGTCATGGACGGTCTGCTGGCCTTCCCGCAGCTGCTGTTCATCATCGCCCTGGTCTCGGTCATGCCGAACAACATGCTGGGCCTGTCCGGCACCGGCGTCCGCCTGTTCGTGATGATCCTCGTCATCGGGTTCTTCGGCTGGCCCTACATCGGCCGCGTGGTCCGCGGTCAGACCCTCTCCATGCGCGAACGGGAGTACGTCGAGGCGGCACGCTCCCTCGGTGCCGGGCGGTTCTACATCCTGTTCAAGGAGCTGCTGCCCAACCTGGTCGCGCCGATCATCGTGTACACGACGATGATGATCCCCACCAACATCCTCACCGAGGCGGCACTCAGCTTCCTGGGCGTGGGCGTCAAGCCGCCCACGGCCTCCTGGGGGCAGATGCTCTCGAGCGCGATCGACTACTACAAGTCGGACCCGATGTACATGGTCATCCCGGGTGTGGCGATCTTCGTCACCGTGCTCGCCTTCAACCTCTTCGGCGACGGCGTGCGTGACGCGCTCGACCCGAAGGGCTCCCGCTGAACTGCCGTACCGCACCACTTCCCGTGGCACCACGGGGTCTCTCATCTAATCCGGAGGATCCGAGATCGTGACTACCCAACGCACCTCAGGGCGGCGCAAGCAGGCCATGGCCGCTGCCGCAGTGGTCGCCGCGCTGCTGACCACAGCGGCGTGCGGCGGCGGCGGTGACAGCGACGGCGGGGGATCGAAGAACGGCGCGGCCGGCTTCGACGCCGCGAACAACAAGGTCGCCCAGGCCGAAGCGGTCAAGAAGGGCGGCACCCTGAAGTTCGCCGGTGCCCAGGACGCCGACTCGTGGGACACCACGCGCGGCTACTACGGCTTCATGTGGAACTTCTCCCGCTACTACGCCCGCCAGCTGGTCACGAACGCCACGGAGCCGGGCGAGGCCGGCGCCGGTGTGGTTCCGGACCTGGCCACCTCCACCGCCAAGGTCACCGACGACGGCAAGACCTACACGTACACCCTGCGCGACGGTGTCACGTGGGAGGACGGCAAGCCGATCACGTCGAAGGACATCAAGTACGGCATCGAGCGCGTCTGGGCGCAGGACGTGCTGTCCGGCGGTCCGACGTACCTCAAGGAGGTGCTCGACCCCAAGGGTGAGTACGCCGGCCCGTACAAGGACAAGTCCAAGGACAAGCTGGGCCTGAAGGCCATCGAGACGCCGGACGACAAGACCATCGTCTTCAAGCTCCCGAAGGCCAACTCGGACTTCGAGGAGATGCTGGCGCTCACCTCCGCCTCCCCGGTCCGCCAGGACAAGGACACCAAGTCCAAGTACGGCCTGCACCCGTTCTCCTCGGGCCCGTACAAGTTCGAGTCCTACAGCCCCGGCAAGGACCTGACCCTGGTCCGCAACACCGAGTGGAAGCAGGAGTCGGACCCGGTCCGCAAGGCGTACCCGGACAAGATCACGGTCAAGTTCTTCACGAACGCCAACGAGCTGGACGCCCGCCTCATCGCCGGTGACTACGACCTGGACATCAACCAGACCGGCATGTCGCCGCAGGGCCGCACCACCGCCCTGCAGGAGCACAAGGGCAACCTGGACAACCCGGTCTCCGGTTACGTCCGCTACGCGGTCTTCCCGCAGAGCGTGAAGCCGTTCGACAACATCCACTGCCGCAAGGCGGTCCTCTACGGGGCCGACCACGTCTCGCTGCAGAACGCGCGCGGTGGCCCGGTCGCGGGTGGCGACATCGGCACCAACATGCTGCCGCCGTCCGTCCCGGGTGCCGAGGGCCAGAAGTACGACCCGTACGAGATGGCCGGTGCCAACAAGAGCGGCAACGTCGCCAAGGCCAAGGAGGAGCTGAAGCTCTGCGGCCAGCCCAACGGCTTCAAGACCACCATCGCGGTGCGTAACAACAAGCCGGTCGAGGTGGCCACCGCCGAGTCGCTCCAGGCGTCGCTGAAGAAGGTCGGCATCACGGCCGAGATCGACCAGTACGACGGCTCGCAGACCGCCGGCATCATCGGCAGCCCGGCCAACGTCGTCAAGAAGAACTACGGCATCATCATCATGGGCTGGGGCCCGGACTTCCCGTCCGTCCAGGGCTACGGTCTGCCGCTGTGGCACAGCGACTACATCCTCGAGAGCGGCAACAACAACTACGCCCTCATCAAGGACAAGACGATCGACGGCCTGTTCGACCAGTACGTCAACACGCTTGACGACGCCGGCAAGACCAAGATCGCCACGGAGATCAACCACAAGGTCATGGAGGGCGGCTACTACCTGCCCTTCGTCTTCGAGAAGTTCATCAACTGGCGCTCCAGCCGACTGGCGAACGTGTACACCTCCGACGGCTACAGCGGAATGTACGACTTCGTCAACCTCGGTCTGACGGACGCGAAGTAACCGGTACACCCGCCGTACGGCACGAAAGGCAGGTGAAGGCCGGCGCGGCGTGACCGTGGGCCGCCGGACGTCTCCCCATCGCCCACAAGGCGTGGGGGGACCCCACCGGCGGCCCGCGGTCCGCAGCGGGCCGTAAGCTGTGCTCGCTTACCTCATCAGGCGGCTGTTCGCCGCCGCAGTGATGCTCGTGGTCATCATCCTGGTGGTCTTCGGCATCTTCTTCCTCGTCCCGAAGTGGGCGGGGGTCGACATCGCCACGAGCTTCGTGGGCAAGCAGGCCGACCCCGCGGCCGTCGAGGGCGTGCGGCAGAAGCTGGGTCTCGACGAACCGATCTTCATCCAGGCCTGGGAGTTCTTCAAGGGCATCTTCGCCGGTCGCACCTACTCCGGCGGCGGAGACGTCACCCACTGCGCCGCGCCGTGCTTCGGCTACTCCTTCCGCAGTGAGCAGGCCGTCTGGCCGGTGCTGACCGAGCGTTTCCCGGTCACCCTGGCCCTGGCCCTCGGTGCGGCCGTGCTGTGGCTGATCTTCGGCCTGGCGGCGGGTGTGCTCTCCGCGCTCAAGCGCGGGACCCTGTGGGACCGCGGCGCGATGGTCGTCGCGCTGGCCGGTGTCTCCCTCCCCATCTACTTCACCGGCCTGATCAGCCTCGCGGTGATCTCCCACGGACTCGGCTGGCTCGACGCCCAGTTCGTGCCGCTGGAGGACAGCTTCAGCGGCTGGCTCGGCGGCATGATCCTGCCCTGGATCACCCTGGCCTTCCTGTACGCCGCGATGTACGCCCGGATCACCCGCGCCACCATGCTGGAGATCCTCGGCGAGGACTACATCCGCACCGCGCGCGCCAAGGGCCTCAAGGAGCAGGTCGTCATCCGCAAGCACGCGATGCGCTCGACGATGACGCCGATCCTCACCATGCTCGGCATGGACATCGGCGCCCTGATGGGCGGGGCGATCCTGACGGAGACCACGTTCAGCCTTCCCGGCCTCGGCCAGAAGGTGCTGGAAGCGATCCGTAACCAGGACCTGCCCTTCATCCTGGGCGTCGTCCTGATCACTTCTCTCGCGGTGCTCATCGCCAACCTCGTGGTGGACGTCCTGTACGCCGTGATCGACCCCCGAGTGAGGCTCGCATGACCGAATTGAGCAAGACCGGCGCGGCCGTGGGCGAGCCCGTCCAGGGCTCGCCGGCCCCCACGTCCTTCCTGGAGGTCCGCGACCTCAAGGTGCACTTCCCGACCGACGACGGCCTGGTCAAGTCCGTCGACGGACTGAGCTTCACGCTGGAGAAGGGCAAGACCCTCGGCATCGTGGGCGAGTCCGGTTCCGGCAAGTCGGTGACCAGCCTCGGCATCATGGGGCTGCACACCGCCGGCCAGTACGGCAAGCGCAAGGCCCAGATATCGGGCGAGATCTGGCTGGACGGCACCGAGCTGCTGTCCGCCGACCCGGACCACGTCCGCCGGCTGCGCGGGCGTGAGATGGCGATGATCTTCCAGGACCCGCTGTCCGCGCTGCACCCGTACTACACGATCGGGCAGCAGATCGTGGAGGCGTACCGCATCCACCACGACGTGGACAAGAAGACCGCCAAGCGCCGCGCCGTGGAGATGCTCGACCGCGTCGGCATCCCGCAGCCCGACAAGCGCGTGGACAGCTACCCGCACGAGTTCTCCGGCGGTATGCGCCAGCGCGCGATGATCGCGATGTCGCTGGTGAACAACCCCGAGCTGCTCATCGCCGACGAGCCGACCACCGCGCTCGACGTGACGGTCCAGGCGCAGATCCTGGACCTCATCCGCGACCTGCAGAAGGAGTTCGGCTCCGCGGTCATCGTCATCACCCACGACCTGGGCGTCGTCGCCGAACTCGCCGACGACATCCTGGTGATGTACGGCGGCCGCTGCGTGGAGCGCGGCCCGACGGAGAAGGTCTTCTACGAGCCCCGCCACCCCTACACCTGGGGCCTGCTCGGCTCGATGCCGCGGCTGGACCGCGAGCAGCAGGACCGGCTGATCCCGGTCAAGGGCTCCCCGCCCTCGCTGATCAACATCCCGTCCGGCTGCGCCTTCAACCCGCGCTGCCCGTACGCCGACGTCCCCAAGGACAACGTCACCCGCACCGTCCGCCCCGAGCTCTCCGAGGTCGGCAGCAGCCACTGGGCCGCCTGCCACATGTCCCAGGAGCAGCGGGAGCGAATCTGGACCGAAGAGATTGCGCCGAAGCTGTGAGCGAGAACTCCAAGGACGCAGCCGTGACGATTCCCGCCCAGAGCGACGGCGCCGCACCTGCCAAGGGGTCCGGTGAGGTCCTGCTGAAGGTGGAAGGGCTCCAGAAGCACTTCCCCATCAAGAAGGGCCTGCTCCAGCGTCAGGTCGGCGCGGTGCACGCGGTCGACGGGCTGGACTTCGAGGTCCGCTCCGGCGAGACCCTCGGTGTGGTGGGCGAGTCGGGCTGCGGCAAGTCGACGATGGGCCGGCTCATCACCCGGCTGCTCGAACCGACCGGCGGCCGTATCGAGTTCGAGGGCAAGGACATCTCGCACCTCGGTGTGTCGGACATGCGTCCGATGCGCCGTGACGTCCAGATGATCTTCCAGGACCCGTACTCGTCGCTGAACCCGCGCCACACCATCGGCACCATCGTCAGCGCCCCCTTCAAGCTCCAGGGCGTCGAGCCCGAGGGCGGTGTGAAGAAGGAGGTGCAGCGGCTGCTGTCGGTCGTGGGTCTCAACCCCGAGCACTACAACCGCTACCCGCACGAGTTCTCCGGCGGCCAGCGCCAGCGCATCGGCATCGCCCGCGCGCTCGCGCTCAAGCCGAAGCTGGTGGTGGCCGACGAGCCGGTGTCCGCCCTGGACGTGTCCATCCAGGCGCAGGTCGTCAACCTGCTGGACGACCTCCAGCAGGAGCTGGGCCTGACGTACGTCATCATCGCTCACGACCTGTCGGTGGTCCGGCACGTGTCGGACCGGATCGCGGTGATGTACCTCGGCAAGATCGTCGAGCTGGCCGACCGTGACCTGCTGTACAAGGCGCCGATGCACCCGTACACCAAGGCGCTGATGTCGGCCGTGCCGATCCCGGACCCCAAGCGCAGGGGCGCCAAGAGCGAGCGCATCCTGCTCAAGGGCGACGTTCCCTCGCCGATCTCCCCGCCGAGCGGCTGCCGCTTCCACACGCGGTGCTGGAAGGCGACGGAGATCTGCCGGACCACGGAGCCGCCGCTGCTGGAGCTGCGCCCGGGCCAGCGCGTGGCCTGCCACCACCCCGAGAACTTCGAGGACCAGGCCCCGCAGGACACCGTCCTGCTGACGGCCGCCAAGGAGGCCACGGAGCTGGTGGGGACGGCCGTCCTGGAGGAGTCGGCGGAGACCTCGGCGGCGGTCGCCGCGGAGTCCTCGGCCGCCGGGCCGGCGAAGACGGAGAAGCCCGCCGCCGCGCCGGCCGAGGTGGCGACGCCTGCGTCGGACGAGCCCGCGAAGGCGGAGCCCGCCAAGGCTGAGAAGCCCGCGTCGGACGAGCCCGCCGAGGCGGATAAGCCCGCGAAGGCGGAGAAGTCCGAGACGGCGAAGCCCGCCAAGGTGGAGAAGTCGGCTGCCGCGCCGGCCGAGGCGGATGCGTCCGCGCAGGCCGAGGCGGAGGCCTCCGCTTCGGAGGAGGCCGCCGGGGCGGAGGAGCCCGCCGGGGCGGAGGAGCCCCCCACGGACGGGGCCGCCGCCGGGGAGACCTCCGGCGAGCAGTCCTCGGACAAGTAAGCCAGCCGAAGCCCCTGCCTTGCATTGCAAGGCAGGGGCTTTCGCATGGGTGAGAATGTGTGGGTGCTCCAGCAACTGTTCAGCCCGTCCGTCCTGCACGTGCTCGACCTCGTCGGCATCTTCGTGTTCGCCATCTCCGGCGCCCTGCTGGCCGTCCGGAAGAACTTCGACGTGTTCGGTATCGCCGTGGTCGCCGAGGTCACCGCCCTGGGCGGCGGCCTCTTCCGCGACCTGGTCATCGGCGCGGTGCCGCCCGCCGCCTTCACGGACCTGGGCTACTTCGTCACCCCGCTGCTGGCCAGCACCCTGGTGTTCTTCCTGCACCCGCACGTGGAGCGCATCCAGGTCGCCGTCAACGTCTTCGACGCGGCCGGCCTCGGCCTCTTCTGCGTCGTCGGCACCACCAAGGCGTACGACTACGGGCTGGGCCTGACCGCCTCCGCCTGCCTGGGTCTGGCCACGGCGGTCGGCGGCGGTGTGCTGCGCGACGTCCTCGCCAACGAGGTGCCCTCGCTGCTGCGCTGGGACCGTGACCTGTACGCCGTCCCCGCCATCGTCGGCGCCACCATGGTGGCGCTGTGTCTGCGCTTCGACGTGCTCAACGCGGCGACCAGCACCACGGCCGCCGTCACCACCTTCATACTGCGGCTGCTCGCCATGCACTACCACTGGCGTGCGCCCCGCGCCTGGCACCGCCGGTCGACGGTCAGCGAGGAACAGCCGCCCGTCTGAGCCCGGAGGGTGGAGGGTGGAGGACGGAGGGTGGAGGACGGAGGGCCTAGGCGGAACAAAGCTACCGCTTAGTATTATCTTCTTGTACTGTTCACCCATGCCAGAAGCAGCCTCCGCCCAGGCCACCCGGGCCGTCATCGGTGCCAGTGAGTTCGACCGCGACACCGCGCTCACCGCGCGGGCGCCCGGCGTCTACGACATCGACCTCTCCGCCGGCTGGACGATCATCAACGCCGTCAACGGCGGTTACCTGCTGGCGGTCCTGGGCCGCGCGCTCGCGGACACGCTGCCGCACTCCGACCCGTTCACCGTCTCCGCGCACTATCTGACGGCCTCCCAGCCGGGTCCGGCGGTCGTCCGCACCGAGACCGTGCGCACCGGGCGGACGCTGTCCACCGGACAGGCCTCCCTGTTCCAGCTCGACGAGCAGGGCAACGAGGTGGAGCGCATCCGCGTCCTCGCCTCCTACGGCGACCTCGACTCCCTCCCCGACGACGTCCGTACGACGGCCCGGCCGCCCGCGCTGCCGCCCATGGACCAGTGCTTCGGTCCCGAGGACGGCCCCGCCCCCGTCGACGGAAGCTCCGCCATCACCGGCCGGCTGATGCTGAAGCTGGACCCGTCGACCCTCGGCTGGGCGCTCGGCAAGCCCTCCGGCAAGGGCGAGATGCGGGCCTGGTTCGGTCTGGCCGACGGCCGCGACCCCGACCCGCTGGCGCTGCTGCTCGCGGTGGACGCGCTGCCGCCGACCGCCTTCGAGATGGGCCTGACCGGCTGGGTGCCCACGGTGGAGCTGACCGTCCACGTGCGCTGCCGCCCGGCCCCGGGGCCGCTGCGCGTCTCGATCACCACCCGTAACCTCGCGGGCGGCTTCCTGGAGGAGGACGCCGAGGTCTGGGACAGCGCGGACCGCCTCGTCGCGCAGTCCCGTCAGCTGGCACGGGTCCGGCTGGGCTGAGCCGACGACGACGAAGGGCGGCGGAGGTGGTTCCCACCCCGCCGCCCTTCGCCGTGCTGCCTGCCGTCGGGTGTCGTGCTGTGCCGGTCACCGGCCCCCGGCCGCGTCCGGCTCGTCGAGCCAGTGCCGCCGTCCGACGTGGATGAGCCGCAGCTGCCGCGCCGCGACCCGTGACACCCGCTCCCGCGCCGCCGGCGCGCTTGCCGGCGACTCCAGGAAGAGCGACGCGGTGATCAGCATCTGGTCCACGTAGAGCTGCGCCAGCATCAGCAGGTCCTCCTCGCCCCAGCCCGCCGACTCCGCGTCCCCGGCCAGCGCCTCCCCGACCTCCGCCGTGAACCGGGCGAGCTGCTGCTGTATCGCCTCGCGGACCGGGCGCACCCCGCCGTGCCGTTCCCGCGCGATGAACCGGACGTGGGCGGGGTACGCGTCCACATGACCGGCGATCAACTCGATGGCGCGCGCGATGCGTTCCGGTCCGTCGCCGGTCGGGGTCACCGTCGTCCGGATCATCGGGTGCAAGCTGCCCAGGGCCTGCTCGACCAGGGCCACGCCCAGGTCCTCGATCGAGCGGAAGTGCCGGTAGAAGGCGGTCGGGGCGATACCGACGGCACGCGTGACCTCACGCAGGCCCAGGCTGCTCAGGCTCTGTCCCTCCAGCAGTTCGAGCGCCGCGTCGAGAAGTGCCTGCCGGGTCTTCTGCTTCTGGGCCTGCCGGATGCCGGACGTGTGACTCATACCATGCAGTTAACAACTGTTCTCCCAAATTGAAAAGTGATGAGGCGCGCTAGACTGGGAAGTCAGTGAACAAGTGTTACTGCAACCGTTCACCCAACTTGGGGGTCCGACTCATGCTGTTTCTCGTCGCCGCACTGCTGCTGCTCGGCCTCGTCCTGGGCGCCGTCGCGCACGCACCGCTGACCTTCTCCGTCGCCGTCGGCGCGGTCATCGCCGTCTGGCTCGGTGTCTTCGCCCTGCGCGAGCACCAGGGCCGCCACCGCGGCACCCCGGCCCGCTGACCCGCGCCCGGCCCCGGGCGTCCCGCCACGCCCCGCCCCCCGCCCCTTTCGACCGAAGGAGCCGATCATCATGCAGCTCACCGCAGGAGCCGGCCGTCGCACCGGGATCCGGGACACCGACGGCATGGCCGTCGCGTCCTTCGTCCTCGGCCTGCTCGGCCTGCTCGTCCTCAACGTCTTCCTCGGCCCGGCCGCCATCGTGCTGGCCTCGGTGGCCCTGTGGCGCGGCACCGCCCGCCGCGGCCGTGCCCTGCTCGGCCTCGGACTCGGCATCGCCGACCTGGTCGTCCTCGTCGCCTTCATGCAGGCCGACGGCACGATCTCCTGGAGCTTCTGACCAGGCACCCCGCCGCGCCCCCCGCCGGCGCCTCCGCCCGGCCCACCGTGATACGTGTGGGGTGCACCGGGGCCCGTAGAATCGGCGGCACCATGGCTTACCTCGACCACGCCGCGACCACCCCGATGCTTCCCGAGGCAGTCGAGGCGCTCACCGCGCACCTGGGCGTCACCGGCAACGCCTCCTCCCTGCACGCGGCCGGCCGCCGCGCCCGGCGCACCGTCGAGGAGGCCCGCGAGACCCTCGCCGAAGCCCTCGGCGCCCGCCCCAGCGAAATTGTGTTCACCTCTGGCGGCACGGAGGCCGACAACCTCGCCGTGAAGGGCCTGTACTGGTCCCGCCGCGACGCGGACCCGGCCCGCACCAGGGTCCTCTCCAGCCCCGTCGAGCACCACGCCGTCCTGGACGCCGTCCACTGGCTCGGCGAGCACGAGGGCGCCACCGTCGAGTACCTCCCCGTCGACCCGCACGGCCGGGTCCACCCCGACGCCCTGCGCGAGGCCATCGCCCGCAACCCCGACGACGTCGCCCTCGCCACCGTCATGTGGGCCAACAACGAGATCGGGACCCTCCTGCCGGTCACCGAACTCGCCGCGGTCGCCGCTGAGTTCGGCGTCCCCCTGCACTCCGACGCGGTCCAGGCCTTCGGGCAGGTGCCGGTGGACTTCGGCGCGTCCGGGCTCGCCGCGATGACCGTCTCCGGACACAAGATCGGCGGGCCGTACGGCATCGGCGCCCTGGTCCTCGGCCGCGAGCACACCCCCGTGCCCGTGCTGCACGGCGGCGGACAGGAGCGCCACGTCCGCTCCGGCACCCTCGACGTCCCCGCCGTCGCCTCCTTCGCCGTCGCCGGGCGGCTCGCCGCCGAGCAGTGCGAGTGGTTCGCCCGCGAGATCGGACGGCTGCGCGACGACCTGGTCGCCGCGGTGCTGGAGGCCGTCCCCGACGCGATTCTGGGCGGCGACCCCGCCCCCGGTGGCCGGCTCCCGGCCAACGCGCACTTCACCTTCCCCGGCTGCGAGGGCGACTCCCTGCTGCTGCTTCTGGACGCGCAGGGCATCGAGTGCTCCACCGGCTCCGCCTGCACCGCGGGCGTGGCCCAGCCCAGCCACGTCCTCCTCGCCACCGGCACCGACCCCGACCTGGCCCGGGGCACCCTGCGCTTCTCCCTCGGCCACACCTCCACGGACGCCGAGGTGAAAGCCCTGGCCAAGGCCATCGGCCCCGCGGTGGCCCGCGCCCGGGCGGCGGGCCTGAGCTGAGGCGGCCGCCGGCCCGCCCGGGGCCCTAGCCGCCCGTGCCGTCGGCCGTGGTGGCCGTGCGGCCCTGGCCCGCCTGGGCGGTGCCGGCGCGGCGGACCAGTTTCAGGTAGCGGTCCCAGTCCCAGTGCGGGCCCGGGTCGGTGTGGTCGGTGCCGGGCACCTCGACGTGCCCGATGATGTGCTCACGGTCGACCGGGATGTCGTACCGCGCGCATATCCGGGCGGTCAGGCGGGCCGAGGCCGAGTACATCGCGTCGGTGAAGTCCTCCGGGCGGTCCACGAAGCCCTCGTGCTCGATGCCGACACTGCGTTCGTTGTAGTCGCGGTTGCCCGCGTGGTACGCCACGTCCAGCTCGCGGATCATCTGCGTGATCCGGCCGTCCTTGCCGACGATGTAGTGCGCCGCCGCCTTGTGCCCCGGGTTCTGGAACGCCTTCACCGCGCTGTCCAGGCTCCCCTGGGTGACATGCACGACCACCATGTCGATGCCGAAGTCGTCCGGCCGGTCCGCGCCGCGCCAGTTGGCGTCCGAGGCCGCGACCCAGCGGGCGCCCGCGAAGTCGACCGCGCCGGGGGTGCGCGGCTTGTCGACGCCGGGCAGCCGCCACCACAGCCGCCCCAGCTCGTCGCGCGCCAGCGCCGCCGTGCCCGCCGCGGCCGCCAGGCCGCCCACGATCAGTGCGCGCCGGCCTATGCGCCGATCGCCGTCCTCGCCCGCTCCCTTGGCCCCCATGTGAGCGTGAACGGATATCCGGCGGCCGTGGTTCCCGCGCCCCTTACCCTGGAGGGGCTATGACTGACACCCCGCAGCGCACCCGCCCCCTCCGCGTCCTGGCCGCCATGTCCGGAGGCGTCGACTCCGCCGTCGCCGCCGCCCGCGCCGCCGAAGCGGGTCACGACGTGACCGGCGTCCATCTCGCGCTCTCCGCGAACCCGCAGTCGTTCCGCACCGGCGCCCGGGGCTGCTGCACCATCGAGGACTCCCGTGACGCCCGCCGGGCCGCCGACGTCATCGGCATCCCGTTCTACGTGTGGGACCTCGCCGACCGCTTCCGCGAGGACGTCGTCGAGGACTTCGTCGCCGAGTACGAGGCCGGCCGCACCCCCAACCCGTGCCTGCGCTGCAACGAGAAGATCAAGTTCGCCGCGCTGCTCGACAAGGCGCTCGCGCTCGGCTTCGACGCCGTCTGCACCGGCCACTACGCCAAGGTGATCCTGCGCGAGGACGGCACCCGCGAACTGCACCGCGCCTCCGACATGGCCAAGGACCAGAGCTACGTCCTCGGTGTGCTCGACGACCGCCAGCTCGCCCACGCCCTGTTCCCGCTCGGCGACACGGTCACCACCAAGGAGGAGATCCGCGCCGAGGCCGAGCGCCGGGGCCTGGCCGTGGCCAAGAAGCCCGACTCGCACGACATCTGCTTCATCGCCGACGGCGACACCCAGGGCTTCCTCGCCAAGCGGCTCGGCAAGGCCGAGGGCGACATCGTCGACGAGTCCGGCGCCACGATCGGCACCCACGAGGGCGCGTACGGCTTCACCATCGGCCAGCGCAAGGGCCTGCGCATCGGCACCCCCGCCCCGGACGGCAAGCCCCGCTACGTCCTGGACATCTCTCCGGTGGACAACACCGTCACCGTCGGCCCGGCGGCCTCCCTGGACGTCACCGCGCTCACCGCGATCCGCCCTCGCTGGTGCGGCAGCGCCCCGGCCGGCCCCGGCACCTACACCGCCCAGCTGCGCGCCCACGGCGGCGAGACCGAGGTGACGGCCGAACTGGTCGGCGAGGAGCTGCGCGTGCGCTTCACCGAGCCCGTGCGCGGTGTCGCCCCCGGACAGGCGGTCGTGCTGTACGACGGCACGCGCGTGGTGGGTTCGGCGACCATCGCCTCGACGGAGCGGGCGACGGCGGACGTGGCCTGACACGGCCCGCCCCCGCGGCGGTCACCGTGCGAGGGTCACGCGGCAGTCACGGCGTGAGGGTCACGCGGCGGTCACCCCACGGGGACCACGCGGCGGTCACCGTGCTGCGGGGCCGCGCGGTGCTTCACCGCGCGAAGAACTCCGCCAGCACCGGCGCCAGCACGTCCGGTTCGGCCATGTGGGTCTGGCCCCCCAGGGTGCGGTACGCGCCCCGGGGGACCGACTCGGCGATCGCCCGTGCCGCCTGACGCATCCACGCCGGGCTCGCGTCGCCCGCGATCGACAGCACCGGCACCGCGATCGACGCCAGCATCTCCCGCGGCACACCCCCGCCGCCCATCACGGCGTCGTCGTACGCCAGGCTCGGCGCCAGCGCCTCCATCCCCGCCCACATCGGCGACTGCCGCGCGCTCCCGATCACCCCGTCGCCCAGCCCGGTCAGCCGCAGGAAGAGCTCCACCGCGTCGCCCCGCCGCCCCTCCTCCAGCGCCGCCGTCAGCCGCTCGGTGTACCGGGCGCGCTCCGCGAGGTCGTCCTCGGACATGGCGTACGGCGTCTCGTACACCGAGACCTGGCGCACCGGCAACCCGCTCGCCGCCGCCCGCAGCGCCAGCGCGCCCCCCGAGGAGACGCCGTACAGCGCCGCCTCGCCGCCCACCGCCTCGATCAGCGCCGCCAGGTCCTCCACCTCGCGCTCCACCGCGTACGGCGGCGTGTCGCCGCTCGCGCCCCGGCCGCGGCGGTCGTAGACCACCACCCGGAACCGCTCGGAGAGCGGGGCGGCCAGCGGCGCCACCGTGGCGCCCGTCGACATCGCGCCGCTGACGAGGACGATCGTGGTGCCGCGCCCGGCGCTCTCGTAGGCGAGGGTGGTCCCGTCGCGCGAAGAGATGTTCTGGTCCATGTCTCACGAGACTGCCGCACGGCGCCGGAATCGTGGGTGAGGCGGGCGGCGCGTCCGCGGATCACGTCCCGCGGTGAGCGGTCAGTCCACGTCCACCTCGTAGAAGCACAGGTGGTCCTTGATCGGCGCCACCGCCGGCTTCGGGTCCGGGTACGCCCACACCAGGTCCGCCGCGTCCGGCAGCGACCAGTACGACGCGGTCCCCTTGAACGGGCAGTGCGTGTGCGTCGCCGACGGCGTCAGCAGGTCCAGCCGCACGTCCTGCGGCGGGATGTAGTAGCGCGCGGGGCAGCCCGTCTCGTGCAGTACCAGCGCGCGGTCGCTCTCCGCCAGAACCTGCCCGTCGCGCACCACGCGCACGTGCCGGTCGCTGGACTCGACGGTGATGCGATGGCCTGTGGTCACGGCGTCCTCCTCGGTGGTCGGTCCGACGGGTACAGCGCGCCCCGGGGCGGCCTTCTTCCCGAGCGTAGGCTGGCCTCCGTGAACATCTGCGTCTTCCTCTCCGCCGCCGACCTCGCCGACCGCTACACCACTCCGGCGCGCGAGTTCGCGCGCCTGATCGGCAAGGGCGGGCACACCCTGGTCTGGGGCGGCTCCGACGTCGGTCTGATGAAGGTCGTCGCCGACGGGGTGGAGAAGGCCGGCGGCCGGCTCCTCGGCGTGTCGGTGGAGTTCCTCTCCGCGAAGGCCCGCCAGGGCGTCGACGAGATGGTCGTCGCCAAGGACCTCGCCGAGCGCAAGCGGCTGCTGCTGGAGAAGGCCGACGCGGTCGTGATCATGGTGGGCGGCACCGGCACCCTCGACGAGGCGACGGAGATCCTGGAGCTGAAGAAGCACGGGCACACCGACATGCCCGTGGTGCTGCTCAACACGGCCGGCTTCTACGACGGGCTCAAGGAGCAGTTCCACCGCATGGAGGCGGAGGGCTTCCTGCCCCGTCCGCTGAGCGAGCTGGTCTTCTTCGCCGAGGAGCCGGTGGGCGCGCTGGCCTACCTGGAGGAGAGCCGGGGCGTCGCCTGATCGGCGAGGGTGCGAGCATGGCGGTCATGGCTACACATGTGATCACCGGAGCCGGTTCCGGCATCGGCGGGGCCGTCGCCCGCCGTCTGCACGCGCGCGGGGACGACCTCGTGCTGCACGCGCGCGACGCGGGCCGCGCGAAGGAGCTGGCCGCCGAGTTCCCCGGTGCCCGCACCCTGGTCGGCGACCTCGCCGACCCCGACCGGCTCAGCTGGGCCTTCTCGCACCAGTCACTGCCCGACCGGGTGGACTCGCTGCTGCACATCGCGGGCGTCGTCGACCTCGGCCCGGTCGGCGACCTCACCCCCAAGAGCTGGCGCCACCAGTTGAACGTCAACCTGGTCGCCCCCGCCGAGCTGACCCGCCACTTCCTGCCCCAGCTCCGCGCGAGCCGGGGGCACGTGCTCTTCGTCAACTCCGGCGCCGGTCTGAACGCGCACGCGGACTGGTCCGCCTACGCCGCCTCCAAGCACGGCCTGAAGGCCCTCGCCGACTCCCTGCGCCACGAGGAGCACGCGAACGGCGTCCGCGTCACCTCGGTCTACCCCGGCCGCACCGCCAGCCCCATGCAGGCCAAGGTCCACCAGCAGGAGGGCAAGGAGTACGACCCCGCGAAGTGGATCGACCCCGAGTCGGTCGCCACGACGATCGTCATGGCCCTGGACCTTCCCAGGGACGCGGAAGTGAACGACCTGACGGTCCGCCCGGGAGGCTGAAGCCCGTCCGGCGCTCGAGGACGAGGCCCGAAGGGCCGAAGGGGGTCTGGGGCGCAGCCCCAGGGACGGGAAGGGAAGGGGCGGCGGGGGCGAAAACCCTCCGCCGCCCACTGCGTACGCTTCCCCTGTGAACGACACCCTTCGCTTCGCCCCCGCCCTCGCCACCGGCGTCGGCTCCCTCCCCGGCGGCGACGCCAGAGAAGCCGCCAAGACCGCCACCGGCAGTTTCGAGGACTTCCCCCACCTCCCCGAGCTCCCCGCCCGCGGCCCCGGCGCCGACATGATCGGCCGCACCGCCGGCATGCTCGTCGAGCTCTACGCCCGCGTGGAGCCCAGCGGCTGGCGGATCGGCGACCGCCCCGGCCGGGACACCCGCCGCGCCCGCTCCTGGCTCGGCGAGGACCTCGACGCGCTGGAGGAGTACACCCAGGGCTACGAAGGGCTGCTGAAGGTCCAGGCCGTCGGCCCCTGGACCCTCGCCGCGTCCCTGGAACTGAGGAACGGCGAGGCCGCCCTCTCCGATCCCGGCGCCGCCCGCGACCTCGCGGCCTCCCTCGCCGAGGGACTGCGGCTCCACCTCGACGAGGTGCGCCGCCGCGTCCCCGGCGCCACCCTCGTCCTCCAGCTCGACGAACCGTCCCTCACCGCCGTCCTGCGCGGCCAGGTGAAGACGGCCAGCGGCTACCGCACCCACCGCGCGGTCGACCGGCAGATCGTCGAGGCCACCCTGCGCGACGTCGTCGGCGTGCACGACGGAGGGCCGGTCGTGGTCCACTCCTGCGCCCCGGACGTCCCGTTCGCCCTGCTGCGCCGGGCGGGCGTGGCGGGCATCTCGTTCGATTTCTCCCTCCTCACCGAGCGTGACGACGAGGTGATCGGGGAAGCGGTCGAGGGCGGCACCCGCCTGTTCGCCGGTGTCGTCCCCGGCACGGACGCCCCATTGTCGGACCCTGCCGGTAGCGTCATGGGTGTCAGGACGCTCTGGCGCAGGCTGGGGCTGCGGCCGGGACTTCTCCCGGAGGCGGTCACGCTCACTCCGGCGTGCGGACTCGCGGGGGCCTCTCCCGCGTACGCGCGCGCGGCCTACGCACACTGCGTCCGGGCGGCGAGATCCCTCGCGGACAACCCTGAGTAACGGGAGGACACACGGTGGCCGGCGACAAGCAAGCGGAGACGACGAGCGTGCCCGCACAAGCGCGGGAGCAGCACGCCACGCTCGCCGAGCAGATCGAGGAGCACCGCTTCCGGTACTACGTGAACGACGCACCGGTCGTCAGCGACGCGGAGTTCGACCGCCTCCTGCGTGAGCTGGAGGCACTGGAGGAGCGGTACCCGGAGCTGCGCACGCCGGAGTCGCCGACCCAGAAGGTCGCCGGGGCCTACGAGACGGAGTTCACCTCCGTCCAGCACCGCTCCCGCATGCTGTCCCTGGACAACACGTTCAACGACGAGGACCTCGCCGCCTGGGCCGAGCGCATCCACAAGGAACTGGGTACGCAGACGTTCCACTTCCTGTGCGAGCTGAAGGTCGACGGCCTCGCGGTCAACCTCACCTACGAGCGCGGCCGGCTGGTCCGCGCGGCGACCCGCGGCGACGGCCGCACCGGTGAGGACATCACGCCCAACGTCCGCACCATCGCCGAGATCCCGGACCGCCTCAAGGGCGACAAGGTGCCCGACGTCGTGGAGATCCGCGGCGAGGTCTACTTCCCGATGGAGAAGTTCCAGGAGCTCAACGCCCGTCTGGTGGAGGCCGGTGACAAGCCCTTCGCCAACCCGCGCAACGCGGCGGCCGGTTCGCTGCGCCAGAAGGACCCCCGGGTCACCGCCACCCGCCCGCTGCACATGGTGGTGCACGGCATCGGTGTGCTCGAGGGCTACAAGGGCATGACCCGGCTCTCCCAGGGCTACGGCCTGCTGAAGGAGTGGGGCCTGCCGACCTCCCCGCACAACCGGGTCGTCGACGGCATGGAGGGCGTGCGGGAGTTCATCGCCCACTACGGCGAGAACCGCCACTCCGTGGCGCACGAGATCGACGGCGTCGTCGTCAAGCTCGACGAGATTCCGCTCCAGGGACGTCTCGGCACCACCTCCCGCGCCCCGCGCTGGGCCATCGCCTACAAGTACGCGCCCGAGGAGGTCAACACCAAGCTGGTCAACATCCGGGTGGGCGTCGGCCGCACCGGCCGGGTCACGCCGTACGCGCAGGTCGAGCCGGTGACGGTGGCCGGCTCGGAGGTCGAGTTCGCCACGCTGCACAACCAGGACGTGGTCAAGTCCAAGGGCGTGCTCATCGGCGACACCGTGGTGCTGCGCAAGGCCGGTGACGTCATCCCCGAGATCCTCGGGCCGGTGGCGGACCTGCGGGACGGCAGCGAGCGCGAGTTCGTCATGCCCTCCGAGTGCCCCGAGTGCGGTACGCCGCTGCGGCCGATGAAGGAGGGCGACGTCGACCTGCGCTGCCCCAACGCGCGTGCGTGTCCGGCCCAGTTGCGCGAGCGGCTGTTCTATCTCGCCGGACGCAAGGCGCTGGACATCGAGCACTTCGGCTATGTCGCCGCCGCGGCCCTCACCAGCCCGCTGGAGCCGCAGGAGCCGCCCCTGAAGGACGAGGGCGACCTGTTCGACCTCACCGTCGAGCAGTTGCTGCCCATCAAGGCGTACGTGCTCGACCAGGACAGCGGGCTGCCCAAGCGGGACCCGAAGACCGGCGAGGAGAAGATCGCCACGGTCTTCGCCAACCAGGAGGGCGAGCCGAAGAAGAACGCGATCGCGATGCTCGCCAACATCGCGGCGGCCAAGGAGCGCCCGCTGGCCCGCGTGCTCACCAGCCTGTCGATCCGTCACGTCGGCCCGGTGGCCGCGGAGGCGCTGGCCCGCGAGTTCCGGTCGATCGAGCGCATCGAGCAGGCCACCGAGGAGGAGCTGGCCGGCACCGAGGGCGTCGGCCCGACCATCGCCGCCTCGCTCAAGGAATGGTTCGCCACCGACTGGCACCGCGAGATCATCCGCAAGTGGAAGGCGGCCGGCGTCCGCATGGAGGACGAGCGGTCCGGCGAGGACGAGGGCCCGCGCCCCCTCGAAGGACTCACCGTCGTCGTGACCGGAACGCTGGAGGATTTCACCCGGGATGGCGCGAAAGAGGCCCTGCAGAACCAGGGCGCCAAGGTGACCGGATCCGTGTCCAAGAAGACGTCGTTCGTGGTCGTGGGTGACAATCCCGGGTCGAAGTATGACAAAGCGATGCAGTTGAAGGTGCCGGTTCTGAACGAGGACGGTTTCAACGTCCTTCTGGAGCAGGGTCCCGAGGCCGCGGCCGGCGCCGCCCTTTCGGCCGAGGAGTAGCGGTTGAAGGCCACCCGATCGGCGCATACCAGATGCATACGGGTGGCTGGGGCGCATTCGGGCAACCGTCGGCGACCGGTGCCCGTGGAAGCCTTCCGCGGCCTACTGTTGAGATGTGCGCCTGCCGTGCCCAGTTGCGGTCGGGGCAACCCCCGAACCCGTGAGGGGTCCGGGGAAGGGCTTTCCACCGCGGAGCCGCTGAGGGTTGTCGGGCATCGGGCCGCGTGGCGTGGGCACCGCCGGCTGTGAGAGGGACGGGAATGGAACCGACCGAGAGCGCCGCCCCGGGCTCACGGCTGCGCCTGCGCCGTATGGCGGTCGTCTGGCGACGCGGCCGCGAGGACGGGCGGCCCGCGGGGCGTCCGGACGCGCGGGGGCGCACCGGTGCGGGCACCGCGGACGCGCGCGACGCCGGGCGCCCGGCCGGCGGGACCGGTCTCGGGCCGGACGGGACGGAGACCGAACGCCACCCGTCCTGGCCCGCGTTGCCCACGGCCGTCGTCGCCGCGGCCGCCTTCGTCCTCGGCGCCGGCTTCCTGCGCGCCTTCACCGGAGGGCACGCCCTCTTCCCGTCCGGCACCGTCGGCTGGTCGCTCGCGGTGCTCACCGGGATCGTCGTCGGCCACCTCGTGATGCTGGGCCGCTCCCGCTGGTGGGGCGGCACCGGATCCGGCGCCGCCCTCACCCTCGCCGTGCTGCTGCTGTACGGCTGGGTCCCGGCCGGCATGGTGAGTCTCACCGTCGTCGTGCTGGTCGGCATAGCCCGGCGGGGCCGCTGGCGGCAGGGCGTGCTGCACGGCGCGGCCGACCTGCTCGGCATCGGCGCCGGAGCGCTGGTCCTGGCCGCGTTCGGCACCGTCCCGTCCGTCGAGTCGCCGTCCACCCCCGACACCTGGACCCTCTACACCGGCCCCGGTGTGGTGCTGGTCGCCGCCGCCTATCTCACGGTCACCCGCACCCTGTTGTGGTACCTGTACACCCCCCGCTCGGGCCTGCCCACGGTCGCCCGCACCGCCCTGGTCCGCCAGGGGCTCGTCGCGGTGGCCCTGCTCGGCATAGCGCCGCTGATCTGCGTGGTCGCCGACGCCAAGCCCGTCCTGCTGCCGCTGTTCTCCATCCCGCTGATCGCCCTCGACTCCACCCTGTGGATAGCCAGGGCGCGGGCCGAGGAGCAACTGCGCGACCCGCTCACCGGGCTGCCCAACCGGCAGTGGCTGCAGGAGCGCATCTGGACCGCGCTGGACGACGCGGAGCGGGTCGGCTCCCGGGCCGCGCTCATGCTCATCGACCTCGACCGCTTCCGGTCGGTCAACGACACCCTGGGCCATCTCGCCGGCGACCGGCTGCTGCTGCAGATCGCCGACCGGCTGAGACTGGCCCTGCCGCGCGGGGCGGAGGCCGCGCGGCTCGGCGGTGACGAGTTCGCCGTGTTACTGCCCGTGGCCGACTCCACGACGTCCGCGACCCGCGCCGCCCGCGGTCTGGTCGCCGCCCTCAGCTCCCCGCTCGACCTCGACGGGCTCACCCTCGTCCTGGAGGCGAGTGCGGGAGTCGCCGTGTTCCCGGACCACGCGGCCGACGCCGAGGGGCTGCTGCGGCGGGCGGACGTGGCGATGTACCAGGCCAAGCGGGACCGTACGGGCGTCGAGGCGTACGAGTCCAAGCGGGACTCCAACACCCCTGACCGGCTGGGCCTGCTGGGCGATCTGCGCCGCGCCCTCGACGCGCACGAGGTGGAGCTGCACTACCAGCCGAAGGTCCGCTTCGACGGCCAGGTCTCCGGCCTGGAGGCGCTGGTGCGGTGGGTGCACCCGGAGCGCGGGCGGGTCCCCCCGGACGAGTTCATAGCGATAGCCGAGTCGTCCGGGCTGATGCCGCAGCTCACCGAGTACGTGCTGGAGACCGCGCTCGGTCAGGTCGCCCGGTGGCGCGCGCAGGGCCTGTTCGTGCCGGTCGCCGTCAACGTCTCGCCGCGCGACGTCCACAGCCCCGGCTTCGCGGGCTCCGTCGCGGCCCGGCTGGCCCGGCACGGGGTGCCCGCGGGAGCGCTCCAGCTGGAGATCACCGAGCACGTGCTGCTGGAGGACCCGACGCGGGCCGCCGACACCCTCAACGCGCTGACCGGGCACGGCGTGAAGATGTCGCTCGACGACTTCGGTACCGGCTACTCCTCGCTGGTGCACCTGCGGCGCCTGCCGGTGAGCGAGCTGAAGATCGACCGGTCGTTCGTGGCGCGGCTCGCGATCGACACGGAGGACGCGGAGATCGTCCGCTGCACGATCGACCTGGCCCACTCGCTGGGTCTGCTGGTGGTCGCGGAGGGCGTCGAGGACGACGAGACCTGGGAGCGGCTGCGGGATCTGCGGTGCGACGCGGTGCAGGGGTGGCTGGTCGCGGCGGCGATGCCGCCGGACGAGACGACGGCCTGGCTGCTCGCCCGGGGGTCGCGGGGGTGGCAGCGGCCGGCGGCGGCGCTGCCGGCGGCGACGGGGCCGGCGGGGCCGGCGGAGGACTAGCCCTCCGCCGGAGTCGTGCCCGGGAGCCGGCGCTGCGCCGTCCCGCGGGGCCCGGCCGCCCCCCGGCGGACAGGCCGTCGTGCGGCTGCGGGTCCGCTGGGGCTGGTCGCGCAGTTCCCCGCGCCCCTTTCAGGGGCTCCGGGAGCCCGCGTTGCGTTGCCCCGGCGAGGGTGCGGTCGTTCCTGGGGAGGTCGTCGTGCGGCTGCGGGTCCGCTGGGGCTGGTCGCGCAGTTCCCCGCGCCCCTTTCGGGCCCTCCGGGGGGCGTCGGGTGGAGGGTTTCACGGGCAGGGGTGCCCGCCCCATAGGATTGGTCCCAAACCACACACACTCACCCCAGAGGATCGCTGCATGCCTGGCATCACGCGCGAGGAGGTCGCCCACCTCGCCCGGCTGGCGCGTCTGGAGCTGAAGCCCGAAGAGCTCGACCACTTCGCAGGCCAGCTCGACGACATCATCGGCGCGGTCGCCCGCGTCAGCAAGGTCGCCGACCAAGACGTCCCGCCGACCTCGCACCCGCTCCCGCTGACGAACGTCATGCGGGCCGACGAGGTCCGTCCCTCGCTCACCCCCGAGCAGGCGCTCTCCGGCGCCCCGGCCCAGGAGCAGCAGCGTTTCAAGGTGCCGCAGATCCTGGGGGAGGAGTAAACCGCCATGAGCGATCACATCATCAAGCTCACCGCGGCCGAGACCGCCGCGAAGATCGCCTCCGGCGAGCTCACCGCGGTCGAGGTCACCGAGGCCCACCTGGCCCGGATCGAGGCCGTCGACGAGAAGGTGCACGCCTTCCTGCACGTCGACCGTGAGGGCGCCCTCGCGCAGGCCCGCGCCGTCGACGCCAAGCGCGAGCGCGGCGAGCAGCTCGGCCCGCTGGCCGGTGTGCCCCTCGCGCTGAAGGACATCTTCACCACGGAGGGCATCCCGACCACGGTCGGCTCCAAGATCCTCGAGGGCTGGATCCCGCCGTACGACGCGACGCTCACCAAGCGCCTCAAGGACGCCGACGTCGTCATCCTCGGCAAGACCAACATGGACGAGTTCGCCATGGGGTCCTCCACCGAGAACAGCGCTTACGGCCCGACCGGCAACCCGTGGGACCTCACCCGCATCCCCGGCGGTTCCGGCGGCGGTTCCTCCGCCGCGCTCGCCGCGCACATGGCTCCGCTCGCCATCGGCACCGACACCGGCGGCTCCATCCGCCAGCCGGCCGCCGTCACCGGCACGGTCGGTGTGAAGCCGACGTACGGCGCGGTGTCCCGTTACGGCATGGTGGCGTTCTCCTCCTCCCTCGACCAGGGCGGCCCCTGCGCCCGCACGGTCCTGGACGCGGCCCTGCTGCACGAGGTGATCGCCGGGCACGACCCGATGGACTCCACCTCCATCGACGAGCCGGTCCCGCCGGTCGTTGAGGCCGCCCGCAACGGCTCGGTGGCCGGCATGCGCGTCGGTGTCGTCAAGCAGTTCCGCGGCGAGGGCTACCAGGCCGGCGTCGTCCAGCGGTTCGACGAGTCGGTGCAGATGCTCAAGGAGCTCGGCGCCGAGATCGTCGAGCTGGACTGCCCGTCCTTCGACCTGGCGCTGTCCGCGTACTACCTGATCGCGCCGTCCGAGTGCTCCTCCAACCTCGCCCGCTTCGACGGCCTGCGCTACGGCGCGCGCGTCGGCGACGACGGCACGCACTCCGCCGAGGAGGTCACCTCGCTGACCCGCGAGGCCGGCTTCGGCGACGAGGTCAAGCGCCGCATCATGCTCGGCACGTACGCGCTCAGCTCCGGCTACTACGACGCGTACTACGGCAGCGCCCAGAAGGTCCGCACGCTGATCAAGCAGGACTTCGACCAGGCCTTCGAGCAGGTCGACGTGATCGTCTCCCCGACGACCCCGACCACCGCCTTCCCGATCGGTGAGCGCGCCGACGACCCGATGGCGATGTACCTCGCGGACCTGTGCACCATCCCGACCAACCTGGCGGGCAACGCCGCCATGTCGCTGCCCTGCGGCCTCGCGCCGGAGGACAACCTGCCGGTCGGCCTGCAGATCATCGCCCCGGTCATGAAGGACGACCGCCTCTACAAGGTGGGTGCCGCCGTCGAGGCCGCCTTCGTGGAAAAGTGGGGCCACCCGCTGCTCGAGGAGGCTCCGTCGCTGTGAGTGCACTGACCAAGGCCAAGGGATTCAAGAAGTCCCGGTCCGGTACGTACCTGTCCATGGCCGCCACCGCGTTCGGCGCGTTCGGCGTCGCCAAGCGGCTGAAGACGGCGCGCGCCGAGAAGGACACCCTGGTCCTGATCGACGCGACCGTGTCCGCCGCCGCCATCGTCACCGGCCTCGCCATCCTCTACCGCGAGCTGAAGCGGCTGGGCGACGACGACGTCCTGCTGGGCTGAGAGGGAAGTTTTCACCGTGACCACCACGACCGACCTGGTGTCGTACGAGGACGCACTCGCGTCGTACGACCCCGTCATGGGCCTCGAGGTCCATGTCGAACTCGGCACCGCCACCAAGATGTTCTGCGGCTGCTCCACCGCGCTCGGTGCCGACCCCAACACCCAGACCTGCCCGGTCTGCCTCGGCCTGCCCGGCGCGCTCCCGGCCGTCAACGCGACCGGCGTCGAGTCCGCCGTCAAGATCGGACTCGCGCTCAACTGCGAGATCGCCGAGTGGTGCCGCTTCGCCCGGAAGAACTACTTCTATCCGGACATGCCGAAGAACTTCCAGACCTCCCAGTACGACGAGCCGATCGCCTTCAACGGCTACCTCGACGTGCAGCTGGAGGACGGCGAGACCTTCCGCGTGGAGATCGAGCGCGCCCACATGGAGGAGGACACCGGCAAGTCGCTGCACGTCGGCGGTGCCACCGGCCGTATCCACGGCGCCTCGCACTCCCTCCTCGACTACAACCGCGCCGGCATCCCGCTCATCGAGATCGTCACCAAGCCGATCGAGGGAGCGGGCGAGCGTGCCCCCGAGGTGGCCCGGGCCTACGTCCGTGAGCTGCGCGAACTCATCCGGGCGCTCGGCGTGTCCGAGGCCCGCATGGAGATGGGCCAGATGCGCTGCGACGTGAACCTGTCGCTGCGCCCGCACGGCACCGAGAAGTTCGGTACGCGCTCG
This sequence comes from Streptomyces sp. NPDC085937, assembly GCF_044540535.1. Classification (NCBI taxonomy): domain Bacteria; kingdom Bacillati; phylum Actinomycetota; class Actinomycetes; order Kitasatosporales; family Streptomycetaceae; genus Streptomyces; species Streptomyces sp. NPDC085937. The sequence continues at coordinate 45,045 of NZ_JBITSH010000020.1, read as the reverse complement.
GAGACGAAGAACGTCAACTCGCTGCGTTCCGTCGAGCGTGCCGCCCGCTTCGAGATCCAGCGGCACGCGGCGGTGCTGTCCTCCGGCGGCACGATCGTCCAGGAGACCCGGCACTTCCACGAGGACACGGGGTCCACGACCTCGGGCCGCGTGAAGGAGGAGGCCGAGGACTACCGGTACTTCCCGGAGCCGGACCTGGTGCCCGTGGCGCCGTCCCGGGAGTGGGTCGAGGAGATCCGCGCCCAGCTGCCCGAGCTGCCGCTGGTGCGGCGCAACCGGCTCCGCGAGGAGTGGGGCGTCTCCGGCACCGACATGCAGGCCATCCTGAACGCCGGTGCGCTGGACCTGATCGTCGCGACGATCGACGCCGGTGCCGACGCGGCCTCCGCCCGCAAGTGGTGGATGGGCGAGCTGGCCCGCAGCGCCAACGAGTCGCAGAAGCCGCTGGACGAGCTGGCGATCACCCCGGCGCAGGTGGCCCGGGTCACCGAGCTGGTGACCAAGGGCGAGCTGAACGACAAGCTGGCCCGCCAGGTCATCGAGGGTGTCCTCGCCGGGGAGGGCACGCCGGACGAGGTCGTGGAGAAGCGCGGCCTGAAGGTCGTCTCCGACGAGGGCGCGCTCACCGCCGCCGTCGACGAGGCGATCGCCGGCAACCCGGGCGTCGCGGACAAGATCCGCGGCGGCAAGGTCGCGGCGGCCGGCGCGCTGGTCGGCGCGGTCATGAAGGCCACGCGCGGCCAGGCGGACGCGGCCCGGGTGAAGGAACTGATCCTGCAGAAGCTGGGCGTCGAGGGCTGAGACCCGTACGACGTGAGGAGGGGACGCACCCGCCGGGTGCGTCCCCTCCTTGTGTCACGGGCGTGCGCGGGTCAGCGGCGGCGGCCCACCACGCGGGTGAAGCCCAGCGTGCGGCCCTGGTCGGCGCGCACCAGTCGCGCGTTCTCCCGGCTCATCCGCCGGTGGAACTCGTCCGTGTGGTGTTCGGCGACCACGTCGGACCAGAGCAGCCACTCCCGCCAGCCGCCCTCCAGCCGGTCGGCCGTCTCGACCTCCACGGCGCCGCTGCGGGTCCAGTGGCGACACCACCAGGCGGGGCTGTGGAAGCACCAGAACGCGGGCTCCCAGAAGGGCTTCAGATGGTCCGGCGGCTCGGTGCCGTCGATCTCCTCGGTGAGCGACGGCACGACGACCCCGACGCGTCCGCCCGGCTTCAGCAGCCGGGTCAGCGTCGGCAGGTAGAGGTCGTCGGTGCCGAAGTACTGGTACGCGTCGACCGAGACGATCGCGTCGAAGGTCTCCTCCCCGAAGGGCAGGTCGTGCGCCTCGGCGAGGACGGGCTGGACGCGGTCGGCGACGCCCGCCTCGGCGATCCGGCGGGCGTTCTCGTCCGGGCCGATCCACAGGTCTGCGGCGGTGACCTGGACGCCGTACTCCCGGGCCAGGAAGACCGAGGTCATGGCGCGTCCGCAGCCCAGGTCGAGCACCCGGGCGCCGGGGCGCAGGGTGTCGAGGCCGAGGGCGGGGGCCAGCCACTCCAGCAGCCACAGCGCGTGCGGGCCCATGGAGTTCTCCACGGTCCAGCGGGCGTCGTAGGCGCTGCTGCGGGGGTAGCGCGGAAGGCTCAGGCGGTCAGCGAGATCGTCGTGCGGGGTGTTCGGAGTGATGTCCGACATCGGTGAACGGGCTCCTTGAGGCCGTGAAGAGGGGAAGGGTCGCGTCGGAGATCGGACGGACAAGCATCAAAGCACCTGCTTCGGCCGGCGGCGGACTGCCGCGGGGAGTCGGACCGACGGACGCTAACAGCCGCACGGGTGCCCCCGCATCCAGGTTTCCGGTGTCGGGGCGCTACGCTCCGGCGCCATGAGTGGACGTCCTGATTCCGACATACGCCCGGACACTCAGACCGTCGAAAAGGACGGGAAAGCCGGAGAAACGCAATCGACGGCAGACACCGACGCCAGGAATTCCGGAATATCCGAAATGGGCGGAAAGTCCGGAGCGGCTGAGAACGGCGAGGATGCCGAGCGTACCGGGTCGCCCGAATCCGCCGAGGCCTTCGAGGAAGCGGACGGCGGTGGTCTCCTCGTCGAGCGGGCGCGGCGGGCCCGGTGGGCCGCGGCCGGCACGGGGATCGCGCTCGCCCTCGCGGGTGTCGCCGCCGCCCTGCTGCGGGCGGTCGGCGGGGCGCCGGCCCTGGTCGCGACGGCCTACGCCGGCGGAGCGGCGGTCTGCGCCCTGGCGGCGGTCCTGGGTGCGCGCGGACGAACCCGCAGGGCGCTGTGGACGACGATCGCGGGCGTCATGGTCATGGCGCTGGGGGACCAGTTCGACTGATTCCGCGAGCCCGACGGGAAATGTGAGTTAGTCCACGAAAGGGACAAACGATCATTTCCACCTGCAACAGTGGCAGGGCATTGCTCATGCGTTCTTTGCGGGCTGTTCGATCGTTCGTCGGCTGTACCCGGTCAAAGATCCACCCCGAGCCATACCGGGAGCACGCCTGTGGCAGCCCTAGCACGTTGGTGCGTTCAACGCCGTCTGTTCACCGTTCTGCTGTGGCTTCTCGCCCTGGTCGGGATCGCGGCGGGCGCCTTCGTCGCCGGCTCCGCCTACTCGAACGACTACAAGGTGCCCGGCACCGAGTCGGGGCGCGCCACCGAGCTGCTGAGGGAAGGCTTCCCGGGCCTCGGGGGCGACAGCGACAGCGTGGTCTGGCACACCTCGTCCGGCACGGTGCGGGACAGCGACGTCGAGCAGACCATGACCCGCACCCTCGACCGCATCGCGGACCTGCCCGGCATCGCCTCCGTCAGCACCCCGTACGCCGACGCGGGCGCCGGACAGATCAGCCAGGACGGCCGCACCGCCTACGCCACGGTGACCTTCGAGCACCAGACCAAGGACATGTCCCCCGGTCAGGCCGGTGCCGTGGTGAAGGAGGCCAAGGCCGCCGAGACCGACGGCCTGAGCGTCGATCTGGGCGGCAGCGCCGTCGAGCTGAGCGAGCCGTCCGGCGGGCACATGGCCGAGATCGTCGGCGTGGCCGTCGCGGCCGTGGTGCTGTTCCTCGCCTTCGGCTCGCTCGCCGCCTCCCTGCTGCCGATCGCCACCGCGCTGGTGAGCGTCGGCACCGCCTACGCGGGCATCGTCCTGCTCGGCCACCTGATGACCGTCGCGGACTTCGCACCCATGCTCGGGCTGCTGATCGGGCTCGGCGTGGGCATCGACTACGCGCTGTTCATCGTCACCCGGCACCGGCGCGGACTGAAGCGCGGCCTGAGCGTCACCGAGGCCGCCACCAGCGCCGTCGCCACCACCGGCCGGGCCGTGGTGTTCGCGGGTGCGACGGTGTGCATCGCCCTGCTGGGCATGCTGATCCTGCGCCTGAACTTCCTCAACGGCGTGGCCGTGGCCGCCTCGCTCACCGTGGTGCTCACCGTCGGCGCCTCCGTCACCCTGCTGCCCGCCCTGCTGTCGCTGATCGGCACCCGGGCGCTCAGCCGCCGCGAGCGGCGCCGGCTGGCCGAGCACGGCCCCGAGCCGGAGGTGCCCACCGGGTTCGCCGCCCGCTGGTCGGCGTTCGTGGAGCGCCACCCCAAGCTGCTCGGCGCGATCGCCGTCGTCGCGATGGCCGTCCTCGCGCTGCCCACCTTCTCGCTGCACCTGGGCACCTCCGACCAGGGCAACGACCCCAAGACCTCCACCACCCGCCAGGCCTACGACCTGCTCGCCGACGGATTCGGCCCGGGCGTGAACGGGCCGCTCACCCTGGTCACCAAGGTCGACGGCGCCCCCGACCGGCTCGCCCTGGACAACCTCGACGCCACCCTGCGCGCCACCGAGGGCGTCGCCTCGGCGTCACCGGTGACGTACAACCAGGGCGGTGACACCGCCTTCCTCACCGTCGTGCCGGAGTCGTCCCCGCAGTCCAAGCAGACCAGCGACCTGGTCGACCGGCTGCGGGAGGACGTGCTGCCCCGGGCCGAGTCGGGCACCTCGCTCGACCTCCAGGTCGGGGGCGTGACGGCCGGCTACGACGACTTCGCCTCCGTCATCGTCGGCAAGCTGCCGCTGTTCGTCGGCGTCGTGATCAGCCTGGGCTGTCTGCTCCTGCTGCTCGCCTTCCGGTCCATCGGCATACCGCTCAAGGCCGCCGCGATGAACGTGGCAGCCGTCGCCGGCGCCTTCGGCGTGGTCGTGATGATCTTCCAGTGGGGCTGGGGGAGCGAACTGCTCGGCCTCGGCCGCGCGGGCCCCATCGAACCCTTCCTGCCCGTGATCATGGTGTCCGTGCTCTTCGGGCTGTCCATGGACTACCAGGTGTTCCTGGTGAGCCGGATGTACGAGGAGTGGCTGGAGACCGGCGACAACCGCCGTGCCGTCCGCGTCGGCCTCGCCGAGACCAGCCGCGTGATCAACTCCGCCGCCGTCATCATGATCTCGGTGTTCCTCGCCTTCGTGCTGAGCGGTGACCGCGTGATCGCCATGTTCGGCATCGCCCTCGCCGCGGCCGTCGCCCTGGACGCCTTCATCCTGCGTACCCTGCTCGTGCCCGCCCTGATGCATCTCCTCGGCGGCGCCAACTGGTGGCTGCCCAAGTGGCTGGACCGGATCCTGCCCCGGATCAGCATCGAGCCGCCCGAGTGCCGCGCCGCCCATGAGAGGCTGGCCGCCGTCACGGACGCCGAGGTGGCGGACGTGCTGGCGGAGGAGGAGCGGCAGCGGGATGTACGCGATACGACTGGGTGACGACGGCGCCGAACTGCGCCCGCTGGAGCCGTGGCACGCCGAGGAGTTCCTCGCCCACCTGGACCGGGGCCGGGACTTCGTCAACCAGTACATCCCCTTCGGCTCCCGGGCCACGGACGTCACCACGGCCCGTGAGGCGCTCCAGCGCTACGCCGACATGCGCGCCGCCGACACCGCCTCGGTGCACGGGCTGTGGCTGGACGGCACGCTGGTCGGCGGGGTGCTCACGCTGAACTTCGACGCCGCGAACGGCACCTGCGAGGTCGGCTGCTGGCTGGAGCCCGCGGCCACCGGACGGGGACTGGTCACCCGCGCGATGCGCGTGCTCGTCGACTGGGCCGTCGAGCAGCGCGGGATCCACCGGGTCGAATGGGTCGCCGCGTCCGGCAACACGGCCAGCATCGCCGTCGCCCGCCGGCTCGGCATGACCCGGGACGGCGTCCGCCGCGCGGCCCACCTGCACCACGGCGTACGGCACGACCTGGAGGTCTGGTCCGTCCTCGCCCCCGAGTGGCGCGCCCGTGGGGAGCACCCGGACCCGCGTTAAGCGGAATCTCAGACGCCGTCCGTACGGTGCGAGACATGGGAACGAAAACAGAGGACGAGACCGAAACCGGAATCACGACCGCGACCACGGCCGGGCCTGACGGGCAGGTGACGGAACAGCCCGGGGAGCCCGCCGCCGAGGACCGCGCCGAACCGGCCGAGGGCCCGTCCGGCGTCGGACAGGGCGCCGCCGCGGTCGTCTCCGCGGCGCTCGGCCTCGTCTCGCTCACCGGCAGCTGGCTGGGCACGGTGGCCGCCGCACGCGAGACCCTGGTCGGCCAGCTGCGGACCGCCGCCGACGCGGGCGTCGCCACCCAGGTCAAGGAGATCTACGGCGACGCCTGGCACACCAGCGCCCTGTGGGGCGGCCTCTTCGCCCTCACCGCGCTGATCGTCGGCGCGGTGGTGCTGGTGCGGCCCGCGTTCGGCGCGCCCGGCCGCACCGCGCAGGCGCCCTGGATCAAGTCCGTCGCCTGGGCCGGCGTCGCCCTCGGTGTCGTAGGACTGCTGCTCGCGGTCCTCAAGTACACCGACCTCCTTCTGGGGCTTCCCGCGACCGGCTGAGGAGGCGCCTAAGGCCCCCGGCCCGCCTGAGGCACGCTTTCTAAGGCATCGCGCCCGCGCCAAGATATGGAACTCTCCCGATGTGGCGGACCCGCCTCGGGGACGAAGGTGGAGGCATCGCAGATAGCGACGTCGACACCGACTCCCAGGGGGAACACCATGTGGGAACACGAGCTGTACCGGCTCCGCCACGACGACCTCGTCCGCAGGGCCGCGACCGAGCGCCGCGCCCTTGCGGCCGTGCGGGGCCGCCGCGCCGCCCGCCGCGGAACATCGGCACGCGGCGCCGAGCCCGAGAGCCATACCCGGCGACGGTCCTGGTTCGCCCGGGCCGCGTGAAGAACGAACCGGGGCGGCGGCCGCGCCGAATGCGGCCGCCGCCCCTTTCGGCCGCTGTGACCACACAGTTTCGAGGAGGCGATGTCGTGCCGGTGCTCCGGGACGGGAAAACCGCTGCGCCGACGCCGGACGCGCATGCGATGCTCAAGGGCGTGGAGACCAAGTCCGTCAGTCCCGTTTTCGTCGGCCGCTCCGCCGAACTCGCCACTCTGAACGACGTGTTCACCCGCGCCGACGCCGGTGAACCCCAGGCGACGCTGATCGGCGGCGAGGCCGGGGTGGGCAAGACCCGCCTCGTGGAGGAGTTCGCCGCCGCGGCCCGCGACCGGGGCGCGGTCGTCGCCGCCGGCGGCTGCGTGGAGATCGGCGCCGACGGGCTGCCCTTCGCCCCGTTCTCCACCGCCCTGCGCCAGCTGCGCCGGGAGCTCCCCGAGCAGCTCGCGGCCGCCGCCTCGGGCCAGGAGGAGGAGCTGGCCCGCCTGCTGCCCGAACTCGGCGCCGCCGCCGCCCGCCAGGCCCGCCGGGACGAACAGGGCATGGCCCGCCTCTTCGAGCTCACCGCCCGCCTGCTGGAGCGGGTCGCCGCCGAGCACACCGTCGTCCTCGTCCTGGAGGACCTGCACTGGGCCGACGCCTCCACCCGCCACCTGCTCGCCTATCTGTTCCGCACCCTGCGCACCGGCCGTCTCGTCGTCCTCGCCACCTACCGCGCCGACGACATCCACCGCCGCCACCCGTTGCGCCCCCTGCTCGCCGAACTGGACCGGCTGCGCACCGTGCTCCGCGTCGAACTGGGCCGCTTCAACCGCGCGGAGGTGCACCGGCAGATCGCCGGCATCCTCGCCCGCGAACCCGAGCCGCACCACGTCGACGACATCTTCGAACGCTCCGACGGCAACGCCTTCTTCGTCGAGGAACTCGCCGTCGCCGCCCACGAGGGCTGCCGCACCGGCCTCACCGACTCCCTGCGCGACCTGCTCCTGGTCCGGGTGGAGACACTCCCGGAGGACGCCCAGCGGGTGGCCCGGATCGTCGCCGAGGGCGGCTCCGCCGTCGAGGACCGGCTGCTCGCCGCCGTCGCCGGACTCGGCGAGGACGAGCTCATCGAGGCCCTGCGCGCGGGCGTCAACGCCAGCATCCTCACCCCTGCCCCCGAACGCGACGGCTACCGCTTCCGGCACTCCCTGGTCCGCGAGGCCGTCAGCGACGACCTGCTGCCCGGCGAGCGCTCCCGCCTCAACCGCCGCTTCGCCGAGGCCCTGGAGGCCGACCCCGCCCTCGTCCCCGCCGACGAGCGGGCGACCCGGCTGGCCAGTTACTGGTACCACGCCCACGACGCCGCCAAGGCCCTGCCCGCCGTCCTCGACGCCTCCGTCGAGGCCCGCAGACGCCACGCCTACGCCGAACAGCTGCGGCTGCTGGAGCGGGCGATGGAGCTGTGGGACGGCGTCCCCGACGCCGTGCGCGCCGCACTGCGCCCGCTCGACCACGCCGAGACCTACCCCTGCCCGGTGCCGGCGGGACACGACGGGAGTCCGGAGGGCCACGACGCCGGGGGCAGACCGCTGCGCTATCTCGACCTCATGGCGGAGGCCGCCGTCGCCGGCCGCCTGTGCGGGGAGCGCGAACGCGCCCTGAAGATCACCAAACGGGCGCTGCGCCTCCTCGACGAAAACCCCGACCCGCTGCGCGCCGCGTGGTTCTGGGTGCAGCGCTCCCGGCTCACCCAGGCACTCGCCCGCGGCGACGGCTGGGACGAGCTCGGCACCGCGCGGGAACTGGTGCGCGGACTGCCGCCCTCCGAGGTGCACGCCGAGGTGCTGGCCTCCGCGGCCGGCTGGTCGATGCTGCACGAACCCGGCGCGGACGCCATGACCGCTGCGGAACGCGCCGTCGAGTACGCCCGCATGGTCGGCGCCCACGACATCGAGCTCAACGCCCGGCTGACCCTCGGCGGCCTCATGGTCGACGCAGGTGACATCGACGCCGGACTGGCCGAGCTGTACGAGGTCAAGGAACGGGCCACCGAACTCGGCGTCGACACGGTGGTCGCCCGCGCCTTCGTGAACCTGCCCTCCGTGCTCGAGAGCGTCGGCCGGTCCGAGGAGGCCGTGCGGCTGCTCGAGGAGGGCGTCCGGGTCACCCGGCGCCTCGGACTGCTGGACCCCGAGGGCTGGATGTACGGCAACCTCGCCGAGTCCCTCATCTCCGTGGGGCGCTGGGACGAGGCCGAGCAGGCCGCGACCCAGGCGCAGCGACCCGGGCAGGGCGCCAAGCCGCGCGCCGGCGGTTCGATCCGCCTCGCGCACCTGGCCCACGTCCGGGGGGACACCGCCGCGGCGGTACGCCGCCTCGCCGAGGCCCGCGCCCAGTTCGGCACCCACGACCCGATGCCGCAGTACGCCCTGCCGATGACGTGGGTCGCCCTCCACGTCGCCGCCGCCGAGGGCCGCCTCGACGAAGCCCGCGCCCAGCTGTTCGACGCCCTGAGTACCGGCTTCCCGCCCGGCACCCAGCGCTACGGCTGGCCCCTGCTGCTCGCCGCCGCCACCGCCGAGGCCGACCGGTACGGCGACCCGGAGACCGAGGCCGGCCGCGCCCAGGTCCTCGACCGCATCCGTGACGCGGCGAAACGCCTGGCCACCGGAGTCCCCCTGTGGACGGCCCACGACCTGTGGCTGCGCGCCGAACTGCTGCGCGCCGAGGGCAGGACCGAGCCCGACGCGTGGTCCGAGGCCGTGGCCGCGACGGAACCGCTGGGGCGGCCCTACGACCTCGCCTGCGTCCGCCTGCGGCTCGCCGAGGCGCTGCTGGCCGCCGGCGCGGACGAGGACGAGCGGGCCCGCGCCGTCGAACTGCTGCGGCTGGTGGACGCCGTCGCCGGTCACCTCGGCGCGGCGCCGCTGGCGCGCGAGGCCGCGCTGCTGGCCCGGCGCGGTCGCCTGGCGCTGACGCCCGCCCCGCGCGAGGAGACGCCCCCGGCTCCGGCCGACCCGGCCGAGGCACTCGGACTGACCAGCCGGGAGCGGGACGTCCTGCGCCTGGTGGCCGCCGGGCACACCAACCGCCGTATCGCCGAGGAACTCTTCATCTCGCCGAAGACGGCCAGCGTCCACGTCTCGAACATCCTCGCCAAGCTGGGCGTCTCCGGCCGTGGCGAGGCGGCGGCGGTGGCCCACCGGGTGGGCCTGGTCCCGGCCGGAGCCGGACAGCGGGAGGCCGCGCGACAATCGGTGTAGGACGGGAGCGGTCCGGCACCCGTGGCCCTGGGAAGGGGAGCGATGTTCAACGCCTTCGAGGAGCTGTTCGCCCCCGGACGCAAGCACGGTGTCGACGAGCGCAAGCGCCTGGAGCTGAGCCGGGAGGACGTCGGTGACGCCGACCCCGGACGCGGGCCGATAGACCTCGCGTCCGGGAAGGTCACCGTCCGCCGGCCGGAGCCCCCGCAGGAGGACACCGAGGACGCCTCCGAGGAGGAGCGACCCGGAAGCTAGCTCACCCGCAGCTCCAGGATGCGGTCGTCGTCGTCCTTCGGGTCGCCCCGGCCGTCCGTGTTGCTGGTCACCAGCCAGAGCCGGTCGCCGCCCGCGGCGACCACGGTGCGCAGCCGGCCGTAATCGTCCTCCAGGAAGGCCTGCGGGTCCGCGGAGGCCTCCGTCCCCCTGAGCGGTACGCGCCACAGCCGGTCGCCGCCCAGGCCCGCCATCCAGACGGAGCCCTCGGCGTACGCGATGCCGCTGGGGGACGCCTCGTCGGTGCTCCACTGGGCGATCGGGTTGTGGAAACCGCCCTCGTCGGAGTGGCCCTCCGCCTCCGGCCAGCCGTAGTTGTCGCCCGGCGCGACGGCGTTCAGCTCGTCCCAGGTTTCCTGGCCGAACTCCGAGGCGAACAGCCGCTGTTCACGGTCCCAGGCCAGGCCCTGCACATTGCGGTGGCCGTAGGAGTACACGGGGGAGCCGGGGAACGGGTTGCCCGGGGCCGGTTCGCCGTCCGGGGTCATCCGCAGGATCTTGCCGCCCAGGGAATCCTTGTCCTGGGACAGGCCCGTGTCGCCGCTCTCGCCCGTGCCCGCGTAGAGCATGCGGTCCGGGCCGAAGGCGATCCGTCCGCCGTTGTGCACGAAACCCTTGGGGATGCCCCGGAAGACCGTGTCGGGAGCCCCCAGCTGCTCGCCGGCCGGCTTCCGCTCGGTGTACAGCATGCGCACGATGCGGTTGTCGGAGGCGGAGGTGAAGTAGGCGTAGATCATGTGGTCCGAGGCGAACCCGGGGGACAGGGCGATGCCCAGCAGACCGCCCTCGCCCTCGGGCGAGACCCCGGGCACCTCGCCCAGCTCGGTCTTCTTCCCGGTCTTCGCGTCGACCCGGGTGATCGTGGCGTCGTCACGGGAGGACACCAGGAGGTCGCCGTCCGGCAGCGGGGCCAGGCCCCAGGGCGTGCTCAGTCCCGTCGCCACCGTGCGGACGACGGTCACCGAGCCCTTCGCGGGCGGGGTCTCCTCGGCCTTCCCGGAGGGCGAGGAGGGGGCCGCCGCGGCGGTGGAGGGGGTGCCGTCCCGGTCCGGCGGTGCTCCCTCGTCGGAGGAGCAGCCGGCCGTCAGCAGGAGCGCGGCGGCGGCCAGCACGGCCGTCACGGCTCGTCGTTGCACGATCTCGTCCCTTCGACGCGGCGGGTTCTGTCTGTCATACACCGCTCGCGCCTCCCAGGTTCCCGCTTCGCCCGGGCCGAACCCCGGGGCCGAACCCCGGGCCGAGCCCGGGGCCGGTGTCCGGGGCGCCCCCCGCCGGGCCTCCGGCCCCGCCCGCCACCCGGCCACCGTCGGCCACCGGTCGCGGGAGTGCGCCCCCGGCCGTGCCACGTGCCCGCTCAGTCCCAGGACCCCTGTGCCGCCGGAAGGGCCGCGATCTCCGCGAGGTCCCGTTCCGTCAGACGCAGGTCCGCCGCGGCCGCGTTCTCCGTGACCCATCGCTCCCGCTTCGTGCCCGGCACCGGGATCACCTGGCGGCCCCGGCTCAGCACCCAGGCCAGCGCCACCTGCGCCGGGGTGACGTGCTCCCCGTGCCGGCGCGCGATCCGGCGCAGACCCACCACGATCGGCTGGTTCGCGGCCATCATCTCGGCCGTGAAGCGGGGGTGCCGGGCGCGCAGGTCGTCCGCCTCGAACCCCACGCCGGGGGTCAGCGTTCCGGTCAGGAAGCCGTTGCCCAGCGGCATCGCCGCCAGGAAGCCGACGCCCCGCGACGCGCACCACGGCAGCAGGCGCTCCAGCGCCTCCGGCGACCAGACCGAGAGCTCCGCCTCCACCGCGCTGACCGGGAAGACCTGCTGCACCCGCTCCAGCTGCCGGATCGTCGCGTCGTGCAGCCGCGCCCCCGGCCGTCGCGACGAACGCGCCCCGACCGCGCAGAGCCCCAGTGCCCGTACCTTCCCCGCCCGCACCAGCTCCGCCATCGCGCCCCAGGTCTCCTCGACCGGCACCTCCGGGTCGGCGCGGTGCAGCTGGTAGAGGTCGATCACGTCGGTCTGCAGCCGGCGCAGCGACGCGTCGCAGGCCCGTCGGACGTACCCGGGGCGGCCGTTGGCCACGATGTGCTGGTCGCCCACCAGCAGTCCGACCTTGGTCGACACGAAGGCGTCGGCGCGCCGCTCCTTCAACACCCGCCCGAGCAGCAGCTCGTTGGTGAACGGCCCGTACATGTCGGCGGTGTCGAGAAGGGACGAGCCCACGTCCAGCGCCCGGTGCACCGCCTTCAGCGACTCCTCGCCGCGCTGCCGGGACGTGCTGTAGGCCCAGCTCATCGGCATGCACCCGAGTCCTACGGCACCCACCGCGAGCGCCGCCGCGCCGATCGTCCTGCGCTCCACCTGCTCGTGACCCTCCCTCTCCGGCCCCCCCAACCTAACCTCTGCGTCCGCGAACGCCTGAACTAGCCTCCGGAGCATGACTGCTGACGTGTGGCTCCCCATCCCGCCGGACGAGATCGAAGGGCTCCCCGAGGGGCCGCGGTACCGCTTCTGGGACGGCGGTGACGCGTTCCCGGCCGACCCGGCGGACTGCGCCTTCTACGTCGTGCCGTACATGAGGTCCGCCGAGGTGTGCCTGCGTCCGCTGCCGCGGATGCGTTCCGTGCGCGTGGTGCAGACCCTGTCGGCCGGCATCGACCACGTGCAGCCGGGACTGAAGGACCTGCCCGCGGGCGTGCGGCTCTGCAACGCCCGCGGGGTGCACGAGGCCAGCACCGCGGAGCTCGCGCTCACCCTGGTCCTCGCCTCCCTGCGCGGCATCCCCGACTTCGTGCGGGCCCAGGACCGGGGGGAGTGGCGGGGCGGCTTCCGGCCGGCGCTCGCCGACCGGAGCGTGCTGATCGTCGGGTACGGCTCGATCGGCGCGGCCATCGAGGACCGGCTCGCTCCGTTCGAGCTCGCGCGGGTGGCGCGCGTCGCGCGCTCCGCGCGCACCACGGAGCGCGGGCCGGTGCATCCACTCACCGAACTGCCCTCCCTGCTGCCGGAGGCGGACGTCGTCGTCCTCTCCACCCCGCTGACCGACAGCACCCGGCATCTCGTGGACGCCGGATTCCTGGCCCGGATGAAGGACGGTGCCCTGCTCGTCAACGTCGCCCGCGGACCCGTCGTCGACACCAAGGCCCTGCTCACCGAGCTGGAGAGCGGCCGTCTCACCGCGGCCCTCGACGTCACCGACCCCGAACCGCTGCCCGCCGGCCACCCGTTGTGGCGGGCCCCCGGTGTCCTCGTCAGCCCGCACGTCGGCGGACCCACGTCCGCCTTCCTCCCCCGCGCGAAGCGTCTGCTCCGCGACCAGTTGCGCCGATACGTGAACCACGAGGAGCTCGGCAACGTGATCCTGGTGACGGGAAGGGAAGACGTGTAGTCCGCTTCGAGTACCGTCCGCGACTCCCCGGAAGCGGTGGGTACTCGACGGTCCGTTGATCGTCACGGAGCGTAGAGGACCTATGTCCCTGAGTGACGATACTGGTGTATCGTCCCGACAGGGGCTGCGCCGTCGACCAACGGCGCGGGGGAGCGACACGAAGACTGTGAGGGGGGCGACGGGCGATGCACGGCCACTGGACGAGCGATCCGACGCGGCGGACGCGTCGGCGGCGACACCGGCGCACGGACACGCACAGGCGCGGCCACCACATCCGGCGCGGCGACCGGACCGACGGCGCCCGCCCTCACCTCGACCCCGGCGACGACCGGTGGACCGGCCGGCGGTCCAGGCCCCGGACGCTCCGGGGACCGTGGGGCGCGGCCATGGCGCGGACCGGGAGGGACCGGTGAGCGCGCCGCCCTCGACCCCCACGCTGGACGGAGCGCTGTGTCCCGCGTCCGCCCCGCGGGCGCCGCTGCCCGGTGCGCCCGCCGCCGCCCGGCGGCCCGGTCCGGCGGCGCAACTGGTCCTGGCCCTGGTCTGCGCCGCCTACGCCGTCGGAGCCGCGTGCGGCTGGGGCTCCGAGCGACTCGCCCTGATCATGGGCGACTTCGGGCTCAGCGCGGCGGCCGCTGCCGCCGCCGTCTCCTGCGTCGTCTACGCCCGCAGCCGCCGCACCCGCTACCGGCCCGCCTGGCTGCTGTTCGGCCTCTCCTCGGCCATGGCCTCCCTGGGCAACCTGGTCTGGGGCTGGTACGAGGTCGTGCTGAACCGCGAGGTGCCGAACCCCAGTTACGCCGATCTGTTCTTCCTCTGCTTCGCGCCGCCCGCCATCGTCGGCCTGCTGGTGCTCGCCAAACGGCCCGTGACCAAGGCCGGATGGGTCTGCCTCGGACTCGACGCCTGGCTGATCGGCGGCTCGCTGCTGACCCTGGCGTGGAGCCTCGCCCTCGCCCAGGCCGCCCAGGCCGAGGGCCCGGGCGTCGCGCACACGGCGCTGTCGCTGGCGTACCCGCTGCTCGACATCGCCCTGGTCAGCATGGTGCTGGCACTGCACTTCCGGCGCTCGGCGATCAACCGGTCCGCGGTGAACACCGCGATCGGGGCGCTCGCGCTCACCGTGATGTGCGACGCCCTGTTCACCTCCCCGCTGCTGCACGCCGACTACCGCTCCGGGCAGCTGCTCGACGCGGGCTGGTTCGCCGGCTCGCTGCTTCTGGCCTACGCCCCCTGGACGGCTCCCCGCCGCGGCGGACCGGAGCGCGAGGGGCACACGCGCGTGGTCCGCGAGCACCTGCCCGGGCGGCGCGGCGCCCCGGACCACCAGCACGCCCCGCCGCCCGGCCAGGACCCCGGCCGGTACCAGCTCTCGCGGCCCATCGCGGGATCCCTCGCCGCGCTCACGCCGTACCTGGCGGCGGCCGTGTGCACCCTCGGGATCCTCTACAACGTCCTCAACGGGCGCAGCGTGGACCGCGTCGTGCTCCTCACCGGCGGCACCGTCGCGCTGGCGCTCGTCGTGCGCCAGGGCATCATGCTCCTCGACAACATCACCCTGACCCAGGAACTGGCGCAGAAGGAGAACCACTTCCGCTCCCTGGTGCAGGGGTCGAGCGACGTCATCATGATCGCGGCGCCCAGCGGCATCCTGCGCTACGTCTCCCCGGCCGCCGCCGGGGTGTACGGCCGCCCGGCGGAGGACCTGGTCGGCACCGAACTGGCCGCGCTCATCCACCCCGAGGACCTGGGCCGCGTGGTGCACGAGGTGCGCCGGTTCCTCGCCGCCGACCCGGTCGAGGAGCCCACCACGCGCATCGAGTGCCGCTTCCGCTCCGGCGGCGGGGCAGGCTGGCTGAACGTGGAGTCGACGGTCAACCGGCACCACGGCGGCCTCATCTTCAACAGCCGTGACGTCACCGAGCGGGTGCGGCTCCAGGCCCAGCTCCAGCACAACGCCGAGCACGACCCGCTGACCGACCTGCCCAACCGCGCCCTGTTCACCCGGCGCGTCCAGCAGGCCCTCTCCGGCCGCCGCGCCTCGGACCGCGGAGCCGCCCTGCGCGGCACGGCGGTGCTGTTCATCGACCTCGACGGCTTCAAGGGCGTCAACGACACCATCGGACACCAGGCGGGCGACGAACTGCTCGTCCAGGCCGCCCGCAGACTGCAGGACGCCGTCCGCAAGGGCGACACCGCGTCCCGGCTGGGCGGTGACGAGTTCGCGGCCCTCATCGTCGGCGACGGAGTCCGCGACCGGGACGCCCGCGAGCGGCACATCCTCGAACTCGCCGACCGGCTCAGAGTCACCCTCTCCCAGCCCTACCTCATCGACGGCAACGACGTTCGCGTCAACGCCTCCATCGGCGTCGCCTTCGCCGAGCCGGGACTCGGCGCGGGCGAGCTGCTGCGCAACGCCGACCTCGCGATGTACCGGGCGAAGGCGGCCGGCAAGGGCCGGGTCGAGCTGTACGAGCCGCACATGCAGCAGGACGTCGTCCGCAAGGCGGAGCTGGCCACGCGGCTGCGCGCGGCCCTGCACCACGGCGAGTTCGCCCTGCTGCACCAGCCGGTGGTGTGCCTGGCGGACGGCCGGATCACCTCGGTGTGCGCCCAGGCGCGCTGGCGTTCCTCGCAGGGCGTGCTGTTCACCCCCGCGGAGTTCCTGCGCGTGGCCGAGGACAGCGAGAAGACCGCCGAGCTGGGCCGCTGGCTGCTGGACGAGGCGGTGGAGCAGGCCGCCGAACGGCACGCGACCGGGCTGCCCGTACCGGTGGCCGTCCGGCTGAGCGCCCGCCGGCTGCTGGACCGGTCGCTGCCCCTCGGCTCGATCGAGGCCCTGCTCACCCGGCACGGACTCCCGTCCGGCTCGCTGATCGTGGAGCTGGCCGACATCGACCCCAGGGTCTCCCTCGACGAGCTGGAGCGCCGGCTGACCGTGCTCAAGCGGCTCGGCGTGCGGATCGCCCTGGACGGCTTCGGCAGCGGACCGGCGGCGATCACGGCCCTGCGGCGGCTGCCCGTCGACATGCTGAAGCTGGACCGCAGCCTGGTCGACGGAGTGGCGGAGTCCGCGCGGCTGTACAAGATCACTCACGGGCTGCTGCGGATCGCCTCCGACCTCGGACTGCAGTCCGTGGCCGACGGCGTGGACCTGCCCGAACAGGCCGAGGCACTGCGGGCGATGGGCTGCACCCACGGGCAGGGCCTGGCGTTCTCCGGGCCGCTGGACGAGTACCGGCTGCGCCGGGCGCTGGCCACCGGCCCTTACCCGGTGCCGCTCGGTGCGGCCGAACCGGTGCTCGCCGGCGGGGGTTCCGCGGTGTACTCCTCCGGGGTGACCGCGGTGCTCAAGAGCGGTACGGCACTCCGCTCACATAATGAGACTCCCGTCCCACCCACTTGACAGTGAGTGCGCGCCGGGGGGAGGGTCAATGCCATGCGCACCCGAATTCTCGTACTTGGACAGCGCGTCGGCTGACGCTGAGCGACCAACGCTCAGCGACCCACCACCCGGCGCGCTCCCCTCGCTTGCCTTATGGCACGAGGGGTTTTTTGTTGCACAGGCACCTGTCGAGCAGCACGCGTAACCCGCACGAACTTCGCAAAAAACCCTCAGCATCGAGAAGAGAATGCCGATGACCGAGCAGGCCACCGGGGCCCATCACCCGCAGCCGCGGCCCCGTTCCGGAGGACAGCAGTCCGCCCCCGTCGAGCACGTCACGGGCGCGCAGTCCCTCATCCGCTCCCTCGAGGAGGTCGGCGCCGACACGGTATTCGGTATCCCCGGCGGCACGATCCTGCCCGCCTACGACCCGCTGATGGACTCGACCCGGGTGCGCCACGTCCTGGTCCGTCACGAGCAGGGCGCCGGTCACGCGGCCACGGGTTACGCGCAGGCCACCGGCAAGGTGGGCGTCTGCATGGCGACCTCGGGACCGGGCGCCACCAACCTGGTCACGCCCATCGCCGACGCGCACATGGACTCCGTCCCGCTGGTGGCCATCACCGGTCAGGTCGTCTCCAAGGCGATCGGCACCGACGCCTTCCAGGAGGCGGACATCGTCGGCATCACCATGCCGATCACCAAGCACAGCTTCCTGGTCACCAAGGCGGAGGACATCCCCCGGGCGATCGCGCAGGCCTTCCACATCGCCTCCACCGGCCGCCCCGGCCCGGTGCTGGTGGACATCCCCAAGGACATCCTCCAGGCGAAGACCACCTTCTCCTGGCCGCCCGTCATGGACCTGCCCGGCTACCGGCCCGTCACCAAGCCGCACGCCAAGCAGATCCGCGAGGCCGCCAAGCTGATCACGGCGGCCAGGCGGCCCGTCCTCTACGTCGGCGGCGGCGTCATCAAGGCAGGCGCCACCGCCGAGCTGAAGATGCTCGCGGAGCTCACCGGAGCGCCCGTCACCACCACCCTGATGGCACTCGGCGCATTCCCCGACGGCCACCCGCTGCACGTGGGAATGCCGGGCATGCACGGTGCGGTCACCGCCGTCACCGCGCTGCAGAAGGCCGACCTGATCGTCGCCCTCGGAGCCCGCTTCGACGACCGCGTCACCGGCAAGCTGGACAGCTTCGCCCCGCACGCGAAGATCGTCCACGCCGACATCGACCCGGCCGAGATCGGCAAGAACCGCGCCGCCGACGTGCCGATCGTCGGTGACGCCCGCGAGGTCCTCGCCGACCTTATCCAGGCCGTCCAGAGAGAGCACGCCGAGGGCCACCGCGGCGACTACTCCGCCTGGTGGAACGACCTGAACCGCTGGCGCGACACCTACCCGCTGGGCTACGACCAGCCCGCGGACGGCTCCCTCTCCCCGCAGCAGGTCATCGAGCGCATCGGACAGCTGGCCCCCGAGGGCACCGTCTTCGCGGCGGGCGTCGGCCAGCACCAGATGTGGGCCGCGCACTTCATCCAGTACGACAAGCCCGCCACCTGGCTGAACTCCGGCGGCGCCGGAACGATGGGGTACGCGGTCCCGGCCGCCATGGGAGCCAAGGCGGGCGTGCCCGACCGCACGGTGTGGGCGATCGACGGCGACGGCTGCTTCCAGATGACCAATCAGGAGCTGACCACCTGCGCCCTGAACAACATCCCGATCAAGGTCGCCGTCATCAACAACGGCGCCCTCGGGATGGTCCGCCAGTGGCAGACCCTCTTCTACAACCAGCGGTACTCCAACACGGTCCTGCACTCCGGCCCCGACGACGTCAACCCGGAGGCGAGGGGCACCCGCGTCCCCGACTTCGTGAAGCTGGCCGAGGCCATGGGCTGCTACGCGATCCGCTGCGAGGACCCCGCCGACCTCGACAAGGTCATCGAGGAGGCCAACTCGATCAACGACCGCCCGGTCCTGGTGGACTTCATCGTCCACGAGGACGCGATGGTCTGGCCGATGGTCGCCGCCGGCACCTCCAACGACGAGATCATGGCCGCCCGGGACGTGCGCCCCGACTTCGGCGACAACGAAGACGACTGAGCGAGAGAGACCGAAGAGATCATGTCCAAGCACACGCTCTCCGTCCTGGTGGAGAACACCCCCGGCATCCTGGCCCGGATCGCCGCCCTGTTCTCCCGCCGCGGCTTCAACATCGACTCGCTCGCCGTGGGTGTCACCGAGCACCCCGACATCTCCCGCATCACCATCGTCGTGAGCGTGGACGAGTTCCCGCTGGAGCAGGTCACCAAGCAGCTCAACAAGCTCGTCAACGTGCTGAAGATCGTCGAACTCGAACCCGGGCACGCCGTCCAGCGCGAACTCGTCCTGGTGAAGGTGCGCGCCGACAACGAGACGCGCTCCCAGATCGTCGAGATCGTCCAGCTCTTCCGCGCCAAGACCGTGGACGTCTCCCCGGAGGCCGTGACCATCGAGGCCACCGGCAGCAGCGACAAGCTGTCCGCCATGCTCAAGATGCTGGAGCCGTTCGGCATCAAGGAGCTGGTCCAGTCCGGCACGATCGCGATCGGACGCGGTGCCCGTTCGATCACGGACCGGTCGCTCCGTGCTCTGGACCGGTCGGCCTAAGACACCGAACGGGCGGCCGGGACACGGCCGGCCGCCCGCATCGCGAGACCCCCAACCTTCCCCCTCCCTCACCGTCATACGGTGGGACGCAACACCTGCACACAAGGAGAGAACCCAGTGGCCGAGCTGTTCTACGACGCCGACGCCGACCTGTCCATCATCCAGGGCCGCAAGGTCGCGGTCATCGGGTACGGCAGCCAGGGCCACGCCCACGCCCTGTCGCTGCGCGACTCCGGCGTCGACGTGCGCGTCGGTCTGCACGAGGGCTCCAAGTCCAAGGCCAAGGCCGAGGAGCAGGGCCTGCGCGTGGTGACCCCCTCCGAGGCCGCCGCCGAGGCCGACGTCATCATGATCCTCGTCCCGGACCCGATCCAGGGCCAGGTCTACGAGGAGTCCATCGCCCCGAACCTGAAGGACGGCGACGCGCTGTTCTTCGGCCACGGCTTCAACATCCGCTTCGGCTTCATCAAGCCCCCGGCCGGCGTCGACGTCTGCATGGTCGCCCCCAAGGGCCCGGGCCACCTGGTGCGCCGCCAGTACGAGGAGGGCCGCGGCGTGCCCTGCATCGCGGCCGTCGAGCAGGACGCCACGGGCAACGGCTTCGCGCTGGCCCTGTCGTACGCCAAGGGCATCGGCGGCACCCGCGCCGGCGTCATCAAGACCACCTTCACCGAGGAGACCGAGACCGACCTGTTCGGAGAGCAGGCCGTGCTCTGCGGTGGCACCGCCGCCCTGGTGAAGGCGGGCTTCGAGACGCTGACCGAGGCCGGCTACCAGCCGGAGATCGCCTACTTCGAGTGCCTGCACGAGCTGAAGCTGATCGTGGACCTCATGTACGAGGGCGGCCTGGAGAAGATGCGCTGGTCGATCTCCGAGACCGCCGAGTGGGGCGACTACGTCACCGGCCCGCGGATCATCACCGACGCCACCAAGGCCGAGATGAAGAAGGTCCTCTCCGAGATCCAGGACGGCACCTTCGCCCAGACCTGGATGGACGAGTACCACGGCGGCCTGAAGAAGTACGACGAGTACAAGAAGCAGGACTCCGAGCACCTCCTGGAGACCACCGGCAAGCAGCTGCGCAAGCTGATGAGCTGGGTCGACGAGGAGGCCTGAGCCGATCCGTCGGAAGGGCCGGAGCGGCATGCTCCGGCCCTTCGGGCGAACCAGGGGTAACGTCGGTGGTACCGCGTTGTCCGTCCCGTCCCACCACGGACGGGTGATCCTTCCGAAGCGGCGTAAGACGACGCCACCGGCGCCACTACACTGCTGCACTACATACGCGTCAGGCCCACAGCGTCGTGCGTCTTCCACGCGGCTAGCACTTCTTCACCGCCTGCGGCCGTCGGGACGGCCGTCCGCATTGGGACTTGTGAGGACTCACGTGAGCTCGAAACCCGTCGTACTCATCGCTGAAGAGCTGTCGCCCGCCACCGTCGACGCACTCGGCCCGGACTTCGAGATCCGGCACTGCAACGGCGCGGACCGAGCCGAACTGCTCCCCGCCATCGCCGACGTCGACGCCATCCTGATCCGCTCCGCCACCAAGGTGGACGCCGAGGCGATCGCCGCGGCCAACAAGCTGAAGGTCGTCGCGCGAGCCGGCGTCGGCCTCGACAACGTCGACGTCTCCGCCGCCACCAAGGCCGGCGTGATGGTCGTCAACGCCCCCACCTCCAACATCGTCACCGCCGCCGAGCTCGCCTGCGGCCTGATCGTGGCCACCGCCCGCCACATCCCGCAGGCCAACGCCGCACTGAAGAACGGCGAGTGGAAGCGCAGCAAGTACACGGGCGTCGAGCTCGCCGAGAAGACCCTCGGTGTCGTGGGTCTGGGCCGCATCGGTGCGCTGGTCGCCCAGCGCATGTCCGGCTTCGGCATGAAGGTGGTCGCCTACGACCCCTACGTCCAGCCGGCGCGCGCCGCGCAGATGGGCGTGAAGGTGCTGTCCCTCGACGAGCTGCTCGAGGTCTCCGACTTCATCACCGTGCACCTGCCGAAGACCCCCGAGACCCTCGGGCTGATCGGCGACGAGGCGCTGCGCAAGGTCAAGCCGACCGTGCGTGTCATCAACGCCGCGCGCGGCGGCATCGTCGACGAGGAGGCGCTGTACTCGGCGCTCAAGGAGGGCCGCGTCGCCGGCGCCGGCCTCGACGTGTACGCCAAGGAGCCCTGCACCGACTCCCCGCTCTTCGAGTTCGACCAGGTCGTGTGCACCCCGCACCTCGGCGCCTCCACCGACGAGGCCCAGGAGAAGGCCGGTATCGCCGTCGCCCGCTCGGTGCGCCTCGCCCTCGCCGGTGAACTGGTCCCCGACGCGGTGAACGTCCAGGGCGGTGTCATCGCCGAGGACGTCAAGCCGGGCCTGCCGCTGGCCGAGCGCCTCGGCCGCATCTTCACCGCGCTGGCGGGCGAGGTCGCGGTCCGCCTCGACGTCGAGGTGTACGGCGAGATCACCCAGCACGACGTGAAGGTGCTGGAGCTCTCCGCGCTCAAGGGTGTCTTCGAGGACGTCGTCGACGAGACCGTGTCCTACGTCAACGCCCCGCTGTTCGCCCAGGAGCGCGGTGTGGAGGTCCGGCTGACCACCAGCTCGGAGTCGGCCGAGCACCGCAACGTGGTCACCGTGCGCGGCACCCTCGCTGACGGCGAGGAGATCTCGGTCTCCGGCACGCTGGCCGGTCCCAAGCACGTCCAGAAGATCGTCGCCGTCGGCGAGTACGACGTCGACCTCGCGCTGGCCGACCACATGGTCGTCCTGCGCTACGAGGACCGCCCGGGTGTCGTCGGCACCGTGGGCCGCATCCTCGGCGAGGCGGGCATCAACATCGCCGGCATGCAGGTCGCCCGGGCGACGGTCGGCGGCGAGGCGCTCGCCGTGCTGACGGTCGACGACACCGTGACCACCACGGTGCTGGGTGAGCTGGCCGCGGAGATCGGGGCGACCTCGGCCCGTTCCGTGAACCTGGTCTGACGTCACCCTTCGTCAGGGCTCACACGCCGGACGGGCTGAGTTTCTCGGCCTGTCCGGCGTTTCCCGTGTCCGGACGTACCCGGACGTGCCGCAGGCCCGCCACCGCGATCCCCGCCGCGACCAGGAGCAGCAGCGCCCCGGCGACCGCCGCGCCCCGCATTCCCTCGGTGAACGCCTCGCGTGCCGCCGTGGCCAGGGCGTCCCCCGCGCGCCCCGGCATCTCGGCGGCGACGGCGAGCGCCCCGCCGAGGGTCTCCCGCGCCGGCTCGGGCGCGGTGTCCGGCATGGCGTGCCGGTAGACGGCCGCGCCGATCGACCCGAGGGCGGCCATGCCCAGGGCGCCGCCGAACTCGGTGCCGGTCTCCAGCAGGGACGAGGCCGAGCCCGCCCGGTCCACCGGGGCCGAGCTGAGCGCCAGGTCGGTGAGCAGGGACATCACGACGACGATGCCCGCGGCCATCACCCCGCACGCCGCCAGCACCAGCCACAGGGAGTCCGTCCCGGCCAGGGCGAGCAGCCCGTAGCCGCAGGCGGCGATGAGGAATCCGGCGGTGACGACGTGCGCGCGCTCGGCCCCGCGCTGCACCAGCGTCGCCGCGGCCGGGGCGGCGACGCCGATGAGCACCGACGGCAGCAGGCTCCACAGCGCGGCCTCCAGCGCGCTCTTGTCGAGCACCGACTGCAGGTACTGGGTGGTGAAGATCGCGGAGCCCATCATCCCGAGCGCCGACAGGGTGTTGAGGACGAGCGCGGGACTGAAGCCGTGCCCGCGGAACAGCGCGGGCGGGATCATCGGTGACTTCGCGGTGCGCTGCCGGTGCACGAACAGCGCGCCGAACAGCAGGCCGACGGTGATCGAGACGACGTACCGGACGTTCCAGCCCTCGGAGGGCAGTTCCTTCAGGCCGTAGACGACGGGCAGCACCGTGGCCATCGACAGCGGGACGCTGAGCAGGTCGAAGCGGCCGGGGGAGGGGTTCCTCGACTCCGGCAGCAGCAGCGGGCCGAGGACCAGCAGCAGCGCCATCGCGGGCAGGTTGACCAGGAAGACCGAGCCCCACCAGTAGTGCTCCACGAGCAGCCCGCTCATCACCGAGCCGAGCGCGATGCCGCCCGTCATCACCCCGGACCACAGCCCGATGGCCTTCGCCCGCTGGCCGGAGTCGGTGAACATCGTGCGGACCAGCGCCATCGTCGACGGCATCAGGGTGGCGCCGCCGATGCCGAGCACCGCGCGGGCCACGATCAGGGTCTCCGCGCTGTGCGCGTAGGCGGCGAGCAGGGAGGCGGCGCCGAAGGCGGCAGCGCCGCACAGCAGCAGCCGGCGGCGGCCGATGCGGTCGCCGAGCGCGCCCATGGTCATCAGCAGGCCGGCCAGTACGAAGCCGTAGATGTCGAAGATCCACAGTTGCTGGGTGCCGGTCGGCTCCAGGTCGGCGCTGATCTCGGGGACGGCGAAGTAGAGGACGGAGACGTCCATCGAGACCAGCAGCAGCGGAAGCATCAGGACGACGAGCGCGGTCCACTCGCGGCGGCCGGCCCGGGGCGGGTTCGGTGTCATGACGCCGACTGTACGCACGTCTTATACGACTGTCTAGAACGGTTGTATAAGACGCCCGTATGGGGTGCGGGGTAGGCTGCGGCCATGGGACACCGTGAGGATCTGCTCGAAGGGGCCAAGCGCTGCCTGCTCGCCAAGGGGTTCGTGCGCACCACGGCGCGCGACATCGTCAAGGAGTCGGGCACGAACCTCGCGTCCATCGGCTACCACTACGGCTCCAAGGACGCGCTGCTCGCGCAGGCCTACGTCTCCCTCGTGGAGGGCATGGGCGACGCCTTCGACGGCGACGGGACGGTGGACGAGGCCGCGCCCGGATCGCTGGAGCGGTTCGAGCGGGTGTGGGCGAACATCATCGCCACCATGAAGGACCCCGGCTCGCTGTGGCGGCTCAGCATGGAGGTGCTCGCCATGGGCGACCGGATGCCCGAGGTGCGCGCGCACCTCGCGGCGGCCCAGCGCGAGGCGGGGCGCGGCCTGGTGCCCCTGCTCATGGGCGGCCGGGAGGAGGACGTGTCCGACGCGACCGCCGACACCGTCGGCGCGTTCTACGTGACCCTGATGACCGGCCTCATCGCCCAGTGGACCTTCGACCCGGACAGCGCGCCCGACGCCGAGCGGCTCACCGCCGGCCTGCGCCAGGTGGTCGAGGCGGCCACGAGCGGGGCGTCTACAGACGGTGCGCCTTGAGCGCCATGTGCAGCAGCAGGCGGTCCTCACCGTCGTCCAGGTCCAGGCCCGTGAGCTGCTCGATCCGCGACAGCCGGTAGTACAGCGTCTGACGGTGGATGCCCAGCTCCGCCGCCGTGCGCCCGGCCTGGCCCGCGCAGTCGAGGTACGCCTCGGCGGTGCGGGCCAGTTCCGTGTGCGCGGGGGAGAGCAGCGGGCCGACCGCCGGGTCGTGGGCGGCGCCGGGGGACAGCGCGGTCAGCAGGCGGTACGGGCCGATCGACGCCCAGCGGGCGACCGGTCCGAGGCGGGGTTCGGCCAGCGCCGCCCGCGCCGACGCGGACGCCTCGTCCCAGGCGGTGCCCAGATCGGCCAGGCCGCCGCGGGGCGCGGCGATGCCGGCGGCCACCGGAGGAGGCCCGGGCCGGCCCGCCGGACGGCTGTCGCGGGCCCGCTCCAGCAGCCGGCCCGCCGCCGTCGTCGCCGGCGACAGCACGTCGGCCGAGCGCAGCCGCAACAGCAGAGCCAGCGACACCGAGGTGGCGCCCCACGGCAGGGTGCACAGCGCCGTGGCCCCCGGCACCGTACGGACCGAGGGCGCGTCGTCGGGGTCGGCGGACGGCCAGGGGGCGACGCAGACCACCGTGTGCAGGCCCTCGGCGCGGGGGCCGAGGGCGGTGCGCAGCTCGGCGACCGCCATGTCCCGCTGCCAGTCCCGCTCCGCGGTCAGTACCGCGCGCAGCTCACGCGTGAGGTCCGCGCCGTGCTGGGCCTCGTCCGCGAGCAGCGCGCCGATCCGCGCGGTCACCCGCATGGCCGCGTCCAGCTGCTCCGGTGTGGGCCCCGGGTCGTCCTCCAGGAGCCAGACGTATCCGAGGGCCACCCCGCGATGGCGTACCGGCAGACAGACGCGCCCCCGGTGCACGCCCGCCTCCGGGGTGCGCGGGATGTGGACCGGGCCGGTCGCGCGGGTGATGCCGAAGCCCTCGAACCAGGCGCGGACCGCCGCCGTGGAACGCCGGGTCAGGATCGAGCGGGCGCGCACCGGGTCCAGGGCGGACGGGTCGAGGTCGCCCTCGCTGTCGTACGCGCCGAAGGCGATCAGCTCGAAGTCGCGGTTCTCCAGGGTCGCCGGAGCGCCGAGGAGCTCCGAGATCTCGTCCACCAGCTCCTGGTAGTCGTCCCTGTATTCCGACGTCACCCGGGCATTCTGCCGCAAAAACCGGTGCCCTTCATACATCTGTCTGAGATCTGGTCCAGGGATGCGTGACGTCTGTCGATGGCCCAGGATCGGGGTCGTCCTTAGGTTTCACGGTGGTTCTCCGTGCCGTCCCCGAAACGTCGGGTGGCGGCCTCATGCAGCTTGTGGAGGTGCCCCGTGCTGGGTCCCGTGATTCTCGCCGCGTCGCGCAGCGACCGGATGCGACGCCTGATCTCGGCGGCCCCGGTGACCAAGCAGGTCGTCGACCGCTTCATCCCCGGTGAGACCGTCGACGAGATCCTGCCCATCGTCCAGGAGCTCACCGGCAACGGGCTCGAGCTGACCATGGACGTCGTCGGCGAGGACATCACCACGCCCGCGCAGGCCGCCGCCGCCCGTGACGCGTACCTGGAGCTGATCGGCCGGCTGAAGTCGCTGGAGCTCGGCCCGCGCGCCGAGATGTCGGTGAAGCTGTCGATGTTCGGCCAGGCGCTGTCCGGCGGCCACGAACTGGCCCTCGCCAACGTCCGCCCGGTCGTCGAGGCCGCCGCAGAGATCGGCACCACGGTCACCCTCGACGCCGAGGACCACACCACCCTCGACTCGATGTTCGCCATCCACGAGGAGCTGCGGAAGGACTTCCCGCAGACCGGCTGCGTCATCCAGGCCTACCTCTTCCGCACCGAGGAGGACGCGCGCCGCCTTGCCGCGGCCGGCAGTCGCGTACGGTTGGTGAAGGGCGCCTACAAGGAGCCCGCCGAGGTCGCCTACCAGCAGAAGCACGAGATCGACAAGGCGTACGTGCGCATCCTGCGGACGCTGATGGAGGGCGAGGGCTACCCGATGATCGGGTCGCACGACCCGCGCCTGATCTCCATCGCCCAGGAACTGGCCCGCACCGCCGGCCGCAAGCTCGACGAGTACGAGTTCCAGATGCTCTACGGCATCCGCGGGGACGAGCACCTGCGGCTCGCCGCCGAGGGCCACCGCATGCGCGTCTACACCGCCTACGGCACCGACTGGTACGGCTACTTCATGCGGCGTCTGGCGGAGAAGCCGGCCAACCTCCGGTTCTTCGCCCGCAGCATGATCACCAAGGGCTGACACCACACCGCTCACACAAGGAGTTACGGAACCCATGGACGCTGTGACCCAGGTCCCCACCCCCGTCAACGAGCCGGTGCACGGCTACGCCCCGGGCACCCCCGAGCGGGCCCGGCTGGAGGCCAAGCTCAAGGAGCTGGCCGACAACCCGGTCGACCTGCCCTGCACCATCGGCGGTGAGAAGCGGATGGGCGGCGGCGAGCGCTTCGACGTCGTGCAGCCGCACAACCACAAGGCCCGCCTCGGCACCTACGCCAACGCCACCCAGCAGGACGCCCAGGACGCCATCGACGCGGCCCTCGCCGCCGCCCCCGCCTGGCGCGCGATGTCCTTCGACGACCGCGCGGCCATCATCCTGCGCGCCGCCGAGCTGCTGGCCGGCCCCTGGCGCGAGACCATCGCCGCCTCCACCATGCTGGGCCAGTCGAAGACCGCCCAGCAGGCCGAGATCGACAGCCCCTGCGAGCTGGTCGACTTCTGGCGCTTCAACGTCCACTACGCGCGAGGCATCCTCGCCGAGCAGCCCCCGGCCAACTCCCCGGGCGTGTGGAACCGGCTCGACCACCGGCCGCTGGAGGGCTTCGTCTACGCGATCACGCCCTTCAACTTCAGCGCCATCGCGGCCAACCTGCCCACCGCGCCCGCGCTGATGGGCAACGTCGTGGTGTGGAAGCCGTCCCCGACGCAGACCCATGCCGCCGTGCTGCTGATGCGGCTGCTGGAGGAGGCCGGACTGCCCAAGGGCGTCATCAACCTCGTCACCGGCGACGGCCTCGCCGTGTCGGAGGTGGCCCTCGCCCACCGCGACCTGGCGGGCATCCACTTCACCGGCTCGACCAAGACCTTCCAGCACCTGTGGAAGACGGTCGGCCAGAACATCGAGAAGTACCGCACCTACCCGCGTCTGGTCGGCGAGACCGGCGGCAAGGACTTCGTCGTCGCCCACCCGAGCGCCGACCCCGCGATCCTCAAGACCGCGCTGACCCGTGGCGCCTTCGAGTACCAGGGCCAGAAGTGCTCGGCCACCTCCCGCGCCTACATCCCGGCCTCGATCTGGAACTCCGGCTTCAAGGAGGAGTTCGCGGCCGAGGTGGACGGCATCGCGATGGGTGACGTCACCGACCTGTCCAACTTCATCGGCGCCGTCATCGACGAGCGGTCCTTCGCCAAGAACAAGGCCGCCATCGACCGCGCCCAGGAGGACCCGGCCTGCACGATCGTTGCGGGCGGCTCCTACGACGACTCGGTGGGGTACTTCGTGCGCCCGACCGTCATCGAGTGCACCGACCCGGAGAACGAGGTGTTCCGCACCGAGTACTTCGGCCCGATCCTCGCCGTGCACGTCTACGAGGACGACAAGTACGACGAGATGCTGACCCAGATGGAGTCGGTGTCGGACTACGCGCTCACCGGCTCGGTCGTCGCGAACGACCGCGCGGCGGCGGCGTACACGATGGAGAAGCTGCGCTACGCGGCCGGTAACTTCTACATCAACGACAAGTCGACCGGTGCCGTCGTCGGCCAGCAGCCCTTCGGCGGCGGCCGCGCCTCCGGCACCAACGACAAGGCCGGTGCCCCGCAGAACCTGATGCGCTGGACGCTGACCCGCGCCATCAAGGAGACGCTGGTCCCGCCGACCGACTACACGTACCCGCACATGGGCTGACGCCCATCCCGGACGCGAACGGGCCAGGTCACCCCCCGACCTGGCCCCTTCGTCCGTCCGCATCCGGAAAAACACCAGGTCAGAAGGGTGTGACCCACTCCACCGTCTCAGATAGTAGGAAGCCCAAGTAATTGTGCAGACAGATGCTTCCGGCGCCCTTACTTTTGTAGGAGCCGAACGCATCGCTCGATCCAGCGAACGGCGGTCGTGAGCCGGCCCCACGCAGGCGACCCCTGTGGCCGAGGCTCCCCGCCCCTTCCGGCGTCTCGTCACCCTCCGCGCACCCGCATCCCTCCGCGCTTCCGAAGGAGTCGATCAGCCATGCCCGAGACGACCGCCCGCCGCCGCGTCCGCCGCTCCGTCCGCAGCGCCGAGAACGACCGCAAGAACGCCGCCGCCGCCCTGCAGCGCGCCCTCGACCGCCGGGACAACGGCGGCTCGACGGGTCACTGACCGGCAGTCCGACCGGGCCGCTGACCACGGGCCGACCGGCCGCTGACCGCAGGCCGACCGGCCGCTGACCGGCGGCCCGGCCGGTCGCCGGCCTGCCCAACAGGGTGCTGACACGCCCGGCTGTCCGTATGCCGGACGTCGCATGTCATCCCGTGGGACGAGGAGTAGGGTTCCCGCATGTCTCGCAGCATCAATCTCGCAGTGATCCCCGGTGACGGCATCGGCCAGGAGGTCGTGGCCGAAGGCCTGAAGGTCCTCTCCGCCGTCCTTCCGCAGGATGTGAAGCTGGAGACCAAGGAGTTCGACTTCGGCGCCCGGCGCTACCACGCCACCGGTGAGACCCTCACGGACGCCGACCTCGACGCGCTCAAGCGGCACGACGCGATCCTGCTCGGCGCCATCGGCGACCCGAGCGTCCCCTCCGGGGTCCTCGAGCGGGGCTTCCTGCTCAAGCTCCGCTTCGCCTTCGACCACCACGTCAACCTGCGGCCCTCGAAGCTCCTCCCGGGCGTCGCCACACCGCTCGCCGGACAGCCCGAGATCGACTTCGTGGTCGTCCGCGAGGGCACCGAGGGCCCCTACACGGGCAACGGCGGCACCATCCGCAAGGGCACCGAGCACGAGGTCGCCACCGAGGTCTCCGTCAACACGGCCTTCGGTGTCGAGCGCGTCGTCCGGGACGCCTTCGAGCGCGCCCAGGCCCGCCCGCGCAAGAAGCTGACGCTGGTCCACAAGAACAACGTGCTGACCTTCGCCGGCCACCTGTGGACAAACGTCTTCAACAAGGTGGCCGAGGAGTACCCGGACGTCACCACCGACTACATCCACGTCGACGCCGCCACCATCTACCTGGTCACCGACCCGGCCCGGTTCGACGTCATCGTCACCGACAACCTCTTCGGCGACATCATCACCGACCTCGCCGCGGCCGTCTCCGGCGGCATCGGCGTCGCGGCCTCCGGCAACATCAACCCGAGCCGCGCGTTCCCGTCCATGTTCGAGCCCGTGCACGGCTCGGCCCCGGACATCGCCGGACAGGGCAAGGCGGACCCCACCGCCACGGTCCTGTCCGTCGCGCTCCTGCTGCGCCACCTCGGCCACGACGCCGAGGCCGCCCGCATCGAGGACGCCGTCTCCGCCGACCTCGCGGAACGCGGTGGCCTGCCCGCCCGCAGCACCTCTCAGATCGGCGACGCGCTCGCCGCACGAGTAGCCGGCTGACCCGGCGCCACCTCGACACCACTCGAAGCCGCCGGGTCGCATCCGCATCCGGCGGCTTCCTCTGTTCACCGCCGGGTGACGTCGACGACCACCGGGCCGCAATCACCCTGTTTCTTCCCCCGCCTCCGCCGGGCGATAATCGAACGCGGAGCCGCGGACTGAGGGAATGCTCGGACGTCCTGGTACTGGCCACGGGCCGTACGGGCGTGTGCGCGGCCCGTCACTACAACCGGTGAAGGACAAGCACTCATGACGACGCCCACGATCGAGCTCAAGCCCTCGGCCCACCCGCTCTCCGACGCGGAGCGCGAGGCGATCCTGGCCAGCCCCGGCTTCGGCCGCCACTTCACCGACCACATGGTGACGATCAAGTGGACCGAGGGCCGTGGCTGGCACGACGGCCAGCTCGTCCCGTACGCGCCGCTCTCCCTCGACCCGGCGACCACCGTGCTGCACTACGCGCAGGAGATCTTCGAGGGTCTCAAGGCCTACCGGCAGCCCGACGGCTCCGTCGCCACCTTCCGCCCCGAGAAGAACGCCGAGCGCTTCCAGCGCTCCGCCGCGCGCCTGGCCATGCCGGAGCTGCCGGTCGAGACCTTCATCGAGGCGTGCGACGCGCTGGTCGCCCAGGACCAGGCGTGGGTCCCGGCGCACGGCGGCGAGGAGTCGCTGTACCTGCGGCCCTTCATGATCGCCACCGAGGTCGGGCTGGGCGTGAAGCCCGCCAACGAGTACCTGTTCCTGGTGATCGCCTCCCCGGCCGGCGCCTACTTCCCGGGCGGCGTGAAGCCGGTGTCCATCTGGGTCTCCGAGGACCGTGTCCGCGCCGTCCCCGGCGGCATGGGCGACGCCAAGACGGGCGGCAACTACGCCGCCTCCCTGCTCGCGCAGGCCGAGGCGGCGGCCAAGGGCTGCGACCAGGTCTGCTACCTCGACGCGGTCGAGCACCAGTGGGTCGAGGAGCTGGGCGGCATGAACCTGTACTTCGTGTACGGGGACAAGATCGTCACGCCGGCCCTCACCGGGTCGATCCTGGAGGGCGTCACCCGTGACTCCCTGCTGGGCGTCGCCCGCGACCTCGGCTACGACGCCGTCGAGGGCCGCGTCTCCGTCGAGCAGTGGCAGCGCGACTCCGAGAACGGCAGCCTCACCGAGGTGTTCGCCTGCGGTACGGCCGCCGTCATCACGCCGGTCGGCACGGTGAAGCGCGCGAGCGGGGAGTGGCAGCAGGGCGGCGGCGAGCCCGGCGAGGTCACCGTCCGCCTCCGCCAGGCCCTCCTCGACATCCAGCGCGGCACGGTGGAGGACAAGCACGGCTGGATGCACAAGCTCGCCTGACGCATCGGGGGCCGGGGCAGACGCCCCGGCTCCCGGCCCGTCCCCTCCCGTCGCGGCGCCCCGGTCGTGCCGCCGATGCGGCGGGTCAGGCCGGCTCCTCCTCGCGTGCTCGTGCGGGGGTCGCCGGCGCCGTGAGCGTCGGGGTGGCGCGGGTGGTGAGCAGGTAGGTCACCGCCCCTGCCGCGCCCGACAGGAGGAAGCTCGCGTCCACTCCCCCCGTCAGGGTGACCAGCGGGCCCTCGTAGGAGGGGAGGGAGAGGGCCAGGAGGCCGACCGTCGAGCCCAGGGCCCAGGAGGCCGTCGCCGGGATGTTCCAGCCGGCGGTGTACCAGTAGACCCCGCCCCGCGTGCGGCGGTTGAAGACCTGGAGCGCGTCGGCGTCGTACACCCCTCCGCAGCGCACGGACCCGATCAGGGTGATCACCGCCCACGGGGTGCCGACCGCGGTGAGCAGCAGCACGAACGAGGTCATCGCGTCCTGCGCGGTCGAGAGGTGGTGGCCGGCGAAGACGCAGACCGTGGCGATCACGGCCACGACGTAGGTGGCCGTCGTGCGCGACGCGCGGGGCAGGATCGCGTCCAGGTCGAGCCCCATCGAGTACAGCATCAGCCCCGCGTTGCCGACCGAGCCCGCGGACGCGGCCAGCAGCAGCGGCAGCAGGTACCAGTCGGGGGCCGCGTCGACCAGCGGGCCGGCGTAGTCGAGGGCGGCGTGGGCCGCGTACGCCGTGAACGTACCGAAGAGCTGGGGCACCAGCAGCCCCAGCATCAGACCCAGCCAGGTCGCGCGCAGCACCCGCCGGGAGGAGAAGCGGGCGGGGGAGATGTACCGGGTGTAGTCACCGAGCAGGGTGATGAAGGCGATCGGTCCGGACAGCCCGGCGGCCACCGCGGCCAGCAGCCAGGTCGGCCAGAAGCCGTCCAGCAGATAGCCCCCGGCCTCGGGCAGCGCCTCGGTCGTGAAGCCGGGCGCGTAGGCGATCACCCCCAGGACCATCAGCGCCGTCATGCCGAACGCCAGCACCCGGGACACGGCGAGCAGCACCCGGTAGCCGTAGACCGCGCCGGCCACGGTCGCCGCCGCGAGCAGCGTGTACACCACGGTGTAGGACGTCCCGTCGGCCGGCAGCCCGAACAGCCACGGTCAGCGCGGTGTAGCCGAGCGCCAGCAGCAGCCCGACGACCGAGCCCACCAGCCGCCCCCGCACGCCGAACTGCGCGCCCGAGGAGGTCGACAGGTTGGTCGCGGTGCGCAGCGAGACGAGGGCCAGCGGTGCGGTGAACAGCGTGCCGACGACGGTGCCGGCCACCACCGAGGTGACCGACGACCACCAGTCCAGGCCGAAGGACGGCGGCAGCCAGCCGAAGACGATCACGCCCAGGCAGAGGTTGGACCCCAGCAGGATCGAGACGAGGTCACGTGGCCCGCTGGTGCGTTCCGCCTCGGGGATGGTGTCGACTCCGCGCAGTTCCCTCGGCATGGCTGGTCTCCTTCAACGGTCACCCGGCGTTCAGCTGTTTAGAGCGACGTTCAATGTGTCTTCTCTCAGTTCTTTCGTCAACGGTTCCGCGCAGAGAATCCAAGCTTTAGAGTGATGCTCTAACCGATGGCCGAGGGAAGGCAAGGAGGTGTTCACGGCGTGAGACTGACCCCGACGGAACGCGACCGGCTGCTGCTGTTCGGCGCGGCAGAGCTGGCCCGGGCCCGTCGCGCCCGCGGACTCAGGCTGAACGTCCCCGAGGCGACGGCGCTGATCGCCGACACCGTCTGCGAGGCCGCCCGGGACGGCGCGCGCCTGGCAGAGGCCGTGGAACGGGCGCGCTCGGTGCTCGGCCCGGACGACGTGCTGCCCGGGGTGGCCGACGTGGTCACCGAGGTGCACGTCGAGGCCGTCTTCGACGACGGCTCCCGGCTCGCGATCGTCGCCGAACCCATCGGGGGCGGCCTCGGCGAGGACGCCCCGGGCGCGCTGCTCCCCGGCCCCGCCCACGCGGACCCCGAGGCGGTGGCCACGCTGACCGTCACGAACACCGCCTCCGTGCCCGTCTCGGTCACCTCCCACTTCCACTTCTTCGAGGCCAACCCGCGCCTGGACTTCCCCCGGTCGGTCGCCTACGGCATGCGGCTCGCCGTGCCCGCCGGCTCGTCCGTGCGCTTCGGGCCGGGCGAGACCCGGCAGGTCGGTCTGGTGCCGATCGGCGGGGCCCGCGTCGCCGTCGGCTTCGCCGGACTGGTCGACGGCCCGCTGGACGCCCCGGGCGCCAAGGAGGAGGCGCTGCGCCGCGCGGCCGCCTGCGGCTACCTGGGCGCCACGGCCCCCGGCGACCACCCCGGCACCCCGGAAGGAGCCACACCATGAGCCGCACCCTGGGCCGCGGGACCGGCGAGTACGACGGCCTCGACCCGCACGCCTACGCCGCCACCCACGGCCCCCGGGCCGGTGACCGCCTCCGCCTCGGCGACTCCGGCCTGGTGATCCGCGTCGAGTCCGACGCCCAGCGGTACGGGGACGAGTTCCTCGCCGGGTTCGGCAAGACCGCCCGCGACGGACTGCACCTCAAGGCCGCCTCCGTGCACGAGACCTGTGACGTCGTCATCAGCAACGTGGTGGTGATCGACGCCGTCCTCGGCATCCGCAAGGTGTCCATCGGCATCCGGGAGGGCCGGATCAGCGCGATCGGGCGCGCCGGGAACCCCGACACCCTCGACGGCGTGGACGTCGTCGTCGGCACCGGCACCACGATCGTCTCCGGCGAGGGGCTCGTCGCCACCGCCGGCGCGGTCGACACCCACGTCCACCTGCTGTCGCCGCGCGTCATGGAGGCGTCCCTCGCCTCCGGGGTGACCACGATCGTCGGGCAGGAGTTCGGCCCGGTCTGGGGCGTCGGCGTCAACTCGCCCTGGGCGCTGCGCCACGCGTTCTCCGCCTTCGACGCCTGGCCGGTCAACATCGGCTTCCTCGGCCGGGGTTCGTCCTCCCACGCGGCCCCGCTGGTCGAGGCGCTCGCCGAGGGCGGCGCGTGCGGCTTCAAGGTGCACGAGGACATGGGCGCCCACACCCGCGCCCTGGACACCGCGCTGCGCGTCGCCGAGGAGCACGACGTCCAGGTGGCCCTGCACAGCGACGGCCTGAACGAGTTCCTGTCCGTGGAGGACACCCTCAAGGCGCTGGAGGGCCGCACCGTGCACGCCTTCCACATCGAGGGCTGCGGCGGCGGCCACGTCCCGAACGTGCTGAAGATGGCGGGCGTGCCGAACGTCATCGGCTCCTCCACCAACCCGACCCTGCCCTTCGGCCGGGACGCGGTCGCCGAGCACCACGGCATGATCGTTTCCGTCCACGACCTCAAGCCGGACCTGCCCGGCGACGCCGCCATGGCCCGTGACCGGGTCCGCGCCGGGACCATGGGCGCCGAGGACGTCCTGCACGACCTGGGCGCCATCGGCATCACCTCCTCCGACGCCCAGGGCATGGGCCGCGCCGGCGAGACCGTCCGCCGCACCTTCGCCATGGCCGGGAAGATGAAGACCGAGCTCGGCGCGGACGGCGACGACGACAACGAGCGGGTGCTGCGCTACATCGCCAAACTCACCGTCAACCCGGCGATCGCGCACGGCCTGGCCCACGAGGTCGGCTCCCTCGAACCGGGCAGGCTCGCCGACATCGTGCTGTGGCGCCCGGAGTACTTCGGGGCGAAGCCGCAGCTGGTGCTCAAGTCCGGCTTCCCCGCGTACGGCGTCACCGGCGACCCCAACGCGGCCACCGACACCTGCGAACCCCTCGTCCTCGGACCGCAGTTCGGCGCGTACGGGGCCACGTCCGCCGACCTGTCGGTGGCGTTCGTCGCCCGCGCCGCCGTCGAGCAGGGGCACGACACGATGCCCACCCGGCGCCGCCGCGTCGCCGTGCGCGGCACCCGCGGCATCGGGCCCGCCGACCTGCTCCGCAACTCCCGCACCGGCTGCGTCGACGTCGACCCGCGCACCGGTCTGGTCACCCTCGACGGGGAGCCGCTGCGCTCCCGGCCCGCCGACGCGGTCTCCCTGAACCGCCTCTACTTCCTCTGAGGACCCAGATGAACACGCCCGCCTCCGACGGCTTCCGCATGCCCGCCGAGTGGACCCCGCACGAGCGCACCTGGATGGCCTGGCCCGGCCCGAACCCCACCTTCGCCGAACCGGGCGACCTGGCCGCGGCCCGCACCGCGTGGGCCGGGGTCGCCCGCGCCGTGCGCCGCTTCGAGCCGGTCACCGTGGTGTGCGGCCCGGGCCAGGAAGCGCAGGCGCGCCGGCTGCTCGGCCCCGGCATCGACACCGTGGAGCGGGAGCTGGACGACGCGTGGATGCGGGACGTCGGGCCCACCTTCCTCACCGACGGCGCGGGCCGGCTGGCCGCCGTGGACTGGACGTTCAACGGCTGGGGCGCCCAGGAGTGGGCCCGCTGGGAGCACGACGCGAAGATCGCCGCACACGTCGCGGACCTCGCCGGGGCGCGGACGTACGCCACGGACCTCGTCAACGAGGGCGGCGGCATCCACGTCGACGGCGAGGGGACCGTGCTGCTCACCGAGACGGTCCAGCTCGGTCCCGAGCGCAATCCCGGCCGGACCCGGGCCGAGGTCGAGGCGGAGGTCCACGCCCACCTCGGCACCAGCAAGGCGATCTGGCTGCCACGCGGCCTGACCGCCGACTATCCGCCCCACGGCTTCGGCACCCTGGGCCACGTCGACATCGTCGCCGCCTTCGCCCGGCCCGGTGTGGTCGTCGCCCACCACCAGCCCGACCCGGCCCACCCGGACCACGAGGTCACCCGGGAGGTCATCGGCCTGCTGCGGGGGGAGACGGACGCGCGGGGCCGGCGCCTGGAGGTCGTCGAGGTGCCCGCCCCGACCGTGCTGGAGGCGGACGGCCACTGGGCCGACTACTCCTACATCAACCACTACCTGTGCAACGGCGGCGTGGTGCTCTGCGGCTTCGACGACCCCCGCGACGAGGTCGCCGCCGGCATCTTCCGCCGCCTCTTCCCGGACCGCGCGGTCGCCCAGGTGGACGCCCGGACGGTCTTCGCGGGCGGCGGCGGCATCCACTGCATCACCCAGCAGCAGCCGAGAACCACGGTCCGGTAGAACGTACGGGTGAACGTACTGCTCTGCGCGACCAGCGGGACCCGGCTGACCGAACCGGTCGGGCGGCTCGACGAGATGCCCGAGTACCCCGGCCGGACGTCCGACGACCGGGGCTTCCTGGGCTCCGAGGGGCCGTGCGGCACGTACGTGCCGCACCCGGACGACGTCGTGCGCGCCGGCCCGCACCCCGACTCACGCCGTCCCAGCGGGTGCCGCGGTCTCGACGGACACAAGGGCCCGGACGCCGTCCCGGTGGAGGCCGCTCCGTGACCGCAGCCCGTCGTCGTACGCCCGCGCCGCCGCGTGAGGACGTGCTCGCCGCCGCCATGGCGATGATCGCCGAGCGCGGTCTGGAACAGCTCACCATGGCGGCGCTCGGCCGCGAGGTCGGGATGAGCAGCGGACACCTGCTCTACTACTTCGGGTCCAAGGACGAGTTGCTGCTGCGCACCCTGGAGTGGAGCGAGGGACGCCTGGGTGCCGAACGGGCCCGGCTGCTCGCCCGCACCGGCACCGCCCGCGCCCGCCTCGACGCGTACGTGGAGCTGTACGTGCCCGACGGACACCGCGACCCGCACTGGACGCTGTGGCTGGAGGTGTGGAACCGCTCGCAGAACGCGGAGGCCGAGGCGCGCGACCGCCAGGCCGCGATCGAGGGCGCCTGGCACCGCGACCTGGTGGCGCTGCTCGCCGAGGGCGTCTCCCGGGGCGAGTTCCGCACGGTCGACGCCGACCGCTACGCCGCCCGGCTGCGCGCGCTGCTCGACGGCCTGTCCATCCACGTGGCGATCGGCCTGCGCGGCACCGACCGGCCCCAGGTCCTGGAGCACGTGCGGGAATTCCTCGACGAGACACTGCTCGCGGAGGGCTGAGAACGGACGGCGCACCCGGTACGGCGTCTCACCGCACCCGGTGCGCCGCCCGCATCCTGAGACGGACGGTGAACGCGCGGGCGGTGTGTGCCAAAATCCCCCCGTGCTCTCGTTCGCCACGATTATTGGCAGCAGGCGCGCCGGTCCGCAGTGACCGCACGTACGACACCGTACGGGCGGACACCGTCGTCCTCGACCCGCGCGCAGACCTCTCGCACCCGCGAGAGGTTTTTCTGTTTCCTGGCCCACCCACAGCCGGGAACCGGGCGCGCGGGACCATGGGGGAACGGTGGAACCGGTCATTCCGGTAGACCGAGATCCAATACAGGAGCCTTCAGACCATGACCGCACCCAGCGAGCCCGACGACTCGTTCCACGTCTTCGACACCACCCTGCGCGACGGCGCCCAGCGTGAGGGCATCAACCTCACGGTCGCCGACAAGCTGGCCATCGCACGGCACCTGGACGAGTTCGGCGTGGGCTTCATCGAAGGCGGCTGGCCCGGCGCCAACCCCCGCGACACCGAGTTCTTCGCCCGCGCCCGGCAGGAGATCGAGTTCCGCCACGCCCAGCTGGTCGCCTTCGGGGCCACCCGCCGCGCCGGCACCACCGCCGGCCAGGACCCGCAGGTGAAGGCGCTGCTCGACTCCGGCGCGCCCGTGATCACGCTCGTCGCCAAGTCCCACGACCGCCATGTCGAGCTCGCGCTGCGCACCACCCTCGACGAGAACCTCGCGATGGTCCGCGACACGGTCTCCCACCTCAAGGCGCAGGGCCGCCGCGTCTTCGTCGACTGCGAGCACTTCTTCGACGGCTACCGCGCCAACCCCGAGTACGCCAAGGCCGTCGTCCGCGCCGCCTCCGAGGCCGGAGCCGACGTCGTCGTCCTGTGCGACACCAACGGCGGCATGCTCCCGGCGCAGATCCAGGCCGTCGTCGCCACCGTGCTGGCCGACACCGGCGCCCGGCTCGGCATCCACGCCCAGGACGACACCGGCTGCGCGGTCGCCAACACCCTGGCCGCCGTCGACGCGGGCGCCACACACGTGCAGTGCACCGCCAACGGATACGGCGAGCGGGTCGGCAACGCCAACCTGTTCCCGGTCGTCGCCGCCCTGGAGCTGAAGTACGGCAAGAGGGTCCTGCCTGACGGCCGGCTGCGCGAGATGACCCGCATCTCCCACGCCATCGCCGAGGTCGTCAACCTCACCCCCTCCACCCACCAGCCCTACGTCGGCGTCTCGGCCTTCGCCCACAAAGCCGGACTGCACGCCTCCGCGATCAAGGTCGACCCCGACCTGTACCAGCACATCGACCCCGAGCAGGTCGGCAACACCATGCGGATGCTGGTCTCCGACATGGCCGGCCGCGCCTCCATCGAGCTCAAGGGCAAGGAGCTCGGCATCGACCTCGGCGGCGACCGCGAACTGGTCGGCCGGGTCGTGGAGCGGGTCAAGGAGCGCGAGCTCAAGGGCTACACCTACGAGGCCGCCGACGCCTCCTTCGAACTGCTGCTGCGCGCCGAGGCCGAGGGCAGGCCGCTGAGGTACTTCGAGGTCGAGTCGTGGCGGGCGATCGTCGAGGACCGCCCCGACGGCACCCACGCCAACGAGGCCACCGTGAAGCTGTGGGCGAAGAGCGAGCGCATCGTCGCCACCGCCGAGGGCAACGGCCCGGTCAACGCCCTCGACCGCGCCCTGCGCGTCGCCCTGGAGAAGATCTACCCCCAGCTCGCCAAGCTGGAGCTGGTCGACTACAAGGTGCGCATCCTGGAGGGCAAGCACGGCACCCAGTCCACGACCCGGGTGCTGATCTCCACCTCCGACGGGGAGGGCGAGTGGTCGACGGTGGGCGTCGCGGAGAACGTCATCGCCGCCTCCTGGCAGGCCCTGGAGGACGCCTACACCTACGGACTGCTGCGCGCCCAGGTCGAACCCGCCTGACCCGGGCCCGGCGCGGCCGACGTCTTCCGGACGAAAGGCCACCGGAGCGTGTCCTGAGGACACGGACCGGCGGGCGGTTTCAACGCCCACCGGTCCGGATGTCCGTTTCCAGGCGTATTCAGGTAGCTTCGAAGGTATGAAGGCCGCATCGACGCGTACCCTCCTCCGCCTGCTGATCCTGCCGGTGGCCGCCGCATTGGCGGTCCTGATGGCCGGCGCGCCGGGGGCGCAGGCGGCCACGGACCTCTCCGTCGTCGCCGAGAAGCTCCGCGACAGTCCCGTCTACGTCGACCCCGCCGCCCGCGACATCCTGTCGGCGTCCGACGCCGAGGCCCTCGCCGACAAGATCGAGGACGCCGACAAGCCGATCTTCATCGCGGTCCTCCCGGC
Organism: Streptomyces sp. NPDC085937; assembly: GCF_044540535.1. Classification (NCBI taxonomy): domain Bacteria; kingdom Bacillati; phylum Actinomycetota; class Actinomycetes; order Kitasatosporales; family Streptomycetaceae; genus Streptomyces; species Streptomyces sp. NPDC085937. The sequence goes on along the minus strand of NZ_JBITSH010000020.1, from coordinate 5,401 downwards.
GGACTTCCCCACCCAGAACCTCTTCCGCGAGCTGCGCACCGAGACCGGCGTCACCGGGCTGTACGGCGTGCGGCTCGGCGACCGGTTCGACGCCCGGGCCGACAGCAGCGTGCTGAGCCGGCAGGGCGTGTCCAACCTGGTCGGGTCGGTGCAGAGCGCCGGGGACGCCAAGGCCCAGCTGAACGACTTCGTCGACAGCGCCGTGCGCAACATCGGCGGCGGCGCTCCCACCTCCTGGAACGACGGGTCCGGTGACGTCCCGGTCGGTGGTCTGATCACCGTCGGCGCGCTGGTCGCGGCAGGCGGAGCGGGCGCGTACGCGCTGTCCCGCCGCCGCAGGCTCCGCCACGAGGAGGAGCAGCGGGCCGCTCTGGAGAAGCTGCGGGTCGTGGTGGACGAGGACATCACCGCGTTCGGCGAGGAACTCGACCGTCTCGACTTCCACCCGGGCGAGCCCGGCGCCGACGACGCGATGCGCGCGGACTACGAGCGCGCGCTGGACGCCTATGAGCAGTCCAAGTCGTACATGGCGGCCGCCGGCAAACCGGAGGACGTCCGGGCGGTGACCCAGGCCGTGGAGGACGGCCGGTTCGCGCTCGCCTCGCTGGCCGCCCGCCGTGAGGGCAGGCCGGTGCCGGACCGCCGCCCGCCCTGCTTCTTCGACCCGCGCCACGGACCCTCCGTCGCCGACGCCCGGTGGACGCCGCCCGGTGGGACCGAGCGCGAGGTGCCGGTGTGCGCGGCCGACCAGGCCCGCCTGGCCGACGGCCGGGACCCCGCCGTCCGCGAGGTCGACACCGAGTACGGCCGCCGTCCCTACTGGGAGGCCGGGCCCGCGTACGGCCCCTGGGCCGGCGGCTACTTCGGCGGCGGCCTGCTGCCCGGCCTACTCGTCGGCACCCTGCTCGGCGGCGTGATGGCCGGCCCCGGCTACGCGGCCGACTACGGTTCCGGCTACGGGGACTTCGGCGGCGGCTATGGCGGCGGCGACGTCTCGGGCGCCGACTTCGACCCCGGTGACTTCGGGGGCGGGTTCGGCGGAGGCGGGGACTTCGGCGGAGGCGGCGGCTTCGGTGGCGGCGGCGACTTCGGCGGAGGGTTCTGACCGGCACCACCCGCGGCCCCGGGGGCTCCCCCGGGGCCGCGGGTGGTGCCCGCACACGGCCCGCTGGTGGTCCCCGCACACGGCCCGCTGACCTGCTGGTGCCCGCACGCGCGAGCGCCCGCCCTCCCGCACAGGGTGCCGGGGAGCGGGCGCGCTCGGGCGCGGGGCGTCGACGACCGCCGCGAGGGGCGTCAGGCCTTGCGGATCGCCGAGATGTCGAAGTTCAGCTTGATCTTGTCCGACACCAGCACGCCGCCCGTCTCCAGGCCGGCGTTCCAGGTCAGGCCCCACTCGGAGCGCAGGATCTCGGTCCTGCCCTCGAAGCCGACGCGCTCGTTGCCGAACGGGTCCTTCGCTGCGCCGTTGAACTCCAGGTCGATGGTGATCGGCCGGGTGGTGCCCAGGATGCTCAGATCACCGGTGATCCGGTAGTCGTCGCCGCCCAGGGCCTCGGCCTTGGTGGAGCGGAACGTCATCGTCGGGAACTCGTCCGTCTTGAAGAAGTCCGCGCTCTTCAGGTGACCGTCACGGTCGGCGTTGCCCGTGTCGATGCTGTCCATCACCACGTCGAGCGTGGCCGTGGAGCGGCTCGGGTCGGAGCCGTCGAGCTGCAGGGTGCCGGTGAAGTCCTTGAAACTGCCCTTCACGTTGGTGACCATCGCGTGGCGCGCCACGAAACCGATCGTGGTGTGCGCCGGGTCGATCGTGTACTCGCCGGTCAGCGCGGCCAGGTCCGGGCTCACCGCGGAGTCGGTGGTGCCGTTGTCGTTGTCCTTGCGGCCGAAGAGACCCATGGTGTTCCTCCTGGGGAGATCACGTTGAATGTTCAACTAACTCAACACGGCCCACCGTAGACCCATTCCCTTCAAAGTTCAACATCTTTCGGGGAAGGTGTCGTGATCCCTCGCTCGAACGAGTGATAGTGATCGGCCGGGCCCGCCTAGTCGGGCGTGCGGCGGGTCGGAGCGCCCTGCGTCCCGCCCCGGGTGTGGACGTACAGCTTGCGCCGGTCGCCCACGTCCAGCCGCTGGGGGAGCGGCAGTTCGTGACGCACCGGACGCGCGTGGTCGGCGAGCTGCCGGCGCGGGTTGTACACCTGGTTGAACTTCCACAGCATGCGGGCGAAGTTCGTCTGCCCGTGCGCCAGGTTGCGGGTCAGTACGCGCGCCGCCCCGAACGCCGTGCGCAGCCCCAGGTGCTTGCGGTTGATGACCGCCTGGGTGCGCACCAGCTCCTCGTAGAAGCGGTCCAGGGGCAGCGTGGTCGGCACCACCGCGTGCTGGATGTCGAACAGCCGGTAGTCGCGGGTGGTGAGGCGGCGCGACTCGGTGTGCCAGATCTCCGTCCCCGGGTACGGCGTCATCACCGTGAAGTGCACGATCTCGGGCACGGCCAGCGCGAACTCCCGCACCACCCGGAACCGCTCCTCGTCCCACGCCGGGTCCACGATCAGGTTGATGGCGACCCGGATGCCCATCCGGCGGGCCACCTCCAGCGCCTTCAGGTTCTCGTCGGGGCTGATCCGCTTGCGGTACAGGTCCAGCCCCTCGGCGTCGATCGCCTCCATGCCGAGGAACATGTACCGCAGCCCCAGCCGTGCCCAGCGCTCGAACACCTCGGGGTGGCGCAGCAGCACGTCGGCGCGGGTCTCCAGGTAGTACTGCTTGCGGATGCCGCGCCGCTCCACCTCGGCCGCGATCGCGTTCCCGTGCTCGGGCCGGATGAACGCCACGTCGTCGACGATGAACACGTTCGGCTCGCGGATCCGCGCCAGGTCCTCCGCCGCCGCCTCGGGAGACGCCTTGCGGTAGCTGCGGCCGTAGAAGGTCCACGCCGAACAGAACGAGCAGTCCCAGGGGCAGCCGCGGGTGAACTCGATCGAGGCGCACGGGTCCAGCTCCCCGATGAAGTAGCGGCGCCTGCCGCGCATCAGGTCCCGGGCCGGGAGCGGGGTGTCGATGCCGTGCAGCATCAGCGGGGCCGGGCCCCGCCCCGACGCCGTGACGACGCCCGGCACCCCGTCCACCCCGCCGTCCCGCACCGCCTCCAGCAGCGGTGCCACGGCCGGCTCGCCCTCCCCGCGCACCACGGCGTCGACAGCTCCCCCCGCCTGCTCGACGACCTCCTCGGCGACGAAGGAGACGCTGTGGCCGCCGAGGAACACGAAGCAGCCCGGCACCTCCTCCTTCACCCGCTCCGCCAGCCGGATCGCCTCCGGGATGTTCGCCAGGTAGTTCAGCGAGATGCCGAGCGCCTCCGGACGGAACGCGCGCACCTCGTCGCGCAGCCGCCGCACGCTCAGCACCTGCAGATCCACCACCCGGACCTCGTGACCCGCCTCGCGCGCGGCACCGGCCACCCGCTCCAGACCCAGGGGTTCGAGCCGGAGGAAGATCTCGGAGTACATCAGGGCGCTGGGGTGGACGAGCAGCAGACGCATCAGGGGTACCTCGCCACGGAGCCGGGATCGGAGCTGGACGTCCCTTTCGTAACCCGGCGCGGCGCGGCGCGTACTGCCCGTACGCCCGCATGGCCGCACCCGGCGGCCCGCAGGAGTGGTCCTGCGGCGCGGCGCGCGGGACCCGCGACCGCCCGCGTCCCGCCCGCTCACCGGCGGCCGCGCGCACCGGCGGGACGCCGCCGCGGCTGCCGCGAACGGGCCGCTGCGCTGGCAGACGCACCGCACCAGGGGTGTCCTGGATGGCGAGGCCCGCAGCGACAGCGCATGGGAGACCGACTCGTGACCACCACCGGCTCCGATTCCACCTACGACCCCCCGGCGGATCCCGCCGCCTCCGCCGTCCCCACCGGGGCGGCGGCCCCCGGACAGGGCCCGCCCCCCACGGACCGGCGGGTCGCCCTCGTCACCGGCGCGTCCTCGGGGATCGGCGCGGCCACCGCCCGGCGCTTCGCCGCCGGCGGCTGGCACCTGCTGCTCAGCGGGCGCGACCGGCGACGGCTGGAGGAGACCGCCTCCGGCACGTCCGCCGTCCTCCTGCCCGCCGACCTCGCCGCCCCGGACGGGGCGAAGATGCTGGCCGAGGCCGCGCTGCGGGAGGCGGGACGCGTCGACCTGCTGATCGCCGGGGCGGGCATCGGCTGGGCGGGGCCCTTCCTGACCATGCCGCACACCGACATCGACCGGGTGCTCTTCCTCGACCTCAACGCCACCCTCCACCTGGTCCGCGAGGTGCTGCCCGCCATGGTTGCCTCGGGCGGCGGCCGGGTGGTGCTGGTCGGGTCGGTGGCCGGTTCGGTGGGCGTGCGTGAGGAGGCGGTGTACTCCGCCGCCAAGGCCGGACTGGCCGCCTTCGCCGAGGCGCTCCGGCAGGAGCTGCGCGGCACCGGTGTGGGCGTCACGCTGGTCGTGCCCGGGCCGGTCGAGACCGGCTTCTTCGCCCGCCGGGGCCGGCCGTACCACCGCTCCCGGCCACGCCCCACCTCGCCCGGCCGGGTCGCGGCGGCCGTGTGGGACGCGGTCGGCGAGGCCCGCGACGACACCTACATCCCGTCCTGGCTCACCCTCCCCGCCCGGGTCCGCGCCCTCACCCCCGGCCTCTACCGCAAGCTGCTCAACCGCTTCGGCTGACCCCGGCCGCGGCCCCGGACCCGGTGCCCGCGGGCGTGTCCCCTACTGCCCGGGGCCGCCGGGTAGGGTCCCCGCGTTCTCGGCGCGGAGGGCGGCGCCGCGATGGGCCGTGCCGTACACGGACTGGTTCTGGCCCACGGTCGACCCGTACCGCCTGCGCGGCACCACCGTCTCCGCCCGGCCGGTGTACTGCTGCGCCGTCAAGGGCGTACTGTCACCCTCGGCGTGAGCGAGCCGACCCGAACGGGCGAACCGGTGGAGGTCGAACGGGATCACCCGGTGAGGCAGGTGCTCAGGGCTCCCGAGTCCGTGGAAAGGCTGGCCACCGGACCCCGGCTGCGGCTGCGCGTCACTCCGGGGGAGGTATGCGGGGCGCGCACATGTGAGGCGGCTCTCAGCTGACGGCTTTGTACGACCCCCACAAGCGCGAGGGCCTCTGAGCAGTCGGAACGCCTGCATGACCCCAAGGTTCTGTTCAGTGCTACCAGGAAAACGACCTGGAGACTGTGAGGAGTCGACGGCTCGCAATCAGCGCCGGGCTTCGTAAGGTCACTACATGACCGTTTTGGATGAGGCGCCGGGTGAGCCGACCGACGCGCACGGACGCGTGGCCGAGCTGCACGAGATCCGTGCCCAGGCACTGGCCGGCCCGAGCGAGAAGGCGACCCGGGCGCAGCATGCCAAGGGCAAGCTGACCGCGCGGGAGC
>NZ_JBITSH010000019.1:96829-121696 GCF_044540535.1 Streptomyces sp. NPDC085937 | reverse complement strand
TGGCAGCCCGACGCCGTCAGCTCCGCGATCTGCTGCAGCGTCGCGCCGATGTCCGACGTCCGCGTCGTCGTCATCGACTGCACCGACACCGGGGCGTCCCCGCCCACCGCCACGGAGCCGACCTGGATCTGCCGGCTCTTCCGGCGCACGGCGAGCGTGGTCGGGACGGACGGCATGCCGAGAGAAATCGCAGTCATCTGCTGTGCAACCCCAAGTCGTGGATCAAGGTCCGGCTCCCCGTGAGCAGCGGGCTCCGGGCTCCGAGATTACGGCAATGGCCAATGCTCGAGCACATCGCGCCCGTAAACCCACCCAAAGGGCGACGGCCCGGAACCTCATGGTTCCGGGCCGTCGTGAACATCGGGTGGCGTGGGGCGGGCCGGTCAGGAGATGCGTACCGGGTTCACCACGTCCGCGATCAGGACGAGGATCGTGAAGCAGACGAAGATCCCGGCCACCACGTAGGCGACGGGCATCAGTTTCGCCACGTCGAAGGGGCCCGGGTCGGGGCGGCGCAGCACGCGGGCGAGGTTGCGGCGCAGCGACTCCCACAGCGCGCCCGCGATGTGTCCGCCGTCCAGCGGCAGCAGCGGCAGCATGTTGAACAGGAACAGGGAGAGGTTGAAGCCCGCGAGGAGCATCACGAACATCGCGAGTTGCTGCGAGGCCGGGATGTCCAGGGTGGCGATCTCCCCGCCGACGCGGGCGGCGCCGACGACGCCCATCGGCGAGTCCGGTTCGCGGGGTCCGTCGCCGAAGGCGGCGTCCCACAGGGCGGGGATCTTGGAGGGCAGGGCCGCGAGGGAGTCGATCGCGTCGCCGACCCGGTCGGTCATCCAGGTCACGGAGTCACCGAGGTCCTGCTTGACGACTCCGGTGGCGGCGCTGAAGCCGAGGAAGCCGGCTTTGACGTACTCGCCCTCGACGTAGGTGCCGTTGCCGTCCTTCTTGGCGACCATGTTGGTGGCGATGGTGGCGTGCAGCGTCACCTCCTTGCCGCCGCGGTCGACAGCGATCGTCACGTCCTTGCCGGCGCTGTCGCGGATCAGGTCGGACAGGGTGCCCCAGTCGTCGGTCCTGACCCCGTCGAAGGCGACGATCCTGTCCTCGGCCCGCATGCCGGCCGCGGCGGCCGGGGACCGGGGGTCGGACGTCTTGCAGTTGTCGCGCTTCTCGCTCTGCGAGATCACGCACTGGGAGACCGAGCTGACGGTGGTGGTCTGCTGCTGGATGCCGAAGCCCATCAGCACGATGAGGAACAGCACGACCGCGAGGATCAGGTTCATGAACGGGCCGGCGAACATCACGACGACCCGTTTCCAGGGCTTGCGCGTGTAGAACAGGCGCTTGTCGTCGCCGGGCCGCAGTTCCTCGAAGGCCGCGGAGCGGGCGTCCTCGATCATCCCGCGCCACGGGGACGTGGAGCGGGCCTCCAGCCGGCCGTCGGGGCCGGGCGGGAACATGCCGATCATCCGGATGTAGCCGCCGAACGGGATCGCCTTGACGCCGTACTCGGTCTCGCCCTTGTGCCGCGACCAGATCGTCGGGCCGAAGCCGACCATGTACTGCGGCACCCGGATGCCGAACATCTTGGCCGTGGACAGGTGGCCCGCTTCGTGCCAGGCGATGGAGAACAGCAGGCCGGCCGCGAAGACGACTATGCCGAGGATGAACATCAGGGTCGTCATGCACGCGCCTCCGCGCTCGCCGTCCGGTCGGTCAGTTCGCGGGCCCGCGCACGGGCCCAGGTCTCCGCTTCGAGGACGTCCGGCACGGTCAGGGAGGTTCCCGCCGCCGGCGTTCCGTGTTCCTCGACCACCCGGGTGACCGTGTCGATGATGCCGAGGAACGGCAGCGCACCGGTGCGGAAGGCCTCGACGCACTCCTCGTTCGCGGCATTGAACACCGCCGGGGCGGTTCCCGCGAGTTCGCCGACGTGCCGGGCGAGGTTCACCGAGGGGAACGCCTCGTTGTCGAGGGGGAAGAACTCCCAGGTGGACGCCTTGCTCCAGTCGAAGGCGGGGGCGGCGTCGGGCACCCGTTCGGGCCAGCCGAGGCCGATGGCGATGGGGCCCCGCATGTCCGGGGGCGTCGCCTGGGCCAGTGTCGATCCGTCCGTGAACTCAACCATCGAGTGGACATACGACTGGGGATGCACGACGACCTCAATGCGGTCGAAGGGAATGTCGTAGAGCAGGTGCGCCTCGACGACCTCCAGGCCCTTGTTGACGAGGGTCGCGGAGTTGATCGTGATGACCGGGCCCATGGCCCAGGTGGGGTGGGCGAGGGCGTCCTCGACGGTGACCGCGGCCAGCTCCTGCCGGGTGCGGCCGCGGAACGGGCCGCCGGAGGCGGTGACGACGAGCTTGCGGACGTCGGCGCGGGTGCCGGCGGCCAGCGCCTGGAACAGCGCGGCGTGCTCGGAGTCCACCGGGATGATCTGACCGGGCTTGGCCAGCGCCTTCACCAGCGGGCCGCCCACGATCAGCGACTCCTTGTTGGCGAGCGCGAGGGTGCGGCCCGCCTCCAGCGCGGCGAGGGTCGGGGCGAGCCCGATGGAGCCGGTGATGCCGTTCAGGACGGTGTGGCAGTCGGAGGCGGCGACCTCGGTGGCCGCGCCGGGCCCGGCGAGGATCTCGGGCAGCGGCTCCCCCGCGCCGTACCGTGCCGCCAGCGCCTCGCGCAGCTCCGGTACGACGTCCTCGCGGGCGACGGCGACCGTGCGCACCCGCAGGCGGTGCGCCTGCTCGGCGAGGAGGGCGACCCGGCCGCCGTTCGCGGACAGGGCGGTGACCCGGAAGCGGTCGGGGTTGCGCAGCACGAGGTCGATGGCCTGGGTGCCGATCGACCCGGTGGAGCCGAGGATCACCACGTCCTTCGGGCCGTCTCCCGCGACGGGGTCGTACACCAGGTGCGGGTCGGCGAGGGGGGCTGGAGCGTCGGTCATGGCCCCCATTGTGTCCGGTCCCGGCCGCCGCCGGGGCGCCGCCCCGGTACCCCGGGGGCGTGTCCCTTCACGCGCGGCGCGCGGGCGGGGGCCGCGCCCCGTGGCGGCCCCCGTCCCGCGCCGGCTCAGCGGATCGGCCGACGCACGTTCTCCCGGGTGGGCGGGCCGGGGGTGGCGTCCCCGATCCACGGTCCGTCGCCGGAGGGGTCGACGACGCCGTCCTCCAGCCACTCGTAGGTGCCCGCGAGAACGTTCCTGACGACCTTGCGGTCGAGGTCGTCGGTGTTGCTCCAGAGCCGGCCGAACAGTTCCTCGACGCGCAGCCGCGCCTGGCGGCAGAAGGCGTCGGCGAGCTGGTAGGCCTCGCGGCCGTGGTCGCCCCGGCTGCGCAGCAGCTCCGCCCGGACGCACGCGGCGCTCATCGCGAACAGTTCGGCACCGATGTCGACGATCCGGCCGAGGAAGCCCTGCTTGGTCTCCATCCGGCCCTGCCAGCGGGACATGGCGTAGAAGGTGGAGCGGGCCAGCTTGCGGGAGGTGCGCTCGACGTAGCGCAGGTGCGGGGAGAGGTCGATGCCGTGCTTGAAGTCGCCGTACGCGCCCGGTAGCTGTCCGGGTCCGGCGACCAGTTTCGGCAGCCACTTGGCGTAGAAGACGCCCGCGTTCGCGCCCGCCCTCGCCTTGTCGCCGAGGCTCTTGTCGGGGTCGATGAGGTCCCCGGCGACCGACAGGTGGGCGTCGACGGCCTCGCGCGCGATCAGCAGGTGCATGATCTCGGTCGAGCCCTCGAAGATGCGGTTGATGCGCAGGTCGCGCAGCATCTGCTCGGCCGGGACCGCCCGCTCCCCGCGGGCCCGCAGCGAGTCGGCCGTCTCGAAGCCGCGTCCGCCGCGGATCTGGACCAGTTCGTCGGCCATCAGCCAGGCCATCTCCGAGCCGTACAGCTTGGCGAGGGCGGCCTCGATGCGGATGTCGTTGCGGTCCTCGTCGGCCATCTGCGAGGACAGGTCGACCACCGCCTCCAGCGCGAAGGTGGTCGCCGCGATGAACGCGATCTTGGAGCCGACGGCCTCGTGCAGCGCGACCGGCTTGCCCCACTGCTCGCGGACGGCCGACCACTCGCGCGCGATCTTCAGGCACCACTTGCCGGCGCCGACGCACATCGCGGGCAGCGACAGCCGTCCGGTGTTGAGGGTGGTCAGGGCGATCTTCAGGCCCTGGCCCTCCTCGCCGATGCGGTGGGAGGCGGGGACGCGCACCTGGTGGAAGCGGGTGACGCCGTTCTCCAGGCCGCGCAGGCCCATGAAGGCGTTGCGGTTCTCCACGGTGACGCCCTCGGAGGACGCCTCCACGACGAAGGCGGTGATGCCGCCCCGGTGGCCCTCCGACTTCGGGACGCGGGCCATGACGACCAGCAGGTCGGCGACCACGCCGTTGGTGGTCCACAGCTTCACGCCGTCCAGCACGTAGTGGTCGCCGTCCGGCACGGCCGTCGTGGCGAGCCGGGCCGGGTCGGAGCCGACGTCGGGCTCGGTGAGGAGGAAGGCGGAGATGTCGGTGCGCGCGCAGCGCGGCAGGAACGTCTCCTTCTGCTCCCGCGTGCCGAAGATCTTCAGTGGCTGCGGGACGCCGATGGACTGGTGGGCGGAGAGCAGCGCGCCGATCGCGGGGCTGGCGGAGCCGACCAGGGCCAGGGCCTTGTTGTAGTACACCTGGGTGAGGCCGAGGCCGCCGTACTTGGTGTCGATCTTCATGCCGAGGGCGCCGAGCTCCTTGAGCCCGGTGATCACCTCGTCGGGGATGACCGCCTCGCGCTCGATCGCGGCGCCGTCGATCTGTGTCTCGCAGAAGTCGCGGAGCTTGGCGAGGAACTCCTCGCCGCGCTGGACGTCCTGGTCGGCGGGGAGCGGGTGGGGGTGGATGAGGTCCGGCCTGAAGCGGCCGAGGAACAGTTCCTTGGCGAAGCTGGGCTTGCGCCAGTCCTGCTCCCGTGCGGCCTCGGCGACCTCACGGGCCTCACGCTCGGTGACGGTCGGCCGGGACGGTGCCGCTGGTGTCTCGGGTACTGCGGACATGAGGCTCACCTCGCCGCGAATAGGATGGAGTCATTGCGGTACGGACCGGTGCTACTCGATCGTATGTACCCGATTCGTAGCGACCCCACCACCCTTCGTGCCGCCGTCCGGCCGATCCGCGTCCCGCGGTGGCGGCGGGGAACAATCACGTCGAAGCGCTTCGACTCTCTGGACAGCGCGAGCTTGCTGCGGTTAGGGTCGGGCCGGCCTTCACAGGCCCTTTTACCGATTTCGCGCAGTGTCGAAGCGCTTCACATCACTGGGAGAGCCGGATGGTCACCCTCGCCGAGGTCGCCCAGCACGCCGGAGTCTCGGCGAGCACGGTGAGCTACGTCCTCAGCGGCAAGCGGTCCATCTCCGCGACCACCCGGCAGCGGGTCGAGCGGAGCATCCGCGAGCTCGGCTACCACCCCAACGCCGGCGCCCGCGCCCTGGCCAGCAGCAGGTCCAACGTCATCGCCCTGATGGTCCCGCTGCGGACCGACATGTACGTGCCGGTGATGATGGAGATCGCGATAGCGGTGGCCACCACGGCCCGCACCCACGGGTACGACGTACTGCTGCTCACCGGCGAGGAGGGCCCCGACGCGGTGCGCCGGGTCGCGGGCAGCGGCCTCGCCGACGGCATGATCCTCATGGACGTCGAGCTCGACGACGAGCGGCTGCCCGTGCTGCGCGCGTCCGCCCAGCCGGCCGTGCTGATCGGACTGCCCGCCGACACCGCCGGGCTGACCTGCGTGGACCTCGACTTCGAGGCGACCGGCGCGCTGTGCGTGGAGCATCTCGCCGAGCGGGGGCACCGGGACGTCGCCGTCATCGGCGAGGCCCCGGCGGTCTACGAACGGCACACCGGCTTCGCCGAGCGCACCCTCGACGGGCTGCGCGCCCGCGCGCGGGAGACCGGGCTCCGGCTGCTGCACCGCCCCTGCGAGGGCGGGTACGACGCGACCGCGGTGACGGTCGCCCGGATCCTCGACGAGCGCCCGGACACCACCGGCTTCGTGGTGCAGAACGAGGCCGCGCTCGAGCCGCTTCTCGCGCTGCTGCGGCAGCAGGGCCGGGCCGTGCCCGAGGACGTCTCGGTGGTCGCCGTCTGCCCGGAGCAGGTCGCCGTGCAGGCGTCGGTCCGGCTGACGTCGGTGGCCGTTCCCGCGCAGGAGATGGGCCGGCACGCGGTGGAGCAGCTGGTCGCCAAGCTCGACGGGCGGGGCGGCGACGAGGTCGTGCTGCTCCCGCCCGAGCTGACGGTACGGGCGAGTTCGGGGCCGGCGCCGGTGCGGTGACCGGCCGTGTGCCCTCCGTGCGGGTGCGGGTGGCGCGGGTCGGCCGCACGGGCCGAGCCCCGGCACGGGGAAGGGCCCGGCACGGGGAAGGGCCCGGCACGGGGAAGGGCCCGGCACGGGGAAGGGCCCGGCGCCGACCACTGTCGGTGCCGGGCCCTCGCACGGCCGGGGTCCCCGTCGTCAGAGCGCGAGACCCGTGAGGACCATGACCCGCTCGTAGGTGTAGTCCTCCATCGCGAACCGCACGCCCTCGCGGCCCACACCGGACTGCTTGGCGCCGCCGTACGGCATCTGGTCGGCGCGGTAGGACGGCACGTCGCCGACGACCACGCCGCCGACCTCCAGGGCGCGGTGGGCGCGGAAGGCGGTCTGCAGGTCGTGGGTGAACACGCCCGCCTGAAGGCCGTACTTGGAGTCGTTGACGGCGGCGAACGCCTCCTCCTCGCCGTCCACCTTCCGCACCGTCAGCACCGGCCCGAAGACCTCCTCGCAGGAGATCGTCACGTCGGCCGGCACGTCGGTCAGCACGGTCGGCGCGTACGAGGCGCCGTCGCGCTTGCCGCCGGTGACCAGGGTGGCGCCGGCCTCGACGGCCTCCTGCACCCACGCCTCCACGCGCCGGGCGGCGTCCTCGCTGACCAGCGGGCCGACGTCCGTCGCGTCGTCGGACGGGTCACCGGTGACCTGCGCCTCCACGGCCGCGACGATGCGCGGCAGCAGCCGGTCGTAGACCGAGGCGTCGGCGATCACGCGCTGCACGGAGATGCAGGACTGGCCGCCCTGGTAGTTGGAGAAGGTGGCGATGCGGGCGGCGGCCCGGTCGAGGTCCTCGTCGCTCGCGAAGTCGGCGAGGACGACGGCCGCGCCGTTGCCGCCGAGCTCCAGGGTGCAGTGCTTGCGCGGCACCGAGTCCATGATCGCGTAGCCGACCTTCTCGGACCCGGTGAAGGAGATCACCGGCAGCCGCTCGTCCTGGACCAGGGCGGGCATGCGGTCGTTGGGGACCGGGAGGATGCTCCAGGAGCCGGCGGGCAGCTCGGTCTCGGCCAGCAGTTCGCCGAGGATCAGCGCGGACAGCGGGGTGGCCGGCGCCGGCTTCAGCACGATGGGAGCGCCGGCGGCGATCGCCGGGGCCACCTTGTGGGCGCACAGGTTCAGCGGGAAGTTGAACGGCGCGATTCCGAGGACGACGCCCTTGGGGAAGCGGCGGGTGAAGGCGAGCCGGCCCTGGCCGCCCGCGTCGGTGTCGAGGCGCTGGGCCTCGCCGCCGTTGAAGCGGCGGGCCTCCTCGGAGGCGAAGCGGAACACGGAGACGGCGCGGCCGACCTCGCCGCGCGCCCACTTCATCGGCTTGCCGTTCTCGGCGGAGATCAGCTGGGCGATCTCCTCCGTGCGCTCGGCCAGCCGGCGGCTGACGTGGTCCAGGGCGGCGGCTCGGACATGGGCGGGGGTGGCGGCGAACTCGTCCCGCACGGCGTACGCGGCGGCCACGGCCTCCTCGACCTGGGCGTCGGTCGGCACGCTCACGGAGCCGACGACCCGGCCGTCCCAGGGGGAGGTGACGTCGAAGGCGGTCTCGCCGGTGGCCTGGCGGCCGGCGAGCCAGAAGGCGTGGGTGGAAGTCATGTGAGTCCCGGCCCTTCCGCGTTGGAGGTGTACGTGGGGTTGATGGCCACCACGGTAGGTCCGCGACACCGGGGCGGCGTTTGTCCGGGGCGGAGCAGTGCCCAGGACTTCCATGCCACTTTGGCACCGGAGCTGCCCCCCCATGAGCGCCGTGAGTGCCACCACCTGGAGGGGCGCGGGGAACTGCGCGCTCAACTCCGACCGCCCCGCAGCCCATGCGACTCCGTGCCCACCACGACGCCTGAGGGCGCGGGGAACTGCGCGCTCAACCCCCACCACCCCGCGCCGGAAGGGCGGCCTCGCCGCTCAGGCCGTGTCCGCGGACGTCGCCTTCAAGGCGAGCCACAGCTCCATGCGGACGTCCGGGTCGTCCAGGGACCGGCCGAGGATCTCCTCGACGCGGCGCATCCGGTACCGAAGAGTGTGGCGGTGGACGCCGAGATCCGCCGCCGCCGCGTCCCACTGCCCGTGGCGGGACAGCCAAGCCCGCAAAGAGGCGACAAGGTCGCCACGCCCCGTCGCGTCGTGGTCGCGCAGCGCCCGCAGCAGCCCGTCCGCGAACGCCTTGACCGCGTCGTCGGCGAGCAGCGGCAGTACGGAACCGGCGGCCATCTGCTCGTGCTCCACCAGCACCCTGCCCCGCCGCCGGGCCACGGACAGCGCCTGTTCGGCCTGCTTGTAGGCGGCGGACGCGGCGATCGGCCCGGCCGGCGCGGACAGGCCGACGACCAGTTCGTCGTCGTCGGTCTTGCGGGCCGCCTCCCGCGCGGCGGCGTGGTCGCAGCAGGCCCCGACGACGGTCCCGCCGTCGGCGGCCAGCACGACCAGCCGCTCCCCCTCCGGCACCACGAGGACCGCCTCGCCGGAGCGCGCGGCGGCGGACTCGGCGGACTCGGCGAGGGCTCCGAGGGCGTCGCCGTTCGCCTCACCCTGGGCGACGATCATCCGGAACGGCGCGTCGAGCAGGCCGCCGTACAGGTCGCCGGCGACCGTCCGGGCGTGGTCCGGCTCCCCGGCGAGCAGCATGCGCAGTACGGCCGCGCCGATGCGCTGTTCCGCCGCGTGCAGGGAGCGGGAGCGTTCGGTGGTGAGGGTGAGCAGCGCGACGGCGGAGTGGACGGCGTAGCGCTCGGCGGTGCCCGGCGCGGCCGCGGTGCCGACGGCGAGCGCGGCACGGGGGCGGCGTCCGGTACCGAGGGAGTGCAGCTCGACCCGGTCCTCGTCCTCGGGACCCGCCACCACCGAGGAGGCGGGCGCGGGCCGTTCGCGCAGCCGGGTGACCTCCGCGGTCAGCCGTGCGGCGCGCCGGGCCGCCCAGTCCGGGGCGGCGGCGACGACGGCACCCGAGGCGTCGTACAGCGCGGCCCAGCCGTCGACCTGGGCGGCGAGGGCGGCCAGCAGCCCCTCGGGGCCGTCGGTGAGGGTGTGCCGCGTCAGTTCCCGCTGGGCGGCGAAGCCGGCGGTGACCGCGCGGTACTGGTCGGCGGCGATCGCGGCGGACACCGCCTTGCTGATGGCGAGGAACGGGGTGCGGCGCGGCACCTCCAGCAGCGGCAGCCCCTCCTCGCGGGCGGCCTCGACCAGGGCCTCGGGGATGTCGTCGTAGTGGACGCCGACGGCGAAGCCGAGTCCGACCACGCCCGCCCCGGCCAGCCGCTTCACGTAGCGGCGCATCGCCTCGCGGTCCTCCGCGTCGAGCTTCAGCGCCGTGATCAGCAGCAGCTCGCCGCCCTCCATGTACGGCACGGGGTCGGCGAGCTCACTGGCGTGCGCCCAGCGGACGGGCGCGTCGAGGCGGTCCTCCCCCGCGCGCACGGTCAGCTTGAGCGCGGAGTGGTGGACGAGCGAGGCGAGCGTCGGGGGCATCGGGGCGGTGAGCCTTCGGGTCGGCGTCGGGTGTGCGAGAACGGTGATCTTTTGGCCGTCTCGTATGAACGACCTGTGTCGATTCTGCCTCACCGTACGGTCCCGTCGGCCGGGTCCGGTCACTCCCGCAGGTCCACCAGCAACGGAGGCGCGTGCTCCCCCTTCACGTTCGTCAGCGACAGGACCGCGTGTCCCGCGGGCACCGCGTGCGCCAGCTCGGAGGCCGACCACCGCTCCCGCTCGACCTGGCGCACGGTGACCGCCCGCGCGGTCGGCGCCTTGCCGGTGATCGCGCGGCGCAGCGCGTGCACCGCCTTGCCCGCCGGGCTCTCGGCGATGATCTGACGGTCGGTGACGTCCCGCGCCTCGGTCCACTCCTTGCCCCAGACCTCGGCGAAGTCCTGCCCGTCCCAGGGGGTGAGGCCGGCCAGCGCCATGCGGCAGCCGGTGGCGCCGAGCAGCGGCCCGCGCAGCGGCCGGGGCACGTCGTCCAGGGTGCGCAGGGTGAGCACCACACCGGCGTTGGCCGACCGCAGCCGCTGGACGCCGCGCACGGCCTCGGGGGTGATCACACCGGTGGCGTCGTCCAGCACCAGGCAGGCGAACAGGGAACGGTCCTCGCGTACGGTCACGCTCGCGGTGAACTGCGCGAGCACCAGACGCGCCAGCATCCGCGAGGCGTCGGCGTGGCCCCGCTGGGGCAGGTCGACGCGGACCCGCACCGGGTGGTCGAGCGCCTTGAGGGAGAACGGCCGGGACTGTCCCGAGGTGTCGAAGAACCCGGCGAAGGCGGGCCGGTCCAGCAGCGCGACCCGGTCGGCGAGGATCCCGCCCACGTCGCCCGGGTGGGCCAGTTGCCGTTCACGGGCGTCGAGTTCACGCAGCAGCGACTCCTGGCCCGCGTCCTGCAGCCCCTTGCGCAGGGCGGCCAGCGGGCCGGGGGCGCCGTCGAGGAGCTGCCGCAGCTCGGGCACCGACGGGAAACGGCCGTGCACCGCGCGGAACGGGCCGAGGAGCTGGGCGAGGACGGTGGTGGAGCGGCGGCTGTCGCTGCCCGGGTGCGGGTCCGCCAGGTCGCCGACCAGCGCCTCGGCGAGCACGGCCGCCGCCTCGTCGGGGTCGGTGGTGCCGCCGTACAGGTCGAGGTCGTAGACGGAGTCGGGGCTGCCGATGCGGACGACGACGTCGTAGGCGTCGGCCGGGCCGAGGCCCGCGCCGGCCGCGCCGACCACGACCACGGCGGTCTTCCCGGCGAGCGCCTGGAGGCACAGCGACTCGGCGACCGGCAGGACCACCCCGCCGGTCTTGCCCGACCCGGCCGGCCCGACCGCGAGCAGGGAGGTGCCGAGCAGGTCCGGGCCGAGGGCGAGGCCGGTGCCGCGGTAGACGTAGGGGTTGCGGGGGTCGTCGGCGGTGGTGCCGAGCCTGACCTGTCCGGTGAGCAGGTCGTGCCGGGCCTGCCGGGCGGGCAGGTCACGGGCTCCGGAGGGGTGCGGGCAGGCGGCGGCGCCGTCCTTGACCACGGCCCCGGTGAAGGTGGCGAGGCTGTGCCGGCCGTTGCGCACGCCCTGCCAGGCGCGGGCGATGCGGGCGTGGTCGACGTCCCGCATCATCCCGGCACGGGCGTCGGAGGCGAGCCGCTCGGCGGCGTCGACGGCGCCGGCGGCGCGCAGCGCGGGCCAGGCGGCCGGGTCCTCCTCGGGGGCGGGCGGGGGCTCGTCGCGGGGGGCGCGGCGCCAGGCGGGTGGGCCGTAGCGGCGCCAGATCTCGCCCCAGCGGCCGAGCCGGCCCACGCCGACCATGATGATCCCGGCGATGAGCACGTAGTAGGCGTAGACGACCACGACGGCGCCGAAGCTGTGCGGCTCCGCCCAGGAGTCGGGGATCATCGCGTACAGCGGCAGCAGCCACCAGCCGCCCAGGTAGCCGTTCCACAGCAGCGACCAGATCAGCCAGCCGACGAGGAACGCGATCAGCGCGCCGCTGAACAGCTGGCGTCCGGGGATGCGCTCCGGCTCCTCCTCCGGCCGGGGCCGGTGTCCGAACCGCCAGATGCCGGGGAGCGCCTCGGGGCGGGCGGTGCGCAGCCAGGAGAGGAACGCGGACCCGTCGGGGGGCGGCGGCATGCCCGGTGCGCGGGTCGGACGCGGTGGCGCCGCCGGTACCTGAGGTGGTCCCGCCGGGCGCGGCACGGGACCGGCCTGCGTGCCCCGCGTGTCCTGGGTACCCTCGCTGTCCATCGCCCCTGCCCCCTGAGCAGCCGCCGCATCCGCCATCAGCACGTCAATCTAACGCCCCGACAGGCGCAGTCCACCGATTGCCCGGCCGGGGTCCGCGCCCGGCCGCGGCGTGTCGCCGTACCGTGTCGGCACGGCCGCCCGCCGGTGGGTATGTCCATCGCGGACAACCCGGACCCTCGGACAACGCCCACATGGAGCATGCCCAGCCTTCTCGCCCCGCCCTAGCCTGCGAGAAAAGAAGCAGAGAGCGTCCGTTTCACCCCCCAGGAGCCCCGCATGACCGCACTTCCGCAGGAGCGCCGCGTCGTCACCGCCATCCCCGGCCCGAAGTCGCAGGAGCTGCAGGCCCGCCGTACCGCCGCGGTCGCGCAGGGCGTGGGCTCCGTGCTGCCCGTGTTCACCGCGCGCGCCGGCGGCGGGATCATCGAGGACGTCGACGGCAACCGTCTGATCGACTTCGGTTCCGGCATCGCCGTGACCTCCGTCGGCGCCTCCGCCGAGGCTGTCGTCCGCCGCGCCTCCGCCCAGCTCGCCGACTTCACGCACACCTGTTTCATGGTGACGCCGTACGAGGGTTACGTGGCCGTCGCCGAGGCGCTCGCCGAGCTGACGCCGGGCGACCACGCGAAGAAGTCCGCGCTGTTCAACAGCGGCGCCGAGGCCGTCGAGAACGCCGTGAAGATCGCGCGTGCGTACACCAAGCGGCAGGCGGTCGTCGTGTTCGACCACGGCTACCACGGCCGGACCAACCTCACCATGGCGCTGACCGCGAAGAACATGCCGTACAAGCACGGCTTCGGTCCGTTCGCTCCCGAGGTGTACCGCGTCCCGGTCGCCTACGGCTACCGCTGGCCGACCGGCCCGGAGAACGCGGGCCCGGAGGCCGCCGCGCAGGCCGTCGACGAGATGTCCAAGCAGGTGGGCGCGGAGAACATCGCCGCGATCATCATCGAGCCGGTGCTCGGCGAGGGCGGCTTCATCGAGCCGGCCAAGGGCTTCCTGCCGGCGATCAGCGAGTTCGCGAAGGACAACGGCATCGTCTTCGTCGCCGACGAGATCCAGTCGGGCTTCTGCCGCACCGGCCAGTGGTTCGCCTGCGAGGACGAGGGCATCGTCCCCGACCTGATCACCACGGCGAAGGGCATCGCGGGCGGTCTGCCGCTGGCCGCGGTCACCGGCCGCGCGGAGATCATGGACGCCGCGCACTCCGGCGGCCTGGGCGGCACCTACGGCGGCAACCCGGTGGCCTGCGCGGGCGCGCTCGGCGCCATCGAGACGATGAAGGAGCTGGACCTCAACGCCAAGGCCAAGGCCATCGAGGGCGTCATGAAGGCGCGTCTCACGGCCATGGCGGAGAAGTTCGACATCATCGGCGACGTCCGCGGCCGGGGCGCGATGATCGCCGTCGAGCTGGTCAAGGACCGCGCCACGAAGGAGCCGAACCCGGAGGCGACGGCCGCGCTGGCCAAGGCCTGCCACCAGGAGGGCCTGCTGGTCCTGACCTGTGGCACCTACGGCAACGTGCTGCGGTTCCTGCCCCCGCTGGTCATCGGCGAGGACCTGCTGGGCGAGGGTCTGGACATCATCGAACAGGCCTTCGCGCGCGTCTGAACCGTCATCGGGGCAGGTGGACCGGCCCGGACCGCCTGTTCCCGGCCGATCGGATCCGGACAGCGGCAGAGCGTGTGAAGAACGTGTGCGGGGTGGATGACAGGTGCCCGTCTGCCCTGTCGCCGGGCCACCCCCTGCCGTAGGTTTCTACCCGGATGAGAGATACACCAGCCCACAGGGGACTGTGGGCGGCTCAGGACGAGGCCTCCCCAGCTTCGACCTGGTCGTGCCCTCGCGCACACAACCGGGGCCCCAGGGCCCCGGGTCTCCTCACGATCGGACGGTCGCCCGCCCCATACCCCCCGGGGCGCGCGACGTTCCGATCGGACGGCCGTCGGGCATCAGACACGGCAGGCCGTCCACCGGAGGGCCGGCACACACCCCCCCTTTGTGCCGGCCCTCCGGTGTGTCCGGACCGTCCCGCCTGGGAAGCTGTCCCGCATGCTGCTGCCGGCCCTGCCACTCGTCCTCTTCCTCCTGATCACCTGGCAGGTCGTCGTCGACGGTCCGCTGCTCGACGTCGACGAGCGGCTGAGCAACGCCCTGGTGCGTCCCGACCGGGCTTCCGAACTGCTCTCCGACCTCGGCAACGTCGACGTGGCCGTGCCGGTCCTGGTGGTCGTGCTGGCCGCGGCGGCGTGGCGGCTGCGCGCCACCGGTGTGGACGGCTGGTGGCTGCCGCCCGCCGCCGGGGCGGCGGCGATGGTGATGGTGCCGGTGCTGGTCGCGCCGCTGAAGGCGTGGACCGACCGCCCGGGCACCCCCGCCGTGCCGCCGGCGACCGGCTACTACCCCTCCGGCCACACCGCCACCGCCGTGGTGGCGTACGGTGCGGCGGCCCTGCTGCTCCTTCCGCTGCTGCGGTCGCCGGCCGTACGCCGTGGACTGCTCGCCCTGTGCGCCGCGTTGATCCTGGGCGCCTCCTACGGCCTGGTGCGCCGGGGCTACCACTGGCCGCTGGACGTGGTGGCCAGTTGGTGCCTCGGGGCGCTGCTGCTGGCCGGTGTGTGGCTGCTGGTCAGCCGAAGTAGCCGTCGAACGTCCGCTGGAACTCCCAGCCGCCGAACCGGTCCCAGTTGATCGACCAGGTCATCAGGCCGCGCAGGGACGGCCAGGTGCCGTGGGTGGCGTACGAGCCGCAGTCGGTGCGCTTCGTCAGGCAGTTGAGGGTCTTGGTGACCTCCGCCGGGGACACGTGGCCGTTGCCGGCGTTGACGGTGGCGGGCATGCCGATGGCGACCTGGTCGGGGCGCAGCGGCGGGAAGACGTTGTCCGCGTCGCCCGCGACCGGGAAGCCGGTGAGCAGCATGTCGGTCATGGCGATGTGGAAGTCGGCGCCGCCCATGGAGTGGTACTGGCCGTCCAGGCCCATGATCGGGCCGGAGTTGTAGTCCTGGACGTGCAGCAGGGTGAGGTCGTCGCGCAGGGCGTGGATGACCGGGAGGTAGGCGCCCGCCCTCGGGTCCTGGCCGCCCCAGGGGCCGCTGCCGTAGAACTGGTGGCCGAGCTGGACGAAGAAGGTCTCCGGGGCCATCGTCAGGACGAAGTCGTCGCCGTACCTGGCCTTGAGGGTCTTCAGGGCGGAGATCAGGTTGACGATCACCGGGGTCTTCGGGTTCCTGAAGTCGGTGTCGCCGGTGTCCAGGGAGAGGGAGTGGCCCTCGAAGTCGATGTCGAGGCCGTCGAGTCCGTACGCGTCGATGATGCGGGAGACGGAGCTGACGAAGGTGTCGCGGGCCGCGGTCGTCGTGAGCCGGACCTGGCCGTTCTGGCCGCCGATGGAGATGAGCACCTTCTTCCCGGCCGCCTGCTTGGCCGCGATCGCCGCCTTGAACTCGGCGTCGCTCTCCACGCCCGGGCACTCCGCGGCCGGGCAGCGCTCGAAGCGGATGTCGCCGGAGGTGACGGAGGTGGGCTCGCCGAAGGCCAGGTCGATGACGTCCCAGCTGTCGGGGACGTCGGCGAGGCGGGTGTAGCCGGAGCCGTTGGCGAAGCTCGCGTGGAGGTAGCCGACCAGGGCGTGGGCCGGGAGGCCGGAGTCGCCGTCGCCGGAGTCGCCGCCGGAGTCGGGCGTGGTGGTGGTCGCGGTGACGGTGGCCGAACGGGCCGACTCCCCCGCGTCGTTGAGGGCGCTGACCTGGAAGGCGTACGCCGTCGAGGGGGACAGCCCGGTGACGGTGGTCGAGGTGCCGGTGACGGTCCGGATCGCCGCGCCGTCGCGGTGGACGGCGTACGAGGTGGCGCCCGCGGCCGGTGACCAGGACAGGGAGACGCTGGTGGAGGTCGCGCCGGACGCGGTGAGGCCGGTCGGCGGGGCGGGTGGCTGTCCGGTCTCACCGCCCGGGCCGGTGAGGGTGATGTCGTCGGCGTGGTAGGCACCGGTGCCGTACCAGCCGTGGGTGTAGATCGTGACGCGGGTGGTGGAGGGGCCGGTGCGGAAGGTGGTGGTGAGCTTCTGCCAGTCGGGGGCGGACTGGGTCCAGGCGGCGACGTCGGTGGTGCCGGTGCCGCTCGCGCCGAGGTACACGTAGGCGCCGCGGACGTGGCCGGAGAGGGTGTAGGAGGAGTCCGGCCGCACGGTGACCGTCTGGGCGCAGCGGGCGTTGTCCGACCCGGCCGGTGTGGCCTTCAGGGCGGAGGTGCCGCTGCGGACGGGTGAGGTGACGGCGGCGCCGGCCGGACAGCTCCAGCCGTCGAGGCCGGCCTCGAAGCCGCCGTTGCGGGCGAGGTCGGTGTCGGCCGCGCGGGCGGCCGGCGTCAGGGCGGTGACGCCGGCCGCGGCGAGGGCGGTGGCGGTGAGCAGGGCGGCGAGGGGCCGGCGGGCGGGGGGTCTGGCGCGGTCCACAAGGGCCTCCGGGCATGGGGGAGTTGGAGGGGTGGAGCGCGCTCAATTTGGTCCAGACCAATTCGGTTGTCAAGCCCTCGCGCAGCGCCTCCCACCTTCCTGCCCGGCCCCGGAGAGGCTCAGCTGTCGAAGCCCAGCCCCAGCCGGTCCATCGTCCGCAGCCACAGGTTGCGCCTGCCCTCGTGGGCGTCCGCCCTGGCCAGCGACCACTTGGTCAGGGCGACGCCGGTCCAGGCGAAGGGCTCCGGCGGGAACGGCAGCGGCTTGGTGCGCACCATCTCCAGCTCCGTGCGCTCGGTCCGCTCCCCCGCCAACAGGTCCAGCATCACCTCCGCGCCGAACCGTGTGGCCCCCACACCGAGCCCGGTGTAGCCCGCCGCGTACGCGACCCGGCCCGAGTGGGCGGTGCCGAAGAACGCCGAGAAGCGCGAGCAGGTGTCGATCGCGCCGCCCCAGGCGTGGGTGAAGCGCACGCCCTCCAGCTGCGGGAAGCAGGTGAAGAAGTGCCCCGCCAGCCTCGCGTACGTCTCCGGCCGGTCGTCGTACTCGGCGCGCACCCGGCCGCCGTACGGGTAGATGGCGTCGTAGCCGCCCCACAGGACGCGGTTGTCGGCGGAGAGCCGGAAGTAGTGGAACTGGTTGGCGCTGTCGCCGAGTCCCTGGCGGTTCTTCCAGCCGATGGACGCGAGCTGCTCGGGGGTGAGCGGCTCGGTCATCAGGGCGTAGTCGTAGACCGGGACGGTGTACGCCCGCACCCGGCGGACCAGGCTGGGGAAGACGTTGGTGCCGAGCGCGACCCGGCGGGCGCGGATCGCCCCGTACGGGGTGCGCACGGACATGCCGGCACCGTACTGCCGGAGGGTGAGGGCGGGAGTGTGCTCGTACACGCGCACCCCGAGGTCGAGGCAGGCCCGCTTCAGCCCCCAGGCGAGGCGGGCGGGGTTGAGCATGGCCACGCCCCGGCGGTCGTACAGGCCCGCCCGGAAGGTGGGCGAGTCGACCTGCTCACGCACGGCGTCGGCGTCCAGGTACTCGATGCCGTCGGCGAGGCCGCGCGCGCCGATCTCGTCGTACCAGGCGCGCAGTTCCTCCGCCTGGTACGGCTCGGTGGCGACGTCGATCTCGCCGGTGCGCTCGAAGTCGCAGTCGATGGAGTGGCGGGCGACCGTCTCCTCGATGGCGTCGAGGTTGCGGGCACCCAGCCGCTGAAGGGTGTGGATCTCGTCGGGCCAGCGGGTGAGCCCGTTGGACAGGCCGTGGGTGAGGGAGGCGGCGCAGAACCCGCCGTTGCGGCCGGAGGCGGCCCAGCCCACCTCGCGGCCCTCGACGAGCACGACGTCCCGGGAGGGGTCGCGCTCCTTGGCGATCAGCGCGGTCCACAGTCCGCTGTAGCCGCCGCCCACGACCAGCAGGTCGCAGGCGGTCCGCCCGGTGAGGGCCGGCTCGGGGCCGGGGCGGCCGGGGTCGTCCAGCCAGTAGGAGACCGGCCGGGCCTCGGAGAGGGACTGCGTCCAACGGCTCATGGCGCTCGGGGCCATGATCTCAACTCCCTACTGCGGACTGTGGAATCGCTGTCATGCCTTCTGGCGTTTGCGGCGGTTGCCGACGGCCATGGAGACCAGCACCAGCAACACGGCGACCACGAACATGGCCGTGCCGATGACGTTGATCTGGACGGGCGTGCCGCGCTGCGCGGAGCCCCAGACGAACATCGGGAAGGTGACGGTCGAACCGGCGTTGAAGTTGGTGATGATGAAGTCGTCGAAGGACAGGGCGAAGGCGAGCAGCGCGCCCGCCGCGATGCCGGGGGCGGCGATCGGCAGGGTGACCCGCAGGAACGTCTGCACCGGGCCCGCGTACAGGTCCTGCGCGGCCTGCTCGAGCCGGGGGTCCATCGACATCACGCGTGCCTTCACGGCGACCACGACGAAGCTGAGGCAGAACATGATGTGGGCGATCAGGATCGTCCAGAAGCCCAGCTCGGCACCCATGTTGAGGAACAGGGTGAGCAGCGAGGCCGCCATCACCACCTCGGGCATCGCCATCGGCAGGAAGATCAGCGAGTTCACGGCACCGCGGGCACGGAAGCGGTAGCGGACCAGCGCGAAGGCGATCAGCGTGCCGAGGAGGGTGGCGCCGAGCGTGGCCCACAAGGCGATCTGCAGGCTGAGGCCGAGCGAGCCGCACAGCCCGGACACCCCGCACGGGTCCCGCCACGCGTCGGTGGAGAACTCCTGCCACTCGTAGTTGAAGCGCCCCTTCGGCTTGTTGAAGGAGAACACGGTGACGACGACGTTCGGCAGCAGGAGGTAGGCCAGCGTCAGCAGGCCCGCGATGACGACGACGTTGCGCTTGAACCAATTGACGAAGGCCATTTAAACCAGATCCTCCGTGCCGGACTTGCGGATGTAGACCGTGACGACGGCGAGGATCGCGGCCATCAGGATGAACGAGAGCGCCGCGGCTGTCGGATAGTCCAGGATCCGCAGGAACTGCGACTGGATGACGTTGCCGACCATCCGGGTGTCCGTGGAGCCGAGCAGGTCCGAGTTGATGTAGTCGCCGGTCGCCGGGATGAAGGTCAGCAGCGTGCCGGAGACCACGCCCGGCATCGACAGCGGGAAGGTGACCTTGCGGAAGGCGGTCGACGGCTTGGCGTACAGGTCGCCCGCCGCCTCGTGCAGCCGGGGGTCGATCCGCTCCAGTGAGGTGTAGAGCGGAAGGATCATGAAGGGCAGGAAGTTGTACGTCAGACCGCACACCACCGCCAGCGGGGTGGCGAGCACCCGGTCGCCGGCCGTCCAGCCGAGGAACGCCGTGACGTCCAGGACGTGCAGCGAGTCGAGGGCGCCGACCACCGGGCCGCCGTCGGCGAGGATCGTCTTCCAGGCGAGGGTGCGGATCAGGAAGCTGGTGAAGAACGGCGCGATCACCAGGATCATGATCAGGTTGCGCCAGCGGCCCGCCCGGAAGGCGATCAGGTACGCCAGCGGGTAGCCGAGCAGCAGGCACAGCACGGTCGCGGAGGCGGCGTAGAGCACCGAGCGGACGAACTGCGGCCAGTACTCGGACAGCGCGTCCCAGTAGGTGGCGAAGTGCCAGGTGACCTTGTAGCCCTCCTCCAGGGAGCCCGTCTGCACGGACGTGGAGGCCTGGTAGATCACCGGCAGCGCGAAGAACACCACGAGCCAGAGCAGGCCGGGCAGCAGGAGCAGGTACGGCGTCCAGCGTCCCCGCCGGCGCGGCGGTTCCGGTTCGGGGGCGACGGGCGCCGGCGTCGGCGGCGCCTCGGTGACCGTGGCCATCAGGCGACCTCTTCCTCGACCGTCTCGACGCCCGCGGAGCCCACTGTCCCGGCAAGCAGGGACTGTGCCGCGTCGAGGCCGAAGGTGTGGTCCGGGTTCCAGTGCAGGACGACCTCGGCGCCGGGTACCAGCCGGGCGTCCCGGTCGATGTTCTGCACGTAGACCTCGAAGTCCGAGCAGACCGGGCTGTCGACGACGAACTGCGTGGAGACGCCGATGAAGCTGGACGCGGTGATCCGGCCCGTGATCCGGTTGCGCCCCTCGGGTATCTCGCCGGCGTCGTCGGCGTGGGTGAGGGAGATCTTCTCCGGGCGGACCCCGGCCAGGATCTTGCCGCCCGTGGCGGCGGGCGCGCTCGCACGGGCCCGGTGCAGCACCAGCTTGCCGCCGCCCGCCTTGAGCACGATGTCGTCGCCCGACGTGGAGTCCACCTCGGCCTCGATGAAGTTGGAGGTGCCGAGGAAGTTGGCGACGAAGGTGGTGCGCGGGTTCTCGTACAGGTCGGCGGGCGTGCCGAGCTGCTCGACCCGGCCGGCGTTCATCACGGCGACGCAGTCGGCCATGGTCATGGCCTCCTCCTGGTCGTGCGTGACGTGCACGAAGGTGATGCCGACCTCGGTCTGGATCCGCTTGAGCTCCAGCTGCATCTGCCGGCGCAGCTTCAGGTCGAGGGCGCCGAGCGGCTCGTCGAGCAGCAGCACCTTGGGGTGGTTGATCAGTGCGCGGGCGACCGCGACACGCTGCTGCTGGCCGCCGGAGAGCTGGTGCGGCTTCTTGCGCGCCTGCTCGCCGAGCTGGACCAGCTCCAGCATCTCCTCGACCTGCTTCTTCACGCTCTTGATGCCGCGCCGGCGCAGGCCGAAGGCGACGTTCTCGTAGATGTCGAGGTGCGGGAAGAGGGCGTAGGACTGGAAGACGGTGTTCACCGGCCGCTTGTACGGCGGCAGCGCGGTGACGTCCTGGTCGCCGAGGTGGACGGTGCCCGCGGTGGGCTCCTCCAGGCCGGCGATCATGCGCAGGGTGGTGGTCTTGCCGCAGCCGGACGCGCCGAGCAGGGCGAAGAAGGAGCCCTCCGGGACGGTCAGGTCGAGCGGGTGCACGGCGGTGAAGGAGCCGTACGTCTTGCTGATCCCGGTGAGCCGGACGTCGCCGCCGCCGGCCTTGGTGGTCTCTTCGGTGGTCTTCATCTCGTCACGCCCCAGTGAGCTTCGCGAACTTGCCTTCGAATGCCGTCTCTTCCTCGGAGCTGAGCGAGCGGAAGGCACGGGACTTGGCCTGCATGGCCTTGTCGGGGAGGATCAGCGGGTTGTTCGCCGCGTCCTCGTCGAGCTTCGCGAGCTCCTCCTTCACCCCGTCGACCGGACAGACGAAGTTGATGTAGGCGGCGAGCTGGGCGGCCGGCTGCGGCTCGAAGTAGTAGTCGATCAGGCGCTCGGCGTTCGTCTTGTGCCGGGCCTTGTTGGGGACCAGCATGTTGTCGCTGGAGAGCATGTAGCCGCTGTCCGGGATGACGAAGCCGATGTCCGGGTTGTCGGCCTGGAGCTGGACGACGTCACCGGCCCACGCGACGCACGCGGCGAGGTCGCCCTTGGTGAGGTCCGAGGTGTAGTCGTTGCCGGTGAAGCGGCGGATCTGGCCCTTGTCGACGGTCCTCTGCAGCCGGGCGATCGCCGCGTCGTAGTCGTCGGCGGTGAAGGACCGCGGGTCCTTGTCCATGTCGAGCAGCGTCATGCCCATGGTGTCGCGCATCTCGGTGAGCAGCCCGACCCGGCCCTTGAGCTTGGGATTGTCCAGCAGGTCGGACAGGGTCCTCACCTCGATGCCGTCGAGCGCCTTCTTGTTGTAGGCGATGACGGTGGCGATGCCCTGCCAGGGATACGAGTAGGCACGGCCGGGGTCCCAGTCGGGGGTCCGGTACGACGAGGCGACGTTGGCGAAGGCGTGCGGCAGGTTGGACGCGTCGAGCTTCTGCACCCAGCCGAGGCGGATGAGGCGGGCGGCGAGCCAGTCGGTGAGGACGATGATGTCGCGGCCGGTGTCCTGGCCCGCGGCGAGCTGCGGCTTGATCTTGCCGAAGAACTCGGAGTTGTCGTTGATGTCCTCGGTGTACTTCACCTTGATGCCGGTGCGTTTCGTGAACGCCTCCAGCGTGGGGTGTTCGCGCCCGCTGTCGTCGATGTCCATGTACTCGGTCCAGTTGGAGAAGCTGACGGTCCTCTCCTTCGCCGAGCGGTCCTCCGCCGGGACGCCTCCCTGGGTGTTCCCGGCCGCGGGGATGCCGCAGGCGCTGAGCGCGCCCAGGCCCCCGACCGCGAGCGCGCCGCCCGCTGAGGCGCGCAGCAGGGAACGGCGGGTCATGGCCGCCCTGCCGTTGCGGAAACTGCGCCGTATCGCGGCCTCCTGGGCCGGCGAGAGGCGGTCGGGCTCGTACTGCTCCATGCGCGTGTGTGCCCTTTCGGGAAGTGGCCGCGGGTCGGGCGGCCTGGCTGCTATCGGTCCCCGAAGACGGTGCGGTGCCAGTCCTTGCGGACCACCGCGGTGTTGTCGAACATGACGTGCTTGATCTGGGTGTACTCCTCGAAGGAGTACGCGGACATGTCCTTGCCGTAGCCGGACGCCTTGTAGCCGCCGTGCGGCATCTCGCTGATGATCGGGATGTGGTCGTTGACCCACACGCACCCCGCCTTGATCTCGCGGGTCGCCCGGCCCGTGCGGTACACGTCCCGGCTCCAGGCGGAGGCGGCGAGCCCGTACGGGGTGTCGTTGGCGAGTGCGATGCCCTCGTCGTCGGTGTCGAAGGGCAGGACGACCAGCACCGGTCCGAAGATCTCCGACTGCACGACCTCGCTGTCCTGCGCGGCGCCGGCGATCAGCGTGGGGCGATAGTACGCGCCGTCGGACAGATCGCCCAGGGGTGTCTCACCGCCGGTCACCACGCGCGCGTAGGCACGCGCGCGGTCGACGAATCCGGCCACCCGGTCGCGCTGGGCGTGGGAGACCAGCGGTCCGAGATCGGTGCCGGGGGCGAAGGGGTCGCCCAGCCGGACGGTCTCCATCAGCGCGGCGG
The DNA here is from genome assembly GCF_044540535.1 of Streptomyces sp. NPDC085937. NCBI lineage: Bacteria > Bacillati > Actinomycetota > Actinomycetes > Kitasatosporales > Streptomycetaceae > Streptomyces > Streptomyces sp. NPDC085937. The sequence continues at coordinate 98,831 of NZ_JBITSH010000019.1, read as the reverse complement.
TGCGCTCGACGAAGGCGTCGTAGAGGGGGCGCTGCACGTACGCGCGCGTGGCGGCCGTGCAGTCCTGGCCGGTGTTGATGAGCGCGCCCGCGACGGCGCCGTTGACGGCCGCGTCGAGGTCGGCGTCGTCGAAGACCACGAAGGGCGCCTTGCCGCCGAGCTCCAGGTGGAGGCGCTTGACGGTGGCGGTGGCGATCTCGGCGACCCGCTTGCCGACGGCGGTGGAGCCGGTGAACGAGGTCATCGCCACGTCGGGGTGGCCGACCAGGTGCTCGCCGGCCTCCTTGCCGGTGCCGGTGACGATGTTGATCACGCCGTCCGGGATGCCGGCGTCGGTGGCGGCCTGCGCGAACAGCAGCGAGGTCAGCGGGGTGAGCTCGGCGGGCTTGAGCACGATGGTGTTGCCCGCGGCGATCGCCGGGAGGATCTTCCACGCGGCCATCTGCAGCGGGTAGTTCCAGGGGGCGATGGAGCCGACGACGCCGATGGGCTCGCGGCGGACGTAGGAGGTGTGGTCGCCCGAGTACTCGCCGGCCGACTGGCCCGCGAGGTGGCGGGCGGCCCCGGCGAAGAAGGTGATGTTGTCGATCGTGCCGGGTACGTCGAACTCGCGGCTCAGCTTCAGGGGCTTGCCGCACTGCAGCGACTCCGCGCGGGCGAAGTCCTCCGCGCGTTCGGCGACCACGGCGGCGAACCGGTTCAAGGCGTCGGAGCGCTCGCCGGGCGTGGCGCCCGCCCAGGCCGGGAACGCCTCCCGCGCGGCTGCGACGGCCGCGTCGACGTCGTCGGGGCCGGCGAGGTCGTAGGTGTACACCTCCGCGCCGGTGGCCGGGTCGACCACGGAGTGCGTGCGTCCCGAGGTGCCCTTGGTGAGACGGCCCGCGATGAACTGCGCGCCGTCCGCGAACCGTTCGGTGGCCGGGAATCGTTCCTGCGTGGTGCTGCCGGGGTTGTGCATGTCGCTCTCCTCCGTGTCCCCGAGGGGGGCGGCGTGGCTCCAGCTCGATTTGAGTGCCGATCCTGACAGAGCTATGGCACTCCAACAAGTGATTCCGTTGTTGCCATTTGGTTACGCGACGGAATCTGTCGACCAGGTGTCGAGTGGCGACGGAAAAGGCAGGACGGAGTGTCCGTGGTGCCTGCGAGACTGCTCTGCGCACAGGACGACATCGGGGGTGATGACTTGGACGGAACCGTACGAACGGTGGCTTCCCGGGAGGCGCTGGTCGAGGCGGTGCGGGCCGGGGAGCGAGTGAAGTACCTGCACTTCTGGGGGCACCGGCCGCTGCCCGACGGCCGGATCGGGGCGAGCTGTCTGAGCCAGTGGTGGCCGTCGCCGTTCACCGTGGACGGCGTGGAGTACGCGACCGCCGAGCACTGGATGATGGCGGCCAAGGCGCGGCTCTTCGGGGACGCGGAGGGAGAGCGCCGGGTGCTGGCCGCGGGGCATCCCTCCGAGGCGAAGAAGGCGGGCCGTCTCGTCCGGGGCTTCGACGAGGAGACCTGGCGGCGGGAGCGGTTCGGGATCGTGGTGGAGGGCAGCGTGCACAAGTTCGCCGCCGATGAGGGGCTGCGGTCTTTCCTGCTGGGCACGGGCGAGCGCGTGCTGGTCGAGGCGAGCCCCGTCGACCGGGTCTGGGGCATCGGCCTCGCCGCCGACCAGGAGGCAGCCCACGACCCCACCCGCTGGCGCGGCCCGAACCTGCTGGGCTTCGCCCTGATGGAGGCACGGAGGCGGCTGCGGGAGGCGTGACCCGCCCCGCCCCCGCTCCGCCGTCGGCGGGTGGCACCTCTTCAGCGTCGGCTGCGGGCAGTCGGTGGCTGGGCGCGCAGTTCCCCGCGCCCCTCAAGGGAGCTTCCGCCACGGCCGCGGAAAGCGCCCGCCACCGCCCCGGCGCGGGCCGCACCACTTCAGCGCCCGGTGCGGGCAGTCGGTGGCTGGGCGCGCAGTTCCCCGCGCCCCTCAAGGGTGCTTCCGCCACGGCCGCGGAAAGCGCCCGCC
>NZ_JBITSH010000019.1:0-96732 GCF_044540535.1 Streptomyces sp. NPDC085937 | reverse complement strand
GCCACCGCCCCGGCGCGGGCAGCACCACTTCAGCGCCCGGTGCGGGCAGTCCGTGGCTGGGCGCGCAGTTCCCCGCGACCCTCGAGGGTGCTTCCGCCACGGCCGCGGAAAGCGCCCGCCACCGCCCCGGCGCGGGCAGCACCACTTCAGCGCCCGGTGCGGGCAGTCCGTGGCTGGGCGCGCAGTTCCCCGCGACCCTCGAGGGTGCTTCCGTCACAGCTGCCGAAAGCGTCCCCACCGTCCGGGCGCAGGCCGCACCACTTCAGCGCCCGGTGCGGGCAGTCCGTGGCTGGGCGCGCAGTTCCCCGCGACCCCTCAAGGGTGGTTTCGGCGAGACCGCTGGAAGGGCCCCACCGCCGGCTGCGGGCAGTCGTGCCACTGGGGCGATGGGGGTGCCTCCCGCTCGAGCGAAGCCGAGAGGGGGGAGGGCGGGCGCAGGCGGCACCTTGCGAGCACCGGGACGATCAACGGCGGACGGTACGCCGAGCCCCTCGGGTTCAGGTGACCAGCACGATCACGCCGAACGCAAGCGCCAACGCGCTCCCCACGGCCCCGCAGATCACCCCCGCCAAAGCCTGCCCCCCGTTCATCGCCTCGCCCCGATTCGCCCTGCCGCGCCCGATCGCCCCGAAGATCACCGCCAGGACGCCCAGCACGATGGCCACCGGCCACAGGCAGAAGCCTGCCGCCGAAATGATCCCGAGCACCATCGCGGTGACGCCCAGGCCGTTGTTCGGCAGGGGTGCCCCGCCCGCCCAGCCGGCGTACGCGTGGGCGCCCGGCGCGCCGGCCCACCCCGTGCCCGGGTAGCCGTAGGGCACCTGCCCCGGCCCCTCGGGGCCCATGGGCGGCGGGACGGGCGGCCCTGCGGCCGGCGGCGCGAACGGGTTGGCGGCCGGCGGGTGCGCGGAGGGCGGCACGGCGGTGGGCGCCGCCGAGGGACCGGCCCACGGAGTGCCGTACTGCGGGGGCGGGGCAGGGTTTCCCGCCGTCGGGAAGGACGTCACCGTCTGCTGATCGTGCACGGGGGGTGCGGCGGGCGCCGGACGGTCGTGGGCCGTGCCTCCCGAGGACGCCGTGGGTGCCGTAGGTGCCGTAGGTGCCGACCACGGCGAGGTCTCCCCCGCCACCACGGTCTCCCCCGGCCCTCCGGCCGCCGGACGGCCGGCTGCCGTACCGGGCGTCGACGGACGGTCCTCCGGCAGCGCCCACGGATCGACCGCGGCCGCAGGCGCAGGCGCAGGCGCAGGCGCAGGCGAGGACGCGTCGGCGGCCCCGGCCCCCGGCGCCGCACCCCGCGTCTGGGTGGTCCGCGCGTCCACCAGCGAGCCGTCCTGCGGAGCCACGTGCTCCGCCCCGCCGTCGGCCGGTGCCGGCCACACGCCAGGGGCGGACGAACCCGCCGGCGGCGTCCCGTCCCCCGTGTGGTCCCCGGCCCCCGGTGCCGGTGCGTCGTCGGACATGCGCTGCGACCCCTCCCTCGGACGAACCGTCATGCTACGGCCCGCGCCACGACCGCGCGTGCCCGGCCTACGATGATCCCCGCACCACCGATCAGCCGATCACCCGCGTCCCGCCGCGACCCGGCCGAGGACGCCGTTCCCGGGGAGGAACCTTGACCGACCACCTGGACACCGCGGCCACCGCCGAGCAGGTCCGCGACCTGCACCCCTTCATCGCGGGGCTGCCCAAGGCCGAACTGCACGTGCACCACGTCGGCTCCGCCTCCCCCCGTATCGTCTCGGAGTTGGCCGCCCGCCACCCCGACTCGAAGGTCCCCTCCGACCCCGAGGCCCTGGCCGACTACTTCACCTTCACGGACTTCGCGCACTTCATCGAGGTGTACCTGTCCGTCGTCGACCTGGTCCGCACCCCCGAGGACGTCCGCCTGCTGACGTACGAGGTGGCCCGTGAGCTGGCCCGGCAGCAGGTGCGGTACGCCGAGCTGACCATCACCCCGTTCTCCTCCACCCGCCGCGGAATCGACGAGCGCGCCTTCATGGACGCCATCGAGGACGCCCGCAAGGCGGCCGAGCGCGAGCTCGGCACCGTCCTGCGCTGGTGTTTCGACATCCCCGGCGAGGCCGGCCTCGAGGCCGCCGAGGAGACGACGCGGCTCGCGACGGACGACCGGCTGCGCCCGGAGGGCCTGGTCTCCTTCGGTCTGGGCGGCCCGGAGATCGGCGTGCCGCGCCCGCAGTTCAAGCCGTACTTCGACCGCGCGATCGCCGCCGGCCTGCGCTCGGTTCCGCACGCGGGCGAGACCACGGGCCCGGAGACGATCTGGGACGCGCTGAACGAGTTGGGCGCCGAGCGCATCGGCCACGGCACCAGCGCCGCGCGGGACCCGAAGCTGCTCCGGCATCTCGCCGAGCGGCGCATCCCGCTGGAGGTGTGCCCGACGTCCAACATCGCCACCCGCGCGGTCGCCACCCTGGACGAGCACCCGATCAAGGAGTTCACCCGGGCCGGCGTCCTGGTGACGATCAACTCCGACGACCCGCCGATGTTCGGTACCGACCTCGCCAACGAGTACGCGGTCGCCGCCCGGCTGCTGGACCTCGACGAGCGGGGCCTGGCGGACCTCGCCAAGAACGCGGTCGAGGCGTCGTTCCTCGACCCGGCCGGCAAGGCCCGGATCGCCGCCGAGATCGACACCTACACCACCGACTGGCTCGCCTCCTGATCCCCCGCGAAGGGCCACCATGCAGAACGTGACCGCCGTGGCCCACCGCGGCGACCCCTACCGCGTCCGCGAGAACACCCTCGCGTCCCTGCGCTCCGCCCTGCGGCGGGGCGCGGACGCGGTCGAGATCGACGTGCGCCTCACCCGCGACGGCGTGCCGGTGCTGCTCCACGACGCGACGCTGGAGCGCCTGTGGGACCACGACCGTCCCCTGTCGCTGCTCTCCTACGACGAGGTGCGCGGGATGACGGACGGCGGTGTCCCCACGCTCGCGGACGCGCTGGAGGTGACCGCCGACGGCCGGGTGATGATCGACCTGCCCGGCGCACCGGGTCCCCGCGCGGTGCGCCGGATCGTGGACGTCGTCCGGCAGCAGGGCGCCCAGGACCGCGTGTACTACTGCGCGGGCGCCCCCGCCATGCTCGCCGTACGGGAGGTGGACAAGGACGCGGAGATCGCGCTCACCCACACCTCCCACGCGCCGGTGCGCGCCGGAGTGCTGGAGGCGGTCCGGCCGCGCTGGCTCAACTACCGCTTCAGCCTGGTGGACCGGGCGCTCGCGGACCGCGTCCACCGCGACGGGTACCTGCTGTCCGTGTGGACCCCGGACACCCGCCGCTCCATGCGCCGCCTGGTGGCCGCGGGGGTGGACTCGATCACCACCAACCGCGTCGACGTCCTGTGCGCGCTGCGCGACCGCGTCACGTCATGACGACCGGCGCCGGGCCGCTGCGAGCAGCCTGCGCGCCACCAGGTGCGACGCGGCCGTCGCCGCACCGGCGGTCGCGAGGCCGGCCACCACCTCGCGGGGCCGCGTGGGGCGCAGCACACCGGCCTGCTTCAGCCGGCCACGCGCCCACAGCGTGAACGGCAGGACGACCAGCGGCGAGGTCACGGAGCCGGGGGTGTAGCCGCGTACGGCGGCGGCCTGGGCCAGGTGGACCACCCCGTGCAGCCCGAACCCGGTCAGCGCGGACTGGTAGAAGCCGGAACGTCCTCCGGTGAGCCGTCCGGCGGCCGCCGCGGTCCCGACGACCGCTCCCATCACGCCCACCGCCGCGGTGAACTCGGCCGCGCCCATGCTCTCGGCCCGCCGCCACACCCGCTCCGGCACCTGCGGGAACCGCTTCCTCAGCTGGGGCACATGGCGTCGCAACCAGCCCGGCACCGTGGCCAGTTCCTCGAGATCATGCACGACCCACGCACCCAGGAGCCCCCATGTGACGGCCCCGCCCACCTGTTCACCCGTCACGGCCCCAACCTATCGCGCGGGTACGGGCGTTGCTTCGGAAGCGGCCCCCGCCGTGAGCGCCTCCAGCCGCTTGATCCTGTTCCTGACGACGTACAGCGGGATCACCCCGAAGACCCCGAACGCCATGTCGATGACGCTCCACCAGAAGGGGATGCCGCGGACCGGTCCGCAGATCAGCGCGAGGGGGATGACGCCGGCGCAGGCGATCATGCCGAACTCCACGACCCAGATGTTGCGTACGGGATCGCGGTAGGGGCCGAGGAACGCGACCGCGATGACGAGGTGGGCGAAGGCCAGCCAGTCGGTGCCGTAGAGGAGGAAGGGGTGGTCGGCGTCGGCGGCGTCGAGTCCGTCCCGTACGCGCTCGATCCACTCCATCAGGCCGGGGAGGTGCTCCGGCGCGCCGAGGGACCGCAAGACCTCCTCGGTCCAGCGCAGTTCGTGCACCAGGGGGAAGGCCGTGGCGCCACTGAGCACCAGGCAGACGACGAAGAAGACCAGCCACACGCGGATGCCCTTGAGCAGGGCGGCTCTGTCGCTCATGGCAGGAGCGTACGCCGAGAGTTGAACATGTTCAAAAAGCATTCCGCCGCCGGACGCACGTCGGCCCCGGACGGTGCGGGTGCACCGTCCGGGGCCGACGTGTCGCGCGCTAGCCCTCGAGCGAGGTCATCACGTGCTTGACCCGCGTGTAGTCCTCGAAGCCGTACGCCGAGAGGTCCTTGCCGTAGCCGGACCGCTTGAAGCCGCCGTGCGGCATCTCCGCCACCAGCGGGATGTGGGTGTTGATCCACACGCAGCCGAAGTCGAGCGCCTTGGACATCCGCATCGCCCGGGCGTGGTCCTTGGTCCACACCGAGGAGGCGAGCGCGTACTCCACGCCGTTGGCGTACTGGACGGCCTGGTCCTCGTCGGTGAAGGACTGCACGGTGATGACCGGGCCGAAGACCTCCTTCTGGACGATCTCGTCGTCCTGCTTGAGGCCCGAGACGACGGTCGGCGCGTAGAAGTAGCCCTTGTCGCCGACCCGCTTGCCGCCCGCCTCGACGCGCGCGTGCGCGGGCAGCCGCTCGATGAAGCCCTCCACCTGCTGGAGCTGGTTGGGGTTGTTGAGCGGGCCGTAGAGGACGTCCTCGTCGTCGGGCATGCCCGTCTTGATGTCGGAGGCGGCCTTGGCGAGCGCGGAGACGAACTCGTCATGCACGGACTCGTGCACCAGCACGCGCGTGGCGGCCGTGCAGTCCTGGCCGGCGTTGAAGTAGCCGGCCTCGGAGATGCCCGCCACCGCCTTGGCGATGTCGACGTCCTCGAAGACCACGACCGGGGCCTTGCCACCCAGCTCCAGGTGGACCCGCTTGAGGTCCTTGGACGCGGACTCCGCGACCGACATGCCCGCGCGCACCGAACCGGTGATGGAGGCCATCGCCGGGGTGGGGTGCTCGACCATCAGGCGGCCGGTGTCACGGTCGCCGCAGACGACGTTGAAGACGCCCTTGGGCAGGATCGAACCGAGGATCTCGGCGAGCAGGACCGTGGAGGCGGGGGTGGTGTCCGAGGGCTTGAGGACGACCGTGTTGCCCGCGGCGATGGCCGGGGCGAACTTCCACACGGCCATCATCATCGGGTAGTTCCAGGGCGCCACCTGGGCGCAGACGCCGACCGGCTCGCGGCGCACGAAGGACGTCAGGCCCTCCATGTACTCGCCGGCGCCCTTGCCCTCCAGCATCCGCGCCGCACCCGCGAAGAAGCGGATCTGGTCCACCATCGGCGGGATCTCCTCGGTGCGGGTCAGCCCGACCGGCTTGCCCGTGTTCTCCACCTCGGCGGCGATGAGTTCCTCGGCCCGCTCCTCGAAGGCGTCCGCGATCTTCAGCAGCGCCTTCTGCCGCTCGGCCGGGGTGGTGTCGCGCCAGCCGGGGAAGGCCTCGGCGGCGGCCGCCATCGCGGCGTCGACGTCCGCGGCACCGGACAGCGGAGCCGTCGCGTACGCCTCGCCGGTCGCGGGGTTGACCACCTCGGTGGTCCGTCCGTCGGCGGCGTCCCGGAACTCACCGCCGATGTAGTTGCGCAGACGACGCAGCTCGGTGCTCACTGCAGGCCCTCCTGGTGTTCCTTGTGGGTGCCCGAGGTGTCGGGTCGAACGAAGAGAGGTGTCCAACCTCTGAGACACCCACCCTAGACGGACCGCTGACGTTTTCAACACCCCCACCTCCCCCGCATCTGCGAAATCCGCAAGCATCGCCTTCGTTAACAACGGATTTCATCGATCGAGCCTTGCGAAACTGTCGATACGTCGTGCACAGTGACCCCGTGGCCAGTCGAAGCGCAGACCCGAGGGACTCCCGCGAGTCCAAGAACGGCGGCGGACCGCAGTTGGACGCCGTCTCCCTCGCCATCATCGAGCAGCTCCAGGAGGACGGCCGTCGGCCGTACGCCGCCATCGGCAAGGCCGTGGGCCTGTCGGAGGCGGCCGTGCGCCAGCGGGTGCAGAAGCTGCTCGACCAGGGCGTGATGCAGATCGTCGCCGTCACGGACCCGCTCACCGTGGGCTTCCGCCGGCAGGCGATGGTCGGCGTCAACGTCGAGGGGGACGTGGAGGCCGTCGCCGACGCGCTGGCCGCGATGGCCGAATGCGAGTACGTGGTGATGACCGCCGGCTCCTTCGACCTGATGGTCGAGATCGTCTGCGAGGACGACGACCACCTCCTGGAGGTCATCAACAAACGCATCCGGGCCGTGCCCGGCGTGCGCTCCACCGAGAGTTTCGTCTACCTCAAGCTCAAGAAGCAGACCTACATGTGGGGAACCCGATAATCGTGAGCACCGACAGCCCCAAGGACCTCAGCAAGTCCGCGTACGACCACCTGTGGATGCACTTCACCCGCATGTCCTCGTACGAGAACGCGCCCGTCCCCACCATCGTCCGCGGTGAGGGCACCCACATCTGGGACGACAAGGGCAAGCGCTACCTCGACGGCCTGGCGGGCCTGTTCGTGGTGCAGGCCGGACACGGCCGCCAGGAGCTCGCCGAGACCGCCGCCAAGCAGGCGCAGGAACTGGCGTTCTTCCCGGTGTGGTCCTACGCCCACCCCAAGGCCGTGGAACTCGCGGAGCGGCTCGCGCACGAGGCGCCCGGCGACCTGAACAAGGTCTTCTTCACCACCGGCGGCGGCGAGGCGGTGGAGACCGCCTGGAAGCTCGCCAAGCAGTACTTCAAGCTGACCGGCAAGCCGACCAAGTACAAGGTCATCTCCCGCGCGGTCGCCTACCACGGCACCCCGCAGGGCGCCCTGTCCATCACCGGCCTGCCGGCCCTCAAGGCCCCCTTCGAGCCGCTCGTCCCGGGCGCGCACAAGGTGCCGAACACCAACATCTACCGGGCGCCGATCCACGGCGACGACCCCGAGGCGTTCGGCCGCTGGGCCGCCGACCAGATCGAGCAGCAGATCCTCTTCGAGGGCCCGGACACGGTCGCCGCGGTCTTCCTGGAGCCCGTGCAGAACGCGGGCGGCTGCTTCCCGCCCCCGCCCGGCTACTTCCAGCGGGTGCGCGAGATCTGCGACCAGTACGACGTGCTGCTCGTCTCCGACGAGGTCATCTGCGCCTTCGGCCGGCTCGGCACCACCTTCGCCTGCGACAAGTTCGGCTACGTGCCGGACATGATCACCTGCGCCAAGGGCATGACCTCGGGCTACTCCCCCATCGGCGCGTGCATCGTCTCGGACCGGCTCGCCGAGCCGTTCTACAAGGGCGACAACACCTTCCTGCACGGCTACACCTTCGGCGGCCACCCGGTGTCGGCGGCGGTCGGCGTCGCCAACCTCGACCTGTTCGAGCGCGAGGGCCTCAACCAGCACGTGCTGGACAACGAGGGCGCGTTCCGCTCGACCCTGGAGAAGCTGCACGACCTGCCGATCGTCGGCGACGTCCGCGGCAACGGCTTCTTCTACGGCATCGAGCTGGTCAAGGACAAGGCGACCAAGGAGTCCTTCGACGCCGACGAGACCGAGCGCGTGCTGTACGGCTTCCTCTCCAAGAAGCTGTTCGAGAACGGCCTGTACTGCCGTGCCGACGACCGTGGCGACCCGGTCATCCAGCTCGCCCCGCCGCTGATCTCCAACCAGGAGACGTTCGACGAGATCGAACAGATCCTGCGCGCGACGCTCACGGAGGCGTGGACCAAGCTGTAGGCCGACGAGCTGATCGCGGACGTAGGCCGTCCGAGGTACCGATCTTCCCTTTGAATGATCAACACCGGCCCCGGTGCCGCCGTTGGAGTGAGAAACGGCGTCCCGGGGCCGCGTGCTGTCCGGCCGCCCGCCACCGCCTGCCTAGCGTGCCCAGTGACCGATCGGCCCGCCCTTCGTTCCCCCGGACGGGGGATAAACCCGAAGAGCGCACGGCATTTCCGATCCGAACCGAGGTGTACGCCATGGTGGCCCCACCGGACAACGACGTGCTCTGGGCGCGTGCCCTGCACTTCCGGCACGACGACGGCTCACCCGGCCTGAGCGGGGTCTCGCTCGGCGTCCGGGAGGGCGAGATCCTCGCGGTCTCAGGCCCGCGCGGCAGCGGCAAGTCGACGTTGCTGCGCTGTCTGTCCGGCCTGGTGCCCGCGAACGACGGCGAGGTCTGGTTCAACAGCGTGCCGGTGCACACCATGGGCCCGGCGGCCCGGGAACGGCTGCGCCGCGACCGCTTCGGCTGGATCGACCCGGCGCCGGTCCTGGTGCCGGAGCTGAACGTCTGGGAGAACGCCGCCCTCCCGCTGATGCTGCGCGGCACCGGACGCCGGCGCGCCAAGGTCGCCGCCCTGGAGTGGCTGGAACGCCTCGACATCGGTGACCGGGCGCGCAAGCACCCCACGGAGCTGACGCACGCCGAGCGCCAGCGCGCCTGCATCGCCCGCGCGCTCGCCCCGGCGCCCTCGGTGCTGTTCGCCGACGAGCCGACGGCCCCGCTGCACCGCGTCGACCGCGCCCACGTACTGCGCACGCTCACCACCGCGGCCCGCTCGCACGGCATCACCGTGGTCCTCGCGACCCACGACAGCCAGACCGCCGCGCTGGCCGACCGCACGGTGTCGCTGCTCGACGGGCGGTGCGTGCGCACCGTCCACCTCCCCCCGGTCTCCGGACCGGCCGAGTCGGAAGGCCGGGCGGCGTGCTCGCTCTCCGTCTGAGCCTCGGGGCCCGGCCCGCCGTCCAGGTGCGGAGGCTCCTGGTCGCCGGCGCCTCGGCCGGCACGGGCTTCCTGCTGCTGAGCGCCCTGGGCCACGCGCTGACCCACCCGGACCCGTCCGCCTCCGCGCTGCGGCTGGCCTGGTGCGCCGCCCCGCTGGCGGCCACGGTGTACCTCGCGGTCGCGGTGGCCCGCACCGACCCGGCCACCCGGCCCCGGCCCGGTCTGTCCGCGGTCGGTCTGGGTCCGGTCAAGCTGACGGCGATCTCCGCCGCGACCACGGCGCTGTCCTGCCTGCTGGGTTCCGCGCTGGCGCTGCTCGTCTTTCTCCAGCTCCGCGGCGACCTGACGGGCATGCCGCTGGGCGGGGGCGCGCGGGAGTTCCTGGCCGCCGGCCGGCCTCTGCCGATGCCGGCCACGCTGACGCTGCTGGCCCTGGTGCCGCTGAGCGCGGCGGCGGCCGTGGCGGTGGCCCTGCGGCCGCGCGAACCGGTCACGGGAGCCGGCCGGGCGGGCCGGGTGTACGGCAGGTTCGGTGCGTACCGGCGCACGGCGATGCTCGAATCCTTCGGCGCCTACGGGCGGTTCGGCCGCCAGCTGGGGGCCGCCGCGCGCGGCCGGCGCACGGCCGGGGAGCAGCAGGGTCCAGACGCCGAGTCCGCGGCGGGGCCCGGCCCGGAGCCCGCCGACGGGTCCGGGGCCGTCGTGCCGCCCGTCGTCCCGACCGCGGCGCCGTCCGGACTGCCGTGGGGCGTCGCGGTGCTCGCGGTAGGTCTGGCGGTGGAGGCGCTGACGAGCCGTACCGGCTCCGGGGAGGGCCCGGCGGCGTTCCTCGGTCTCGCCCTGACGTGCCTCGGCCTGGCCCTCGTCGGCCCCGGGCTCGCCCATCTGTGCGGCAGGCTGCTGCAGGCGGTCCGCCCGGGCGCGCTGCGGCTGCTGGCCGGACGGGTGCTGATGACGGAGGCCACGCGCATCGGCCGCCCGCTCGGCGTGGTCTGCGCGGTGGTGGCGGCCGCGTACGCCATGGCGTCGCTGCACGACCGCGAGGACCCGTCCGCCGGTCCGCTGGTGGTGCTCGGCGTGCTGCTGGTGGCGGGCTGCACGGTGGCGACACTGCTCACGGCGGCCGTCGAGGCGAAGCAGGCGCACTCCGGCACCACCGAGTCGCTGCGCCGCCTCGGGGCGCCCGCGGCGACCCTGCGCCGGGCCGCGGCCGTGCGCGCGGGCGCGCTGCTCGCCCTGTTCGGCCCGCTGACGGTGGCCGTGGCCGAGCTGTCGGCCTGGCCGCTGGGCGGCTGAGAAGAAGTCGAAGAAACTTTCCCCGCTCGCGATGAGTTCCGCGCGGGCGGCCGGTCTACCCCCTCGAACGACACCGGATGAACGGGAGAGGCCCCGCCATGTACCAGCAGATGATCTTCGTGAACCTGCCCGTCGAGGACATCGACGCCTCGAAGAAGTTCTTCACGGCGCTCGGCTACGAGATCAACCCGCAGTTCAGCGACGAGTCCACGGCGTCCGTCGTGATCAGCGACACGATCGTCGCGATGCTGCTGACCAAGGACAAGTACGCGCAGTTCACGAAGAAGGAGATCGTGGACGCCCGCACCAGCAGCGAGGTGCTGGTCGCGCTGAGCGCCGAGAGCCGCGAGAAGGTCGACGAGCTGGTGGACAACGCCCTCGCGGCGGGCGGCACGACCGCCGGCGAGACCCAGGACCTCGGCTTTATGTACGGCCGCTCCTTCGACGACCTCGACGGCCACACCTGGGAGGTCGTGTGGATGGACCCGGCCGCCGTGCAGGGCTGACACACCGCCACCGCGTGACCCGGCCCGGGCGGGCGCTCGAAAGAGCCCCCGACCGGGCCGTCGTCATGACCGGCCGGTGCGGCGCGCAACCAAAACACTTCGGACACCGTCTTCACACTGCCGCTTCCCGCACGGCCGGTGACCGTTCCCGGCCGCGTCGGCCGGATCGGGCCGGTCCAGCGGGCGTTGAAACGTCCGGGTGGTTAACAAAAAGGCAAAGCCCGGTCCACCGGTAGGCATATGCGTTGACACTACTTATGCGGCGCTTATAGACCTGGGAGCCTCATGGGAGTGCTGAGCTTTCATCAACCCTCCCTCAACCCCCCGCATTTGCGCTTCATGTAAAGGACAAACGTGGCAGTTCTGTCCGTATCACGCCGCTCCGTCACCCGCTCCGTGCGCGCCCTCGGTGTCGTCTCCGCGTCCGCGGCGCTCGCGCTCGGTGTCGCCGGTAACGCCGCGGCGTGCAACATCAACGAGTTCTCGGCCGAGGCGAAGTGCGACGGTGACAAGGGTGTCATCACCGTCACCGACGTCGACCCGGCCGGCGTCCCGGCCACCGTCACCGTGTTCCTCCAGAACAACGGCGCCGACATCGAGAAGGTCGGCGAGCAGGTGGTCAAGGGCTCCAAGGAGGGCACGACCATCACCTTCGAGGAGGACTGGAAGCCGAACGCCGTCTACCGCATCCACGTCTCGGCGAAGCCCTACGTCGACGAGGACATCAAGCCCAACCTGACCACGCCGTCGATGCCGTGCAAGGAGGACGAGGAGGAGCCCCCGGCCCCCGAGCCCACGCCGTCGGTGACGTCCTCGGCCCCGGCCGAGGAGAGCGAGGAGCCGAGCCCGGCGCCGTCGGAGAGCGAGAGCTCCGCCCCGCCGGCCGACACGTCGGACAACGCGCCCTCCCCCGCCGGTGAGTCCAACCTCGCCGAGACCGGTGCCAACTCCAACACCGGTGTGATCGCCGGTGTGGCGGCCGCCCTGGTCGCCATCGGTGGCGGCGCGGTCTTCTTCGGCATGCGCCGCCGCGGGGCGAACAGCCAGCGCTGACGCCTCACGGAACCACGTGCGGCCCGTCCCCTCCGGGGGCGGGCCGCTCGCCGTTCACCGGACGCTCAGCCGAACGAGGCCAGCTCCAGCCAGTGTTCGAGCACCTTGCGTTCGCCGAGCACCTCCACGCGGGGATCGTCCAGCGGGATGCGGCGGTAGAAGGCGAGGAGCACCCAGGTCAGCGGCCCGCGCAGGGCGACCGTGGCCTTCTCGTGGCCGTGGCTCCAGGACACGCCGTCCTCGTCGAGCCGTATCAGCCACTCCGCCTCGGTGTCGGTGGCGTGCAGGTGGAGGGTGCGCAGCGGCCCGCGCAGCCCGTGCACCTCGTCGTCGGGCAGCGTCCGCTGCGCCCACTCCACGATCTCCAGCCACTCGTCGACCGCGTCGGCGGCCACCTCGGGCGCGACCTCGTAGGGCAGCCCGGCGGCGAGCGTGGCGTCGGCGCGGTGCACCGTCACCTCGTGCGTCATACGGCGGGCCCAGAAACCGGCGTTGTCGGTCCCCGCCCAGCTCCACACCCGCGCGTCCGGTCCGGCTGCCCGCAGCGCGCCCACGACCAGCTCGCCGCTCTCCGCCAGCCAGGCGTCCAGCGCGGCGGCGTCACCCCGGGCCTCGGGCCCGTCGAAGTCCGGTACGTCCTCCTCGGGGGTCTCCTCCACGGCCCCGGTGCGCACCATCAGGGCCACCCACCGCAGGGCGCCGCCGAGGTGCCGTACCAGCTCCTCCACCGACCAGTCGGGGGTCGTCGGGACCGCGCGGGACAGGTCGGTGCCGGACGTCACCACCGCCCTCAACTGACCGACCTGGTGGGCGATCTCGTGGCAGTAGCGCTCATGGGCGAGTCGTGTCATGCGGCTCACCCTAGGCAACGGCGATCAGCCGAGCACGGCGATTTCCGCGGCGTCGAACTCCACGCCGGTCACGTCTCCCGTCCCGGGGGCGTCCCTGAGCGCGCAGGCCGCCTCCAGCGGGGGCGCGCCCTCGGGCTGGAGGCGCACGGCGACGTGGGTGCCGCGGAAGGTGCGCGCGGTCACCGTGCAGCGCAGCCCCTCGTCCGCCGGGACCAGACGGACACCGGCGGGCCGGACCAGCAGCGTGCGCGTGCCCCCGGGAGCGTCCCGCGGCACCGGGACCTTGCCCCAGGGGGTGACGGCGACACCGTCCGCGACGGCCGCCTCGACGACGTTCTCGAAGCCGAGGAAGCGGGCCACGAAGGCGTCGGCGGGCCGCTGCCAGACGTCCAGCGGTGTGCCTGACTGGGCGATCCGGCCGTCCCGCATCACCACCACCCGGTCGGCCAGCGCGAACGCCTCGCCCTGGTCGTGCGTCACGGCGAGCACGGTGGTGCCCAGCCGGCCGAACAGCTCACGCAGTTCGACGACGAGCCGCTCCCTGAGCGACCGGTCGAGCTGGCCGAGCGGCTCGTCGAGCATCAGCAGCCGCGGGCTGGGGGCGAGGGCGCGGGCCAGTGCCACGCGCTGCTGTTCCCCTCCGGAGAGCGCGGCGACGGCCCGCCGGGACGCCCCGGGGAGACCGACCAGCTCCAGCAACGCGCCGACCTGCCGCGCCTGTTCGTCGCGCGGAAGCCCGTGCATGCGCAGCCCGAAGGCCACGTTGCCGCCCACGTCCCGCTGCGGGAACAGTTGGTGGTCCTGGAACATCAGCCCGACCCCCCGCTTGTGCGCGGGCACGCCCGACTGGTCCTTCCCGCCGAGCAGCACCCGCCCGGCGTCCAACGGCTGCAGCCCGGCCACCACGCGCAGCAGCGTGGACTTGCCGCTGCCGCTGGGTCCGAGGACGCAGACGATCTCGTGTTCGGCGACGTCGAGGCCGACGGCGTCCAGCGCCGCCCGCCCGCCGAAGCGGACGGTCGCGTCCTGAAGGCTCAGCAGCATCTAGAACTCCCCGCTCCGGTCGGTCCGCAGCCGCTCCAGCACCAGCAGCGCCACCGCGCACACGATCATCAGGATGGTCGACAGGGCCATGGCCTGGCCGTAATTGAGGTCCCCGGGCCGTCCCAGCAGCCGCGCCACGGCCACCGGAAGGGTGGGGTTGTCCGGCCGCGCGATGAACACCGTCGCCCCGAACTCCCCGAGAGACACCGCGAAGGCGAACCCGGCCGCGATCAGCAGCGCCCGCCGCACCAGCGGCAGGTCCACCTCACGCCACGCCCGCCACGGCGACGCCCCGAGCACCGCCGCCGCTTCCCGCAGCCGTACGTCCACCGCCCGCAGCACCGGCAGCATGGTCCGTACGACGAAGGGGACGCCGACCAGTGCCTGCGCCAGCGGGACCAGCATCCAGGAGGCGCGCAGGTCCAGCGGCGGCTCGTCGAGCGCGATGAGGAAGCCGAAGCCCACGGTCACCGCGGACACCCCGAGCGGCAGCATCAGCAGCGCGTCGAAGCCGCGCACCAGCCGCCCCGCGTCCCGCCGGGTGAGCGCGACGGCGGCGAGCCCGCCGATCACCACAGCGATCACGGTGGCGGCGACGGCGTAGCGCAGCGAGTTGCCGACCGCCTCGATGGGCGCGACGAGGAACACTCCCCCGTCGCCGTCGGTCAGCGCCCGGTAGTAGCCGAGGCCGGCGCTGCCGAAGGAGCGCTGCACCAGTACGCCGAGCGGCATCAGGAGCAGCACGGCCACCGTGGCGACGACTCCGCCGAGCAGCGCCCACTGCCCTGCGCCGCGCGGCCGGCGCGCGGTCACCGAGGGGTCGACGAGGCGCAGCGCGGTCTCACGACGCCGCACGGTCCAGGCGTGCAGCGCGAGGATCAGGCCGACGGCGGCGAACTGGATCATCGTGAGGACGGCGGCGGTGGACAGGTCGAAGAGGTCGGCGGTCTGCCGGTAGATCTCCACTTCGAGGGTGGAGAAGGTGGGCCCGCCGAGGATCTGCACCACGCCGAACGAGGTGAAGGTGAACAGGAAGACCATCAGCGCGGCGGCGGCCACGGCGGGGGCGAGCGCCGGCAGGGTGACCGTACGCCAGGCGGTGAGACGGGAGGCGCCGAGCATCCGCGCGGCCTCCTCCTGACGCGGGTCGAGCTGGGACCACAGCCCGCCCACGGTGCGGACGACCACGGCGTAGTTGAAGAAGACGTGCGCGAGGAGGATCGCCCACACGGTGGTGTCGAGGCGCACGCCCCACAGCTCGTCCAGCAGTCCGCCGCGTCCGACCAGGGCGAGGAACGCCGTGCCGACGACGACCGTCGGCAGCACGAACGGCACGGTGATCACCGCCCGCAGCATCTGTTTGCCGGGGAAGTCGAAACGGGCCAGGACGTAGGCGCCGGGCAGCGCGATCACCAGCGTGAGGCCCGTGGAGACGAGCGCCTGCCAGGTGGTGAACCACAGCACCTGGCGGATGTCGGACTGGGCCAGCACGTCCGCGATCCGCCCGGGCTGCCAGCCGCCGTCGGTCTTCAGCCCGCGCGCGACGATCGCGGTGACCGGGTAGGCGAAGAAGACCGCGAAGAACGCGGCCGGCACGGCCAACAGGCCGAGCCGTGCCGCGTTCCGGCGCCACCACCCGCGCCGGCGCGGGCTCACTTCAGTACGAGCGAGGTCCACGACTTGACCCACTGGTCACGGTTCTCGGCGATCTTCACCGGGTCCATGGTCTGCGGCTGCTTCGCCTGCGGCCCGAACTTCACGAACTCCTCAGGCACGGACGCACCCTCGCGCACCGGGTAGACGAACATGTTGAGCGGCATGTCGTCCTGGAAGGTCTTGCCGATCAGGAAGTCGAGCAGTGCCTTGCCGCCCTCGGAATTCTTCGCGTTGCTCAGCAGCCCCGCGTACTCGACCTGCCGGAAGCAGGTGCCCTCGGCGACGCCGGTGGGCGCGGTGTCGGGCTTCGGGTCGGCGTAGATCACCTCGGCGGGCGGCGAGGAGGCGTACGACACGACGAGCGGCCGGTCCGCCTTGGCCTCCTTGCCGCCGGCCGAGCCGGAGAACTCCTCGTTGTAGGCCTGCTCCCAGCCGTCGACCACCTTGACGCCGTTGGCCCTGAGCTTCTTCCAGTAGTCCCGCCAGCCCTCGTCCCCGTACTTGGCGGCGGTGCCGAGCAGGAAGCCGAGGCCGGGTGAGGAGGTGGCGGCGTTCTCGACGACCAGGAGGTCCTTGTAGGCGGGCTTGACCAGGTCGTCGAGGGACTTCGGCGGGGTCAGGCCCTTGTCCTCGAACCAGGCCTTGTCGTAGTTGACGCAGACGTCACCGGTGTCGACCGGGGTGACCCGGTGCTCGTCCTCGTCCACCCGGTACTCGGGCAGCAGCTGGTCGGATCCCTTGGCCTCGTAGGACTGGAACAGCCCGTTGTCGAGGGCGCGGGACAGCAGGGTGTTGTCGACGCCGAAGAAGACGTCGCCCTGGGGGTTGTCCTTGGTCAGGATCGCCTTGTTCACGGCCTGGCCCGCGTCGCCGTCCTCGAGGACCTTGAGCTTGTAGCCGGACTGCTTCTCGAAGGCGGCGACGACGTCCTTCGACACGGCCCACGAGTTGTGACTGACGAGGGTCACGGTCCTGGAGCCGGTACCGCTGCCGCCGTCGTCGCCGGACGACCCGCAGGCGGACAGCGTGACGAGCCCCAGCCCGACGGCCAGGACCATGACCTTCTTGGTGATGTCCACTTGATTCCTCCTGGAGTGACCAGGAAGAGACGCGGCCCTGCCCGGAACCCCTGGGCGGGGTCCCGGGCAGGGCGCAACAGCTCGAGTGATGACCGATCTCCCTACCCAGAATGACCTGGGCCAGGTTCGGAGGGTCTGCGGCCGGTGCCGCACTCTCAGCGCTGTGGCGCTCCCCTGTCGGAATATGAAGATGTACGTACCCGGGTCAGACTACCGTTCGCTCGCGGCGAGCTGACCACACGCCCCGTCGATCTCCTGACCACGGGTGTCCCGGATCGTCACCGGCACACCGTGCGCGGCGATCGCCTCGACGAACGCCTTCTCGTCCTCGGGCCGGGACGCGGTCCACTTGGACCCCGGCGTCGGGTTGAGCGGGATGAGGTTGACGTGCACGGGCCGCCCCTTGAGGAGCCGTCCGAGGCGGTCGCCCCGCCACGCCTGGTCGTTGATGTCCCGGATGAGGGCGTACTCGATGGACAGCCGGCGTCCCGACCTGGCCGCGTACTCGAAGCCGGCGTCGAGCACCTCGCGCACCTTCCACCGCGTGTTCACGGGGACGAGGGTGTCGCGCAGCTCGTCGTCAGGGGCGTGCAGCGAGATGGCGAGGCGGCACTTGAAGCCCTCCTCGGTGAACCGGTGGATGGCCGGCACCAGGCCGACCGTCGACACGGTGATGCCGCGCTGCGACAGCCCGAGCCCGTCCGGCTCGGGGTCGGTGAGCCGGCGGATGGCGCCGACGACCCGCTTGTAGTTGGCGAGAGGCTCGCCCATGCCCATGAACACGATGTTGCTCAGCCGCGCGGGTCCGCCGGGCACCTCGCCGTCGCGCAGCGCCCGCATCCCGTCCACGATCTGGTGCACGATCTCGGCGGTCGACAGGTTCCGGTCGAGCCCGGCCTGCCCGGTCGCGCAGAACGGGCAGTTCATGCCGCAGCCGGCCTGGGAGCTGATGCACATGGTGACCCGGTCCGGGTACCGCATCAGCACGGACTCGACGAGGGTCCCGTCGAACAGCTTCCACAGCGTCTTGCGGGTCGTCCCCGCGTCGGTCGACAGATGCCGCACGACGGTCATCAGCTCAGGAAGCAGCGCCTCCTGCAGCTTCCCGCGCGAGCCGGCGGGGATGTCGGTCCACTGCTCCGGGTCGTGCGCGTACCGCGCGAAGTAGTGCTGCGAGAGCTGCTTGGCACGGAACGGCTTCTCACCGACCGCGACAACCGCCTCCTTGCGCTCGGCAGGCGTGAGATCGGCAAGATGCCGCGGCGGCTTCTTGACTCCGCGCGGCGCGACGAATGTAAGTTCTCCGGGCTTAGGCATGGCTGTACCAGTGTCGCAGATCCACATGGGTGACCTGCGGGTGCCGATGACCACACCGGCCGGCCGCGCTCGCCGGGATCGCTGCCGGACCACCTCGGGCGGCCCGGGCACGGCCCGGCGAGGCTCACCCGCCGGCTGCCCGCACCTTCCCGACCTGGGCGGCGAGCACCGCACCCGTGAGGACAGCGGCATCCCGGCTCAGGACCGCGTCGCCTCCGCACGGGCCGTGCGGCGTCCGCGGACGTAGCGAAGGATCACGTAGATGATCGCGGCGAGTTGGGCGCAGAACAGGACCGTGATCTCCAGCGGCCCCATCCTGCCGCCCAGCGCGAGCAGCGCCGCCGCGAAGACGGCGATGACCAGCAAGAGATTGACGATCAGACCACGCATGATGTTCCCCCCAGGGTGTGGACGGTTGTCCCTGGTGATCATGATCGCAGGCCTTGATCGTCATGCACACAGCCAAACAAAGGGGCCCCCGTCCACAGGGGACGAGGGCCCGTTCCGGTCGGCGGGGAAAGGGGCTCAGCTCGAGCCCACGAAGATCACCAGCAGGAGCCAGACCACCGGCGCCGTCGGGAGCAGGGAGTCCAGGCGGTCCATGATGCCACCGTGGCCCGGGAGCAGGGTGCCCATGTCCTTGATGCCCAGGTCGCGCTTGATCATGGACTCGCCGAGGTCACCCAGCGTGGCGCTGGCGGCGACCGCGAGGCCGAGCAGGAGGCCCTGCCACCAGACGCCGTCGTCGATCAGGAACTGCATGCACAGCGCGCCCGCGACCATGGAGAAGCCGACCGCTCCCAGCAGGCCCTCGCGGGTCTTGCCGGGGCTGATGCGCGGGGCCAGCTTGTGCTTGCCGAAGCGCCAGCCGACCGCGTAGGCGCCGGTGTCGCTGACGACCGTCAGCAGCAGGAACGTCAGCACCCGCCACGGTCCGTCGTCGGCCCTCAGCAGCATCGCGACGAACGTCGCCAGGAACGGCACGTAGAACGTCGCGAAGACACCCGCCGTGACGTCCTTGAGGTAACCCTCGGGCGGTGCCGTCATACGCCAGACCAGGACCGCCAGCGTGGTGAGCGCCATGGCGACCCACGCGCCCTCCGCGCCCCGGGCGTACCCGGCGACGACCATCGCCGCGCCGCCGATCGCCAGGGGGACGAGGGGCGCCTTGATCCCCTTGCGTTCGTCGAGCCGCGTGGTCAGCTCCCACAGGCCCACCACCACGGCGACCGCGATCACTCCGACGAAAACGGCCTTGACGACGAACAGCGACGCGACGATCACCGCGCCGAGTCCGACGCCGACGCCTATCGCCGCGCCGAGATCCCGCCCCGCGCTCTTCTTCTGCGGTGCGGGGGCCGGCTGCGGGGCGGGAGGCATGGGCTCCGGATTCTGCGGCACCTCCCCCGGCAGGGGGCGGGCCCGCGTCGGCTCGTCTCGGAACAGGGGGCCGCTCAGCCGAGCGACCCCCCGGTCCGCATCCTGGTCTCCGCCGTGTTCGGGTACGTCGGGCACGATGGGCATGGGCCGCGTCTGCTGTGCTTGGTGCGCATCGTACGCGGGACCCGCCGGGACAGCTTCCCGGCCGGGTCCGTGGTCGGACTGCCCCCAGTACCCGGTCTGCGGCGTCCCCCAGGAAGAGTCGTTCATCAGACCTCGAGCAGCTCCGCTTCCTTGTGCTTCAGGAGCTCGTCCACCTGGGCGACGTACTTCGCCGTGGTGTCGTCGAGTTCCTTCTCCGCACGGCGGCCCTCGTCCTCGCCGACCTCGCCGTCCTTGATCAGCTTGTCGATGGCTTCCTTCGCCTTGCGGCGGACGGAGCGAATCGAGATCTTCGCGTCCTCGCCCTTGCCCTTGGCGACCTTGATGTAGTCGCGCCGGCGCTCCTCCGTCAGCTCGGGGAACACCACCCGGATGATGTTGCCGTCGTTGCTGGGGTTGACGCCCAGGTCGGAGTCGCGGATCGCCTGCTCGATGTTGCGCAGCGCGCTCTTGTCGAACGGGGTCACCACGGCCATGCGCGGCTCGGGCACGGAGAACGAGGCCAGCTGGTTGATCGGCGTCGGCGCGCCGTAGTAATCGGCCACGATCTTGTTGAACATCGCCGGGTGCGCACGGCCGGTACGGATCGCGGCGAAGTCCTCCTTGGCGACCACGACGGCCTTCTCCATCTTCTCCTCGGCCTCGAGGAGGGTCTCTTCGATCACCACTTGCTCCTGCGTGTCTTGAGTAGGCCCGGCTGCGGTTCCTGGTCGGGGCGGCGGCCGGCTGCGTCGCGTCTTCTTCCTGCACGGTTCACGACCGGCAGGACATTGTCCATCCCCCGGTCAGTTGTGCCCGGCGTCGTCGCCCACCAGCGTGCCGATCTTCTCACCCTTGACGGCGCGGGCGATGTTGCCCTCCTTCAGGAGTTCGAAGACGACGATCGGCAGGCTGTTGTCCCGGCAGAGCGTGACGGCCGTGGCGTCGGCGACCTTCAGGTTCCGGGTGATGACCTCCCCGTAGCCGAGGGCGTCGAACTTGACGGCGTCGGGGTTGGTCTTCGGGTCGGCGTCGTAGACCCCGTCGACACCGTTCTTGCCCATGAGCAGCGCCTCGGCGTCGATCTCCAGGGCGCGCTGCGCGGCGGTGGTGTCGGTGGAGAAGTACGGCATGCCCATACCGGCGCCGAAGATGACCACACGGCCCTTCTCCAGGTGGCGCACGGCGCGCAGCGGGATGTAGGGCTCGGCGACCTGGCCCATGGTGATGGCGGTCTGCACACGGCAGTCGACGCCTTCCTTCTCCAGGAAGTCCTGGAGGGCGAGGCAGTTCATCACGGTGCCGAGCATGCCCATGTAGTCGGAGCGGGCACGGTCCATGCCCCGCACCTGGAGTTCGGCTCCGCGGAAGAAGTTGCCGCCGCCGATCACGATGGCGATCTGCGCGCCGTCCCGTACGACGGCCGCGATCTCACGTGCCATGGCGTGCACCACGTCGGGATCGACGCCCAGGCCCCCGCCGCCGGAGAAGGCCTCTCCGGACAGCTTCAGCAGAAACCGGCCGCGCACTTTGCCGTCGTCGCTTTTGTCAGCCTTGGTGGTCATGGTCGAATCCCGCCTCTTTCACCTGTTGCACATACGAAGAAGGCCATTGCCGGTGGGGCGTGGTTCGCATCCCATGCGGCAATGGCCTCCTCGTCAGATCTGCTGTCGTCCGGCACGCGCGCGTGCGTGGACGCGTGTCCGAACGACTGCTGTCGACCCTATCGGGGTCGCGCGCCCGTCGCGGTACGGACTCAGATGCCGACCTTGATGCGCGTGAAGCGCTTCAGGGTGACACCGGCCTCGTCCAGGATCTTCTGGACGGACTTCTTGTTGTCCAGCGCGTAGGGCTGGCCGAGCAGCGTGGCGTCCTTGAAGAAGCCGTTGAGGCGACCCTCGACGATCTTCGGCAGGGCGGCCTCGGGCTTGCCCTCGGCGCGGGTGGTCTCCTCGGCGACGCGGCGCTCGGACTCGACGACCTCGGCCGGCACGTCCTCCTTGGAGAGGTACTTCGGCGCGAAGGCGGCGATGTGCTGGGCGACGCCCTTGGCGATCTCGGCGTTCGGCTTGTCGAGCTCGACGAGCACACCGATCTGCGGGGGCAGGTCGGGCATCGTGCGGTGCATGTACGCGGTGACGTAGCCGTCGGCGAACTGCGCGAAGCGGTCCAGGACGATCTTCTCGCCCAGGTTGGCGTTGGCCTCGTCCACGAACGCCTGGACCGTCTTGCCGGCCTCGATCTCGGACGCGAGCAGCGCCTCGAGGTCGGCCGGGGCGGTCTTGGCGACGTGCTCGGCGATGGCGGTGGCGACGCCCTGGAACTTCTCGCCCTTGGCGACGAAGTCCGTCTCGCACTTCAGCTCGACGAGGACACCGGAGGAGTTGTCGTCGGCGATGATCGAGACCACGGCGCCGTTCTCGGCGGAGCGGCCCTCACGCTTGGCGACGCCCTTCTGGCCCTTGATGCGCAGCGCCTCGACGGCCTTGTCGACGTTGCCGTCGGCCTCGTCCAGCGCCTTCTTGCAGTCCATCATGCCGGCGCCGGTGAGCTCCCGGAGCTTCTTGACGTCGGCGGCGGTGTAGTTCGCCATGAGTCTGTGAATCTTTCTCGAAGTCTGGAGGATCGAAGATCAGCGGGGCCGGGCCGCCGCGCGGGCGGCTACCGGCTCTCCGCCGACCTACGGGTGAACGGCGGGAGCGGACGTGATGTCACCG
This sequence comes from Streptomyces sp. NPDC085937, assembly GCF_044540535.1. NCBI lineage: Bacteria > Bacillati > Actinomycetota > Actinomycetes > Kitasatosporales > Streptomycetaceae > Streptomyces > Streptomyces sp. NPDC085937. The sequence continues at coordinate 74,570 of NZ_JBITSH010000019.1, read as the reverse complement.
CTCCCGCCGTCATCGGCTCGGACGGAGCGGTCAGGCCTGCTCGGCCGGGGTCTCCGCGGCGGGGGCCTCGGCAGCGGGGGCCTCGGCAGCGGGAGCCTCGGCCGGCTTCTCGCCCTCGGCGGCGGCCGGAGCGGCCTCCTCGCCCTTCTTCTCACCCTCGAGCAGGTCGCGCTCCCACTCGGCCAGCGGCTCGCCGGCGGCCTTCTCGCCCTTGCCCTCGGTGGCGACACCGGAGCGGGAGATGAGGCCCTCGGCCACGGCGTCGGCGATCACGCGGGTGAGCAGGGTGACGGAGCGGATCGCGTCGTCGTTGCCCGGGATCTTGTAGTCGACCTCGTCGGGGTCGCAGTTGGTGTCGAGGATGGCGACGACCGGGATGTTGAGCTTCCGGGCCTCGCCGACCGCGATGTGCTCCTTCTTGGTGTCCACGATCCAGACGGCGCTGGGCACCTTGGACATCTCGCGGATACCGCCGAGGGTCTTCTCCAGCTTCGCCTTCTCGCGGGAGAGGACCAGCAGCTCCTTCTTGGTGAGGCCGGAGGCGGCCACGTCCTCGAAGTCGATCTGCTCGAGCTCCTTGAGGCGCTGCAGACGCTTGTAGACGGTCGAGAAGTTGGTGAGCATGCCGCCCAGCCAGCGCTGGTTGACGAAGGGCATGCCGACGCGGGTGGCCTGCTCGGCGATGGCCTCCTGCGCCTGCTTCTTCGTGCCGACGAACATGACCGTGCCGCCGTGGGCGACGGTCTCCTTGACGAACTCGTAGGCGCGGTCGATGTACGACAGCGACTGGAGCAGGTCGATGATGTAGATGCCGTTGCGCTCCGTGAAGATGAAGCGCTTCATCTTCGGGTTCCAACGACGGGTCTGGTGACCGAAGTGGACGCCGCTCTCCAGCAGCTCCCGCATCGTGACGACGGCCATGGCCGTATCTCCTTGAATTTCTCGGTTGTGCCGCGGAAACCGGACGGCTTCCGCGCCTGACGCCCGCGACGCGCCGTGCCACGAAGGACCGAGGGGCGCTGACACCGGGCCACGGCCGTGACCGGTCCCGATGTCGGGGCGTGCGAAGTCGACCCGGTGGCCCGGGTCGCCACCAGAAGTGTACGGGACCCGAGAGGTGCCGGGTGACGCCGATGTCCACAACCCGGGTGGTCGTCCACAGGTCCCGGCGTCGACCGCGTCCTCGGGGGACGCTTTCCGTCATGCGACGACGTGGTGAGCGACGAGGACGAAGTAAGCGGTGCGGCTGGACGAGGCGGTGCCTGCGGCTGGCCCTGGTGGTGGGCGTGACCGTGACGGCACTGCTGGCCCCACCCCTGTCCCGGCTGTTCGCGATGGCGGCGGGGGGCGGGGGCGAGGGGGTTGGGGTGGGGGTGCCGTCGGGCAGGGCCACGGCGAAGGCCGGGGGCTTCGGGCTGACGCCGACGGCATGGGGCGAGCCGGCACCGGCGCCCGGGCGCGGGATGACGCCGACGTCCGGGAGTGGGCTGGGGCCGGCGTCCGGGAGTGGGCCGGGGCCGACGGTCGCGGCCGGGAAGGGGCCGACACCGACAATCGGCAGCGGGTCGGTGTCAGGGGCCGGAGGCGGGCCCTCAGCCGTTGTCCCGGGCGGCCCCCGGTCGTCCCCGCACCGTGCCGGGGGCGACTCCGTGCCGGTCGTCGGCCGTGCATGGCCGGTGGGCGTGCGCCCGCGGGTGCTGCGTGGCTGGGAGCCGCCGGCGACCGTCTACGGCGCCGGGCACCGGGGCGTGGACCTGGCGGCGGCGCCGGGGACGCCGGTGCGGGCCGTGGCGGACGGCCGGGTGTCGTTCGCGGGCCGGGTGGCCGGAAAGGGCGTCGTCTCGGTGGAACTCGCCGATACGGGTGAACCGCCGCTGCGCACCACCTACGAACCGGTCCGGGCGTCGGTGACCGAGGGGACGGAGGTGACGGCGGGCCAGGTGATCGGCACGGTGGAGGTCACGGGCTCCCATTGCACGGCCCCGTGCGTGCACTGGGGCCTGCTGCGCGGTGACACGTACCTGGACCCGCTCGGCCTGCTGCCCCCGTGGCTGCTCGACCGGGGTCCGTCGCGGCTGCTCCCGGTGCTCGGGGTGCCACTGCCCGACTGAGTGCCCGCACGGGATTTCCGCACCCGGCGTCGGGCGACTTCAGCCCCGGACGCCGCCCAGGGCCATGGCAACCGCCGCCCGCGTGATCACGTCCGGGTGCTCCGCCGCCCCCAGTTCGATGCGGCGCACAGCGGCGTCGACCACGCCCTGGAGCAGCATGGCGGTGAGCCGGGGCTCGGTGTGACCGAGGTCGGTGAGCGCCTCGACGATCATGGCGATGAGGCCGCCGTGTGCCGCGCGGATCTTCTCCCGCGCGCCGGCGTCGAGTTCGCTCGCGGAGATCGCGACGACCGCGCGGTGCCTGCGGTCCCCCACCAGCTCCAGCTGCTTGCGGACGTACGCCTCGATCCTGCCCTCGGCGCCGTCGGCCCGCGCCATCGCCGCCTCGACCTCGGCCGCCCACACCGGGAAGTCCGCCTCGCACAGCTCCTCGACGACGGCCGCCCGCGAGCGGAAGTACTCGTAGACGGACGACCGCGCGAGGCCGGTGCGCTCGGCGAGGGCCGGGAAGGTCAGCGCCTCCGTACCGCCCTCGGACAGCAGGGAGCGTGCCGCGTCCAGCAGGGCGGCTCGCTGCATCGACCGGTGCTCGGCCACGGAGGCCGCTCGAATCCTTGGCACGTCATCCACTTTACGGACGCCGCGGCCGTGGCGGCCAGGGGTTCGGCGGGCCGGTCCCGGCCGGTCTCAGCGGCCGAAACTCGCCAGCTTGGCGCGGAGCTGCAGCACGGATTTGGTGTGGATCTGGCTGACCCGGCTCTCGGTCACGCCCAGGACGTTGCCGATCTCGGCGAGCGTGAGGCCCTCGTAGTAGTACAGGGTGACCACGGTCTTCTCGCGTTCGGGCAGCGTGTTGATGGCCCGCGCCAGGAACCGGCGCAGCTCCCGGTCCTCGGCCACCTCCACCGGGTTGTCGGCGGCGGTGTCCTCCAGGGTGTCCATGAAACTGAGCTGGTCACCGCCCTCGCCGACGTGCAGCAACTCCTCGAGGGCGACGACGTTCGCGAGCGAGAGCTGGCTGAACACCGCGTGCAGGTCGGCCACGGTGATGCCCATCTCGCCGGCGACCTCGTGCTCCGACGGGGTTCGCCGCAGCCGTGCCTCGAGGGTGGCGTAGGCGCGCTCCACGTTGCGTGCCTTCTGCCGCACCGAGCGCGGGATCCAGTCCAGCGCCCGCAGTTCGTCGATCATCGCGCCCCGGATGCGCGTGATCGCGTACGTCTCGAACTTGATCTCGCGGTCGACGTCGAACTTCTCGATCGCGTCGATCAGCCCGAAGACCCCCGACGAGACGAAGTCCGCCTGCTCGACGTTGGGCGGGAGTCCCACGCTGACCCGTCCGGCGACGTACTTCACCAGCGGCGAGTAGTGCAGGATCAGCTGCTCCCGCAACCGTTCGTCCCCCGTCGCCTTGTACGACCGCCACAGCTCGTCGAGTGTCGAGGGAGCGGGCGGCCGCACGCTGCCACCGTCGCGGGCGGCTGGGGGGATCGCCGCCCGGTCGGACCCGGAGGTGTGCTGGGGCATTCGTTGCCTAGTGCCGTTCTGCCGTGGGCTGGTGCTGCCTGTGAGCGTTGTCTGCCCGATGTCTGTTCTGGCCTGTCCGTGTCTGGGGTCCTCGTGAGCGTAGCGTGACTGCGGCGTCGCGGTGTGCGAAGAACGGGGGCCGGACCGTGCGCAGATACGTTCCGGGGGCCGTCCCCGCGGGGCACATCCGTCGCTCAGCGTGATCACCCGTATACCTCAACTGACGTAATCACCAAGGCGTGTCGGGGTTCCCCCGGACGGCCGAACACGCTGCGTCAACGAGGCTCGGTCCCGCCCCGGACCGAGATCACCGCGTGGCGCGTCAACTTCCAGCCGTCGCCGTGTCGTTCGACGTAACCAAGTGCTCGTAGTTCGTACAGTCTCGCGATCGCGTCGTCCGGGGTGGTCTGGGCGGTGCGCGCGATCTCGTCCGGTCGGGCCGCCCGGCGGGCCGGCAGTGCGGCGAGGACGTGGCGGACCTCCGGGTCCAGCAGGTCGCGAGGCAGCACCGGTCCTCTGCGCTCCGGTGCGAGCTCCCCCATGTCACCGACCAGTTCGACGATCTCCGCGGCGTCGGTGACCAGGACGGCGTCCTGTCGCAGCAGTTCGTGCACCCCGGCCGAGAGGCCGCTGGTGGCCGGGCCCGGTACCCCCATGGTGTGGCGTCCGAGTCTGCGGGCCGCGCGGGCGGTCGCCAGGGAACCGCTGCGGTGGGCGGCCTCGACGACGACCGTGCCCCGGGTGAGCGCGGCGATCACGCGGTTGCGCAGGACGAACCTGCTGGGAGTGGGATGCTCTCCCGGGGGCAACTCGCCTACCACCAGACCCTGTTCGGCGATCCGTCCGATCAGCCCGGCATGCCCGCGCGGGTAGGGCCGGTCGACCCCGCAGGCGAGCACGGCGACGGTGGCGCCGCCCGCGCCCAGCGCCCCGCGGTGGGCGGCACCGTCGATTCCGTAGGCGCCGCCGGAGACGACGATCCATCCTTTCTCGGCGAGTCCGGCGGCGAGGCCCGCCGCCATGAAGGCGCCGTATTCGGTGCACGCCCGCGCACCGACCAGGGCGACCGAGCGCAGTGCCCACATCCGCAGGTCCGCGCCGCCGCGCACCCACAGGCCGAGCGGCCGGGCGTCGCCCAGGTCGTCGAGCTGCCCGGGCCATTCGGCGGCTCCGGGGCACACGAACCGCACCCCCGCGTCCTGTGCGACGGCGAGGTCGCGGCGTGGGTCGGTCCGCTCCGCCCGGGCGAGCATCCCGGCCCACCGCTTGGCGCTCGCGCCCGGCAGCGGCTCCCCGCGGTGCCTCAGCCGGCGCACCACGGCGTGCACCCCCAGCTCGCGCACCCAGCGCCCGCCGGTCTCGTCGCCGGGTTCGAGGACGCGGGTGAGGAAGACCCGGCCGAGCAGGTCCGCAGGGCTGTTCCCGGCGCTCATACGGCCGCTCCGATCGCCATGGGCACCCCGCGTGGGACACCGGTGCGCAGCTGCAGGGCGAGGGCGACGTCCGTGGCGTCGGGCCGGTCATGGCCGGCCAGGTCGGCGACGGTCCAGGCGACCCGCAGCACCCGGTCGATGCCCCGCGCGGTGAGCAGGCCCCGCTCCAGGCTTCGCTCGGCCTCGTCCATGGCGCCCGGAGCGGCCTGCCAGCGGCTGCGCAGCTCCCTTCCGGGGATCTCGCTGTTGAGGTGCCACGGGGTGCCGCCGAACCGGGCCCCCGCGCGTTCCCTGGCCGCGCGCACCCGGCCGGCGACCGTCGCGGTGGACTCGCCCCGGGCGCCGGCCGCCGTCAGCTCGCTGCGGGTGACGGCGTCGACCTCGACCCTCAGGTCGACCCGGTCGAGCAGCGGACCGGAGAGTCTGGCCTGGTAGCGGCGGATCGCCGAGGGCGGGCACTCGCAGCGGTCGTCGGTCCGCGAGAAGCGCCCGCAGGGGCACGGGTTGGCCGCGAGCACCATCAGGAAGCGGGCCGGGAAGCGCACGACGCCCGCGCTGCGCGCGATGACCACGTACCCGGCCTCCAGCGGCTGACGCAGTGCGTCCAGCGCCTTGCTGCTGAACTCCGGCGTCTCGTCGAGGAACAGCACGCCCCGGTGGGACAGGGACACCGCTCCCGGCCTGGCCGTCCCGGGGCCACCGCCGACCAGTGCCTGCATGGTGGCCGAGTGGTGCGGGGCGCAGTACGGGGCCGTGTCGATCAGCGGCCTGTCCGGCGGCAGCAGACCCGCCACCGAGTGCACGGCCGTCACCTCCAGGGACGCCTGGCGGTCCAGGGGCGGAAGGACGGACGGCATCCGTTCGGCGAGCATGGTCTTCCCGGCACCCGGCGGGCCCTCCAGGAAGAGGTGATGTCCGCCCGCCGCGGCCACCTCGACCGCGGTGCGTGCCGAGTGCTGGCCGACGACGTCCGCGAGGTCGTGTCCCTGGTCGTACCGGCCCGGGCCGCCGCTCATGCCGGTGGCCGCTCCGCCGCCGAGGTCGCGCAGCCCCGCCAGCAGCGGGTCGGGCCGCTCCGGTTCCTGCGGCGTCTCCTCGGGCACCGGCTCGTCGGTGAGGACCGCGATGAGCTGGCGCAGGCTGCGGACGCCCAGCACGGACACCCCCGGCACCAGGGCGGCCTCGGCGGCGGCGCACTCCGGCACCACCACCTGCTCGAAGCCCGCGTCCGCCGCGGCGAGCACCGCCGGCAGGATGCCCCGTACCGGCCGCACCCGGCCGTCCAGGCCCAGTTCGCCGATCATCACGATGTCGGTGAGGACGTGCGGGTCGATCCGCTCGGCGGCGCCGAGGACGGCACACGCGACGGCCAGGTCGAAGCCGCTGCCGGCCTTCGGCACCGAGGCGGGGCTCAGTCCCACCGTGAGCTTCTTCTGCGGCCACTCGCCGCCGGAGTTGACGACGGCGGCCCTGACCCGGTCCCGGCTCTCCGTCAGGCTCTTGTCGGGCAGCCCTACCAGCGTGAACGCGGCCACCCCCGGCTCCAGATCGGCCTGGACCTCGACGACCACGCCCTCGACACCGACCAGGGTCACCGAACACGTTCGGGCGAATCCCATGTCAGGCCACCCCCCGGACGTGCTCGACGACGGGCGCGCCACGGACCGGGAGCAGCACACCGACCAGGTCGATGCGGACACCGCCGGGCGGCGCTCCCCCGTGTTCCTGGAGCCAGCGCTCCGCCAGGCCCCGCAACCGGCCCGCCTTGGCCGGTGTGATCGCCGCCATGGGGTGCTGGAAGGAGCCGGCCCTGCGGGTCTTCACCTCGCAGACGACCAGGGCGTCTCCGTCCCTGGCCACGATGTCGATCTCGCCGGTCCTGCCGCAGCGCCAGTTGCGTGCCAGGACCGTCATCCCGGCCTGGGTGAGCCGCCGCGCGGCCAGCGTCTCCCCGTACCTTCCGAGCGCCCCACGGGCCCGCCCGCCACCCGCCCGACCGGCAGCGTGGCCACGAAGCCCGCCGTACGCCGGATTGACGCCCCGCGCCTCAGGCACCCCGTCCGCCCGATCGACACCGCGCGCCTCAGACCCTCCGTAGGCCCGAAGCCCGTCGCCCGCCCGGCTCCCGCCGTCCGGCTGCCATCCGCCGCGTCCTGCTTCCCCGCCGCGTCCCGGCTCTCCGCCTCTCGCTGCCCCGCTGGGCACCGGCCTCCCGGCACCCGTCGGCTTCCCCTGTCGCGCCCGCTGTCCGTCGCGTGCCTGCTGTGCGTCCATGTCGGCACCACCTCCGGCGCCAACCGTCACGCATCCCGCCGATCACCGTCGGCCCAGGTGCACAACCCCCCGACTGTGGACAACTCCGCCACCCGCGAGGGTGAGGATCACCCGCTGGGCAGCTCCAGGTCGCTCTTGTTCAGCTCCTCGATGTTCACGTCCTTGAACGTGAGCACCCGTACCTGCTTCACGAAGCGGGCCGGCCGGTACATGTCCCACACCCAGGCGTCCGCCATGGAGACTTCGAAGAACACCTCACCCTGGACCGAGTGGACCTGCATCTCGTAGTCGTTGGTGAGGTAGAAGCGCCGCTCGGTCTCGATCACGTATTTGAACAGACCGACGACATCGCGGTACTCCCGGTAGAGCTTCAGCTCCATCTCGGTCTCGTACTTCTCGAGGTCCTCGGCGCTCATGGCATGTTCCCCTTCAGCCGTGCGATCCCACCATTGTGCGCCAGTCCCGTCGGTCACCGGACGATTTCGGTGTCCAGGGTCACGGGCGCGGCCGGGGGGCCTTCGTCGAGCAGTCGCGTCAGCAGCCCGGCGAGCTTGGTCGGATACACCGTCTCATGCGCCCGGACGAGTTCCGGGCACGTCCACCAGCGTGCTCCGACGACGCTGCGCCGCTCCAGCTCGGTCAGGGCCGTGGCCGCGGTCGCGGTCTGGGTCGTGCGGGCCAGGAAGTACCACTCGTCCTGGTCCCACTGGCGGCCCGCGAACGGGAAGGAGCAGCACCGCCGCCACAGCACGGGGCCGAGCTCGACGTCGGTGATGCCGGTCTCCTCCGCGAGTTCCCTGAGCGCGGCCTGTTCACGGGTCTCGTCGCCCTCCACGCCGCCGCCGGGTGTGAACCACCAGTCGGTGCCGGGGTCGTCCGGTTCGTGGCCGTGGAGCAGCAGGATGCGGTCCTGCGGGTCGAGCAGGACGACCCGGGCGACCCTCCGCAGGCCGCCCTGGTAGGTGTCGGGCGCGGCGGGCGACGGGTCAGCGCCCACCGGTGCTCCCCGCGGCGCTCCGGGCGCGGGACGTGGCCGCGCGCCTGGCCAGGGGTCCGTAGGCGGCGCCCGCCAGCACCAGCACCGCGCCGCCGATCACCGCGGCGAGCACGGTCGGCAGCGGTCCGGGCGTGGAGAGCGGGCCGAGCCGCTCGAAGCCGGTGGGTGCGGCGAGCATGCCGTCCATCGGCCAGACCACGGCGTCGACCCGGGCCCGGACGGCGTCGCGCGCGACGGTGCCGCCGGCGGCGTCGGTCAGGTGGGCCGTGGAGTCGAGCGACCCGGAGCGCTCGTCGCCGAGCAGGAACAGGCGCCCCTTCGGCACGGTCACCTCGGGGAAGACCGCGGAGCGGACCATCGGGTCGTCGGGGAGATACGGTTCGTCGATCTCCTTGCCGTTGACCGTCAGCTTGCCGTCCTTGCAGCAGGCGACGGTGTCGCCGCCGACGGCGACGACCCGCTTGACCATCGGGGCGTTCGACCAGGTCGCGTCCTTGAAGACGACGACGTCGCCGCGGCGGACCTCGTCGCCGTCGACGCGCTCGGCGAGCACCCGCTCGCCAGCGTCGATGGTCGGGGCCATCGAGGTGGTCGGCACGGTGTACGGCCGGTAGACCACCGCTCCCCAGGCGAACCCGCCGAGGAACAGCACCAGTCCGAGCGCGACGGCCACGTTGGACAGCACCTGCCCGGTCCGGCCGCTCCGTGCCCGGGCACCGTTGGAACCACCGCTGCCCGGGACCGTACGCGTCGTGCTCTGACCACTCATGGGCGGCACCCTACCCGGCGGTACCCAGGCGGGTCAGCCCTCCCCGCGTCCCTCTCCGTCACCGGCCCGGTAACGCCGCCACAGCACGAACGGCACCGCGCCGGCCACCGCGAGCGCGGGCGGCGCGACCGGGAGGGCCGCCGCGTCCTGGGACTGCGTGTTCAGACCGGGCTGGTCGAAGGTGTCCGGGACGGGGAGGTTGTCCCAGCGGTTGACCGGCCAGGCGATGACCACAGCGCGGCCGACGACCTTGTCGACGGGGACGAAGCCGTGGTTCTTGTCGGCCTGGTTGTAGCGGGAGTCGCGGGAGTTCTGGCGGTGGTCGCCCATGACCCAGATGTGGCCCTCGGGCACCTTGACCTTGAACTGGCCGCCCTGGTCGTCCTGGCTGCACGGGGTGTTGCCGGGGTAGACGTACGGCTCGTTGAGCGCCTTGCCGTTGACCTTCAGCGGGCCGGTGCCCTTGCACTCGATCGTGTCACCGCCGACGCCGATGACCCGCTTGATCAGGTCCTTCTCCTCCGCGGACGGCATCAGGCCGATCCAGCTGAGGACCTTCTGCAGCGGGTTGGGGTCGGGCGTGGGCTCGCCCGCGAGCCAGTTGTCGGGGTCGTGGAAGACGACGACCTCGCCCCGCTCGGGCTCGGAGCCGAACCAGGGGGTCAGCTTGTCGACCAGGACCCGGTCGCCCTGCTGCAGGGTGTTCTGCATCGAGTCGGAGGGGATCGAGAACGCCTGCACGAGGAACGTCTTGATCAGCAGCGCCAGGACGAGCGCGATGCCGATCAGGATCGGCAGTTCCTTCCAGAAGGAACGCTGCTGCTTCTTCGGCTGGGGGTCGTCCGGTCCCTGGTCGCCGGTCCTCGTCCCGTCGTCGTTCACTCCGCCGCCCTCGACCGCCGGATCGTCATTCCCGGAGAACGCCGCGTGGGCCGCGGCCGGGTCGCCCGGTTCCGCGGGGCGTCCGCGGTGCTCCTCGCCGCCCTGACCGGACCGTGCGCCTACCGCCACATCCCCCACGCCGACTCCTCACTCTCTGCCGCCGCCCACGCCATGCCCGGCGCAGGCCCACCACTCCCATAACGAGCGGGAGTTCCGCAGGGCTCGGGAGCTGGACAATTCCTTCACGTTGGCTGGGATCGTCCGGGGCAACCCTATGCGACAGCGCGGCGTCGCCGTTCGACCCGGGCACCGAGTCGGACACGGCGGCGTAGGCAGCGGGCTCGTCGAGGGTGGTCCAGTGGCCGAGCGGCCAGGCGATGACCATGGCGCGGCCCACCACCTCGTCCTCGGAGACGGTGCCGCCGTAGCCGGAGTTCTGGTGGACGCGGGAATCCGCGGAGTTCGCCCGGTGGTCGCCCATCACCCACAGCCGGCCCTCCGGCACGGTGACGTCGAAGGGGGTCAGCGAGGGGGCGTTGCCGGGGTAGAGGTAGTCCTCGTTCAGCGGGACGCCGTTGACGGTGACCCGACCCTGGGTGTCGCAGCACCGGACGCGGTCGCCGCCGACCCCGACGACCCGCTTGATCAGGTCCTTCTCGTCCTCCGACGGCAGCAGACCGATGAAGGTGAGGCCTTCCTTGATCTGCTTGACGCCGACCGGGTCGTCCTTCTGGGGCGTGGTCTGCTCCCCCTGGAGCCAGCCGCCGGGGTCCTTGAACACGACGACGTCCCCGCGCTGCGGCTTGGAGCCGAACCAGGGGGTGAGCTTGTCGACCAGGACCCGGTCGCCGATCTGGATCGTCTGCTCCATGGAGCCGGACGGGATGACGAACGCCTGCACGAGGAACGTCTTCAGTACCAGGGCGATCAGGACGGCGACACCGATGAGGAGTGGGATCTCCTTGACGGCGCTGCGCCTGCGGCGGCGCTTGACCTTGCGCTGGAGCTTGCGCCGTTCGGCCCGGGTGCGGCCGGAGGAGGGGACGACGGCACGGCGGGAGCCGGTGGGAAGCAGGTTCTCGGCGGCGCTCTCGGGGACGCCGCGGGGCCTTCCGCGGTTACCCATGGCGGCCCCCGGTCGCGGAGGCGTCCGCAGCCGGGACGCGCGTGTAGGCGTCGGGCCGCTCAAGACGGCCGGCGTGGCCGAACGGCCAGACGACGGCGTCGGCGCGGCCGATGACCTCCGCCACGGGGATCATGCCCCCGCCGGGCGAACCGAGGTGGTCGCGGGAGTCGCTGGAGTTGCCGCGGTGGTCACCGAGGACGAACAGCCGTCCCTCGGGCACGACCACGTCGAAGCGCACCGTGGAGGGGCTGTCGCCGGGGAACAGGAAGCTTGACTCGTCGACCGACCGGCCGTTCACCCGGATCCTCCCCTCCCCGTCGCAGCAGACGATGTGGTCCCCGCCCACCCCGACAACCCGTTTGATGTAGTCGGCGTCACCGAAATACCCGGTGCCGTCGAACACAATCACGTCCCCGCGGTGCGGCCCGTCGCCGAAGCGGTACGCCAACTTGTTTACGAGAACGCGGTCCCCGACCCTCAATCCCTTCTCCATCGATCCGCTCGGGATCTCGAAGGGCCGCGCCACGAACGTGTTGACGGCCAGCAGGAAGAGCAGGCAGAGCAACAGGGTCAGGGTGATCCGCCCGCCGGGCAGCTGGTCCGTGACGCGCGACAGCAACGCGGAACGCGACCGCCCCTCCGGCCCCGGTCTCGCCGAGGAGTCCTCGGGGTCCGGGGGGAGAGAGCGGTCGCGCTCCGTCGGCTGTGCTTCGGTGTCCATCGGGGCCAGATGCTATCCGGCCGCGATATGACGCCGGTAAAGCGCTCAGTTCTCTCGCTTCTCCTTGATCTTCGCGGCCTTGCCGCGGAGCTCACGGAGGTAGTACAGCTTGGCGCGGCGGACGTCACCCTTGGTGACGAGCTCGATCTTCTCCACGATCGGGGTGTGCACCGGGAAGGTGCGCTCGACGCCGACGGAGAAGGAGACCTTGCGGACCGTGAAGGTCTCGCGCACGCCGGAACCCTGGCGGCGGATCACCACGCCCTTGAACTGCTGCACACGGGAGCGGTTGCCCTCGATGACGCGCACGTGGACGTTGACGGTGTCACCGGGACGGAAGTCCGGGACGTCGCTGCGGAGCGACGCGGTGTCGACGGAGTCGAGCAGGTGAGACATGTCGTCTGCTTTCTTCGCTGATGCCGCAGGTCATCAACGGCACTTGGTTTCGGATCTGGGCTGTGCGGTCGGGGCGGCGTCGTGTCCCCCTGCGGCAGGGGCGCTCGCCGGACGGCGCACAACAGCGGCCTATTGTTCCACGCCGTCGGTCCTGCGCCAAAATCGGCCGTACGGCTCTCCCTCGGGGTCCGGCGCCCAGCCGAGGATGGACAGCATCTCCCGGTCCTTCTTGTCGAAGGCCTTGGGGTCGCAGTGCTCGATGAGGTCGGGGCGGTGGGTGGTGGTCCGCCGCAGCGCCTCGTCGCGCCGCCAGCGTGCGATCTTCCCGTGGTGGCCGCTGAGCAGCACGTCCGGGATCTCGCGGCCGCGCCAGGAGGGCGGCTTGGTGTAGACGGGGCCCTCCAGCAGGTTGGCCATGGCGCCGGGGGCGAAGGAGTCGTCGCGGTGCGACTCGGCGTTCCCGAGGACGCCCGGGAGGAGCCGCGCCACCGCCTCGGTGACGACGAGCACCGCGGCCTCGCCGCCGGCCAGGACGTAGTCGCCGATGGACACCTCGTACACCGGCATGCGGGTCGCGTACTCGTCCACGACGCGGCGGTCGATGCCCTCGTAGCGGGCCGGGGTGAAAATCAGCCAGGGCCGCTCGGAGAGGTGGACGGCCAGTTCCTGGGTGAAGGGGCGGCCGCTCGGGGTGGGGACGATCAGGGCGGGCTCGCCCGAGCCGCTCTCGTAGCCGTCCGCCAGGACCGAGTCCAGCGCGTCACCCCAGGGGTCGGTCTTCATGACCATGCCGGGGCCGCCGCCGTACGGGGTGTCGTCGACCGTGTTGTGCCGGTCGTAGGTCCAGGAGCGCAGGTCGTGGACGTGCACGTCGAGCTGTCCGCGCGCGCGTGCCTTGCCGACGAGGGAGACGTTCAGCGGGTCGAGGTACTCGGGGAAGATCGTGACGACGTCGAGCCGCATCAGGCGTCGTCCCCGGATTCCGAGGCGTCCCGGGACGAGGCGACCTCGGCGCGGTCGTCGATCAGGCCGGGTGGCGGGGTGATCACCGCGCGCTGCTCCTCGAGGTCGATCTCGGCGACGATCTCCTCGACGAAGGGCACGAACACCTCGCTGCCGTCGGGGCGCTCGACGACGAAGAGGTCCTGGGTGGGCAGGTGGGAGATCTCGGTGATCCGGCCGACCGTCTCGCCGTCCTCGGTGACGACGTCGAGGTCGATCAGCTGGTGGTCGTAGTACTCGTCCTCACCCTCGGGCATCTCCTCCGGGTCGACGTCGGCGATCAGGAGGGTGTTGCGCAGCGCCTCGGCGCCGGTGCGGTCGTGGACGCCCTCGAAGCGCAGCAGGAGGCGGCCGCTGTGCACCCGGCCGGTCGCGATGGTCAGCGGCCCCGCGGAGGCGGGGTCGGTGGCCAGGACGGCGCCGGGCCCGAGCCTCAGCTCCGGCTCGTCGGTACGGACCTCGACGGTGACCTCGCCCTTGATGCCGTGGGCGCGGCCGATACGAGCGACTACCAGCTGCACTGTGTTCTGTCTCCTGTCATACGACTGCGGGCCGGGGACGGCCCAGTGGCCCTCCCCGGCCCGAGCCGGTGCTTCTTGCGGCGTCAGCGGACGTGGTCCACGTCGACGAGGTCGACACGGACACCGCGGCCGCCGATGGCGCCCACGACGGTGCGCAGAGCGCGTGCGGTGCGGCCGTTGCGGCCGATCACCTTGCCGAGGTCGTCCGGGTGGACCCGGACCTCGAGCACGCGACCGCGACGCAGGTCGCGCGAGGCGACCTGCACATCGTCAGGGTTGTCGACGATGCCCTTCACGAGGTGCTCGAGAGCCTCCTCGAGCATGCTCAGGCCTCGGTCGACGCGGACTCGGCGGAAGCCTCGTCCTTCTTCTCAGCCTTCTTCTTCTGGGTGATGGCCTCACCCTTGCCCTCGTCGTCGCCGCCGATCGCCTCGAAGGACGGACGGGCGGCCTTCTCGGGCTGCTGCAGCAGGGGCGCCGGGGCGGGCTCGCCCTTGAACTTCTGCCAGTCGCCGGTCTTCTTCAGGATGGCGAGCACGGGCTCGGTCGGCTGGGCGCCGACGGAGAGCCAGTACGCCACGCGGTCGCCGTCGACCTCGATCACCGACGGGTTGTACGTCGGGTGGTACTTGCCGATCTCCTCGATGGCCCGGCCGTCACGGCGGGTACGGGAGTCGGCGACGACGATGCGGTAGTGAGGCGAACGGATCTTGCCCAGACGCTTCAGCTTGATCTTGACTGCCACGGGAGTGGGTTCTCCTGGATTTGACGTGGTTGGGCACGGCGAGAAAGCCGCGTGGGGTTGCGGTACCCGAGTGCCCGACGGACGCGTCAGCCGGAGGAGAGAGGGGTCCTGTGCGGCTGTCGAGTACAGCTAGCCATTGTGCCACACCCCGAGGGGCCGGCCTGCCGTGGGGTGCGGGCACATGGGCACGACGAAGCGGCACCCGGCGCCGCATGGTCACGCGTCGGGTGCGCCCGGTGTCGGCGGGACCGAGGCCCCGGCACCCACGAGGTGCCGGGGCCTCAGCTCGCCGCTACGACTTCCGGGATACGGAACGGCTTTCCGCAGCCGCCGCAGACGATGGGCGCCTGCGCCAGCACCGACGGAACGACGCGTACGTTGCGGCCGCAGTCGCAGACCGCCTTGACGCGTACGCCGCCGCCGGACGAGCCGTGCCGCGCGGCCGGACCGCGGAAGCTGCGGGCGGTGTCGCCTGCGGTCGCCGCCGTGTGGGCCTTCAGGGCCCGCTGGAGACGCTCCGTGGTCGGACGGTAGCGGCGCTTCGCCTCGGGGCTGAGCGTGACCAGGGAGAAGCCGCTGCTCGGGTGCGGCTCCTCGGGGTGGTCAAGGCCCAGCTCCTCGGCGATCGCCAGGAACCTGCGGTTGTGGTACCGGCCGGCTCGGGATGTGTCGCGCACGCCGCGCGCGGCGGCGATGCCGTGGACTGCCTCGTGCAGCAGTCGCTCGAAGGAGAGCTCGTGACCGCACGCGGACGACGACTCCCCGATCAGGGACTCGGGCGCGGCAAGATCGGGCAATTCGGGGTGGTACCGCTGAATGTCGGCCCACGCCTGTGCCAGCTCTGCGGCGAGAACAGGTGGTGTCTGTGTCGTGCTCACGTAATGACAACGAGCCGGGGTGCCTCTGTGTTCCGATTCCGGGGCATCCCAAATAATTTGCACGTACCAGTCAGTTGGCACTGATGCGTCCTGACGAACACGGGTGCGCTGATCTGCGGAGAAGCCTCGCAGCTCATCTCAAGGTGGTGCGTAGGCTGACGTACGCCCCCGCGCGTATCCGGTCTCCACGCGCCGGTGCGCGTGAGCCCCCTGGATGCGCAAGAGGCCTTTCGGACGCCCTCCCGGCGTCGGGCGGCGTCCGGTTCACCTGGAACGCCGTGACCGACGAACCTACCGCTTCCTCCCGCGAGGCCGCGCACCGCCCCTCCCCCGGGACGTTCACACCCCGTCACCGGTGGCCGGAACCGTCCCACGGACGTCCGCGCCCTGGCGGACCGGGCGGCCTCCGATTACCGGAATGTGAATTCTTGCCTCTGGCACGAGCAACTACCAAACGGCCGCCCCTTTCCACTGGACGACACGACGAGTGCGGAGTTACCTGGCATACGGGGGCTGTGCGGGCGCACTGCACGGGGGCCAGGGAAATGGGCACTGCGGCAACTTCTCGGCTGATTGGGGCGCTTACCTATGACACCTACGCTCGTGCGGCAGCACCCGTCTCGCACGGGGCCCGCCCCGCGCGTCGACCTGCGGGCACGCGCGCGTGACTGGTCCGAGATACAGGAGCGGATGCTCGTACCGCTGTACGAAGCGGTGTACGAGCGACTGGACGTGGGCCCCTCGACCCGGCTGCTCGGCCTCGGCTGCGGCTCCGGACTGGCCCTGCTGATGGCGGCCTCGCGCGGCGCCACGATCACCGGTGTCGACACCTCGTCCGACCGGCTGGCCCTGGCCCGCGAACGGCTGCTGCCGGACGAGCGGGACCCGCACGCGGGCGCGGACACCCGGATCGTGCGGGGCTCGCCCGCCGAGGCCGCCCCCGCCGGCGTACCGCGGTACACCGTGGTGACCGCCTTCGAGCCGATCGGCTGCCTGGCGGGCGACGCGGAGGGACTGGGCGACCTGCTCGCCGAGGCAGTGCCGCTCGCCGGGCGCGGGGCGGCCGTGGTGCTGGCCGGCTGGGGCCCGCCCGAGCGGTGCGCCACGGCGGCCGTGCTGCGGGTGGCCGCCAAGCTGGCGGAACCGCTGCGCGGCGCGGATGCCTGGCGCCCCACCGAACGGGACGACCTGGAGCGGGTCGCCGAGCGGGCCGGACTGCGGCCCGACGGCTCGGGGCGGGTGGCCTGCCCCTTCGGCTACGCCGACCCGGACAGCGCCGTACGGGGCCTGAAGTCGACGGGCCTGTTCGACCCGGCGATCAGCGCCACCGACCAGGTGCAGGTGGACAAGGAGCTGGCCGAGGCGCTGCACCCGTACCGGCGCCCGGACGGCACGGTGTGGATGCCGAACGTGTTCCGGTACCTCGTCGCGCGCGTCCCCTGACGGGCGCGGGTCCGCCGCACACACGCACGACGCCGCTGGGGCGCCCCCTCCTCGGAGGGGGCGCCCCAGCGGCGTCACCGGTACGGGCCTCAGCCCATGAACTTCTTGAACTCGTCCGGAAGCTCGAAGTCCTTGCCGCCCTGCTGCGGCAGCCCGAAGGCGTTGCCGCCCTCGGCCGCCGCGGCCCGGCGCGCGGCCTCCTCCTGCTCCTGCTGCTTGCGCTTCATCGGGTTGCCCGAGCGCTGCTTGCCCTTGGCCTGCTTCTGCTTCTTCTTCGTACGGCCGGGGCCGCCGCCCATGCCCGGCATCCCGGGCATCCCCGGCATGCCGCCGCCCTGGGCCATGCGGGACATCATCTTGCGCGCCTCGAAGAACCGCTCGACGAGGTTCTTCACCGCGCTGACCTCGACACCGGAACCCTTGGCGATACGGGCGCGGCGCGAGCCGTTGATGACCGTCGGGTCCTGGCGCTCGCCGGGCGTCATCGACTTGATGATCGCGGCGGTGCGGTCGACGTCCCGCTCGTCCAGGTTGTTGATCTGGTCCTTGATCTGGCCCATGCCCGGCAGCATGCCGAGCAGCTTGGAGATGGAGCCCATCTTGCGGACCTGCTCCATCTGGGCCAGGAAGTCGTCCAGGGTGAAGTCCTGGCCCTTCTTGGACGCCAGCTTGGAGGCCATCTTCTCGGCCTCTTCCTGGCTGAACGTCTTCTCAGCCTGCTCGATCAGGGTGAGCAGGTCACCCATGTCGAGGATGCGGGAGGCCATGCGGTCCGGGTGGAAGGCGTCGAAGTCGTCGAGCTTCTCACCGTTGGACGCGAACATGATCGGCTTGCCGGTGACCTGCCGGATCGACAGGGCGGCACCACCGCGGGCGTCACCGTCGAGCTTGGAGAGCACCACGCCGTCGAAGCCGACGCCGTCGCGGAAGGCCTCGGCCGTGTTGACCGCGTCCTGACCGATCATCGCGTCGACGACGAAGAGGATCTCGTCGGGCGAGACCGCGTCCCGGATGTCCGCGGCCTGCTGCATCAGCTCCTGGTCGATGCCCAGGCGGCCGGCGGTGTCCACGATCACGATGTCGTGGACCTTGGACCGCGCGAAGTCGATGGAGTCCTTGGCGACCTTGACCGGGTCGCCGACGCCGTTGCCCGGCTCGGGCGCGTAGACGGCGACGCCCGCGCGCTCGGCGACCACGCTCAGCTGGTTGACGGCGTTGGGGCGCTGGAGGTCGGCGGCGACCAGCAGCGGGGAGTGGCCCTGCTCCTTCAGCCAGTGGCCGAGCTTGCCCGCGAGGGTGGTCTTACCGGCACCCTGCAGACCCGCGAGCATGATCACGGTCGGTGGCTGCTTGGCGAACCGCAGACGGCGGGTCTCGCCGCCGAGGATCTGGATCAGCTCGTCGTTGACGATCTTGATGATCTGCTGGGCCGGGTTGAGCGCCTTGGAGACCTCGGCGCCCAGGGCCCTTTCCTTGACGTTCTTGATGAACGACCGGACGACCGGCAGGGCCACGTCGGCCTCGAGGAGGGCGATGCGGATCTCACGCGCCGTGGCGTCGATGTCCGCCTCGGACAACCTGCCTTTGCCGCGGAGGTTTTTGAAAGTCGCGCTGAGGCGGTCGGAGAGGGTATCGAACACGGTGGCGTCGGTCCTCGAGGTCGGGGGCGGACTGGGCTGCCCTCCAGGGTATCCGGCCCCGCGAGCAAAACGCCCCCGCCCGCCGCGGGGCGGTGGGCGGGGGCGGACGTCCGTGCCGGAGGACGGCCCCGCGCGTGCCCGCGGGGCCCGCCCGCGCGGTCACGCCCGCAGCGTCTCCTCCAGTGTGCGGGCCGCCGCCACGGCCTCCTCGCCCGGCAGCGGCAGGCCCTCCGGTCCGGTGACGTAGAAGGCGTCGACCGCGTTGGCGCCCAGAGTGCTCGCGTGGGCGCTGCGCACCCGCACGCCCGCGTCCTCCAGGGCCCGCCCGATGCGGAACAGCAGCCCCGGTGCGTCCTGCGCGCGGACCTCGATCACCGTGGCGTGCCGGGAGGCGGCCGGGGCGACGGTCACGCGCGGGGGCGGGGCGACCACCCCGCGGCGTCTCGGGTACGCGGCGTCCCGCTCGGCCAGACGGCCGGAGATGTCGAGGCTGCCGTCGAGGGCGCGGACCAGGTCGGCGCGGAGCCGGGCGGCCTGGGGCAGCGAGCCGTACTCGGCGGCGACCCGCCAGTCCAGCAGCAGCACGGAACCGTCGACGCCGTCCGGGAGGTCCAGCGCCCGCAGCTCGGCGGTGCGCACGGTCAGCCGGTGCATGGCCAGCACGCCGGCCACCGCGGGCAGCACGCCCGACTGGTCGGGGACGGCCATGATCAGCTCGACGCCCAGCGGTTCGGGGTCCGCCGGGGGCTCGGCGGGCGGTTCGGTCTGCGCCCGCAGCGACAGGACGGGGGCGCCCGTGGCGACGGCTTCGAGGGCGAGCCGCTCGTGCTGCGCGGTGGGCGCTGCCGCCTCGGGGTCGGGCGGGGCCTGGCCCGCGAGCACGGCGGAGACCCGTTTGACGAGGTCGGCGACGAGGGAGGCACGCCAGGAGGACCAGGCGGCCGGTCCGGTGGCGAGGGCGTCCGCCTCGGTGAGGGCGTGCAGCAGTTCGAGGGTGCCCTGGGAGCCGACGGCCTCGGCGACGGCCCGCACGGTGGCGGGGTCGTCGAGGTCGCGCCGGGTGGCGGTCTCCACGAGCAGCAGGTGGTGGCGTACGAGCGTGGCGATCACGGTGACGTCGTCCGCGTCGAAGCCGATGCGGGCGGCCACGTCCCGGGCGATGACCTCGCCGGCCACCGAGTGGTCGCCGGGCCAGCCCTTGCCGATGTCGTGCAGCAGGGCGGCGATGAGCAGCAGGTCGGGGCGGCTGACCCGGCGGGTGAACGCGGAGGCGCGCACGGCGGTCTCGATGAGGTGCCGGTCGACGGTCCACAGGTGCACGGCGTTGCGCTGCGGGCGGCAGCGCACCCGGTCCCAGTCGGGCAGCAGCAGGCTGATCAGGCCCTCGGCCTCCAGCGCCTCCCAGACCTCGACGGTGGGGCGGCCGGAGCCCAGCAGCGTGAGGAGCTGCTGGCGGGCCTCGGCGGGCCAGGGCGAGGGGAGGGCGCGGGCGCCGGCGGCCATGCGGCGTACGGCGTGCAGGTTGAGGGGGAGGCCGGCCTGGGCGGCGGCGGCCGCGGCGCGGAGCGGGAGCACGGGGTCGCGGTCGGGGCGCGCGGCGCGGGCGAGCACCACCTCGCCGTCCTGTTCCACGACCCCTTCGGCGAGCGGGGACCGCTCGGGAGCGGGCTTGCCTCCGCCGAGCGCCCTCCCGTCGCCCGCCACCGCCCTTCTGATGAAGTCGCTTCGCTCCCTTGCCAATTTGCGCAGCCGGGGCCGCACGGAGCGGGAGCGCAGGACGCGGCCGACCTCGCGCCAGGTGACGTCGCCCGCGTAGGCGATGACCCGGGCGGCCTCGTAGACCTGGCGCAGCAGGGCGTCGGCGTCGAGCAGGCCGAGTTCGGCGGCGACCTGGTCCTGTTCCTGGAGGGCGAGCCGGTCGGTGGCGCGTCCGGTGCTCAGGTGCAGGGCGTCCCGTACGTCGAGGAGGCGGCCGCGGGCCTCGGCGAGTCCCTCGCGGGGGGCGTCGGCGAGCCAGGAGGCGGCCACCGCGCGCAGGGCGGTGGCGTCGCGCAGTCCGCCGCGGGCCTCCTTGAGGTCGGGTTCGAGGAGGTACTGCAGTTCGCCCTGGCGTTCGGCTCGTTCCTCGCACAGCTCCCGCAGGGCGGGCAGCCGCTTGGGGGCCTGGTTGCGCCAGTCGGCGAGCACGGTGGTGCGCAGGGCGGTGGTGAGACCGAGGTCGCCCGCGACGTGCCGGGCGTCCAGCAGGCCGAGCTGGACCTTGAGGTCCTCACCGGCGGTCCTGCGGGCCTCGGCCGGGGTGCGGACGGAGTGGTCGAGGGCGAGGCCGAGGTCCCAGACCGGGTACCAGAGGCGGTCGGCGAGCTTCGAGACGGTCTCGGGGTCGCTGCCGTCGTGCAGCAGCAGCAGGTCGAGGTCGCTGCGCGGGGAGAGCTCCGCGCGTCCGTAGCCGCCGACGGCGACCAGGGAGATCCCGCGTGCTCCGGGGGCGCCGGCCGCGAAGAGTCCGGCGAGCCATTCGTCGGTGAGGCCGGCGAGGCCGGAACGGCGCGGCGGCCCGGACCGCGCCTTCTCGGTGAGAAGGCGCAGCCGGGCCGCCGCGTAGCCGTCGGGTCCCGAGTCCTCTGCCTGGTCGTGCGTGTCCGTACTCGTCACCCGGCGACTCCTGTTCCGTGGGGCTGCTGTCAGAGGGCGTCCGGGCCGCGTTCGCCGGTCCGCACCCGTACGGCGGTCTCGACGGGGATCATCCAGACCTTGCCGTCGCCGATCTTGCCGGTGCGGGCCGCCTTGACCACGACGTCGACGAGCTGTTCGGCGTCGTCGTCCTCGACCAGGACCTCGATGCGGACCTTGGGCACCAGGTCGACGGTGTACTCGGCACCGCGGTAGACCTCGGTGTGGCCGCGCTGGCGGCCGTAGCCGCTGGCCTCGGTGACGGTCAGACCGTGCACGCCGAAGGCCTGCAGGGCTTCCTTGATCTCGTCGAGCCGGTGCGGCTTCACGACGGCGGTGATGAGCTTCATGCGTCCACCTTCTTGCTCTCGGCCGGGGCGACGGGGGTGCTGGCCGGCGTGCGGGCCGCGCCGCCGCCGGCGCCGCTGAAGTCGTATGCGGTCTCGGCGTGCTCGGCCTGGTCGATGCCGGCGACCTCGTCGTCCTCGGAGACTCGCATACCGAGGGTCTTGTGGATCAGGAGGGCCAGGACCGCGGAGGCGATCAGGGAGTAGGCGAGGACACCGAAGACACCGGCGCACTGCTTCCAGAACTGGTCGAGGCCGCCGCCGTAGAAGAGGCCCTCGACGTCGGACTGGCCCTTGCCGGTGGCGAGGAAGCCGATGAGCAGGGAGCCGATGACGCCGCCGACGAGGTGGACGCCGACGACGTCGAGGGAGTCGTCGTAGCCGAACTTGTACTTGAGGCCGACCGCCATGGCGCACAGGACACCGGCGATGAGGCCGATCGCGATGGCGCCGAGCGGGGAGACCGCGCCGCCGGCCGGGGTGATGGCGACCAGGCCGGAGACGGCGCCGGAGGCGGCACCCAGCGTGGTGAACGCGCCGTGGCGGATCTTCTCGTAGGCGAGCCAGCCGACGACCGCGGCACCGGTGGCGACCTGGGTGTTGACGAACATCAGCGCGCCGATACCGTCGTCGTTGCCCAGCCAGGAGCCGGCGTTGAATCCGAACCAGCCGAACCACAGCAGACCGGCGCCGAGCATGACCAGCGGGAGGCTGTGCGGACGCATCGGGTCCTTCTTGAATCCGATGCGCTTGCCGATGACGAGGATGACACCGAGGGCGGCCGCACCGGCGTTGATGTGGACCGCGGTACCGCCGGCGAAGTCGATGACGCCGAGGTCGAACGCCCAGCCGCCCTCGCCCCACACCCAGTGCGCGACCGGGAAGTAGACGACGGTGACCCACAGGGTGATGAACAGGGCCCAGGCGCTGAACTTCACGCGGTCCGCGAGCGCGCCGCTGATCAGGGCGGGCGTGAGGATCGCGAACATCAGCTGGAAGGCGGCGAAGACGAACAGCGGGATGGTGGTGCTGCCCCACAGTTCCGTCAGGCCGATGTTGCTCAGGCCCACCCAGTCGGAGTTCCAGCCGATGAGGCTGCCCTTGTCGTCGCCGAACGCGACGGAGAATCCGTAGAGCACCCAGAGGATGGTGACGATGCCCAGGCTGATGAAGCTCATCATCAGCATGTTCAGCGTGCTCTTGACCCGGACCATGCCTCCGTAGAAGAAGGCCAGACCGGGCGTCATGAGCATGACCAGGGCGGAACAGATGAGCATGAACCCTGTGTTGGCGGCGGACAGCGTGGGCGCGTCTGCTGCCAGGGTGATGGCTTGTGCCATCGGCGTCTCCTCGTCGTTGGTACGGCCCCGTGCGGGCGAAGCCTTGAGCGGATTGAGGGGTGGGCCGGTTATGCGCCATGAGATTGGCGCAGCGCCGTTTCGGTGGAAGCCCCTCGTTGTTTCGCCGCCGTGACGAAGGCACCCGACGTGTTACGGGTCGATGAACTGCCGGATCCGGGGCGCGCCGATCGTTATCGTGACGCAACCTTCGGTGTACGGCCGTGAGCCGTGGCCGGGGAGACACACGACCGGCCGCGGTCGGCCTTCCGAATGACTGGCATGGGGGAGCCGAGTCGGGCAGTTCGGGAGGGCCGGCCGCGGCCGGGGTCCAGGGGTGCTCCTGTGGTCAGACCGCTTCGGCGGTCTCCGGCAGCTCGATCGCGAGCCGCTCGGTGAGTTCGACGACGTCGGCGAGGTCCCCGAAGTCGCGTACGGCGGTGTCGACGGTCTTTCGGATACGAGTGTTGACGCGCTCGGAACGGACCTTCTTGGCGGCCTTGATGGCGTCGGTGGCCAGAACCGTGCTCTGCTCGGGCTCGCGCTGGAGCAGGTGGACGGTGGCCATGCCGATGAGGTTGAGGGCGTAGGAACGCTGGTGCTCGCCGCCCTCCTGGCCGAAGAGTTCCACGGCCCGCTTCATCAGCGGCTCGGCGAGCGAGGCGTAGGTGGGGCTGCGGCCCGCGACGTAGGCGAGGTCGCGGAAGGAGTGGCTGTTCTCCGCGTACAGCTCGGCCTCGGAGAAGAAGCGGATCCAGTCCGGGTCGGGCTCGTCCCACTCGTCGGCCTCGGCGAAGGTGTCCTCGGCCATGCGGACGGCGCGCTTGCAGCGGCCGGGCTGCCCCATGTTGGCGTAGGCGCGGGCCTCCATCGCATACAGCATCGACTGGATGCGGGGGCTCGCGCAGTCCCGGCTGCCGTACTGCGCGAGGTGGATGAGCTCCAGGGCGTCCTCGGGGCGGCCCAGGTGGATCATCTGCCGGCTCATGTTGGACAGCACGTAGGAGCCGAGCGGCCGGTCCCCGGCCTCCTTGGCGGCGTGCAGGGCGAGCACGAAGTACTTCTGCGCGGTCGGCTGCAGCCCCACGTCGTACGACATCCAGCCCGCGAGCTCGGCCAGTTCGGCGGCGACCTTGAACAGCCGCTTGGTGGCGGCCTCCGGCTGGGGCTCCTGGAGGAGGTCGGTGACCTCGTGGAGCTGTCCGACGACGGCTTTGCGGCGCAGTCCGCCGCCGCACTGGGCGTCCCACTGCCGGAACATCACGGTGGTGGTCTCCAGCAGGTCCAGCTCCGGCTTGGACAGCCGGCCGCGGGCGCGCGCCGAGGAGGGCGCGACGTCCGGCTCGGGCCTGGGGAGCGGGCTGGACGGGGAGGGGACGAGCCAGCGCTGCATGGGCTCGATGAGGGACGGACCCGCGGAGAGGGCCAGCGAGCTCCCGAGGAAGCCGCGCCGCGCCAGCATCAGGTCGCTGCGCGAGAACTCGCTGAGCAGGGCCACGGTCTGCGGGCCCGTCCAGGGAAGGTCGACGCCGGTCGCGGAGGGTGCCGGGCGAGTGGTGCGCAGGCCCAGGTCCTCCACGGAGACGACGACGCCGAAGCGCTCGGAGAACAGCTCCGACAGAATTCTGGGGATCGGCTCGCGCGGGTTCTCCCCGTCCAGCCAGCGGCGCACGCGGGAGGTGTCGGTGGAGATGTGGTTGGCGCCCAACTGCCGGGCTCTGCGGTTGACTTGGCGGGCGAGCTCCCCTTTGGACCAGCCGCTGCGGACGAACCACGAGGCGAGCATCTCGTTCGGACGCTTCTCCGCACCCGCAGCACTCGTCCCGCCACCGCCGTTGCCGCTCACTGGAACGCCCCCATCCCTGAAGACCACTTGTCGCTGAGTGCGCCAAGCCTTATCAGAATGCCGGTCTTTGGAGCCGCCCGTCCGGCGGTTGCCACCCTTCGAACGGAAAGCCGAGTTGCCTCCGGCATACCCACGAGTGCATGTGCCCCATCCAAGCCGTGCACACACAGTAACCCTATGATCACCGGCCTCACCATGGCGGAACCGTAATCGCCACCATTCGCCACCCCTTCGAATGAACGCACCGTCGCCGACCCGCGATTGACTTGACACAGGACAGACAAGAGTGGATGCGGCGATGCACTCGGGGGCGCGCAGCACCCCTCGCACCACCCCGGGCGCACCAAAGCACTGGTTGGCGCGTGGCGCACCGGGAAGCCGGAAACAGAGAGTCACAGTCTGCGTCCGCTACGTAACCACCGGTACGTCGGACCCGTTGGAGGGGGCATGGGCTTCACGATCGGTATCAGTCGGGGCATCCGTGACATCCGGTCCGGCTCGCGGCGCCGCGGCCGCTCCTCGGACGGCACGGTCGTCGCGGAGTACACCGGGCTCTGGGGCTGGGACGTGGTGCCGGGCGTCCGCGCCGTCGCCGGGTCCTGCTCCTGCGGCCGCGGCACCTGCCGGACGCCGGGCGCCCACCCCCTGGACCTGGCGCCGGTGATCCGCGCGGGCGCGCCGCTGGACGAGGTGACCGCGCGGTGGTCCGAGTTCCCGGGCGCCTCGCTGATGCTGCCGGTCGGGCGGGCGTTCGACGTGATCGAGGTGGCCGAGCCCGCCGGGCGCCACGCCCTGGCCCGGCTGGAGCGCATGGGCCTGCCGGTCGGACCGGTCGCCGCCACCCCGGACGGGCGCGCCCAGTTCTTCGTCGCCCCGGGCGCCGCGGCGGCCCTGCCCGATCTGCTCTACCGCTTGGGCTGGGACGATCCGGCCTCGCTCGACCTGCGCGGCCTCGGACGCGGTACGCACATCACGGCACCGCCCTCGGACCGCGGCGGCCTCGGACCGGTGCGGTGGCTGCGCTCCCCCGCCCTGGACTCCGCTTCCCGGCCGCCCGAGGCCCGGCTGCTGCTCGGCACCCTGGCGTACGTGGCGCACCGGTCGGGCATGTAGCCCCTCCCCACACGGCTCCGACACGGCGAAACGCCCGTCCCCCGGCGATCCGGGGGCGGGCGCTTTCGCGTTCCGTGGTCGGGCGCGGGGTGTCACTCCCCGAGGAGCGCGTCCACGAAGGCTCCCGGCTCGAACGGCGCGAGGTCGTCCGCGCCCTCGCCGAGCCCGATCAGCTTGACCGGCACGCCCAGCTCGCGCTGGACGGCGATGACGATGCCGCCCTTGGCCGTGCCGTCGAGTTTGGTGAGCACGATGCCTGTGATGTCGACGACCTCGGCGAAGACCCGGGCCTGCACCAGACCGTTCTGGCCGGTGGTGGCGTCGAGCACCAGCAGCACCTCGTCCAGCGGGGCCTGCTTCTCCACGACCCGCTTGACCTTGCCGAGCTCGTCCATGAGGCCCGTCTTGGTGTGCAGCCGGCCGGCGGTGTCGATGAGCACCGCGTCGGCGTCCATCTCCTTGCCCTCCTTGACCGCGTCGAACGCGACGGAGGCCGGGTCGCCGCCCTCGGGGCCGCGCACGATGTGGGCGCCCACCCGCTCGCCCCAGGTCTGCAGCTGGTCGGCGGCGGCGGCACGGAAGGTGTCGGCGGCGCCCAGGACGACGGTGTTGCCGTCGGCGACCAGGACCCGGGCGAGCTTGCCGGTGGTGGTGGTCTTGCCGGTGCCGTTGACACCGACCACCATCACGACGCCGGGGCCGCCGGCCTCGGTCTCGGTGTGCACGGTGCGGTCCATCTGCGGACCGACCAGGGTGACGAGCTCCTCGCGGAGCAGCCCGCGCAGTTCCTCGGGGGTGCGGGTGCCCAGCACCTTGACCCGCTCGCGCAGCCGGTCGACCAGCTCCTGGGTGGGCTGGACGCCGACGTCGGCGGTGAGCAGGGTGTCCTCGATCTCCTCCCAGGTGTCCTCGTCCAGGTGCTCGCGGGACAGCAGGGTGAGCAGACCCTTGCCCAGGGCGTTCTGGGAGCGGGAGAGACGGGCCCGCAGCCGGACCAGCCGGCCCGCGGTGGGCTCCGGGATCTCGATCTCGGGAGCCTCGGCGGCGGGCGGTTCCTCGATGACGACGGGACCGGCGCCCGCCGGAAGATCAACCTCCTCGATGGTGCGCCGCGGTTCCTCCCGCGGCGTCTCGGCCTCTTCGCCGACGTGCGGCTCGGCCGGCGGGGCGGTGATGTCGGGCGCTGCGGGCGGCGGCGGGGGCAGCGGCTTCTTGCGCCGGCTCCCGACGATCAGCCCGCCGAGCGTGCCGAGCACGACCACGGCGATGACTACAGCAAGGATGACGATGTCCATAACGCGTCCAGTATCAGCCATGCGCCCCCCACCACCCCCGCACCCGACGCGCGCCCCTCACGACACAAGACCCCGCGAGCCCGCCAGGGCGCGAGAAGCCACGCGCCCGTCAGGGACGCGGGGAACCACGCACCCAGCCACAACGGCCGGCACACGGTCCACTCCGGTACCCCGCCCCCTAGGGACGCGGGGAACCACGCACCCAGCCACAACGGCCGGCACGCGATCCACTCAGCAGCAACCACCCCTCCAGGGGCGCGGGGAACTGCGCGACCAACCCCCACCCACCCGCACGGACCCACGGACACACCACCGCCCCAGCTCGGACAGACCCGAGCCAGGGCAGCAGGTGAACCTCACACGAGGGCGACGCCGGCGGCAAGCCCCCAAGGGGGGACGAGGGGCGTCAGCCCATCTCCTCCAACCGCTTCCCCTTCGTCTCCTTCACGAACTTCAACACGAACGGAATGGAGAGCGCCGCGAACACCGTGTAGATCACGTAGGTGACGGACAGGTTCCAGTCCGCCAGCGACGGGAAGCTCGCGGTGATGGCCCAGTTGGCGATCCACTGCGCGGCCGCGGCGACACCGAGGGCGGCGGCGCGGATCCGGTTCGGGAACATCTCGCCGAGCATGACCCACACGACCACACCCCACGACAGGGCGAAGAAGAGGACGAAGACGTGGGCGGCGATCAGGGCCACCCAGCCCTGCGTGGCGGGCAGCTGACCGTCGACGAGGTCCGAGGAGAACGCCCAGGCCTCCAGCGCCAGACCGATCACCATGCCGACCGAGCCGATGATGGCGAGCGGCCGGCGGCCGATGCGGTCGACGAAGATCATCGCGATCACCGTGCCGACGATGTTGATGATCGACGTGGTGAACGAGTAGAAGAACGAGTCCGACGGGTCGACGCCCACCGACTGCCACAGCGTGGCCGAGTAGTAGAAGGCGACGTTGATGCCGACGAACTGCTGGAACACCGACAGGCCGATGCCGACCCAGACGATCGGCTTGAAGAAGAAGCTGCCGCCGAGCAGGTCCTTGAAGCTGGACTTCTCCTCGCGGTGCATGCCGGTCTCGATCTCGGTGACGCGGGCGTCGAGATCGATCTCGCTGCCCTCGACCTCGGTGAGGATCTGCTTGGCGCGCTCGTGCTTGCCGACGGAGATCAGGTAGCGCGGGGACTCGGGGATGGCGAAGGACAGCAGGCCGTAGAGGACCGCGGGGATCACCATGACGCCGAGCATGACCTGCCAGGCCTCCAGGCCCATCAGCTCACCGCGCTGGTCCCCGTCGGCCGCGTTCAGGATGCCCCAGTTGACGAGCTGGGATACGGCGATGCCGACGACGATCGCGGCCTGCTGGAAGGAGCCGAGGCGGCCGCGGTAGGCGGGCGGGGCGACCTCGGCGATGTAGGCCGGGCCGATGACGGAGGCCATGCCGATGGCGAAGCCGCCGACGACCCGCCAGAAGGCGAGGTCCCACAGCGCGAAGGGCAGCGCGGAGCCGACGGCGCTGACGGTGAACAGGACCGCGGCGATCTGCATGCACCGGATGCGTCCGATGCGGTCGGCTATCCGGCCCGCGGTGGCGGCGCCGATCGCACAGCCGATCAGCGCGATGGCGATGACCTGGGCGAGTGCGGCGGAGCCGATGTCGTAGCGGTCGCGGACGGCCTCGACGGCGCCGTTGATCACGGAGCTGTCGTAGCCGAAGAGGAAGCCGCCCATGGCGGCGGCCGCGGCGATGAAGATGACATGCCCGAGATGTTCGGGGTGAGCCGTCCGGGCTCCTGTCGTTTGTGCCTGCGCGCTGCTGGTCACGTGTACTCCTCGGGCCACCGGCAACGTCGCCGGGTGGGGGTCAGCCCTTCAAGGTTCCAGCCATAGGCACCTGAAGGTAAAAACAACATTGCAGAGACTATGTCTTCAACTATTGAAGTCAAGAGATGCGCAGCTGTGAGATTTGAGACGTATGGAGAGGCAGGAGCCTGACGCGAGCCGAGAAAGTGTTCACATGTTGAAGAACTTGAGCCGCTTCAGCGGAGTCGCTGGCTGATGACCTTCGACACGCCGTCGCCCTGCATGGAGACGCCGTAGAGCGCGTCGGCGACCTCCATGGTGCGCTTCTGGTGAGTGATCACGATCAGCTGGGAGGCTTCCTGGAGCTCCTGCATGATCCGGATCAGCCGCTGGAGGTTGGTGTCGTCGAGCGCGGCCTCGACCTCGTCCATCACGTAGAACGGGCTGGGGCGCGCCTTGAAGATCGACACGAGCAGCGCCACGGCGGTCAGGGAGCGTTCGCCGCCCGACAGCAGCGACAGCCGCTTGACCTTCTTGCCGGGCGGACGCGCCTCGACGTCCACACCCGTGGTGAGCATGTTGTCGGGGTCGGTCAGCACCAGGCGCCCCTCCCCGCCCGGGAAGAGCCGGGAGAAGACGCCTTCGAACTCCCGGGCGGTGTCCCGGTAGGCCTCGGTGAAGACCTGCTCGACGCGTTCGTCGACCTCCTTGACGACCTGGAGCAGGTCCGCGCGGGTCTTCTTCAGGTCCTCCAGCTGCTCGCTGAGGAACTGGTGGCGTTCCTCCAGCGCCGCGAACTCCTCCAGGGCGAGCGGGTTCACCTTGCCGAGCTGCTGGTAGGCGCGCTCGGCCGCCTTCAGGCGCTTCTCCTGCTCGGCCCGTACGAAGGGGCGGGGCCTGTTGCGCGGGTGCTCCGGGTCCTCCGGCAGCTGCTCGCCCTCGGCGGGGGGCGAGGGCGGCACCAGCTGGTGCGGTCCGTACTCCGCCACCAGCCCCGCCGGTTCGACACCCAGTTCCTCCAGCGCCTTCGCCTCCAGCTGCTCCATCCGCAGCCGCTTCTCCGCTCCTAGTACCTCGCCTCGGTGAACCGAATCCGTCAACTTGTCGAGGTCCGCCTTGAGATCGCGTCCCTCGGTACGGGCGCGGGCGAGTTCCTCCTCGCGGCGGGCCTTGGCGGCCTCCGCCGCGGCGCGCTCCTCGGCGGCGCGGGCCAGGGACACCTCGACGTGCGCCAGCAGCTGGCGGGCGCCCGCAGCGACGGCGCCGGCCACCTCCGCCTCGTGGCGCAGACGGGCCCTGCGCCGCTCCGCACGCGCGCGTGCCTCGCGTTCCGCGCGGGCGGCCCGGTCCAGGGAGTCGGCCCGTCCGGCCAGCCCCTTCACCCGCTCCTCGTGCGTACGGACCTGGAGGCGGGCCTCCATCTCGGTCTGGCGGGCGTTGGCCCCGTCCGCGGCGAGCCGGTCACGTACGGCGGTGTCGGGCTCCTCCTCGAACGGCATCTCCTCGGCGGTCTCGAGCCGCTCGGCGAGTTCCTCGGCGTCGGCGAGCGCCTTGTCCAGGGCCTCCTGCGCCCGGGCGGCGGCGGCCCCGGCCCGCTCCGCCTCGCCCGCGGCGCCCCGGGCCTGGCCGGCGAGCCGCCCCAGCTGCTGGGCGACGGTGGACTTCTCCCGGTCGGCGGCCCGCCGCCGCTCCCCCAGTTCCTCGACGAGGGCCGCGCACTCGCGGCGCCGGTGGGCCGCCTCCTGCTGTGCCCCGGCCAGCTCCTCGCAGCGCACCGCGAGCTCCTCCAGCTCGGCGGCGGCCTCGTCGACGGACGCCTGCACCTCCAGCAGGCTGGGGGCGCCGGCCGAACCGCCCTGAGCAAAGTGGGCGCCGAGCAGGTCTCCCTCGGCGGTGACGGCGGTGAGGGAGGGGCGGGCGTGGACGAGTTCCTCGGCGTCCTCGAGGGTGGCGACGACGACGATGCCGTTCAGCAGCCGAAGCACGGCCGGCATGAGGTCGTCGGGGCCGCTGACCAGGCGCTCCGCGGGGAGGGAGGTTTCGGAGGGACCGGCGGGTGCGGGTGCGTCGGGGCTGGGCGCGCAGTTCCCCTCGCCCCTGGGCGTGGTCTCGCCTGCGGCTTCGGAAGACGGGCTTGTCACCAGGAGGGCGGCCCGGCCCGCGTCCTGTTTGCGCAGCAGCCGGATCGCGTCGGCCGCCGCGGACGGGGTGGTGACCGCCAGGGCGTCCGCGGCCGCGCCGAACGCGGCGGCGAGGGCCACCTCGTGGCCGGGCGACACGGTCAGCAGTTCCGCGGCCGGTCCGAGCAGTCCGTGCAGGCGGTCCTTCGCCTCCAGCAGCGCCCCGCTGCCGTCCTTGCGGCGCAGGCCGAGCGCCAGCGCCTCGTGGCGTGCCTGGGTCGCGGCACGTTTCCGCTCCGCGGCGGTGGCCACCTCGCGTGCGGCGGTGAGGGCGGCCTCGGCCTCGGCGAGCCCGTGTTTGGCCTCCTCGTGCCGCTCGGCGAGTTCCGCGTCCCCCGCGTCGAGGCCGTCGACCTCCGCCTTGAGGGTCTCGTACTCCTCCTGGGCGGCGGCGGCCCGCTGCTGGGCCTCGTCCCGGGCGGCGGCCAGCCGCTCGATCTCGGCCTGGGCGGCGGCGGCCCGTGAACGGGCGGCGCCCACCTGTCCCTTGAGCCGGGCGAGCCCTTCGCGCCGGTCCGCGATGGCGCGGGCGACGTCCTTCAGTCGCCGTTCCTCCTGTGCCAGCTCGCGCTCCAGTTCGGCGCGGTGGGCGACGGTGTCCTCCAGAGCGCGTTCGGCCGCCTCCAGGGCGGCCTCCAGTTCGGCCTCCTGCTCACGGACGCGGGCGGCCTCACGCTCCATGTCCTCGGGGTCCCGGCCGCGCCGTTCCTCGGGGGGCGCGGAGGTGGCGCTCTTCACGCGCGCGTCGGCGAGGGAGATGGTGCCGCGCACCCGTTCGGCGAGCTGGGAGAGCTCGTACCAGGTCTGCTGCGCGTTCTGCAGCCGCGGGGTGAGCCGGCGTACCTCGTCCTCCAGGAGGGCCTCGCGCTGGAGGGCCTTCCTCAGGTCGGCCTCGGCGGCCTCCTTGCGCTCCTTGAGAGCGGCCTCGTCGGCGATCTCGGCCTGGAGAGCCTCACGCAGCTTCAGGAGGTCGTCGGCGAGGAGACGCAGGCGCGCGTCACGCAGGTCGGCCTGGATGACGGCGGCCCGGCGGGCGACGGCGGCCTGCCGGCCGAGGGGCTTGAGCTGCCGGCGGAGCTCGTCGGTGAGGTCCTGCACGCGCGCGAGGTTGGCCTGCATCGCGTCCAGCTTGCGCAGCGCCTTCTCCTTGCGCTTGCGGTGCTTGAGGACGCCGGCCGCCTCCTCGATGAAGGCGCGGCGGCCCATGGGGTCGGCGTGCAGGACCGAGTCGAGCTGGCCCTGGCCGACGATGACGTGCATCTCACGGCCGATGCCGGAGTCGGAGAGGAGTTCCTGGATGTCCAGGAGGCGGCAGGTGTCTCCGTTGATCTGGTATTCGCTGCCGCCGTTGCGGAACATGATCCGCGTGATGGTGACCTCGGCGTACTCGATGGGCAGGGCGCCGTCGGAGTTGTCGATGGTCAGTGACACCTCGGCGCGGCCCAGCGGCGGGCGGCCGGTGGTGCCGGCGAAGATGACGTCCTCCATCTTGCCGCCGCGCAGCGACTTGGCGCCCTGCTCGCCCATGACCCAGCTGAGCGCGTCCACCACGTTGGACTTGCCCGAGCCGTTCGGACCGACGACGCAGGTGATCCCCGGCTCGAACCGGAGCGTGGTCGCGGAGGCGAACGACTTGAAGCCGCGGAGGGTCAGGGCCTTGAGGTGCACGCCGTCGGACTCTACCCGGCGGGCATGTCTCACTCCATGAGCGCGCGGTTTCGCGGGTGAACGCGCAGGGCATGCCAGACGTTAAGACGGTGAAAGGGTGCGCGGGACAGATACTTCGCCCCGCGCGGGGGTCGCGAAGTGGCCGCGGGAGTGCACAGCGCGTGCGGTGCGGGTGTCCGGGACGCGGAGGAGAAAGAAAGAAGGGACGCCGGAGCGTCCCTTGCAGTTCTGACTGCCTGGCGTGTGGTGACGGGCAAGCCCGACCACTGCGCTGCTGTTCGTGGAGCGATGCAGTGATCAGGTGAGCGCAGGCTCCGCCTGGTGTGCGTCAACGCTCTCCATGATCCTGTCGTGAGAAGCGGCAGCCTTCAGGGCGTCCTTCTCGGCCTGGATCCGTACGAGCTCGGATTCCAGGTCCTGGACGCGCTGCTGGAGCCGTCGCATCTCGGCGAGGAGTCGCGGGTCGGAGCCGCCGACGTAACCGAGAAGCGCCTTTGCCATGATGGATGGTCCTCCACAATGAGTGACCGACCGATGCGGTGTGGGTCGTGAGGGATTCGCACCCGCGGTGCTTGGCAGGCCTGGAGTTGTACTGCCGTTCAGCCATGCCAAACAGCTAAGGTGCGCGGGGCTTTCAGCGTCTCACCAAAAAGTTTGAGGGTCAACACGATCACGCCCCGTATTGGCGGACAACCGGGTGCGCACGGCCGGGAAGCGGCGGCGTCGCGATCCTCACGGGTCCTCGGGACGTGGCGATCATCTTGGCGGGCGACGCCCGCGGTGGCAAGCCGTCCTCCTCAATCACCAGGAGTTTTTCCCCGCTGACGGGCTGCGACAGCAGGCGAGGGAGTGCGCCTGCCGACCGGCCGGGCGGGCCCGTCAGCGGATCGCAAAGCCGTCGTAGCCGCCGCGAGGTGTGTCCCAGATCTCGGTCACTCCGTCCACGCGCCCGGGCGTGTCGCCCGCCTGGAGCCACTCCAGCAGACCTTCGCAGTGGTCACGGGGGCCCTCGGCCACCACCTGCACCCTGCCGTCACCCAGATTGAGGGCGAAGCCCCGCAGGCCGCCGATCTCCAGCGCCTTGGCCCGGGTGAACCAGCGGAAGCCCACTCCCTGGACATGTCCGCGCACCCAGGCGACCAGTCGCACATCCTCGCTCATGCCTGCAACCTAACCGGACAAAGTCACACCGGGCACTCCGCCCCCTGGCGCCATGCGGTAGCGTCCCCACCCATGAATCTCATATGAAACTCACTCCTTCGTGTGAGTTTCGTGATCATTGAGTTTCGGGCTGGTCGCGAGACGAGTCGACCGCAAGGACGAGGAAGGCCACGACATGGGACGCCACCGACGCTCCGACGCCGGCCGCGCCGCCACGAGCCGCGACGCCGGGGTCACTCACCACGACGGCTTCTTCGGTGAAGGCCAGGACCCGCTCGGCGCCGGAACCGACGGCCCGCCCACGATGGGCACCGCGCCGTATCTGAACCCCGAGGCCTACGCGGAGACGTACGCCCGCAGCGAGGCGTACCTGTACGCGACGGAGGGTGCCCCGTCCCCGGCCGGCGGCACCGGCTTCCCCCGGGGCGGTTTCCCCGAGGCCGCCCCCGCCCCGTCCCCCGCGCCCGCCCCGGAGCACCGGCCCGGTCCCGGCGCGTACGCGTACGCCGGTGAAACGGCCGGCCGTCCCCCGGTGGGCGGCGCCTTCCCTGGCCCCCGCACCGCCGAGTACGACTTCGCGGCGCACTCGTTCGCCGCCGACCCGCTCCCCGACCTCGACGCGACCCCGCGCCGCCGCCCGGCCCGTACCGCCCAGACGTCCTCCGTCGCCGCCGACGACCGGCCCGGCAGCGGGCACCGGCGCAAGAAGAAGGCCGCGACGCCGGTCCGCACGGGGCTGCTGGGCGTGTCCGCCGCGGTGGCGCTCGGTACGGTCGCGGTGGCCACCGGTGCGGTGCCCGGGCTGGAGAACTACAAGCTCGGCGGCGACCGCGCCTCCAGCGACGAGGTCCAGGCCGGCGGCGTGGCGACCAACCTGCCGACCGAGCAGGGCGGCACGTCCGGATCCGTCGAGACGCCCGGCCGGGACGCCGGCACCCCGGCGAGCCGCGACGGCGGGCGCTCCGTGTCCCCGAAGCCCTCCCCGTCGGCGCCGTCCGCCTCGACCGCGCCGACGAAGGCACCCGAGAAGGGTCCGGAGAAGACCGAGTCCGCGGCCGCGCCGGAGAAGACCGAGGAGGAGGCGCCGGCCCGCAAGGCGACGCCGGAGCCCGAGCGGAGGGCCGGCAACCAGGGCAAGGGCCCGGTCTCGGCCGAGGTCGCCGCCGGCGCGGAGGTGCTGAGGCTGGTCAACGCGGAGCGGGCCAAGGTGGGCTGCAGCCCGGTCACCACGGACAACGCGCTCGCCGCACTGGCCACCGCCTTCAGTGACGACATGGCCGACCGCGGCTTCTTCGACCACACGGACCCCGACGGCGACACCCCGTGGGACCGGGCCCAGGCGGCCGGCATAGCCAACCTCGGCGGCGAGAACATAGCCCGGGGCCAGGCGGACGCCGAGGCGGTCATGGAGGCCTGGATGAACAGCCCGGGCCACAAGGCGAACATCCTGAACTGCGATTTCAAGACCCTGGGCGTAGGCGTCCACATGGGCCCGGGCGGCCCTTGGTGGACCCAGAACTTCGGCTACTGAGAAGGTCGGCCACCGCAGGCCCCTGGGGGAACACGCGTGTGACCGGGCCGCCTAAGGACCACCGCATTCCTACGGCACCCTCTCCGTGTCGGAGCTTCTACCCGTCGCCGCCTCAGGCGCACGGGCGCCCGGACGGGGATCGAACGCCGCGCGAAGACCACCCACCGGCTGACCTTCGCGCGGAGGGATGCACGGTGCCACGCTTACCCATAGTTAGCGCGGCGCCTAGGTAAGCGCTGCTCTGAAGTACGCTGGTTTCATGACGACCGTGCAGTCGGCCCCTGCGGACCGGGACCTTCCCTTCGACGTGTTCGCCAAGTCCTGCCCCTCCCGCGTCACGCTGGAGCATGTGACCGGGCGCTGGGGGGCGCTGACCCTCGGCGCGCTGTACGAGGGCTCGCTGCGCTTCAACGAGCTGCGGCGACGGGTCGACGGCGTCAGCGAGAAGATGCTGTCGCAGACCCTGCACGCGCTGGAGCGCGACGGCCTGGTGCACCGCGAGGCCCAGCTGACCAACCCGCCCCGGGTGGACTACGAGCTGACCCCGCTCGGCCGCGAGGTGGCCGGACAACTGCTGGTCCTCATCCACCTCCTGGAGGACCGCATGGACACCGTCCTCGAGGCCCGTGAGAGCTACGACACGGCGCGCGGCGCCCGCTGACACCTCGGGCAGAAGTAGCTGGAGCGGTTCATCCACGCCCGCCGGCGCACCGGTGTCCCGCAGCGGCGGCAGGGCAGACCCTCGCGGCCGTACGCGTCCAGGGACCGGTCGAAGTAGCCGGACTCCCCGTTGACGTTGACGTAGAGGCTGTCGAAGCTGGTACCGCCGGCGACGAGGGCCGCGTTCATCACGTCCCGGACGTGGCCCAGCAGCTGCAGGGTGCGGGGGCGGGTGAAGCCGGCCGTCGGGCGCTCGTAGTGGATGCGGGCCCGCCACAGCGCCTCGTCGGCGTAGATGTTGCCGACGCCGCTGATCAGCGACTGGTCGAGCAGCGCCCGCTTGATGGTGGTCCGCTTGCGGCGCAGGGCCTGGTGGAAGGCCTCCTCGTCGAACAGCGGGTCGAGCGGGTCCCGGGCGATGTGCGCGATGACGTCGGGCAGTCCGTCGGGGGTGTTGTCGTGCAGCGACAGACCGCCGAAGGTCCGCTGGTCGACGAAGCGCAGCTCGGTGTCCCCGGCCGGGCCGGCGTCCGGTGACTGCGGCTCGGTGAAGCGGACGCGGATCCGCAGGTGCTTCTCGTCCGGCGCCGCGTGCGGCTGCATCAGCAGCTGGCCGCTCATGCCGAGGTGGGCCAGCACCGACTGGTCGGTGTCCTCCAGCGGCAGCCACAGGTACTTCCCGCGACGGCGCGGGACGCCGATGCGGTGGCCCTTCAGCCGGTGGACGAAGTCGTCGGCGCCGGCGAGGTGACGGCGTACCGCGCGCGGGTGCAGGACCTCGGCGTCGGCGACGGTCCGGTGGGCGACCCACCGCTCGAGACCGCGCCGTACGACCTCGACCTCGGGCAGCTCGGGCATGGCGTCCCCTCCCAGGACCGGTGGAACGTGCACCGAGCGCCCGCCCCGGGTGCGGGGACGGGCGCTCGGGTCGTGCGTGTACTACGTCAGGCGGAGGCCGACGGGGCGTCGGCGCTCCTGCCGGAGGCTTCGGCCTCGGCGGCCTGGACGACCTGTTCGGCCTCCTGAGCCGCCTTGGCCCGCTCGTCCGCCGCGGCCCGGATGGACCGCCACGCGGACTCGGCGGCTTGCTGCTCCGCCTCCTTCTTGCTGCGGCCGGTGCCGGTGCCGTACGAGACGCCTCCGACGCGGGCGGCAGCAGTGAAGGTCTTCTCATGGTCGGGGCCGGTCTCCGTGACCAGGTACTCGGGAACACCGAGCCCCTCGGTCGCGGTGAGCTCCTGGAGACTGGTCTTCCAGTCCAGGCCGGCTCCCAGGTTCGAAGACTTCTCGATCAGCGGGTCGAACAGACGGTGCACCAGCTCCGCCGCCGATTCCAGGCCCTGGTCGAGGTAGACAGCACCGATCACCGCTTCCAGGGTGTCGGCGAGGATGGACGCCTTGTCCCGGCCGCCCGTTCCCTCTTCACCACGGCCCAGCCGGATGAAGGAGCCGAGGTCGAGCCCGCGGCCCACCTCCGCCAGCGCACGCGAGTTGACCACCGCGGCCCGCAGCTTGGCCAGCTGGCCTTCGGGCAGGTCGGGGTGGGTGCGGTACAGCGTGTCGGTGACGACGAGGCCGAGCACGGAGTCCCCGAGGAACTCCAGCCGCTCGTTCGTCGGCAGACCGCCGTTCTCGTACGCGTAGGAACGATGGGTCAGCGCACGCACCAGAAGGGCGGACTCGACCTGGTAGCCGAGCCGCCCTTCCAGAAGCGTGTGGGACGAGGCCTGGTTGTCCGCAGAGTTTTTCTTCGGCGTGGACACAGTGCCTCTCACCAGCCGCTCAGACCTCGAGGACCTGGCGCTTGTTGTAAGTGCCGCAAGACGGGCACGCGATGTGCTGCTGCTTGGGCTCGTGGCAGCGCTCGCACGCAACCAGGGTGGGGACCGCAGCCTTCCACTGCGACCGGCGGTGGCGCGTGTTGCTGCGCGACATCTTCCGCTTCGGAACAGCCACGGCTACTTCTCCTGCTTCTCGTCGACGCCTGCGTCGGCGCCGCTCATCTCGTCCTTCTCGCCGTCCTTCATGGTGCCGGCGAGTCCCTGCAATGCCGCCCAACGGATGTCGACGGCGTCGTGGTGGTGGTCCGGGTCGTCCGCCAGCCGCACTCCGCACTCGGAGCACAGACCCGGGCAGTCTTCCTGGCACACCGGCTGCATCGGCAGTGCGAGCACCACCGCATCACGCAGCACCGGCTCGAGGTCGAACAAGCCGTCCTCGAGGAAGAGCCTGTCCTCGTCGTCCTCGGCGTCGTCGCCCGGTTCCGCGGTCACGCGGCCCCGGTCGTCGGCGTCAGGGTACGAGAACATCTCCTGGTAGTCCGCTTCGAGCTCCAGCTCGACCGGCTCCAGACACCTTACGCACTCCCCCTTGGCCTTGGCACGGGCGGTGCCTGTGACGAGCACACCTTCCATGACCGACTCGAGCCGAAGTTCGAGCTCCACCGGGGCGCCTTCCGGCACTCCGACGACTCCCTGGATCCCGAGATCCCTCGGAGCGTCGACCGTACGGGTCAGGCGCTGCAGCGCACCGGGCCGCCTCCCCAGCTCGTGCGTGTCGAACACGAGGGGGTTGCGGTGGTCGAGGCGGGCGTTCAGAGCCATTCCTGCTTTCGATCTTCGAGCTCAGAGTGGGGGGCTGCCGTCCGGTGCTTCCCGGGCAGCGTGGATCGCGGTCATACGCGCGACCGAAGAGCCAGGATACTGGACCTTCCGCTCTCGTCCCAATCCGGGCCTACAGGCCCCGCTCGCGCTGGTACGCCTCGAGCTGTTCGGGCGTGATCATGCTGGTGTCGAAGAGGCTCGTCTCGTCCAGCGTGTAGCCCTGCTGCGTCTGCTGCCCGTGCTGGGCCTGCTGCGCCTGCTGGGCGGCATGGGAGTGGTCGTAGGCCTGCTGGGAGCCGTCGTAGCCCTGGTAGGCGGCGTACGGGTCGGCCTGGGCGTAGCCGGCGGCGGTCTGCGCGTACGGGTCCTGGGCGCCGCCGTACTGCTGCTGGTAGCCCGCGTAGGGGTCCGGCTGCTGCTGGTAGCCGTAGGCGGGTTCGGGCTGGGCGTACGGCTGGGTCTGCGGCTGCGGCGGCTGCTGCTGCGGCTCGGGCTGCCTGGCCGGGGCGTCCTGCTCGGCCAGCGCGGCCAGGTCGGCGAGGTAGTCGGCGTCGCTGGAGTGGCGGACGGTCGTGGTGTCGTCGGCGAGCGCGCCCAGGTCGTCGGTGGCGATCCGGCCGTGCAGCTTCTGCCGGCCCCGGCCGACGGCCTCCAGGGTCTTGGCGAGCACCGCCTCGAACGCGCCGAGCTTGACGTCGACGTACTCGTCGGCGGTACGGCGCAGGGTCTCGGGGTCGTGGCTGCGCTCCGGGGCGTCCTCGTCCTCGTAACCCTGCTCGTCGAGGCCGGGACCGGTGCCGAGCAGCTTCTCGCGGCCGCGGCCGACGGAACCGAGCGTCTTGGTGAGGACGACCTCGAAGTTGGCGAGCTTGGAGTCGACGTAGTCGTCGGCCTCCGCGCGGATCTCCTCGGCCTCCTTGCGGGCCTCGGCGAGGATCCGGTCGGCCTCGGCCTGGGAGCGGCGGGCGACCTCGGTGTCGGCGACCAGCGTGCCGCGCTGGGCGTGCGCCTCGGAGATGATCCGCTCGGCCTCCTGGCGGGCCTGCTCGACCATCTGCGCCTGGCCGCCGATCAACTCCTCGGCCTGCGCCAGCGAGTCGGGCAGCGCCGCGCGTACCTCGTCGAGCATGGCGAGCAGTTCGGCGCGGTTGACCACGCACGACGCCGACATGGGCATCGACCGGGCACTGGAGACCGAGGCGACGATCTCGTCGAGCTTCTTCTGCACGTCCACCGTGTGCTCGCCACTCTCTACAGCTGTGTTGGAGACGGACGGGACGACTGTACGGCCACGGGGCGTCCGGTGGACACCGGACGGCTCCCGCGCCCGCGGCGCTCCGGCCGGGGTCAGGCCTGCCGCAGGCGTTCGGTGAGCCGCGTCAGGACCTCGGCGGGCACCAGGTGGGAGACGTCCCCGCCCCAGGCGGCGACCTCCTTGACGAGCGAGGAGGACAGGAAGCTGTAGGTGGGGTTGGTGGGGACGAAGAGGGTCTCCACGCCCGAGAGGCCGTTGTTCATCTGGGCCATCTGCAGCTCGTAGTCGAAGTCGCTCACCGCGCGCAGTCCTTTGACGATCGCGGGGATGTCGCGCTGCTTGCAGAAGTCGACGAGCAGGCCGTGGAAGGCCTCGACCCTGACGTTGCCGTACTCGGCGGTGACGGTGCGGATCAGGTCGATCCGCTCCTCGATCTCGAACAGGCCCTTCTTGGACTTGTTGATCATCACCGCGACGTAGACCTCGTCGTACAGCCGGGAGGCCCGGGCGATGATGTCGAGGTGTCCGTTGGTGATCGGGTCGAACGACCCGGGACATACGGCGCGGCGCACTGGTGATCCCTCGCTCTCCGGTCCGGTCATCGTGCGTCTTCGCACGTAGAGGCGGCGCGACCGTACCAAAACGTTCCCTCGCCGTAACGACGGGCCCGGATGGCCTCGAAACCCGGCGGGAAGCCGAATTCTCCGCCTCTGGTGCTGCGCTCCACGGTGACGAGGGCGTCGTCGGTGAGCCACCCCCCGGTGCGGAGTGTGAGCAGGATCTCGCGGAGATCGTCGTCGGAGACGGCGTAGGGCGGGTCCAGGAAGACGAGGTCGTACGGCTGCTCCGGGGGCGCCGTACGGACGATCTGTTCCGCTTT
This sequence comes from Streptomyces sp. NPDC085937, assembly GCF_044540535.1. Taxonomy (NCBI): domain Bacteria; kingdom Bacillati; phylum Actinomycetota; class Actinomycetes; order Kitasatosporales; family Streptomycetaceae; genus Streptomyces; species Streptomyces sp. NPDC085937. Next base: position 33,752 of record NZ_JBITSH010000019.1, on the reverse strand, counting down.
GCCGGATCTCACCTCGGCGCCGGGGAGCCCGAGCGACTTCACGTTCTCCCGGACGGTGCGCGCCGCGCGGGCGTCGGCCTCGACGAACAGGACGTGCCCGGCGCCGCGTGACAGGGCCTCCAGGCCGACGGCGCCGGAGCCGGCGTACAGGTCGAGGACGCGTTCCCCGTCGAGCGGGCCGCCGAGCAGCGACTGCCAGGTGGAGAAGAGGCCTTCGCGCGCCCGGTCGGAGGTGGGGCGGGTGCCCTGTCCCGGCGGGACGGCCAGGCGGCGTCCGCCGGCCACGCCGGCGATCACGCGAGTCATGTCCTCGGTCCTTGTCCGTGAGTACGGGTCGGTGTGTGCGGGCCGGTGGCCGTGTCCCAGTCTGTCAGCCCTTCTCCAGGTACTGCTCCCGCTCCTCGTCCAGCAGCGCGTCCAGGGCCGTGCGCAGGGCGGGCAGGCGCTCCAGGTCCGGGTCGGCGGCGACGACCCTGGTGGCCTCCTCGCGGGCCTCGGCGATGACCTCCTCGTCCTCGATGACGGCGAGCATGCGCAGGCTGGACCGGGTGCCGGACTGGGCCTGGCCCAGCACGTCGCCCTCGCGGCGCTGTTCGAGGTCGACGCGCGAGAGCTCGAAGCCGTCGAGGGTGGAGGCGACGGCGTTCAGCCGCTGGCGGGCGGCGCTCGCCTCGGGCATCTCGCTCACCAGCAGGCACAGGCCGGGGGCCGAGCCGCGGCCGACGCGGCCGCGCAGCTGGTGCAGCTGGGAGACGCCGAAGCGGTCGGCGTCCATGATCACCATCACGGTGGCGTTCGGTACGTTGACGCCTACCTCGATGACGGTGGTGGCCACCAGCACGTCGGCCTCGCCCGCGGCGAACCGGCGCATCACGGCGTCCTTGTCGTCGGGCTGCATCCTGCCGTGCAGGACCTCGACGCGCAGTCCGGCCAGCGGGCCCCGAGCGAGCTGCTCCGCGATGTCCAGGACGGCGAGCGGGGGCCGCTTCTCGGCCTCGTCCTCCGGCGTCCTCTTCTTCGCCTTGGCCCCGTCCTCCTCGTCACCGATGCGGGGGCAGACCACGTAGGCCTGGTGGCCCTTCCCCACCTCCTCGCGCACCCGCTCCCACGCGCGGGCGAGGAAGTGCGGCTTGTCGGCGGCCGGGACGACATGGCTGGCGATGGGGGAACGCCCGGCCGGGAGCTGGTCCAGGACGGAGGTCTCCAGATCGCCGAAGACGGTCATGGCGACCGTGCGCGGGATGGGGGTGGCGGTCATGACCAGCAGGTGCGGCGGCTGCTTGCCCTTGCCGCGCAGGGCGTCGCGCTGCTCGACGCCGAAGCGGTGCTGCTCGTCGACGACCACCAGTCCGAGGTCGTGGAACTGCACCTTGTCCTCGATCAGCGCGTGCGTGCCGATGACGACGCCGGCCTCGCCGGTGGCCAGGTCGAGCAGGGCGTGGCGGCGCGCGGCGGCCCCCATGGAGCCGGTGAGCAGGGCCACCTTGGTGGCGCTCTCCGCGCCGCCGAGCATGCCGCCCTCGGCCAGCTCCCCCATCATCTCGGTGATCGAGCGGTGGTGCTGCTGGGCGAGCACCTCGGTGGGCGCGAGCATCGCCGCCTGGCCGCCCGCGTCGACGACGGCGAGCATGGCACGCAGGGCGACCAGGGTCTTGCCGGAGCCGACCTCGCCCTGGAGCAGGCGGTGCATGGGGTGGTCGGTGGCGAGGTCGGCGAAGATCTCCTCGGAGACCTTGCGCTGGCCCTCGGTGAGGGTGAAGGGCAGCCGGTCGTCGAAGGCGGCGAGGATTCCGTCCGGCCGTGGGCGGCGGGGTACGGCGGGGAGCTGGGCGTCGGCGTACCTGCGGCGGGCGAGGGCGACCTGGAGGACGAACGCCTCGTCCCACTTGAGGCGGGCGCGGGCGTCCTCGATGTCGGCCTTGGTGTGCGGGCGGTGGATCTTCAGCAGCGCCTCGGGCAGCGGGACCAGGCCGCGGCCCTCGCGCAGCGACTCGGGCAGCGGGTCGGCGGCCTCCTGGGCGCTGGGCAGCACCGTCTGCAGTGCCTTGCCGATCTTCCAGGACTCCAGCTTGGCGGTGGCGGGGTAGATCGGGATGAGCGCGCCCGCCCAGGTCTCCACCGTCTCCTCGGCGTCCCCGCGCAGCAACTCGTAGGCTGGGTGGGCAAGTTGGAGGCGGCGGTTGAAGACGGAGACCTTACCGGCGAACATCGCGCGGGTGCCCGGCAGGAGTTCCTTGTGCGGCTTGTGGACACCGGCGCCGAAGAAGACCAGTTGCAGCCGGCCGCTGCCGTCGGTGATCGTCACCTCCAGGCGCTGCCCCTTGCCGCGCGGGGCGCGGCTGGAGGCGAAGGTGTGCAGCCGGGCGTCGGCGACCTGCGCGACCACGGTGACGTGCTCGTCCATGGGGAGGTCGGCGAGGTGCGTGAGCTGGCCCCGCTCCTCGTACCGGCGCGGGTAGTGGTGCAGGAGGTCGCCGACGGTGTGCAGGCCGAGGTGCTCGGCCATCACCTTGGCGGTGGCGGGGCCGAGCACTTTCTTCAGTGGTTCGTCCAGTGCGGGCACGGCATCCATTGGACACCACCGCACTGACAGAGCGTGGACCGCGGGTCACCGGCGCCGGTGGCGCGTCGGGCGGCGGCCCCCGGGTCGCTCGGCCGTCACTCGACCCCGATGAGGAGGACGGCGCCCTGCCTGCCGCCGTGGTAGACGACCGTGTCGACGGCCAGGTATCCCTCGCGGACGCGGGCCTCCAGGCGTTCGGCGACCGACTCGGGGGCGCCGTCGCCGAGCACCAGGGTGACCAGTTCCCCGCCCGCCGCCAGCATGCGGTCCAGGACCGCTTCGGCGGTGGCCGTGAGGTCCTGGCCGATGACGGCCACGTCACCGTCGACCAGACCGAGGACGTCGCCGGCCTGGCAGATGCCCGCCATGGTCCAGGACTGCCGTTCGGCGACGGTGACCTCGGCGTAGCGGGTGGCGCCGGCCGCCGAGGTCATCGCGACCACGTCCTCGTCGAAGCGGCGCTCCGGCTCGTGCACCGCCAGCGCCGCTATGCCCTGGACCGCGGAACGGGTGGGGATGAGGGCCACCCGGATCCCCTCGCCCCGCACCTGCTCGGCCGCCGCGGCGGCGGTGTGGCGCAGGTCGGCGTCGTTGGGCAGCAGCACCACCTCGCGCGCGTGGGCGCGCCGTACGGCCTGGACGAGCTCCCCGCTCGCGGGCGGCTCGCCCGGCCGTGCCAGTACGGCGGTGGCGCCGGCCTCCGCGTACAGCCCGGCCAGGCCCTCGCCGGGCACCACGGCGACGACGGCCCGCTGGACGCGCTCCCCCCGTGTCCGCTCGGCATGGGGGGCGTGCGCGTCCCCGGCGCCGAAGTGGGTGATCCGGATGCGGTACGGCCGTCCCGCCTCGACGCCCGCCTCCACGGCGGCGCCGGCGTCGTCGACGTGCACATGGACGTTCCACAGGCCGTCGCCGCCGACCACGACGAGGGAGTCGCCGAGGGCGTCGAGCCGTTTCCGCAGGCGCGCGACGGCCGCGTCCTCGGCCTCCAGCAGGTAGATCACCTCGAAGGCGGGGCTCCCGTCGCGCGCTCCGGTGTCGCCGTCCTCGCAGGGGGCGGACGTGCCGTGGGCCGCCTCGCCGGGCTCCACGCGCGCGTGCGGTCCGGGGACGGCGGCGCGTCCGGCGGTCGTGCGGGGCGTCCGGCCGGTGAGCGTCTCCACCAGCGCCGCGAGCACCGTCACCAGTCCGCGTCCGCCCGCGTCGACGACGCCCGCGCGTCGCAGGACGTCCAGCCGGTCCGGGGTCTCGGCCAGTGCCGCGCGGGCGCCCTCGTAGGCGGCGCGGGCCACCTCTCCGCAGTCGCGGTCCGCCGCGCCGGCCGCGGTCGCGGCGGCGTCGGCGGCGGCCGACGCGACGGTGAGGACCGTGCCCTCGACCGGGTGCGCCACCGCCTGCCGGGCGGAGTCGGCCGCGTGCCGCAGGGCGCGGCCCAGGCCGGGACCGTCGGCGTGCGCCGGGGCGTCGTCGGAGGCCAGCACCTGGGCCATCCCGCGCAGCAGCTGGGCGAGGATCGTGCCGGAGTTCCCGCGGGCGCCGATCAGCGCGCCGTGCGCCATGGCCCGTACCGCGTCGGCCATGGCCGGGCCGGGCTCCGCTCCCCCACCGGCCTCGTGACCGGCGAACACCGCCTCCACGGCCGTCGCGGCCGACTCCAGCGTCAGATAGAGATTGGTCCCGGTGTCGCCGTCCGCCACGGGATAGACGTTGATCGCGTCGATCTCCTCCCGGGCCCGTCCCAGCGCGTCGAGCGCGAGACCGCACCAGGCACGCACCGCGAGAGCATCGAAGAATGTCTGCGGCACCTGCGGCACCTGCGCCTCCTTGAGCTGCTGGACGTGGCACGCAGCGTAGACCGTGGGCCCCTGCCCACCGGAAGAGGGCCGCAGGCGGGCCCGTGAGCTGGCATGCTAGTTTCGTTCTACGGGTGCAGCCGTTGTATGCTGCTCCGGTTGCCCGATCCGATCGGGCGTCTCCCACCCTGGCAACGCCACTCAGATCCGCCGGACTCCTCGAGTCCTGGATCTGGATCCCGGCCTGCCGGGATCAACCGTAAGTGCATCTGAAGTCTTTGGAGTGACCCGTGGCTGCCAACTGCGACGTCTGCGGCAAGGGGCCGGGCTTCGGCAACAACATCTCGCACTCGCACCGCCGTACGTCCCGCCGCTGGAACCCGAACATCCAGCGTGTGCGTACCGTGGTCGGCGGGACGCCGAAGCGCGTGAACGCCTGCACCTCGTGCATCAAGGCCGGCAAGGTCTCGCGCTGACGCATTCGCTGAGCGCGCGGCCACAGCCGGTATCGCCGCAACCAGCCGGTCCGCCTCGGGGTGGACCGGCTTTTTGCTGTGCGCGGCGGCGCGGCGACCTGACGGCCGGCCGACCGACGGCGGGATCGAGCACCGGTTCGCGGTGAGCGCGCCGAAGGCCGACGGCGAGGTACCTGTCGGCTCCGCCCGGAATCCGACCGGAGTGCCGTCGGCCACAGCGGAACGGCCCCCGCACGGCGGGCGGACGCGTGGGCCGGTGGCCGGCAGGGCCCTTCGGGCGGCTGCCCCGCGCCCCGCGCGCGCTCACCTCGCCGCGACCGCTGTCGGCCCCGCTCATGCTCGGCGGCCCGAGTGCCCCGGACCACAACGGCACGGCATGCGAACGCCCGGGTCCGTAGCGGACAGGCCCTCGTGTGACTACCCCGCGTCGTCCCCGCGCAGTGCCCACCCGTGGTGCACCGGGCCTATCCCTCCGCCCAGGGCGAAGCCCGAGGTCAGTGCTCCGGTGACGTAGGTCTTCGCCGCCGTGACCGCCTCGGGGACCGTGTGGCCCTTGGCCAGGTACGAGGCGATCGCCGACGCCAGCGTGCAGCCCGTGCCGTGGGTGTGGCGGTTGTCGTGCCTGGGGGCGCGCAGCCAGTGTTCCTCGGACCCGTCGGTGAGCAGATCCACCGCGTCACCGGACAGATGGCCGCCCTTGATCACCACCCAGCGCGGCCCGAACTCCAGCATCGCGGCGGCGGCCCGCCGCATGTCCCGCTCCGAGCCCACCCGCACGCCCGTGAGTTGCCCCACCTCGTCCAGGTTCGGGGTGGCCACGAGCGCCACCGGCAGCAGCTTCGTGCGGACGGAGTCCAGCGCGGACGCCGCCAGCAGCGCGTCGCCGTGCTTGGAGACCCCCACCGGGTCGACCACGGCCGGCGCGTCGGTGCCGGCGAGCAAGTCGGCGACGGCCTCCACGAGTTCGGCCGAGGCCAGCATGCCGGTCTTGACCGCCTGCACCCCGATGTCGTCGACCACGCTGCGGTACTGGGCCCGCACCGCCTCCACGGGGAGCTCCCAGGCGCCCTGCACGCCCAGGGAGTTCTGCGCGGTCACCGCGGTGAGCACGCTCATCCCGTGCACGCCGAGCGCCAGCATCGTCTTCAGGTCGGCCTGAATGCCGGCTCCCCCGCCGGAGTCGGAGCCGGCCACCGTCAGCACCCGGGGCGGGGCGCTCATGACTCGATGTCCCCGAAGTGGTCCCAGCCGCCCTGGCTGGTCCAGGGCGCCCCGTCCACCGTGACCTGCGGCAGCGCGGACGGGTTGAGCACCTCACCGATGACCTTCCAGCGGGCGGGGAGCTTCACGTCCGGCGGGAAGGTCGCCACGATCGCGTGGTCCTCGCCGCCGGTCAGCACCCACTGCATGGGGTCGACACCGACGGCCTGCCCGATGTCGTTCATCTGCGAGGGGATGTCGATCGCGCCGGAGCGGATGTCGATGCGGACCTTGCTGGCCTCGGCGATGTGCCCGAGGTCGGCGATCAGGCCGTCGCTGACGTCGCACATGGCGGTCGCGCCCAGACCGGCGGCGGCCGGGCCCGCGTGGTACGGCGGCTCGGGACGCCGGTGGGCCTCGACGAAGGCGCGCGGGGAGCGGAAGCCGCGGGAGAGCACCGCGTGCCCGGCCGCGGACCAGCCGAGCCAGCCGGTGACGGCGACGATGTCGCCGGGCTGCGCCCCGCCGCGCGTGACCGGTTCCTGGTTGCGCAGGTCGCCGAGCGCGGTGATGGACACCGTGATGGTGTCGCCCCGCACGACGTCCCCGCCGACGACCGCGGCGCCGGCCACCTGGCACTCGTCGCGCAGTCCGTCCATCAGTTCGCTGGGCCAGGTCACCGGCAGTTCGGCGGGCACGACCAGGCCGAGCAGCAGGGCGGTCGGCACGGCGCCCATGGCGGCGATGTCGGCGAGGTTCTGGGCGGCGGCCTTGCGGCCGACGTCGTAGGCCGTGGACCAGTCGCGGCGGAAATGACGGCCCTCGACCAGGACGTCGGTGCTGGCCACGACCCTGCGGTCGGGTGCGGAGACCACCGCGGCGTCGTCGCCGGGGCCGACCCGGACCGCCGGGGTGGTGGTGAGACGGGAGGTGAGCTCCCTGATGAGCCCGAACTCCCCTAGCTCACCAACAGTGCCCTTCATTTCCCTTTCGCCCCTTCTATCACTGTCCGTGCCCGGTCGCGGGTCGTCCGAGTCCTCGCTACGGTCGAACTGACCGTCAACTTCTCCCGTGCCTGTACCCCGGCGCGCAAGCCCCGGTTCCCGCAGGTCTCCCCGCGACGAGCGGCGACGCGATACCGTGGCGTTCCTTTTCCCCACATGATCCTCGTGGCCGCCCTGGAGGTTCCGTGGTACAGGCGTACATCCTGATCCAGACGGAGGTCGGCAAGGCGTCGACCGTCGCCGATCTGATCGGCAAGATCCCTGGAGTCGTCCAGGCCGAGGACGTGACGGGTCCCTATGACGTCATCGTGCGCGCCCAGGCCGACACCGTCGACGACCTGGGCCGCATGGTGGTGGCCAAGGTCCAGCAGGTGGACGGCATCACCCGCACCCTGACCTGCCCGGTCGTCCATCTGTAGCCCCCGTCTACCCTGTGTCGGTGAACTCCTTCCGTCACCGGCACGCCGTTTGCTCCGCGCTCGCGGTGCTGATCACCGCCGCGGGCTGCTCCTCAGCAGACGACAGCGCGTCCACGGCGGTTCCCAGCCCGGACGCGAAGGTCACCGAGCTGTGTCAGAACCTGGACGAGGTCCTGCCGGCGACGGTGGACGGTGAGAGTCGCGACGATCCCGAACCCGCGTCCGAACTGACCGCGGGCTGGGGCGGCGTGGCGATCATACTGCGGTGCGGTGTGGAGCGGCCCCCGAAGATGGCCGATCCCAAGGTGGCCAACGGACAGGACGCCGACGCGGTGCCGGGCGGCGTGAACGGCGTCGACTGGCTGATGGAGAAGCGGGACGACGGCGTCTACCGCTTCACCACCGCCAACCGCGAGGCGTATGTCGAGGTCAGGGTGTCCGACGGGCGCGACAGCACGGGCGTGCTGATCGATCTGGCCCCGGCCGTGAAGAAGGCGATCCCCGAGGGGATCGCCTCCTGACGCGTGCGGGTCGCGCTCAGCGCAGCCCGGTGGAGCGGCGCAGCGCCGCCTCGATGAGGAGGTCGACGAGCTCCTGGTAGCTCACGCCGGTCGCCTGCCACATCTGCGGGTACATCGAGATGGGCGTGAAGCCGGGCATGGTGTTGATCTCGTTGATCACGAACTCGCCGTCCTCGGTGAGGAAGAAGTCCGCGCGGACCAGACCCTCGCAGGACGCCGCGTCGAACGCTTCGACCGCGAGCCGGCGCACCTCGGCCGTCTCCTCGTCGGTCAGCGGCGCGGGCACCACGCCGGGCGTGGAGTCGATGTACTTGGCCTCGAAGTCGTAGTACGCGTGCGTGTCCGGCGGCGGGATCTCGGCGGGCAGCGAGGCGCGCGGCCCGTCCTCGAACTCCAGCACGCCGCACTCGATCTCGCGCCCGCGCAGCGTCGCCTCGACGAGGATCTTCGGGTCGTGCCGCTGGGCCTCGGCGACGGCGTCGTCCAGGCCGCCGAGGTCCTCGACCTTGGTGATGCCGATGGACGAACCGGCGCGGGCCGGCTTCACGAACAGCGGCCAGCCGTGCTCACCGGCGAACTCGACGATCCGCCTGCGGGCCGCCGGCTCGTCCTGCGCCCACTCGCGCGGCCGGATCACCAGGTACGGGCCGACCTTCAGCCCGAAGGAGGTGAACACCCGCTTCATGTACTCCTTGTCCTGGCCGACGGCCGAGGAGAGCACACCGGAGCCCACGTAGGGGATGCCGGAGAGTTCGAGCAGACCCTGCAGGGTGCCGTCCTCCCCGTAGGGGCCGTGCAGCACGGGGAAGACCACGTCGACCTCACCGAGTGCCTTGGGCACCGATCCCGGTTCGCTGTACACGACTTCCCGGTCGGCGGGGTCGACGGGGAGCACCACCGCGCCCTCCGCGGACTCGGCCAGCTGGTCGACGCTGGGCGTGCGGCGCTCGGTGATCGCCATGCGGTCCGGTTCGTCGGCGGTGAGCGCCCACCGGCCGTCCTGGGTGATGCCGATCGGCAGGACGTCGTACTTGGTCCGGTCGATGGCCTTGAGGACGGCGCCGGCGGTGACCACGGAGATCCCGTGCTCGGAGCTGCGCCCGCCGAACACGACGGCCACACGCGGCTTGCGCGACGGCGAGTCGGGGCTCTGGGGGAGGTTCTCGGTGCTCATATCGCGACGAGCGTACCCGTTGGCAGGGCCGGGACACAGCGCCCGCAACGCCGTACGTGGGCCGAACGGAGGGGGCCACTGCCCAGTCGCCGCCCGGCCGCCGCCCGGCCGTCGCTCAGCGTCGTTCGGGCTTCGCGCTGCGCGACATCAGCTCCTTGAGAGCCACCTGCGGGGGCTTGCCCTCGTGCACGATCCCGACGACCGTCTCGGTGAGCGGCATGTCCACGTCGTGCCGGCGGGCCAGGTCCAGCACCGACTCGCAGGACTTGACGCCCTCGGCGGTCTGCTTGGTGACCGCGATGGTCTCCTGCAGGGTCAGCCCCTTGCCGAGGTTGGTGCCGAAGGTGTGGTTGCGGGACAGCGGCGAGGAGCAGGTGGCCACCAGGTCGCCCAGGCCCGCGAGTCCGGAGAAGGTCAGCGGGTCCGCGCCGAGCGCGACGCCGAGCCGGGTGGTCTCGGCGAGGCCGCGGGTGATGAGCGAGCCCTTGGTGTTGTCGCCGAGCCCCATGCCGTCCGCGATGCCGACGGCCAGACCGATCACGTTCTTCACCGCACCGCCCAGCTCGCAGCCGATGACGTCGGTGTTGGTGTACGGCCGGAAGTACGGGGTGTGGCAGGCGGTCTGGAGCCGCCGGGCGACCTCTTCGTCGGTGCAGGCGACCACGGCGGCGGCCGGCATCCGGGCGGCGATCTCCCGGGCCAGGTTGGGTCCGGTGACCACGGCGATCCGCTCACGGCCGACCTTGGCGACGTCGTCGATCACCTCGCTCATCCGCATCGCGGAGCCGAGTTCGACGCCCTTCATCAGGGACACCAGCACCGTGCGGGGCGCGAGCAGATCGGTCCACTGGGCGAGGTTGCCGCGCAGCGTCTGCGACGGCACCGCGAGGACGGTGAAGTCGGCGCCGCGCGCGGCCTCGGCGGCGTCCGAGGTGGCCCGCAGGTTCTCGGGGAGTTCGACCCCGGGCAGGTAGTCGGGGTTGGTGCGGGTGGAGTTGACCGCCTCGGCGAGTTCGGGGCGCCGCCCCCACAGCACGACGTCGCAGCCCGCGTCGGCGAGGACCATGCCGAAGGCCGTCCCCCACGATCCGGTGCCGAAGACGGCCGCCTTGACCGGCTTGCTCACGTGCCCAGCCCTTCCTCACGTACGACGGCCCGGTCGTCCCGGGTGCGGTCCTGCCGGGGCGTGCGGTCCTGCCGCTGCTGCCGGTGCGTCCTGCGCCGCTGCTCCAGCCGTTCCTCGCGCGGGTCGTAGGGCGTCTCGGGGGCCTTCTCGCCGCGGAGGTGCTCCAGCTGGCGGGTGACGGCGGCCATGATCACGCCGGTCGCCTCCTTGAGGAGTTCCGGGGTCATCTCCCGGTCGTAGAAGCGCTCGAGGTCCACCGGCGGGCCGGCCAGCACCTTGCTGGTCTTGCGCGGGAACAGGCGCGGCTTCTTGGCGTACGGCGGCAGCAGTTCGTTGGCGCCCCACTGGGCGACGGGGATCACCGGGCACTTGGTCTGCAGCGCCACGCGCGCGGCACCGGTCTTGCCGGTCATCGGCCAGCCGTCCGGGTCCCGGGTGAGGGTGCCCTCGGGGTAGAAGGCGACGCACTCGCCGCGCTCCACGGCGTCGATCGCGGCCCGGAAGGCGCTCAGCGCGTCCGTGCTCTCGCGGTACACGGGGATCTGCCCGGTGCCGCGCATCGCGGCGCCGACGAATCCCTTGCTGAAAAGGCCACTCTTCGCGAGGAATCGCGGAACACGGCCGGTGTTGTACTGGAAGTGCGCGTAGGCCAGAGGATCGATGTGTGAATTGTGGTTCACCGCGGTGATAAATCCACCCTCGGCCGGAATGTTCTCCATTCCGCGCCAGTCCCGCTTGAGCAGTACCACCAGCGGCGGTTTGCAGATCACCGCGGCGAAGCGGTACCAGAAGCCGATTCTGCGGCGCGGCACGAGTACACCTTCCTCTTACGGACGTCAGGCCCAGGTCCCGGCCCCCTCAGGCCCGGCGGGCCGCACAAGTGTCGCCCCGGGCCGCCGGTCTGTCGAGAACACCGTACGCCCGGTCCCCCGGCCCCCGGCCGCCCCGGGTGACAATGGCCGTGACAAGAGAGGGACGCAACACTCGTGCAGTGGACCTTGGTGGTACCCCTGAAGCCCCTGCCGCAGGCCAAGAGCAGGCTGGCGGACACCGCGGACGACGGTCTGCGTCCGGGACTGGCGCTCGCCTTCGCGCAGGACACGGTGGCGGCCGCGCTGGAGTGCGCCGCCGTACGGGATGTGGTGGTCGTCACCAACGACGCCTTGGCCGCCCGTGAGCTGGCCGCGCTGGGCGCCGGGACGGTCCCCGACCAGCCGCGCGCCGGGCTCAACGAGGCGCTGGCCCATGCCGCGGCGGCGGTGGGCGCCGCCCACCGGGCCGGCTCGGTGGCGGCCCTGAACGCCGACCTGCCGGCGCTGCGCCCGGCCGAACTGGCCCGGGTCCTGGACGCGGCGGCGGAATTCCCCCGTTCCTTTCTCCCGGATTCCGCGGAACGCGGTACCACGTTGCTCGCCGCGAGCCGGGGCCGTGAATTGCGTCCGTTCTTCGGTACGGATTCCCGTGCCCGTCACCGGGCGTCCGGCGCGGTGGAACTCACCCTCGACGCCGTCAATTCCGTACGGCAGGACGTGGACACCGGCGCCGATCTGCGGGCCGCGCTGGCGCTGGGCGTCGGTCCTCACACGGCCGCGGTCGCCGCGCGGTTGCCCGCCGGGCAGCAGTAGGCTTCCGGCATGCAGGCCACCACGTACACCTACGACCCCGACAGCCGCAGCGGTCAGGTGCTCCTGGACGACGGCACCCCGGTGCCGTTCGACGCCGCCGCGTTCGACGCGGGCGGGCTGAGGCTGCTGCGTCCGGGGCAGCGGGTGCGGCTGGAGACGGAGGGCGAGGGCGAGTCCCGCCGGATCACGCTGGTGACACTGCAGACGTTCTGAGACTCACGGGGCGGCCCCGGACACACCGCGGGCCGGGCTCCCGGAGGAGTCCGGCCCGACACGTGAGTACCGCTCGGCTCGAAGGGGACGAGACGCCCGCTACTTCTTGCGGGCCGTGGTCTTCTTGGCGGTGGTCTTGCGCGCGGTCGACTTCTTGGCGGGGGCCTTCTTGGCCGTCGCCTTCTTCGCCGGGGCGCTCTTCGCCGTGGTCTTCTTCGCCGTGGCGGTCTTGGCCGTCGCCGTCGTCTTGGCGGGGGCCTTCTTCGCCGTGGTCTTGGCGGCGGCCGTCTTGGTGGTGGTCTTCTTCGCGGCGGTCTTCTTCGCGGTGGCGGCCTTCTTGGCCGTGGTCTTCTTCGCGGCGGCCTTCTTCACCGTCGCCGAAGCGCCGCCGGTCAGGCTGCCCTTGGGCGCCTTCTTGACGGAGACCTCACCGCCGCGCGGCAGCTTCTTCGAGCCGCTGACCAGGTCCTTGAAGCCCTGGCCCGCGCGGAAGCGGGGGACGGAGGTCTTCTTGACCCGAACCCGCTCGCCCGTCTGGGGGTTGCGGGCGTAGCGGGCCGGACGGTCGACCTTCTCGAACGAACCGAAGCCGGTGACCGAGACCCGCTCCCCCGAGACGACCGCGCGGACGATGGCGTCCAGTACGTGGTCGACGGCGTCGGCGGCCTGCTGGCGGCCGCCCACCTTGTCGGCAATCGCTTCTACGAGCTGCGCCTTGTTCACGTCTTCCCCTTCGGAGACATCGCCAGAACGTATGTGTTCAAGCTTTTTCGCACGTTAGGCAGATATATACCGCAAATCAAACACGAAACGGGCTAATCACCCTTGTGCCGCAACGGACTCGGTTGTCCCGGCTGGTTCAGCGTTCCTCTTCGGGGATTCGACCCTCGTCGAGGTCCGCCGTGAACCGCTCCAGACGCCTTGCCGCATCGGCGAGATCGTGTTTGGCCGCGGCCGTAATGACCAGCAGCTTCCGGGTCAGCGCCATCCGTACGCCCTCCGGGACTTGCAGTGCGCGCACCCTCGAGTGCGCTTCCTTGAGCTGGACCGCGACCGCCGTATAGAGCTGGAGTTGGCCGTCGTGTTCCATGCACAGATTGTGCCATCTGGGGCGAGTTGTCGCCTGCGCAGGGGGCAACTGCCACGCCGGACGGCTTTCCGTACACACCCGGGATGCACGGGCGCGTGACACGTGTACCCGGGCAACAACCTTCTTAACTTGGCAAGTTGACGGCACTCAAGAGGACGCGCGGAGCCGAACGGGTGCGGAGACGGCCGTACCCCCGATCGGTCCGATCGGGGGTACGGGAGGGGTGATCCGGTGGCCGAAAGTCGACGTGAAGGCGAGGACTTCGGCCGCGCACGGGGTCAGGCGGTGAGCGTCCGCGGCTTGAACGACGGGCGCTTCGCCTCGTACGCGGCGATGTCCGCCTCGTTCCGCAGCGTGATGGAGATGTCGTCGAGCCCGTTCAGCAGCCGCCAGCGGGAGTTCTCGTCCAGCTCGAAGGGGGCGGTGACGCCCTCGGCGCGCACCTCACGCGCCTCGAGGTCGACGGTGATCTCCGTGGCCGGGTCGGACTCGGTGAGCTCCCACAGCGCGTCCACGGTCTTCTGGTCGAGGACCACCGTCAGCAGGCCGTTCTTCAGCGAGTTGCCGCGGAAGATGTCGGCGAAGCGGGAGGAGATCACGGCCTTGAAGCCGTAGTTCTGCAGCGCCCAGACGGCGTGCTCGCGGGACGAGCCGGTGCCGAAGTCGGGCCCGGCGACCAGCACCGTGGCGCCCGCGCGCTCGGGGCGGTTGAGGACGAACTCCGGGTCCTTGCGCCAGGCCTCGAACAGCCCGTCCTCGAAGCCGTCCCGGGTCACCTTCTTGAGCCAGTGGGCCGGAATGATCTGGTCGGTGTCGACGTTGCTGCGGCGCAGCGGGACGGCCCGGCCGGTGTGGGTGGTGAATGCTTCCATGACTGATCAGACTCCAGCGGGCGTGCGGTCGTCGGCGGCGGCGAGGTCGGCCGGGGAGGCCAGGTGCCCGAGCACCGCGGTGGCGGCGGCGACCTGCGGGGACACCAGGTGCGTACGGCCGCCCTTGCCCTGCCGCCCCTCGAAGTTGCGGTTGGAGGTGGAGGCGGAGCGCTCACCGGGGGCGAGCTGGTCGGGGTTCATGCCCAGGCACATCGAGCAGCCCGCGTGCCGCCACTCGGCGCCGGCCTCCTTGAAGACCACGTCCAGGCCTTCGGAGACGGCCTGCAGACCGACCCGCGCGGAGCCGGGGACGACCAGCATCCGTACACCGTCGGCGACTTTGCGGCCCTTGATGACGTCCGCGGCGGCGCGCAGGTCCTCGATGCGGCCGTTGGTGCAGGAACCTACGAAGACGGTGTCCACGCTGATGGAGCGCAGCGTCTGGCCGGCCTCCAACCCCATGTACTCCAGCGCCTTTTCGGCGGCGAACCGCTCCGAGGCGTCCTCGTACGAGGCGGGGTCGGGGACCGACGCGGAAAGCGGGGCGCCCTGGCCGGGGTTGGTGCCCCAGGTGACGAACGGCGACAGTTCGGAGGCCTCGATGACGACCTCGGCGTCGAACTCGGCGTCGTCGTCGGACCTCAGCGTCTTCCAGTAGGCGACGGCGGCGTCCCAGTCCTCGCCCTTGGGGGCGTGCGGGCGGCCCTCGAGGTAGGCGAACGTCGTCTCGTCGGGAGCGATCATGCCCGCGCGGGCGCCGGCCTCGATCGACATGTTGCAGATGGTCATGCGGGCCTCCATCGAGAGCTTCTCGACGGCCTCGCCGCGGTACTCCAGGACGTAGCCCTGGCCGCCGCCGGTGCCGATCTTCGCGATGATCGCGAGGATCAGGTCCTTGGCCGTGACGCCCTCGGGCAGCTCGCCGTTGACCGTGATCGCCATGGTCTTGGGGCGGGCCATCGGCAGCGTCTGGGTGGCCAGGACGTGCTCGACCTGGGAGGTTCCGATGCCGAAGGCCAGTCCGCCGAAGGCGCCGTGCGTGGAGGTGTGCGAGTCGCCGCAGACCACGGTCATGCCGGGCTGGGTCAGACCCAGCTGCGGGCCGACGACGTGCACGACGCCCTGCTCGACGTCGCCCAGCGGGTGCAGCCGGACGCCGAACTCCGCGCAGTTCTTGCGCAGCGTCTCCAGCTGGACCCGGGAGACCGGGTCGGCGATGGGCTTGTCGATGTCGAGGGTGGGGGTGTTGTGGTCCTCGGTCGCGATGGTGAGGTCGAGACGGCGCACCTGGCGGCCGTTCTTACGGAGGCCGTCGAAGGCCTGGGGGCTGGTCACCTCGTGCAGCAGGTGCAGATCGATGAAGAGGAGGTCGGGCTCGCCCTCGGCGCGCCGGACGACGTGGTCGTCCCAGACCTTCTCCGCGAGTGTCCTACCCATCGCTTTCCCTCCGGCCGGCATGCAGCTCTCCGGCCCAACTAGAGATCTGTGAGACGGCGCCCGCGCCCCTGTCACCGGGCGTCCGCCGTCAGGCCCGGTGGTCCACGGGCCGCGTTGCTTCGTGCTTCAAGAGTGGCGGGTTCCACGGAAAATTGAACTTGCGTTTCACAGAGTGAGACGCAAGTATCGTTGCATGGACAACAGTAGCGGCGTCGGCGTTCTGGACAAGGCAGCACTCGTCCTGAGCGCTCTGGAGTCCGGCCCGGCCACCCTCGCGGGACTGGTCGGTGCCACCGGACTGGCACGACCCACGGCCCACCGCCTGGCCGTGGCGCTGGAGCACCACCGCATGGTGGCGCGTGACATGCAGGGGCGTTTCATTCTCGGCCCACGGCTCGCCGAACTGGCCGCGGCCGCGGGCGAG
Source organism: Streptomyces sp. NPDC085937 (assembly GCF_044540535.1). Lineage (NCBI taxonomy): Bacteria > Bacillati > Actinomycetota > Actinomycetes > Kitasatosporales > Streptomycetaceae > Streptomyces > Streptomyces sp. NPDC085937. The sequence continues at coordinate 17,815 of NZ_JBITSH010000019.1, read as the reverse complement.
GACCGGCTGCTGGCGACGGCCGGCCCGGTGCTGACCCACCTGCGCGACGTGACGGGCGAGAGCGCCCAGCTCTACCGCCGGCAGGGCGACATGCGCATCTGCGTCGCCGCGGCGGAGCGCCTGTCCGGACTGCGGGACACGGTCCCGGTGGGTTCCACGCTCACGATGAAGGCCGGTTCGTCGGCGCAGATCCTCATGGCCTGGGAGGAGCCCGAGCGGCTGCACCGCGGCCTGCAGGGCGCCCGGTTCACGGCCACGGCCCTCTCCGGCGTACGGCGCCGCGGCTGGGCCCAGTCGATCGGCGAGCGCGAGCCGGGCGTGGCGTCCGTCTCGGCGCCGGTGCGCGGTCCGTCGAACCGCGTGGTGGCCGCCGTGTCGGTCTCCGGCCCCATCGAGCGCCTGACGCGCCACCCGGGCCGGATGCACGCCCAGGCCGTCATCGACGCCGCCGGCCGCCTCTCCGAGGCGCTGCGGCGCTCCTGACGCTCCCCCCGTCCATCACGTCCTCCGGGAACGGGTCCGCCTCAACGCCGCGGCGGACCCTCCCCCGTCTCACGCGCCGTCGGCCGTCACCGACGGCGCCGTCCTTTCCGGCCGTTCCGCCGTCGCCGGCTTCTCGGGCCGGTAGGCGAACCGGTCCTTGGCGCGCCGGCCGCGCTTCTCCAGCGGCACCTGCCCGTGCGCGGCGGCGAGTCCGAACGCCGGCATGTCGGCGTAGATCGACTCGTAGTTGCCCTGCGGCACCACGTACGTCTCGTGCCACAGCCCGACGTGCCCGCGCACCTTCCCCGCCCGCTCCTTGCGGTTGATGAACGCCCACGCGCTGTGGTGGACCGTGCCCGGGGCGTGCGCGTAGGCGTAGAGCTTCTCCTTGGACTCCCAGTACTGGACGACGTAGTACGTCCGCGGCGAGGCCGTGAGCAGGAGGTACTTCAGCAGCCCGCTGCCCGGGCTGCTGCCGAGCTCGCGCAGCATGCGCGGCATGGAGAGGAGTACGGGCAGCCAGTGGTGCACCGCCCAGAAGTGGTTGATCCGCATGCCGATCAGCAGGACGACGACGTCCCCCTCGGCCCCCGCGGTCGTGCGCTCGGCAACGGCGAACCTGCGCCCCATGACGTACTCCCGCATCCGTAGGGTGGGCTGGACGTGCTCCCAGGGGAGCACTTGGATAGTCTCGCTATCCCAAGAAAGGCGCAAGAGGTGCGGCTGGCTGAACTGAGCGAACGCAGCGGTGTGTCCACCGCGACGATCAAGTACTACCTGCGGGAAGGACTGCTGCCGTCCGGCCGCCGCGTCAACGCGACCACGGCGGAGTACGACGAGGAGCACCTGCGCCGGCTGCGGCTGGTGCGCGCCCTGATCCAGGTGGGAGGTGTCCCGGTCGCCAAGGCCCGCGAGGTGCTGAGCCACGTCGACGACGAATCCCTCGGCCGCACGATCCGGCTGGGAGCGGCGCTGTGGGCGCTGCCGCAGGACCCGGAGCCGGACGAGGAGGACCCGGACGTGGTGGCGGCCCGCGCCGAGGTGGACCGTCTGCTGGAGTCGCTGGGCTGGGAGACCTCGCGGGAGATGGCCTCCCTCTCCCCCGTGCACCGCTCGCTGGTGGTGGCGGTGGCCACCCTGCGGCGGCTCGGTTACCCGTGGGACGCGGAACTGATGGAGCCGTACGCGCGGCAGATGCACCAGGTGGCGTCCCGGCAGCTCGACTTCATGGAGACGTACGACACGCTCAAGGAACAGGTGGAGGTGGCCGTGGCCTCGGCAGTGCTGTTCGAGCCGGTGCTGAGCGCCCTGCACCGGCTGGCGCAGGAGGAGGAGTCGGCCCGGCGGTACGGCATCGAGTGACCGACAGCACGAAAGCCCCCCACCGAGGTGGAGGGCTTTCGCCGGTGTACCCCCGACCGGATTCGAACCGGCGCTACCGCCTTGAGAGGGCGGCGTGCTAGGCCGCTACACAACGGGGGCGTGGATCATGCGTTTCCGCAGATCCTGCTGGTCTACCTGGACTCGAACCAAGACTAACTGAACCAGAATCAGTCGTGCTGCCAATTACACCATAGACCAATGATGGTTTAGACCAGTCAGTACCCCCGACCGGATTCGAACCGGCGCTACCGCCTTGAGAGGGCGGCGTGCTAGGCCGCTACACAACGGGGGCCCTAGCGATCCTGCGTCGAGGTCAGCGGGAGCTACCCTGACTGTCCTCGCGGGAAGGATCTGTACCCCCGACCGGATTCGAACCGGCGCTACTGCCTTGAGAGGGCAGCGTGCTAGGCCGCTACACAACGGGGGCTTGCGGATGAGATCCGCGGGTGCAGATGAGCTCTGCGAGCTGGCCTACCTGGACTCGAACCAAGACTAACTGAACCAGAATCAGTCGTGCTGCCAATTACACCATAGGCCACTGGAACGCAAGCCCCTGAGGGGATCTTGTTCTAGTTCTGCGCTTCGGGGCTCCGGCCTTCCGGCCCGCTCCCCGCGGCGCAGGAAGAACATTACCTGAAGGTGGACGGGGCTCCAAAACGAGTATCGGCGCGCAGCAGCGACGGGAGTTCGGAGAGGGAGGCGATCCGCCGCGGACCCACGGGCGGTTCCACCGTCGCGTGGGCGTCGGCGCGGTCGATCCACACCGACAGCAGCCCGGCCTCGGCGGCACCCCGGCCGTCGATCTCCGGGTGGTCCCCGACGTACGCGACGTGCCGCGGGGGCAGCGCGAGCGCCTCGCAGGCGGCCAGGAAGGCGGCGGGCTCCGGCTTGGAGACGCCCAGCTCGGCGGCGCACAGGACGGCCTCGAAGCGGTCGTGCACCCCGAGCACGCGCAGCTTGCGGTCCTGCACGTGCAGGCTGGAGTTGGAGAGCACGGCGTGCCGGTGGCTCTCCGCGAGGGCGTCCAGCACGGGCAGCACGTCCGGGAAGAGGCTCCAGGCGGACTCGTAGTGGACCAGGTAGCGGTCGAACCAGGCGTCCGCCTCGGCGTCGGTCAGCTCGCGCCCCAGGAACGCCCGGGTGCGGTCGCGCCGCTGGGTCTCGAAGTCCACCTCGCCGGCGGCGAACCGCGCCCACTGCTGATCGGTGATCTCACGCCAGCGCGCCAGCGCCTCCTCCACGGACCCGTGTCCCGCGAGCAGCCCCTCGGTCACCAGATGGGCGCGCATGCCCTCCCGGTCCGCGGAGGTGTAGTCGAACAGCGTGTCGTCGACGTCCCAGACGACCGCTCGGATGTCCATGGCACCGACGATGTCCATGGCACCGACGGTACCCGGCAACGGCGAGGGGCGGCGCCCGTACGCATCCGGGCGCCGCCCCTCGGCGGCGGACGGCCCTCAGCCGGCGAGCTTCACCAGGGCCGCGTCGATGCGGGCCAGCGTCGTCTCCTTGCCCAGGACCTCGAGGGACTCGAAGAGAGGCAGGCCGACGGTGCGGCCGGTGACCGCGACGCGGACCGGGGCCTGGGCCTTGCCGAGCTTGAGGCCGTGGGCCTCACCGGCGGCCAGGACGGCCTCCTTCAGCGACTCGGCGGAGGTCCAGTCGGCGGCCTCCAGCTTCTCCCGCGCGGTGCGCAGCAGGGCGTCGGAGCCCTCCTTCATCGCCTTGTTCCAGGACGCCTCGTCGGAGACCGGCTCGGACAGGAACAGGAAGTCGACGTTGTCCGTGATCTCGGAGAGGACCTTGAGGCGCGTCTGCGCGTGCGGGGCGATCGCCTGCCACTTGGCCTCGTCGAAGGCCTCGGGCGCCCAGGGCGCGAACGGGGCCTTCAGCCACGGGGCGCAGCGCTCGGTGAAGTCCTTCACGTCGAGCATGCGGATGTGGTCGGCGTTGATCGCCTCGCACTTCTTCAGGTCGAAGCGCGCCGGGTTGGGGTTGACGTCGCTGACGTCGAAGGCCGCGACCATCTCCTCGACCGAGAAGACGTCCTGGTCGGCGGAGAGCGACCAGCCCAGCAGCGAGAGGTAGTTGAGCAGGCCCTCGGGCAGGAAGCCGCGCTCGCGGTAGAGGTTGAGCGAGGACTGCGGGTCGCGCTTGGAGAGCTTCTTGTTGCCCTCGCCCATCACGTACGGGAGGTGGCCGAAGGCGGGGATCTCCTTGGCGACGCCCAGCTCGATCAGCGCCCGGTACAGGGCGATCTGGCGCGGGGTGGAGGAGAGCAGGTCCTCGCCGCGCAGGACGTGGGTGATCTCCATCAGGGCGTCGTCGACCGGGTTGACCAGGGTGTACAGCGGGGCGCCGTTGGCGCGCACGATGCCGTAGTCCGGGACGTTCTCCGGCTGGTAGGTGATCTCGCCGCGGACCAGGTCGGTGAAGGTGATCGGCTCGTCGGGCATCCGGAAGCGGACGATCGGCTCGCGGCCCTGCGCCTTGTACTCCTCGACCTGCGCGGGCGCGAGCTCGCGGCAGTGGCCGTCATAGCCGGACGGCTTGCCGGCGGCGCGGGCGGCCTCGCGGCGGGTGTCCAGCTCCTCCTGGGAGCAGTAGCAGTGGTAGGCGTGGCCGGCGTCGAGGAGCTTGGCCGCGACGTCCTGGTAGATGTCCATCCGCTGCGACTGGCGGTACGGCGCATGCGGGCCGCCGACCTCGGGGCCCTCGTCCCAGTCGAAGCCCAGCCAGCGCATGGAGTCGAGCAGCTGGTTGTAGGACTCCTCGGAGTCGCGGGCCGCGTCGGTGTCCTCGATGCGGAAGACCAGGGTGCCGCCGTGGTGCTTGGCGAACGCCCAGTTGAACAGGGCGGTGCGGACCAGGCCCACGTGGGGGTTACCGGTGGGCGACGGGCAGAAACGGACGCGTACGGAGGAGCCGGATGCGCTAGCCACGCTTGACAACCTTGTTGGTGAGAGTGCCGATGCCTTCGATGGTGACGGCGACCTCGTCGCCGACGTGCAGGGGGCCGACCCCAGCCGGGGTGCCCGTGAGGATGACGTCGCCCGGGAGCAGCGTCATGGCCTCGGAGATGTTGACGATCAGGTCCTCGATGGAGTGGATCATCTCGCTGGTGCGGCCGAGCTGGCGCTGGCCGCCGTTGACCGTGAGCTGGATCGTCAGGTCGTTCGGGTCCAGTTCGGTCTCCACCCAGGGGCCGAGCGGGCAGGAGGTGTCGAAGCCCTTGGCCCGGGCCCACTGCTTCTCACGCTTCTGGACGTCGCGCGCGGTGATGTCGTTGGCGCAGGTGTAGCCGAAGATCACGTCCTTGACGCGCTCGCGCGGGACCTCGCGGCACAGCCGGCCGATGACCACGGCGAGCTCGGCCTCGTGGTGCACGTCCTGGGAGAAGGAGGGGTACTGGATCTCGTCGCCGGGGCCGATGACCGAGGTGGCGGGCTTGAAGAAGGCGAAGGGGGCGTCGGGCACCTCGTTGCCCATCTCCTTCGCGTGCTCGGCGTAGTTGCGGCCGAAGGCCACCACCTTGTTCGGGAGCACCGGGGGCAGCAGCCTGACCTTGCTCACCGGGACCTTGGTGCCGGAGAGCTCGAAGTCCGCGAACGGGATGCCCTTGATGATGTCCAGGACGAGCTCGTCCTGCTTCTCGCCCTCGACCGCGCCGAAGGCGACGTTCCCGTCGATGGAGAATCTGGCGATGCGCACGGGATGCTGGTCCCCTTGACTGAAGCGGCTGGAGTCTGACGCTCCAGGCTAACGCGCAGGGGTCCCGGCCCGACGCACCGACGAGGGGCGCCCCACCGTCCGTGGTGGGGCGCCCCTCGTGGTCGCGCGGTGCGCGTTGAGCGTTTCGCGGCCGTCGCGCGTATGGACCGGTGTCAGTGCGCGGCGTCGGCCGCGACCGGGATCTCCATGAGGACGGTGCGCTTGGGGTTGGCAGTCTGGGTGGGGAGTTCGACGGAATGCTCCCGCTGTTCCGGCGTCTGCAGTTCGTCGGCACCGCCGAGGTGCGCCAGCGTCGTGCGCCGCGGGTTGGCGATCTTGTGGAACATCGTCGTCGTCTTCACTGTTTACTTGACCCTGTCCTGTGCACGGGCGCCCGGCGGGGTCCGGAGGATCTCGCGCGGGTGCGGGTTGTCAGTTCTGCCATCCCTGTAAAGCGTCAGGCTAAACATTGAATTCCCGGCGACCCGGGTGCGGATCCCGTGATCTCGATGTGAGTTTCCTCACGAAGTGAGGAACAATTCAGGCAATGCGGACCCGTCCCGGGCTGACCGGAATCGGACATTGACCCCCTGAAGCGACCATTCCGCTCCTGATCATGCCGACTGGGACACCCGCACCGCCCCGCCGATCCGCGCCGTTTCGCCCGATATGGACAAGATCCTTTTCTACCCCCGGTGATCCGTCACTCACCGGGTGTCACGTATGTCACGGGTAAGCCCACGGGCCTTGTTGGAGATCCTGCACTGTGCTGGAATCTCACGGACCGCCGCAGGGATCGAGCCGGCGCACAGGGGGCGCGACCACGCGCCGAGTGGCGGCGAGATGGGGGACCGGCGCCGGATCATCACGACCACCACGGGGGCGTATTCAGGGCGCCCCTATGACGCCGACACCGTGCCTCGCCGTTCACGCGGAGGGGCGCCTGGTTCAGAGGTTGCGACGCTAGTGCAGGGACGTTTCAAGAGGGATGGCAGCGCTTCGGCGGAGCCGGAGCCGCAGGGCGGGACTGGCCCCAAGGCCGTCAGCTCCTCGCCCCAGCACGCCCAGAGCCAGGGTTCGACCACGCCCGGCAACGGCGGCGAGCGCCCCGGCGCGGGCGCGCCGCCCGCACCGCCGACTCCGCCGGCCGCCCCCGCCGAGTCGACCGGCCCGGGTTCGCGAATAGCCCTGCGCAACTGGCGCATCTCGACCCGTCTGGTGTCGCTGCTCGCGCTGCCGGTGGTCGCGGCCACCTCGCTCGGCGCGCTGCGTATCCAGCAGTCGATGGACGACATCCAGCAGCTCGACAACATGAAGCTGCTGACGGACATGACCAAGCAGGCCACCGAACTGGCGCACGCGCTCCAGGAGGAGCGCGACCAGTCGGCCGGTCCGCTCGCGCACGGCGGCAAGGGCACGGACTTCTCGGTCAAGGGCTACCGGGAGAAGACCGACCGCGCCAAGTCGAACTTCCTCGACAGCTCCGAGGAGATCGACGCCGCGAGCAAGGACGGCAACCTCAAGGGCGTCCGCGACAACCTGGTGCAGATCGCCGGTGACCTCGGCGAGCTCGAGAAGATCCGCAACACGGCCTTCAAGACGGAGAACAACTCGACCCAGACCGTCGAGGGCTACCACCGCCTGATCGAGAACCTGATCGACCTCTCGCAGGACATGGCGGAGGCGACCAGCAACCCCGACATGATCCAGCGCACGCGTGCCCTGGCGTCCTTCTCCTCCGCCAAGGAGTACGCGTCGGTCCAGCGCGCCGTCCTCGCCGCGGCGCTGCCCGCCAGCAACACCACCAAGGGCAAGCTGAACGAGAACGACCGGCTGTACGCGGAATCGGCCCTGACGAGCCAGAAGTCCGAGCTCCGCAGCTTCAAGAGCATCTACGGCGAGGAACTGGCCGCCGAGCTGCTGCTGCCCATCGAAGAGGGCAACCCCACGATCAAGTCGACCGACGAGTACGCAGGCCGCGCGCTGGCCTCGCAGTACGGCCTCGCGTCGGTCGGCGCGCGCTCCTACCGTGACTGGCTGGACGACAGCTCCACCAAGATCCAGCAGATGAAGAACATCGAGCACCAGCTGCTCGAGGACATGGAGCAGAAGGCCCGTGAGCTGCGCAGCGCCACCGAGCGCGACGCGATCGTCTCCGGTGCCCTGATCCTCATCGTGCTCGGTGTGTCCCTGGTCGGCGCCTTCGTCGTGGCCCGCTCCATGATCCGCTCGCTGCGCCGCCTGGAGGACACCGCCACCCGGGTCGCCCAGGAACGCCTGCCCGACCTGGTCAAGCAGCTCTCCGAGTCCGACCCGCAGGACGTCGACACGTCCGTGGAGTCGGTCGGTGTGCACTCCCGGGACGAGATCGGCCGTGTGGCCGCGGCGTTCGACGACGTGCACCGCGAGGCGGTCCGCCTCGCCGCCGAGCAGGCCCTGCTGCGGGGCAACGTCAACGCGATGTTCACCAACCTCTCGCGCCGGTCGCAGGGTCTCATCCAGCGTCAGCTGTCGCTGATCTCCGAGCTGGAGTCCCGCGAGGCCGACCCGGACCAGCTGTCCTCGCTGTTCAAGCTGGACCACCTCGCCACGCGTATGCGCCGTAACGGTGAGAACCTCCTCGTCCTCGCGGGTGAGGAGCCCGGCCGCCGGTGGACCCGTCCGGTCCCGCTGGTCGACGTGCTCCGTGCCGCCGCGTCCGAGGTGGAGCAGTACGAGCGCATCGAGCTGGCCGCGGTGCCGAGCACCGAAGTGGCCGGCCGGGTCGTCAACGACCTCGTGCACCTGCTCGCCGAGCTGCTGGAGAACGCGACCTCGTTCTCCTCCCCGCAGACCAAGGTCAAGGTCACCGGTCACGCCCTGCCCGACGGCCGGGTGCTGATCGAGATCCACGACACCGGTATCGGCCTCTCCCCCGAGGACCTCGCGGCGATCAACGAGCGGCTCGCCTCGCCGCCCACCGTGGACGTCTCCGTCTCCCGCCGCATGGGTCTGTTCGTGGTCGGCCGGCTGTCCCAGCGCCACGGCATCCGCATCCAGCTCCGCCCGTCCGACTCCGGTGGTACGACCGCGCTGGTCATGCTGCCCGTCGACGTCGCCCAGGGCGGCAAGAAGCCTCAGGGCAAGCCCGGTCAGCCCGGCGCCGGCGGTCCGGCCGCCGCGCAGGCCGCCGCCGGTGCCGCCGCGGCCCGGCGCTCCGCCGGAGCCGGTCAGTCCGGCGGCGGTGCCCTCGGCGCCGGTGCGCCCGGCGGCCGCCTCGGATCCGGACAGGGCCCGCGGGCCGCGCTGCCGGGGCGGGACGGCGGAGGCCGGCCCGGTGCCCGGGGACCGCAGGGTCCGGGCAACCAGACGCCCTCGCTGTTCGACCAGGGCGCTCCCTCCGCCCCGCCGCAGGGACGTCCCGCGCCGGCCGGCGCGGGTGCCTTCGGCGCCCAGGGTCCCGGTGCCCCGCAGGCCTCGGGCCAGGGCGGTAACCAGGGCCAGGACGCCTTCGGCGGCGCCCGGGGCCAGGTGCCCCCGCAACGGGGCAACGCCCCCGCCGAGCGCGGCCGTCGTCCCCAGCTCCCGCCGCGCGGCGGTGCCCGTCCGGAACTGCCCGGCGGTGACCAGCAGCAGCGCGTGCCCAGCTGGAGCGACGAGAACGCCCAGCCGCCGGTGCCGCGCGCCTCGATGGACGCCCCGCGCGGCCACGAGGAGCCGGACGTCTCCCGCACCGCCTCGATGCCTCGCTTCGACGACCACCAGGGTCCCGGCGCGACGGCGGAGATCCCCCGGTTCGACGAGCAGCAGCACAACCCCCCGGCTCCCGCGCACGGTCCGGCGAACGGCCAGAACCCGGGCCAGTACGCCCAGCCGGGCCCGAACGGCGCCCACGCCACGGGCCAGTTCGTCCGCGGTGACATCTTCGGTGGCGGCCAGCAGGGCCGTCCCGGCGCCCAGAACCCGTCCGCCACGGGTCAGTTCCCCGCCGTGCAGGGCTACGACAACGGTGCCGCCGGCCAGTACCAGGCTCCGGGCCAGGACAACGGCTCGACCGGCCAGTACGCCCTGCCGGACCGCGGCAACGCCGGTGACCCGTCCTCCACGGGCCAGTTCGAGCGCCCGGGGACGAACGGCCGGCCCGACGGCGGTTTCGGCGCCCCGCGCCCGCAGGCCCCGCAGGCCCCGCAGGCCCCGCAGCAGCGCCCCGAGGAGCAGCGCCAGGCGTCCGACGCCTGGGCCCTGCCGCCGGCGACCGGCCCGGGCGACGGCCGTACGCCGTTGTACGACACGCTGGAGACCAACTGGTTCCGGGGCGGCCAGGGCGGCGCCCAGGAACAGGCGGGCGGCGCGGCTCCGGCGGCGCCCCAGCACCACCAGCCCCCACAGCAGCACCAACAGCACCTGCAGCAGCCCCAGCAGTCCCCTCAGCAGCCGCAGGGCCCGACCGGCCCGCAGCGGTCCAACGCCGCCTGGCGCAGCTCGCCCAACGACGAGCTCGTCAAGCAGGCCGAACGCGTCCGCAAGCCGGCCGCGGGCGGCGTCACCACCTCCGGCCTGCCGCGCCGGGTGCCCAAGGCGAACCTCGTCCCGGGCACAGCTCAGCAGCAGTCCCACCAGAGCGGTCCTCAGGTCTCGCGCGCCCCCGATGACGTGCGCGGCCGGCTGACCAATCTCCGTCGGGGTATCGCACAGGGTCGTCAGGCCGGGACCTCACAGACCGGCAGCTTCCCGCACCCCACTCACCAGCAGGAGCGTTAGTTGAGCCCGATGAGCCAGGCGGCACAGAACCTCAACTGGTTGATCACCAACTTCGTGGACAACACCCCTGGGGTGTCCCACACCGTCGTCGTGTCCGCCGACGGTCTCCTCCTGGCGCTTTCCGAGGGCTTCCCGCGCGACCGCGCGGACCAGCTCGCGGCCGTCGCCTCGGGGCTGACCTCCCTGACGGCCGGCGCCTCGCGGATCTTCGAGGGCGGCAACGTCGCTCAGACGGTCGTCGAGATGGAGCGGGGATTCCTCTTCCTCATGTCCGTCTCCGACGGCTCGTCCCTCGCGGTGCTCGCGCACCCCGAGTGCGACATCGGCCTCGTCGGCTACGAGATGGCGCTCCTGGTCGACCGCGCGGGGGCGGTCCTCACCCCGGACCTGCGCGCCGAGCTACAGGGAAGTCTGCTCCACTGAACGGCCCCGGCACCACCCGTCTCACCAAATCACCGTCCGGCCGCCACAATTCCCCCCACCGGCCCCTTCAGACGGCTTGACTGACCGCTTGCTGTCCCGCCCGGAGGATTCATGACCCCGCCCACCGCCTCTCATGATCCGTACGCGGAGCCGTACGAGGACGAGGGCGACCAGCCGCTGGTTCGTCCGTATGCGATGACCGGCGGCCGGACCAGGCCGCGCTACCAACTGGCCATCGAGGCTCTGATCAGTACGACGGCCGATCCGGCAGCGCTCATGGGGCTCCTTCCCGAGCACCAGCGCATCTGCCATCTGTGCCGTGAGGTGAAGTCGGTCGCCGAGGTATCGGCGCTGCTCAACATGCCACTGGGTGTCGCCCGGATCCTGGTGGCCGACTTGGCGGAGGCGGGTCTCGTCGCCGTGCATCAGCCGGGCGGCGACGAGACGACCGGCGCCCCGGACGTGACACTGCTCGAAAGGGTGCTCAGTGGACTTCGCAAGCTCTAGCGGCGGGGCGGTCTCCGAAAGCCGCTCCACCACCTCGGCGAAGATCGTGGTGGCGGGTGGCTTCGGCGTGGGCAAGACCACGTTCGTCGGGGCCGTTTCGGAGATCAACCCGCTGCGCACGGAGGCCGTCATGACGTCTGCTTCGGCAGGCATCGACGACCTCACCCACACCGGGGACAAGACCACCACCACGGTGGCCATGGACTTCGGCCGCATCACCCTGGACCAGGACCTGATCCTGTACCTCTTCGGTACACCCGGCCAGGACCGCTTCTGGTTCATGTGGGACGACCTCGTCCGCGGCGCCATCGGCGCCGTCGTCCTCGTCGACACCCGCCGCCTCGCCGACTGCTTCCCCGCGGTCGACTACTTCGAGAACAGCGGACTGCCGTTCGTCGTCGCCCTCAACGGCTTCGACGGACAGCAGCCGTACCAGCCGGAGGAAGTGCGCGAGGCGCTGCAGATCGGACCGGACGCCCCGATCATCACCACGGACGCCCGCCACCGCGCGGACGCCAAGAGTGCGCTGATCACCCTGGTCGAACACGCCCTCATGGCGCGACTCAGGTAGAGCCCCGCGGAAGGCGACATACTGCGGTTGTCGTAGATGTACCGGTGCCGGCTGTGTCCTTTGACACCGCCGGCCCCGGTGTTCATAACGTTTCGGCAGAGGAATCGGGTGAGGCCGACACGCGACGCGTTCGCGCGGTACCGCTGTGCGCATGGAGGCCCCGTCATTTGGCGGTGCTCGCTCTTTATGACCGTTTTATCTGGGGCTTACCTCACTCGGAACCGTCGCCTTTCCATGTTTGGAAGAGCGCTGGTCGGCATGCTGGAATGCCTGAACTGCCCATGGGTCAAAGACGTACTCAGTAGTCGATGGCATGCCGGGCTCTGAGACATTGCGGCACGACGAAGGTGCCGACCGCCGAGAGGTTGTTGGTCGAGTGAGGCGAAGCAAGAACAGTCCCGAGCCGTCGGCCCGGGGCAACTTCACGCCGCCGCCGCGCACAGCGGCGCCCGCCCCCGTGCCCGGTCCTGAGCCGAAGGCCGCGCCCGCGTCGAGCGGGGGACGCATGTCCCCGCGGAACTGGCGGGTGACCACCAAGCTCAACGCGATCCTGCTCATACCCGTGCTGGTCGGCCTGGTCATGGGCGGCTTCCAGGTGAAGAGCTCGATCGACACCTGGAACGAGGCCCAGGACGCCGAGAACACCGCACGTCTGGTGCAGGCGTCCCTGACCTACGCCAACGCCCTCTACAACGAGCGCGACGTCAGCGCGGTGCCGCTGCTGACCGGCAAGGGCCAGGACGACGCGGACGTCACCAAGGTGCGGGCCGCGACCGACCGGGCCGCCGACGCCTTCGACGAGGCCGTGCAGAGCATGCCGGCCAAGCCCGGCCTGGAGCGCCGCCTCAAGCTCTTCCGCGATGCCGAACCCAAGCTGGCCGACCTGCGTGCCGCCGCCTACACCTCCAAGCTCAAGGGCGTGGAGACGGAGGAGGGCTACGTCGTCGTCGCCCACCCCCTGATGGAGTTCGCCAACGAACTCAGCCTCGGCGCCGGCAACGTCACCAGCTACGGCCGTACGGTCTACGCGATCTCGCTGACCAAGTCCGCGCTGTCGCTGGAGCGCTCCATCGGCATGCACCTCCTGGTGAAGCCGGGCCCGACCGACAGCCAGCTCGCCAGCCAGCGCGTGGCCTTCCTGTCGTACGCCTACCTCGAGAACATCGCTCTCGACGAGTACAAGGGCGGCGGCACCGAGGCGGACAACGCCAAGCTGGAGGAGGTCACCGCGCGCCTCCAGGCCGAAGGCGTCGCGATGTCCAAGGACGCCGCCCAGCGGGACCCGGACTACGTCCCGCCGCCCGCCAAGCCGGAGACGATGATCTCCGAGATCGGCCGCCTGTCCACCACGGACGAGTCCGCGCGCGCCGACCTCGCCGAGAAGGGCATCACCCCCGAGAACTGGTGGGCGGTGAACACCCTCAGGTTCGACGGCTACCGCGAGATCGAATCGGGTCTGGCCGACGCCGCGGTGAGTGAGGCTTCGCGGATCGCCGACGACGCGCAGCGGGACGCGCTCATCACCGGCGCCGCTGTCGTGCTCGCGCTGCTCGCCGCGTTCATCCTGGCCGGCATGGTGGCCCGCCAGATGAGCAAGTCCATGCGCCAGCTGCGCAACGCCGCCTTCGGCATCGCCGAGCAGCGCCTGCCGATGCTGGTCGACCAGCTCTCCCGTACCGACCCGGGCCGGGTGGACACCAGGGTCGCGCCGATCCCGATCACCTCCACGGACGAGATCGGCGAGGTCGCCCGCGCCTTCGACCAGGTCCACCGCGAAGCCGTCCGGCTCGCCGCCGAGCAGGCCCTGCTGCGGGGCAACATCAACGCGATCTTCACCAACCTGTCGCGCCGCAACCAGTCGCTGATCGAGGGCCAGCTGACCCTGATCACCGACCTGGAGAACAACGAGGCCGACCCGGACCAGCTGGAGAACCTCTTCCGGCTGGACCACCTCGCGACCCGTATGCGCCGCAACGGCGAGAACCTCCTGGTCCTCGCCGGCGAGGAGCCGGGCCGCCGCTGGGACCAGCCGGTCCCGCTGGTCGACGTGCTGCGCGCCGCCTCCTCCGAGGTGGAGCAGTACGAGCGCATCGAGCTGTCCGGCGTCCCGGACGCCGAGATCCACGGCCGCGCGGTCACCGACCTCGTGCACCTGCTCGCCGAGCTCCTGGAGAACGCCACGACGTTCTCCTCGCCGCAGACCAAGGTGCGCGTCACCGCGACCCGTCTGCCCGACGGCCGCGTGATGATCGAGATCCACGACAAGGGCATCGGCCTCACCGCCGAGGACTTCGCGGACATCAACCACAAGCTGGCCAACCCGCCGACCGTGGACGCCGCGATCTCGCAGCGCATGGGCCTGTTCGTGGTCGGCCGGCTGTCGGACCGGCACGGCATCCGCGTCCAGCTGCGCCCCTCGGGCGAGCAGGCCGGGACCACCTCGCTGGTCATGCTGCCGGACGCGATCACCCACGGTGGTGGCGGCGAGCAGGCGGTGGACCGCGACGAGTTCACCGTCTCGCAGATCATTCCGGAGCAGAACTACCCCGGTGAGAACTTCGGCCAAGAGCCGATGCGCACCGCCGCGGAGCTGGGTTTCGACGACAGCCGTTACGCGGAGGTCCCGGACGACATCCGCGACCTGGACCCGGTCGGCCGTTCCCTGATGCGCGAGGAGCGCCGGGCTGCCCTCGAGTCACAGCCGCAGCCGGAGCAGGGGGAGTTGACCGCCGGCAACGAGCAGCAGGACGCCGAGACGTCCGGCTACCAGGACGAGTTCGCCGCCCCACAGGGTTACGACGAGGGCCAGGGCTACGACGGCCAGGGCTACGACAACGGCTACCAGGACCAGCAGAGCGCCGGGTACGACCAGCAGGCGTACGGCGACGGACAGCAGGCCGGGTACGGCGAACAGCAGCAGCAGACGTACGGCGAGGGTTACTACGCGCCGAACGGCGGCCTGCCGCAGAACGACGGTTTCCCGTCGAACGGCGGCTACCAGAACGGCACGTACGCCGAGCCGGACCGGGGCGGTCAGGCACCCGCGGACGCCACCGGCTCCTTCCAGGGCTTCGGCGACCGGCGTCAGAACGACGACTGGCCGCAGAACGACGGCTACCGCAACGGCTACCCGGACCAGTACCCTGCTCAGACCCCGGAGGGTGAATCCGCGCAGGCCGCTGACGTACGTGAGCAGGACGGCGTAGGCTTCGACCGTCCGGGACCGGCTCCTTCCGAGGCCCACGAGCTGACCGACGCCGGACTTCCGCGTCGCGGGTCCACCGCGAGCGGCGCGGGCGGTCCGGGCGGCGCGGGCCAGGGGAACCAGGAGCCGCCGGCCACCACCCCGGAGAGCAACGGCGACAGCGGCTGGCGCTCGGCGAACGACGAGCGCTGGCAGCAGGCCTCGCAGCTCCGGAAGCCCAAGGCAGGCGGAGTGACCTCCTCCGGTCTGCCGCGGAGGGTCCCGAAGGCCAACCTGGTCCAGGGAGCCGCCGAAACCACCCCCCAGGGAGGCCCGCAGGTCTCCCGCGCCCCGGAGGACGTCCGGGGCAGGCTGAGCAACCTGCGGCGCGGTGTCCAACGGGGCCGCACGGCAGGCAGTGAAACGAACGGCCAGGGCTTCGGTCCTGACAGCACCTACAACCAGGAGCGTTAGTGTGAGCCCGATGAGCCAGGCGGCACAGAACCTGAACTGGTTGATCACCAACTTCGTGGACAACACCCCGGGGGTGTCCCACACGGTGGTGGTCTCCGCCGACGGACTCCTTCTGGCGATGTCCGAAGGCTTTCCCCGCGACCGCGCCGATCAGCTCGCGGCCGTCGCCTCCGGTCTGACGTCTCTGACGGCAGGCGCCTCCCGCATCTTCGAGGGCGGCAGCGTGAACCAGACGGTTGTGGAGATGGAGCGGGGATTCCTCTTCATCATGTCCATTTCCGACGGTTCGTCCCTCGCCGTTCTCGCACATCCCGAGGCGGACATCGGTCTCATTGGTTACGAGATGGCCCTTCTGGTCGACCGAGCGGGTACGGTCCTCACGCCGGACCTTCGAGCGGAGCTCCAGGGGAGCCTTCTCAACTGACAAGCGGACGGTGCGTGATGGCGTCCCGGGGCCGTAAGGTTTCGGGACGCGGCTCCACAGTGACGGGTGCCAGGCACAGTCGGAGGAGGAGAAAGTGGCAACACCCCCAGACGGTTCATCAGCGGGTAACTGGTCGTACGGCCCTGCCCAGGGTCAGAACGACGGTTCCCAGAACCGGTACGGTTACCCCTCCGCGCCACAGCACCGGCAGCCGTACGCGCCACAGGGCCCCGGCCCTTCGCCGTACGACCAGCCGCAGGCTCCGCGCATCCAGCCCGTGCAGCCGCAGCGCCGGGCACCCGAGCCGACGCCCGCCGGGGCGTCGAACAATCCCCTGGTGCGCCCGTACGCCATGACGGGCGGTCGTACCAGGCCGCGGTACCAGCTCGCCATCGAGGCGCTGGTGCACACCACCGCGCAGCCGCACCAGATGCAGGGCCAGCTGCCCGAGCATCAGCGGATCTGCAACCTCTGCCGGGAAATCAAGTCGGTGGCCGAGATCTCGGCCCTGCTGACCATCCCTCTCGGCGTGGCCAGGATCCTCGTCGCCGACTTGGCGGAGGCGGGACTGGTCGCCATCCATCAGCCCGGCGGCGACGAGAGCGCCGGCGGCCAGCCAGACGTGACACTGCTCGAAAGGGTGCTCAGTGGACTTCGCAAGCTCTAGCGGCGGTCCTTCCCGCTCCACCACCTCGGCGAAGATCGTGGTGGCGGGTGGCTTCGGCGTGGGCAAGACCACGTTCGTCGGGGCCGTTTCGGAGATCAACCCGCTGCGCACGGAGGCCGTCATGACGTCTGCTTCGGCAGGCATCGACGACCTCACCCACACCGGGGACAAGACCACCACCACGGTGGCCATGGACTTCGGCCGCATCACCCTGGACCAGGACCTGATCCTGTACCTCTTCGGTACACCCGGCCAGGACCGTTTCTGGTTCATGTGGGACGACCTCGTCCGCGGCGCCATCGGCGCGATCGTGCTGGTCGACACGCGGCGTCTGGCCGACTGCTTCCCGGCGGTCGACTACTTCGAGAACTCCGGTCTGCCGTTCGTCATCGCTCTCAACGGCTTCGACGGACAGCAGCCGTACCAGCCGGACGAGGTGCGGGAGGCGCTGCAGATCGGGCCTGACACCCCGATCATCACGACGGACGCGCGGCATCGGGCCGATGCGAAGTCCGCGCTGATCACGCTCGTGGAGCACGCCCTGATGGCCCGCCTGCGCTAGCCCTCCCCCACTCACACCAGCCCCCCACGGCGCGCTGCCGCGGGGGGCTGTTGCGTGCGGTCGTCCGGGGTGCCGGGGACTGTTGTATGCCGGGTGCGGGTCGCATGGGGCTGGTCGCGCAGTTCCCCGCGCCCCTTTGGGGCGCCCCGCCTGCGGGCAGTCGTGCCGGTGAGGCGGCACGGGTGGGCGCAGGCGGTGCCTCGCAGCGCCGGGTCGCGCGGCGGGCCTTGCGGCCACCGGGGTGCCGGGACCTCTCGCACGCCGGGTGCGGGTCGCATGGGGCTGGTCGCGCAGTTCCCCGCGCCCCTTTGGGGGTTGCAGAAGGGCCCCTCCCGGGTGGGGAGGGGCCCTTCTGGCTAGCGCCAGCTGTGGGGGGCTCGGAAGCCTGGTTCGCGTTCCAGGCGGCGCCAGCCCGCCCGGGGCCGGCCCCGGTGGGCCGGCTCGGCCGGCGGCGGGGTGACCGCACGGGCCATGAGGATCGCCGCGATCGCGGCGACCTCCTCCGGCTCGGCGTGCCCCTTCTCGACGCGGATGTCAGGTGTCGTCATCGTCTGTTCTCCCAGTTACTGGGGCGGGTTGCCGTGCTTGCGCGACGGCAGGTCGGCGTGCTTGGTCTGCAGCATCGCCAGCGAACGGATCAGCACCTCGCGGGTCTCGGCCGGGTCGATCACGTCGTCGACCAGACC
>NZ_JBITSH010000018.1:0-127483 GCF_044540535.1 Streptomyces sp. NPDC085937 | reverse complement strand
GGGGGGGGGCCGGGGGGGCCCCGGCGGCCCCGCGCGCGGGGGGGGGGGCGGGGCCGCGGGGGGGGGGGGGGGCCCGCCCCCCCCCCCCCCGGGCCGCGGGGGCCCGGGGGCCCCCCCGCCGCGAGCCCGTCCACGCCGGCGTCCGCGAGGAACGCGGGAAGCAGGGCGCGGGCGTGGCCCTCCGCGTCGGCCGCCCGGCGGTGCTCGGCGTCGGCGGAGTCCCGCAGTTCCAGGGCGGGGGCTACGGTCTCGGCCTTGCGGGCCCGCTCCATGCGGTCCTGTGCCTCGCGGTGGGCGCCGGAGCGCTCCCGCAGCCGCTCGGCGCGCTCCCGCGCCTCGGCGAACCGGCGTTGCAGCCGGTGTCGTTCGCGCTCCTCGTCCAGGGCGCGCGATGCCTCCGCACGTACGGATTCGGCGGTGGCGAGCCGGCAGTGGGCGGCGGTGAGCTGTTCGCGGGCGGTGCTGCGGGCGACGGCGGCCGCGGTCAGCACGGCCTCGGCCAGGCCCGGTTCGCCCGGGGTCAGCTCGGGCAGGTCCATGGCGGCGCCCGCGGCCTGCTGCATGCGGTGGGCGTCGGCGAGCAGGTCGGCGTCGCCGTCGCGCACCCGGGACTCGGCGGCCCGTCGGCGTTCGGCGAGGCGCTTCTCCACCTCGGCGAAGCGGTGGGTGTCGAAGAGGCGGCCGAGCAGCTTGCCGCGGGCCTCGGCGTCGGCGCGCAGGAAGCGGGCGAAGTCGCCCTGCGGCAGCAGCACCACCTGGCAGAACTGCTCCCGGCTCATGCCGAGGAGCTGGGTGATCTCCTCGCCGATCTCCTGGTGCGAGCGGCTGAGGTCCTTCCAGGTCCCGGAGGCGGCGTCGCGCTCCCGCAGCCAGGTCTGCGCCTTGTCGACGGTGGTACCGGTGCCGCGCTTCTTGGGGCGCTCCCAGGGCGGCTGCCGGGTGATCTCCAGGCGGCGTCCGGCGACGGTCAGTTCAAGGGTGACCGAGGTGCGGGTGCCGGGTGCGGCGTGGTCGCTGCGCAGGGTGGTGCCCTGGCCGCCCTGGCGGGCGCCGGGGACCGAGCCGTAGAGGGCGTAGCAGACGGCGTCCAGGACGGAGGTCTTGCCGGCGCCGGTGGGGCCGTGCAGCAGGAACAGGCCGGCGGTGGACAGGGCGTCGAAGTCGACGCTCTGGGTGGTGCCGAACGGGCCGAAGGCGGTGATGTCGAGCCGGTGCAGCCTCATCGGGCCCCCTCCCGCACGGCTTCGTCGGCGCGCACGGCGTCGAAGGCGTCGCGCAGCACGGTCCGCTCGCGGGGGTCGGGTCCCGCGCCGCGGACGTGGGCGACGAAGTCCTCGGCGATCTGCTGGTCGTCGCGGCCGGCGAGGCGGCGGGCGTAGGAGACGTCGGGGTCGTCCGGCGGCCGGTCCGGGTCGAAGACGAGGGCGAGGGTGTGCGGGAACCGCTCGGTGAGCCGGGCCATCGGGTCGGCGGGGCGGACCGGGTCGGTGAGGGTCGCCTCGACCCACGCCTCCTCGTGCGGCGCGAGCGTGGGGTCGGCGAGGAGCTCGTCGAGGGTGCCGCGGACGCGGGCCAGGGGGCGCGGCACGGGGCAGTCGACGCGCTCGGCGGTGACGGACCCGCCGGCGTCGAGGTCGACGAGCCACATGCTCTTGCGGTGCCCGGCCTCGGAGAAGGAGTAGGGCAGCGGGGAGCCGGAGTAGCGGACGCGGTCGGTGAGGGTCTGGCAGCCGTGCAGATGGCCGAGCGCCACGTAGTCGACGCCGTCGAACACGGCGGCGGGCACGGACGCGACGCCGCCGACCGCGATGTCCCGTTCGCTGTCGCTCGGTTCGCCGCCGGTGACGAAGGCGTGGGCGAGGACGACGGAGCGGGTGCCGGCCGGGCGGGCGGCGAGGTCGGCGCGCACCCGGTCCATGGCGGCGGCGAGCACCGCCTCGTGCCCGGGCCGCTCCACGCCGAACGCGTCCCGCACCAGGGCCGGTTCGAGATACGGCAGGCCGTAGAAGGCGACGTCCCCGTGCGCGTCGGACAGCACCACGGGGGTGCCGCACGCGGAGGGGTCGGTGCGCAGGTGGATGCCGGCGCGGCCCATGAGTCCGGCGCCGACGCCGAGGCGCCGGGCGGAGTCGTGGTTCCCGGAGATCATCACCGTGGGCACGCCGAGGGCGGCGAGCCGGTGCAGCGCGTCGTCGAACAGCTCAACGGCGGAGAGCGGCGGCACCGCCCGGTCGTACACGTCCCCGGACACCACCACCGCGTCCACCTCGCGCTCGCGCGCGGTGGTGACGAGGTGGCCGATGAAGTCGGCCTGGGCACCGAGCATGCCGACCCGGTGGAAGGACCGGCCGAGGTGCCAGTCGGACGTGTGCAGGAATCTCATGACCCCGGCAGCCTAACCGGCGCCTCGGACAGCGCGGGCGGTTGCTCCCGTATCACCCGTCATGGCTCGAACCGGTATGCCCGTTATCTCCAGAGAGGGGCGATACGGACGGGGCGTCAGGCGTCTCCGTACGCCTCCCCGCCGAGTTCGAGGCGGGCGCTGCCGGCCGTGGCGTCGGCGAGCCAGGAGCGGAAGGCGTCCACGTCGGCGTCCGGGAGGCCGATCTCGATGGCGACCTCCTCGCCGTAGCGGACGTCGCGCACCTCGCGGCCGGTGGAGCGCAGGTCGTTCTGCACCTTGCCGGCCCGCTGGTGGTCGACGGTCACGGTGGCCAGCCGGAAGCGCCGCCGGGTGATCGTGCCGAGGGTGTCGAGCGCCTCGCCGACGGTGCCGCCGTAGGCGCGGATGAGTCCGCCGGCGCCGAGCTTGACGCCGCCGTAGTAGCGGGTGACGACGGCGACGACGTACCGCATGTCGCGGCGCAGCAGCATCTGCAGCATGGGGACGCCCGCGGTGCCGCCGGGCTCCCCGTCGTCGCTGGCCTTCTGGACGGAGGCGTCGGCGCCGATGACGTACGCCCAGCAGTTGTGGGTGGCGTCGGCGTGCTCCTTGCGGACGGCGGCGACGAAGTCCTGCGCCTCCTGCTCGGTGGCCGCCGGGGCGAGGGCGCACAGGAAGCGGGAGCGGTTGATCTCGGTCTCGTGCACACCCGCGCGGGCCACGGTGCGGTACTCGTCCTGCATCCGCCCAGCCTAAGCGCCCCTGGTCAGCGTCTGCCCCGCGGGACGGTGAGGGCGGTCAGCAGGGCGCCGCCGGGATGCAGGTCGCGCCAGGTGGCGCCGCGCCAGTCGAGCACCGCGACGGCGGACGTGGGGAACTTGGCGCGGACCCGGTCCAGGGTGTCGTCGAGGCCGTCGTCGGCGAGGGTGAGGACGAGGTCCTCCAGGCCAGGGTTGTGGCCGACGAGCAGCAGGGTCTCGACCTCGGCGGGCACCTCGCGGACCACGGTCAGGAGACCGGGGACGTCCGCGTGGTAGAGGCACGGGTCGTGCCGGACCGGCGGGGGTGTGCCCCACTGTTCGGCGGCCAGTTCCCAGGTGCGGCGGGCGCGGACGGCCGTGGAGCACAGGGCGAGCCCGGGCAGGCAGTCCGCGGCGGCAAGCGCCCGGCCGGCGGCGGGGGCGTCCCTGCGGCCGCGGGCGGACAGGGGACGCTCGTGGTCGGAGACGCCCTCCGGCCGGGCCGACTTGGCGTGCCGCAGCACGACCAGACGGCGCAGCGGTCCCGCGGCGGAGCGCTCGATCATGCCGGGTTCCCCAGGTCACGGGCCAGGTCGAGGCCCAGCAGCCGGTCGGCGTAGGCGTACGTCTCGAAGCGGGCGCCGTCGGCCAGGCCGGGGTCGGACTCCACCGCGCGCAGGACGTCGAGCACCGCGGCCGTGTCCAGGTCGTCCTCCCAGGCGGCGCGCAACTCGGCGCGCACCGGCTCGGGCACGGGACGGGAGGGCCGCCGCGCCCAGTCGGCGACCGCGCGGCGCCAGTGGCCGAGGGTGTCCCCGGCCTCCGTCAGCGCCCGCGCGTCGATCCGCACGGGCGTGCGCCGGGGATGTGCGAGCAGGGCGAGGCGCAGTGCGGCCTGGTCGGTCGCGCCCGGCGGGACGGGCGCCTCCCACCGCACGGGGGCGACGGCGATCCGTACGCCGTCGGGTTCCGGGCCGTCCTCGCCCACCACGTGCAGCACCTGTGCCTCGCCCAGCCCGGCGCCGGAGTCCCCGCCCTCCTCGAAGGGCCGGACACCGAGGGCGGCGCCCGCCGCGCGCAGCTCCTCGCGCTGCCGTTCGCCGCGGAGCAGCGCCCACACCGGGGTGCCGCCGAGCTCCAGGGCGCGCACGAGGAGGTCCGCGGCGAGCAGCACACGGAGGCTCGTCGGGTCGGGCCCCTGGGTGTGGGCCTCGACGCGGGTCAGGCCCCGGCGGGCCGGGGCGGCGTCCACGGGCTCGCCGGTTCGGGCGTCGGTGATGCGCAGCACGAGGCGAGCGTAGGCGCGCGAGCGGGCGCACGCGGGTATCTCGCACGCTTTTCGGGTCACCGCTTGCGGATCGCCCGCCCGGGCCGGCGGGCGCGCGGCTCGGGGAATCACCGTGCGCCGCGCCTGGTTGTGCGGGGGAAACGCTCTTTCGACCCGCAGGAGGCCCACGGTGTACGGCGACGAGGCAACGGTCCGCGAGATTCTCACCGGACTCGGTGACACCTGGGCCGTGGTGGGCCTGTCCTCCAACGAGGGCCGTGCCGCGTACGGCGTGGCGCAGGTGCTGCAGCGGTTCGGCAAGCGCGTGGTGCCGGTGCACCCGAAGGCGGAGACCGTGCACGGGGAGCAGGGCTACGCCTCGCTGGCGGACATCCCGTTCGACGTGGACGTCGTCGACGTGTTCGTGAACAGCGACCTGGCGGGGGAGGTCGCCGACGAGGCGGTGGCCAAGGGCGCCAAGGCGGTGTGGTTCCAGCTCGGGGTCGTCGACGAGGCGGCGTACGAGCGGACCCGCGCGGCGGGGCTGGAGATGGTGATGGACCGCTGCCCCGCGATCGAGATCCCCCGGCTGGGCCTCGGCTGAGCGGTCGCCGACGCCTGCCGGACGGACGCGACGGCCGTCATGACGGCGCGGTGAACGACGCGCCCCCACGCCAACTCCCGTGCCGCGAGGCGGTTTCCGGTGGTCGTGGCGGGGGCGGGGGCCCGGAGGCCTCAGGCCACCCCGAGTCCCTCCAGCACGACCGCTCCCGGCAGCTCCGCGAACGCCTTGCCCGGCACCAGGAGCTTGCCGCGCCGCCGGCCACTGCCGACGAGCACGTACGGCAGGTCCACCACGGCCGCGTCGACCAGGACGGGCCAGCTGTCCGGCAGCCCGACGGGGGTGATGCCGCCGTACTCCATGCCGGTCTCCCCCGTGGCCGTGTCCATCGGGGCGAAGGAGGCCTTGCGGGCGCCGAGGTGCCGGCGCACCACGCCGTTGACGTCGGCCCGGGTGGTGGACAGCACGACGCACGCGGCGAGCGTGGATTCGCCGCCGCGCTTGCCCGCCACCACCACGCAGTTCGCCGACCGCTCCAGCAGGTCGCGGCCGTAGTGCTCGACGAAGACGGCGGTGTCGGCCCAGCGCGGGTCGGTCTCGACGTACAGGATCTGGTCGGCGGGGACGCTGCCGCTCCAGGCGCGGACCGCGGCCGCGACGGGGGCGGTGAGCTCGTCGAGGCACTCGGGGGCGGGAGTGGCGTGGTCGAAGTCTCCGATGGGTGCGCGCATGGCGGCACCGTAACAGCAGGTGCGGCGGCTGCCCGAGGGCGTCTCAGTGGACGGGCGGCACCGACACCGCCATGATCATTTCCATCGGCTCGTCGCCCGTGTTGGCGTAGGTGTGCGGGGTGTCGGCCTCGAAGGACGCGCTGGCGCCGGCGGGCACCCGGTGCTCGTCGCCGTCGACGGTGAGCGTCAGCTCCCCGGCCGTGACGTGCAGGAGTTCGGCCGTGCCGTCGGGATGGGGGTCGGAGTCGCTGCTCTCCCCCGGCATGAGCCGCCACTCCCACATCTCCAGCGGGCCCGACGCCTCGGTGCCGGTCAGCAGCCGGCTGTAGCTGCCGCGCCCGGTGTGCCACAGCCGCACCGTCCGGTCCGCGGGGACGATCCGGACGTTCGGGCCCCGCTCGTAGTCGAGCAGGGTGGGCACGCTGACGCCGAGCGCGTCGCCGATCTTGACGACCGTGCCGATGCTCGGATTGGTGCGGGCCTGCTCGATCTGGATGAGCATCCCGCGGCTGACGCCCGCCCGGGCCGCGAGGGTGTCCAGGGTGAAGCCCCGCTCGGTGCGCCAGCGCTTGACGTTGCGCGCCAGGGACCGGGTCAGCAGGTCGAGGTCCGCCACATTCCGTCCGTTCGACATTCCGGATGACCGGGTCCGGCGTCCGTGCCACCGCGGTGCACCCGGTCGTTCACCGCACTGTACTGCGCGGCCGTCGGCCACAAGGTGCGGGTGTCAGGCGCCGGGTTCCACCTCGGCCAGCCGCGCGATGCCGTTCGCGTCGCACCGGGCGAGCCGGGCGGCGCCCTCCTCGTCCAGCTCCGCGAGCCGGGCCACGCTCTCCTCGTCGAGTTCCGACAGCGCCCGCAGCTGGCCGGGCGTGGTGCCGTCCGGGATCGGCACGGGTGGCGGGGTGCGCAGCGGCGGCTGCCAGCCCTCGTCGGGCGTCCAGCGCCGCACCACCCGGGCGGGGGCGCCCGCGACCACGCAGTGGTCCGGCACCTCGCCGCGGACGACCGCCCCCGCCGCCACCACCACGTTCCGCCCGACGCGCGCGCCGGGCAGGATCACCGCGCCGGTACCGATCCAGCATCCGGGGCCGATCTCCACCGGCTCCATCCGCGGCCACTGCTTGCCGATGGGCTCGTGCGGGTCGTCGTAGGAGTGGTTGGTGGAGGTGACGTAGACGTACGGGCCGAAGTAGCAGTCGCTGCCGATGGTCACCGTGGTGTCGGCGATGACGTGGCTGCCGCGGCCGAGGACGACCCCGTCGCCGATCCGCAGGATGGGTTCGGGGCCGAGGTCGAGCCCGGGCATGAGACCGGCGGTCAGGGTGACCTGCTCGCCGACGATGCAGTGCGCGCCGATCCGGATCCAGGGTTCACCGAAGACCGTGCCGAGCGGGAAGGCCAGCCTGGTACCTGTTCCCATGGCGCCGAAGCGGAAGCGGCCGGGGTGCTCGGCGGTCACCGAGCCGGTGCGCTGCGCCCAGGCCCAGCCCGCGTGGACCGCGCGCTGGGCGAGGCGGCGCGGCCAGGACGAGAACGTGTTCTTGCGCTTCGGCACCCGCTCACCGTAGTCCGCGGGCACCGTGACCACGGCCCGACGCCCCTGTGATCTTCACCCCACCGGGTGGCGTACGGTTCCCCCGACACCCGACGAGGAGGCGACGATGACGCACCAGGCTCTGATCACCGGCATCGGCGGCAGGGAGCCGCGCATCGACGAGGGGGCGTTCGTGGCGCCCACGGCGAGCGTGATCGGTGACGTGACGCTGCACGCGGGGGCGAGCGTCTGGTACGGCGCGGTGCTGCGCGGCGACGTGGAGTCGATCGCGGTGGGCGCGAGCAGCAACATCCAGGACAACTGCACCCTGCACGCCGACCCCGGGTTCCCGGTCACCGTCGGCGAGCGCGTCTCCGTCGGGCACAACGCGGTGGTGCACGGGGCGGCCGTCGAGGACGACTGCCTGGTCGGCATGGGCGCGACCGTGCTGAACGGCGCCGTGATCGGCGCGGGGTCGCTGGTCGCAGCGCAGGCGCTGGTGCCGCAGGGAATGCGGGTGCCGCCCGGCTCGCTGGTCGCGGGGGTGCCGGCGAAGGTGCGGAGGGAGCTGACGGCCGAGGAGCGGGAAGGGCTGACCCTCAACGGCACGATGTACGCGGAGCTGGCGAAGGCGCACCGGGATCAGCACGCGGGCTGAATCGGGTCGCAGCTCGCCTGCGGGCCGGCGGGGTCCGTCCGCGCAGTTCCCCGCGCCCCTGAAGGGCGACGGGAGCCGCACCCCCCAAGCCACCCGCGGCCCGGTGGGGGCTGAACACGCAGTTCCCCGCGCCCCCGAGGGGCGACGGGAGCCGCACCCCCCAAGCCACCCGCGGCCCGGTGGGGGCTGAACACGCAGTTCCCCGCGCCCCTCAAGGGGCGACGGTCGGGCCGCGTGCCCAGGGGCGCGGGGAACTGCGCGACAAGCCCCCACCGGCCCGGACCCGGCGAACGACCGCAGGCGGTGTCCGTCGCACGGGCGACCTGAAGGGTGCAGACCGGACAGCTCACCCAGGGGCGCGGGGAACTGCGCGACCGGCCTCAGTCCCCCACGGGCGCCGGAGTGGACGTCGGTTCCACGGCGGCCGCCGCCTTCTTCGCCTTGCGCTTGAGCACCAGCATCGAGGTGACACCGATCAGCACGGCCAGCACCAGGCCGAGCCACGAGAACCGCTTCAGCCAGGACTCGGCGACAATGCCCACGTAGTAGATGACGGCCGTGGTGCCGCCCGCCCAGACGATGCCGCCGAGAACGTTGGCGATCAGGAACTTCCAGTACGGCATCCGCAGCACGCCCGCGAGCGGGCCGGCGAAGATCCTCAGCAGGGCGACGAAGCGGCCGAAGAAGACCGCCCACATGCCCCACTTCTGGAAGGACCGCTCGGCGGTGGCGATGTGTCCCTCGCCGAAGTGGCGGGGGAACTTCCCGCCCAGCCAGGCCAGCAGCGGACGTCCCCCCTTGCGGCCGATGGCGTAGCCGATCGAGTCGCCGATGATCGCGCCGGCCGTGGCAGAGGCGCCCAGGATCACCGGGTCGATGTCACCGTGCTGGGAGGCGAGCAGCGCGGAGGAGACCAGGATGATCTCGCCGGGCAGCGGGATGCCCAGGCTCTCCAGCCCGATGACCACTCCCACCAGCGCGTACACGGCGACCGCGGGTACGGTCTCGAGCCATTCCTGGACGTGCAACGCCTCTTCCTCCGGTCCGCCGATGCCGTCTGCGTTCGCGTGCGCCCGGTCGAGGGGCACGGTCGGGAAGCCTACCGGGTCGGGGAACGCCGCCTTTCCGGGGCCGGATGCCGCGCCGTCGGGGCCGTACGGCCCATGCGACGCGGGCCGGGCCGGAGCGACCCTGGAGGCAGCCACGGGAGATACCGACGGCACACAGATCGCGTCCGGGAGGCCCGCCATGTTCGCTCCCCCGTCCCCCAGTCTGCCGCGAGCCCTGCCCGCCGAGCACCGGGACCGGCTCATGTCCGCCGCGCGTGAGGTGTCCTTCCCGCCAGGGACCCGGCTGTTCGAGGAGGGCGGCCGGGCGGACCGGTTCTGGGTGATCCGGACCGGCACCGTCGAGCTGGACATGCGTGTGCCGGGCCGCCGGGCCGTCCTCATCGAGCGCCTCGGGCACAACGAGCTGATCGGCTGGTCGTGGCTGTTCCCGCCGCACGTCTGGCACCTGGGCGCGGAGGCGGCCACCCCGGTGCGGGCGTTCGAGTTCGACGCCGCGTCCGTCCTCGCCCTGTGCGAGCGGGAGCCGGAGCTGGGCCGGGAGGTGACCCGCTGGGTCGGCGAGGTGGTGGCCCACCGGCTGCATTCCGCCCGGGTCCGGCTGCTCGACCTGTTCGGCCCGTACGGCGCCGGCGGAGCGCTGTAGGGGGCACGGACCACGAGGCGGCGCCCGCCTCCGCGAACTTGCTACGCCCCTGTCAAAGGGCGGTGACCCAATCGTGTCCGGGGCGCGGCTAGGGTGGCTGCCCATGTGGCCAGGACAGCAGCCGCCCGGGGGCGAGCAGAACCCGCAGTCGAACAATCCGTACCAGCAGCCGGGGTACCAGCAGCCGAATCCGTATCAGCAGCCCGGCTACCAGCAGCCGAACCCGTACCAGCAGCCCGGCCACCAGCAGCCGAACCCGTACCAGCAGCAGCCGCAGTGGGGCGAGCCCTCCACCGTCGGCATGCCGCAGCCGTCGGACGGCGGCGGTGGTGGCGGGAACCGTACGAAGCTGGTGGCGATCATCGCGGCGACGGCGGTCGTCGTCGCCGCGGGTGTCACGGGCTTCCTGGTGCTGGGCGGTGACAAGGACGACGAGGCCGACGGCAAGAAGACCGGGCCGAGCGCGACCGCGTCCGAGGAGACCTCCGCGGAGCCGAGCGTCTCCGCGTCGAAGGACAACCCGCGCGGCGGTGACGACGAGCAGGCCACGATCCCCGGCTGGCAGGTCGTCGTGAACACGCGCTTCGGCACCAAGTTCGACGTCCCGGCGGACTGGGAGATCGAGACCCCGGACACCAGCGTGGGCTTCGAATGGGAGGAGAAGGACGGTGAGATGGGCCGTACCACCGTCACCGCTCCCGCCTACCTGAAGTCCAAGTGGTGCTCCGTCGACGAGAACAAGGACGGGCGCATGGAGGACACCGCGCTCGCCACCACCGGCACCCGCGGCGAGAACGGCGCCAAGAACACCAAGGAGGCGGCCGAGACCCGGGTGCCCTGGTGGATCTTCGGCGGCTACACGCAGCCCGACAAGAAGAGCGTGAAGTTCGACGCGCCGAAGCCGTACACCACGAAGTCCGGCATCACCGGGCACGTGGCCACCGCGCACTCGGAGAACACCCCGCAGAAGGGGAAGTGCGACACCGAGGGCAAGGCGATCACGTTCGGCTTCCAGAACGGCGCCGGTGACTACGTGACGTGGAACCTGTACGGCGCCAAGGGTGTCAAGGACGAGATTCCCGAGGCGACCGTGCAGAAGATCCTCAGCACGGTCCGCCTGACGGAGGAACCGCCGAAGGAGGGGTGACGGCCGGGCCCCGGCGAGAGGGGCCCCCGGAACTCATTTGGCAAGTCGGCCCGGTCCCGGCGATAGTCACCGGGTGCCGACCTCCGCCGTCCGCCGCCGTCCCGCCTGGGCCGGCCGCAACTACACGCTGCTGACCGCCTCCGCCGTGGTGACCAACCTGGGCAGCCACGGTGCCCTGATCGCCTCCGCGTTCGCCGTGCTGGGCGCGGGCGGCGACGGCGGGGACGTGGGCCTCGTCGCCGCCGCCCGCACCTTGCCGCTGGTGCTGTTCCTGCTGATCGGCGGTGCCGTCGCGGACCGGCTGCCCCGGCACCACGTGATGGTCGCGGCCAACGCCCTGAACTGTGTGTCGCAGGCCGCGTTCGCCGCGCTGGTCCTCGCCGGTGAGCCGATGCTGTGGCAGATGATGCTGCTCAGCGGGCTCGGCGGTGCCGGGCAGGCGTTCTTCAACCCGGCCGCCGAGGGCATGCTGCTCTCCTCGGTCGACGGCGAGCAGGCCGGGCGGGCGTTCGCGGTGTTCCGCATGGCGATGCACGGGGCGACCCTGGGCGGCGCCGCGCTCGGCGGCGCCATGGTCGCCGCGATCGGACCCGGCTGGGTGCTGGCGGCGGACGCGGCGGCCTTCGCGGTCGCGGCGGTCCTGCGGGCCTTCCTCGACGTGAAGCACATACCGGCCCGGGCGCCGGGCGGCGGGATGCTCTCCGACCTCAGGGACGGCTGGCGGGAGTTCACCGGCCGGCCGTGGCTGTGGGGCATCGTCGTGCAGTTCTCCGTCGCCAACGCGGTGGTCGGCGCGGCCGACGCCGTCTACGGGCCGCTGGTCGCCCGGGACCACCTGGGCGGGGCCGCCCCGTGGGGTGTGGCGCTGGCCTTCTTCGGCGGCGGCACGGTGACGGGCGCCCTGCTGATGACCCGCTGGCAGCCGCGCCGCCTGCTGCTGGTCGGCACCCTGTGCGTGTTCCCGCTGGCGTTGCCGTCCGCCGCGCTCGCCCTGCCCGTCCCGGTCGGGGTGCTGTGCACGGTGATGTTCCTGACGGGTGTGTCCGTGGAGGTGTTCGGCGTCTCCTGGATGACCGCGCTGCACCAGGAGATACCCGAGGAGAAGCTGTCCCGGGTCTCCGCCTACGACTGGTTCGGCTCGGTCGCGCTGGTTCCGGCGGCGATGGCCCTCGCGGGGCCGGCGGAGACGGCGTTCGGCCGCACCGACGCGTTGTGGGGCTGCGCCGCGCTGGTCGTCGTGGTCACGGCGGCGGTGCTGTGCGTGCCGGATGTGCGGAATTTGCGTCGGCGCACCAAGCAGGTCACGGGCGTCACGGACGCCCCGCTTCCTGCTGCCGCCCCCACCCGGGGCTGACCCCCCGCCCGGCGGGGGCTGCACCCCCCAAGCCACCCGCGGCCCGGTGGGGGCTGGTCGCGCAGTTCCCCGCGCCCCTGTAGGGCGACGGTCGCACCGCATCCCCAGGGGCGCGGGGAACTGCGCGAACCACCCCCACCAGCCCGCACCCGACCACCCACCCTCACCCCCCAAGGGGCGCGGGGAACTGCGCGAACCACCCCCACCACGCCGCACCCGACCACCCACCCTCACCCCCCAAGGGGCGCGGGGAACTGCGCGAACCACCCCCACCAGGCCGCACCCGGGCGCTAACCGATCGCGAACGCCCCCGAGGGCGGCAAGGGTGACGGCACCGCCGTCCCCTCATGCAGCGGCACCGCATCGCCCACGAACTTACGCAGAGAACCCCCGTGTGCCACCCGCGCCGGAAACGGATCGGCGGCGACCGCACGGGTCAGTGCCGGGACGTCCAGAGGACGGTCGGAAACCGCCAGAACGACGTTCCCGAACCGCCGCCCCCGCAGCACCGCCGGCTCGGCGACCATCGCCAACTCCGCGAACCTCGCACCCACAGTCGCCAGTTGCGAACGCAGGAACACGAACGGGACCGCGTCCGCGAGGTTCGCGAGATACACCCCGCCGGGCCGCAGCACCCGCCCGACCTCCTCGACGTACGCGACGGTGGTGAGGTGCGCGGGCACCCGGGAGCCGCCGAAGACGTCGGCGACGACCACGTCCGCACTGTCGTCCGGCGCCGCTTCCAGCCAGGCGCGGGCATCCGCCGTGTGCACGGTGACACCCGCACCGACCGGAAGCGGCAGGTGTTCGGCGACCAGGGCGGCGAGCCCTCCGTCGGCCTCGACCACCTGCTGGCGGGAGCCGGGCCGGGTGGCGGCCACGTAACGGGGCAGGGTCATGCCCCCGCCCCCGAGATGCACGGCGTCCAGCGCCTCGCCGGGCGGGGCGACGACGTCGAGGACGTGCCCGAGCCGCCGGGCGTACTCGAACTCCAGGTGCGTCGGCTCGTCCAGGTCGACGTAGGACTGGGGCGCCCCGTCGACGGTCAGCAGCCAGGCCCGCTCCCGGTCGACGTCGGGCATCAGCTTGGCGGTGCCGTGCTCGACGGCGCGGGTCACGGGGATGGGCTCGCTCACGCTCCCATTGTGCCGCCGCCCCCGCACCCGGCCGCCCGCCCCCTGCCTGCCGAGGAGCGGGCGGCCGTGCGCGTCAGAGGCGGCTCACGCGACCTCCGTCACCGTCCCGGCGCCGACCGTGCGGCCGCCCTCGCGGACGGCGAAGCCGAGGCCCGGCTCCAGCGGCACCTCGCGCCCGAGCTCCACGGTGACGGTCACCGTGTCCCCGGGCCGCGCGACCGCCGCCTCACCGAGGTCGACGTCGCCGACGACGTCCGCGGTGCGGATGTAGAACTGCGGCCGGTAGCCGGTCGACAGCGGTGTCGTCCGGCCGCCCTCGCGGGCCGACAGCACGTACAGCCGCGCCGTGAACCGCCGACTGGGCGTCACGCTGTCCGGCGCGGCCACCACGTGCCCGCGCCGCACCGCGTCGCGCGGCACCCCGCGCAGCAGCAGCGCCACGTTGTCCCCGGCCTGCGCCTCCGTCATCGGCTTGCCGAAGGTCTCCAGGCCGGTCACCACGGTCCCGGTGTCCGCGCCGAGCACCTGCACCTTGTCGCCGACCCGGACCGTGCCGCGCTCCACCGCGCCGGTGACGACGGTGCCCCGGCCGGTGATGGTGAGCACGTTCTCCACCGGCATGAGGAACGGCGCGTCCAGATAGCGCTCGGGCACCGGCACGTACGTGTCGACCGCGTCCAGCAGCGCCTCGATCGACGCCGTCCAGCGCGGGTCGCCCTCCAGCGCCCTGAGCCCGGAGACCCGGACGACGGGCGCCGCGTCGCCGCCGTAGCCGTGGGCGGACAGCAGCTCGCGGACCTCCAGCTCGACCAGGTCGGTCAGCTCCTCGTCGCCCGCGTCGGCCTTGTTGAGGGCGACGACGATGTGGTCGACGCCCACCTGCCGGGCGAGCAGCACGTGTTCGGCGGTCTGCGGCATGATCCCGTCGAGCGCGGAGACGACGAGGATCGCCCCGTCGAGCTGGGCGGCGCCGGTGACCATGTTCTTCACGTAGTCGGCGTGGCCGGGCATGTCGACGTGCGCGTAGTGCCGGGTGTCGGTCTCGTACTCGACGTGCGCGATGTTGATGGTGATGCCGCGGGCGGCCTCCTCGGGGGCCCGGTCGATGCGGTCGAACGGCACGAAGCCGGCGGAGCCGCGGTCGGCCAGGACCTTGGTGATGGCGGCGGTCAGGGTGGTCTTGCCGTGGTCGACGTGGCCCATCGTGCCGATGTTGAGGTGCGGTTTGGTGCGGATGTACGCCGTCTTGGACATGGCGGTACCTCGAAGCCTCTCGGGTGCTGACGCGTAGGGCCCCGGCGCGGCGGATCGGCGCGCGGCCGGGACGGGGACCCCAGGAACCTGGCCGACCCTCCCCCTGGGGGGTCCGCCGGACGATCCGGGGAGGGTCAGCTTCGGGCGCCGTCGACTGCGGCGAGGAGAACGGGGACGGCAGCCTTCGGGGCATCCGCGACCGCGGATGCTGCGAGGAGGAAGGCGTACCGGAACATGACGTCGATCCTTGCCGACACCGAGCCCCGCGTCGACCTATTTTCCGCGAAGCGGAAGTCCGCCCTACGCTTCAGCCGCTCCCCGGTCATGCCCCGATGTTCTTCAGCGCCTCACGCACCGACAGCGGCGCGAACCGGTGGCCCTCACGCATCAGGAAACCGCGCACCGCGTCCGGGTCGGTCCTGGCGTACTCGCGCAGGGCCCATCCGATGGCCTTGCGGACGAAGAAGTCGGGGTGGCCGGACTGGGCCAGGCAGTAGCCGAAGAGCCGCTCGGCGTCGGTGCGTTCCTTGTACCGGAGCTGGTGCAGCAGCGCGGTGCGCACGAGCCACAGGTCCTCGTCGGCGCTCCACCGGTCCGTCACGGCGGTGAGGGCGGGATCGGCGGCGACCAGCGCCCCGACGACGTGCGCGGCGAGCAGGTCGACGGTGTCCCACCAGGGGACGGTGGTGACGAGGTGCCGGGTGACGGGCAGGAAGCCGGAGGAGCACCGGCGTACGTGCTTGCGCAGGTAGTCCACGGCGAAGTAGTGGTACTCGCGCTCGGGCAGGTCCCAGCAGCGCAGGGCGACGGCCGTGCAGTCGGCCTCGGACGGCCGGGGCAGTCCCGCCTCGACGGTGCGGGACAGCGCGCGCCGCGCCGGGGTGGCCAGGCCCAGGAAGGGGGCGGCGTCCTTCATGTAAGCCCGCATGGCGTCCGCCCGGGCGGGGTCGGCCGCGGACGCGTACGCGGCGATGAGCCGCTCCAGCACCGTGTCGGCGAGCGGGCTGTCCGGCACGCGGAGCGGCGCCGCACCGTCTTCTGTGACGCGCATGAGACGAACACTACGGCGATCTCGCACATATGTCGGTTAGTGTCACCGGATGCTCGATGCCACCAACCGCTCTGGGGGCACCGCCACGGCCCGTCCCCGGCCGGCCTCGTCCGACCTCGCGGTCGCCGTCCCCACGGCCGCACCCGCTCTCGCGTCCGCCGCGACTCCGCTCGGCCGGTGCGCGAGAGTCCTGTTGTCGCCGTGGTCACGGCTGTCCCTGCTGGTCGTGCTGCTCGCCTCGGCGGCGGCGGTCATGGTGGTCATGGAGCCACAGCGGCTGCTGACCGACGGCGGGATGGTCCGGCTCGGCGGCGCCGCAGCCGTCGTCGCCTACGCGGTGGCGTACGGGGCGTGCACCGTCGCGTTCGTGCCGCGTCCGCTGCTGAACCTGGCCGCGGGGGCGCTGTTCGGCTCCCAGTTCGGCCTGGTCGCGGCGCTCGGCGGCACGGTGCTGGGCGCCGGGCTCGCGTTCTGCCTGGGGCGGGTGCTCGGCCAGGAGGCGTTGCGTCCGCTGCTGCGCGGACGCTGGCTGAAGGCCGCGGACCACCAGCTCAGCCGGCACGGTTTCCGGTCGATGCTGGCGGCACGGCTGTTCCCCGGCGTCCCGTTCGCCGCCGCCAACTACTGCGCCTCCGTCTCCCGGATGGGCCTGCTGCCGTTCCTGCTGGCGACGGCGCTCGGGTCGATCCCGAACACCGCCGCCTACGTGGTGGCCGGCTCCCGGGCCTCCACCCCGACCTCCCCGGCCTTCCTGATCGCACTGGCCTGCATCGCCCTGCCGGGACTCGCGGGGGCGGTCGTGGCGTGGCGCAAGCGGCACCGGTTGCGCGCCGGGTAGCAGCGCGGGCGGTTCGTCAGATTCGCTCCAGGATCATCGCGTTGGCGAGCCCGCCGGCCTCGCACATGCTCTGCAGGGCGTACCGCGCGCCGCGCTCCTCCATGGCGTGGACCAGTGTGGTCGTCAGGCGGGTGCCGCTCGCGCCGAGCGGGTGGCCGAGGGCGATGGCTCCGCCGTGCACGTTGACCTTGCCGAGGTCCGCGCCGGTCTCCTGCTGCCAGGCGAGGACCACACTGGAGAACGCCTCGTTGACCTCGAACAGGTCGATGTCGCCGAGTGACAGGCCGGCCCGGCGCAGCACCTTCTCGGTGGCCGGGACGACGCCGGTGAGCATCAGCAGCGGATCGGAGCCGGTGACGGCGAAGCTGTGCAGTCGTGCGAGGGGGCGCAGGCCGAGCCGGGCGGCCGTCTCCCCGGCCATGACGAGGACGGCGGACGCGCCGTCGTTGACCGGGCTGGCGTTGCCGGCGGTGACGTTCCACTCGATCTGCGGGAAGCGCTCGGCGAAGTGCGGGTCGTGGTAGGCGGGCCGGAGTCCGGCGAGGACCTCGGTGGTGGTGCCGGGGCGCACGCACTCGTCGCGCGTGACGCCCTCCAGGGGCGCGACCTCGGCGTCGAACAGCCCGGCGTCCCAGGCCGCGGCCGCCCGGCGGTGCGAGGAGACGGCGAAGGCGTCCATCTGCTCGCGGGTGATCGACCACTTGGCGGCGATGAGCTCGGCGCTGATGCCCTGCGGGACGAGTCCCTCCGGGTAGCGCGCGGCGACTCCTGGTCCGAACGGGTCCTTGCCCTCGGGCACGTTGGACCACATCGGCACCCGGCTCATGGACTCCACACCGCAGGCGACGGCGATGTCGTACGCGCCCGAGATGACGCCCTGGGCGGCGAAGTGCACGGCCTGCTGGGAGGAGCCGCACTGGCGGTCGACGGTGGCGGCGGGCACGGACTCGGGCAGCCCGGCGGAGAGGGCGGCGTAGCGGGTGGTGTTCATGGCCTGCTCGCCGACCTGGTCGACGGCGCCGCCGATGACGTCGTCGATCAGCTCGGGGTCCACGCCGGAGCGTTCGACGAGGGTGCGCAGGGTGTGGGCGAGCAGTTCGACCGGGTGGACGTGGGCGAGGGCACCGTTGGGCTTGCCCTTGCCGACGGGGGTGCGTACGGCTTCCACGATGACTGCGTCACGCATGGTGCGGGCCTCCTTGGCCGGACCGGTTCAGGACAGGGCGGTCACCGGGACTTGGCTACCGGTGAGTAGGAAATCCGAACTCACCATAACCCGGTCAGTTGGAAAAACAAACCCTTTACCGGGGAGCCCGTAAACTGGCCCCATGGCCGCCTCCAAAGACCCGCGCCCCTGCTCCGTCGCCGACACGCTCGCCCTCGTGGGCGAGAAGTACTCCCTGCTCGTACTGCGCGAGGTGTGCCTCGGCAACGGCCGCTTCGACCAGCTCGTGCGCAACATCGGCGCCCCGCGCGACATCCTGGCCACGCGGCTGCGCCGGCTGGTCGACGCCGGGATCCTCACCAAGCGCCCGTACAGCGAGCGCCCGCAGCGCTTCGAGTACCGGCCCACCGAGGCGGGACTCGAACTGGAGCCCGTGCTGTGGACCCTGAAGGAGTGGGGCGACCGGCACCTGCGGGCCAAGAGCGGCACCCCGATGGTGCTGGAGCACAGCTGCGGCAACGAGTTCGTCCCGGTCGTCACCTGCCGGGCCTGCGGCGAGGAGGCCCACCACCAGGACCTGACCGCGCATCCCCAGGCTCCCGGCTGGACGGTGCGTGGCCCGGCGGCCGCCTGAGCGTCACCGACGGGGACACGAGGGGCCATCCGGCCTTCCCGGAACATTCACCTCCGAGCGCTACAGTTCGCCGTCGGCGCGCCCGGAGATCGACACACCGCACCCGGCGGTGGGGTGTGCCCTTCGACCGTTCCGCGATCGGCACTTGGATCCCGCTGCCCCATGTCTTGGTTCGAATCACTGATCCTCGGACTCGTCCAGGGTCTGACAGAGTTCCTGCCCGTCTCCTCCAGCGCGCACCTGCGGCTGACCGCGGCCTTCTCCGGCTGGGAGGACCCCGGTGCGGCCTTCACCGCGATCACCCAGATCGGCACGGAGGCCGCGGTGCTGATCTACTTCCGCAAGGACATCGGACGCATCCTGTCCGCGTGGACGCGCTCACTGACGGACAAGGAGATGCGCCGGGACCAGGACGCCCGCACGGGCTGGCTGGTCGTCGTCGGGTCGATCCCGATCGGTGTGCTCGGGGTGACGCTCAAGGACCAGATCGAGGGGCCGTTCCGCGATCTGCGGCTGACGGCCGCGATGCTGATCGGCATGGGCATCGTCCTCGGCGTCGCCGACCGGCTCGCGGCGCGGGCCGAGAGCGGCGGACGGCACCGGGTGGCCGCGCCCCGCAAGGAGCTGAGCGACCTGAACGTCAGGGACGGCCTGATCTACGGCCTCTGCCAGGCGCTGGCACTCATCCCGGGCGTCTCGCGCTCCGGGGCAACCATCAGCGGCGGTCTGTTCATGGGCTACCGGCGTGAGGCGGCGGCCCGTTACTCCTTCCTGCTCGCCGTCCCCGCCGTGCTGGCGTCCGGCCTGTTCGAGCTGAAGGACGCGGCGGACGGCGGTCATGTCTCCTGGGGGCCGACCCTCTTCGCCACGGTGATCGCGTTCGTCACCGGGTACGCGGTGATCGCCTGGTTCATGAAGTTCATCTCGACCAAGAGCTTCATGCCGTTCGTCTGGTACCGGATCGTGCTCGGCATTGTGGTGATTGCGCTGGTCAGTGCGGGTGTCGTGAGTCCTGACGCGGGCGAATCCGTCGGCGGTAAGTGAGAGATAGCGCGGGCTTCTGCGAGGCGAGTTGCACGCAACTGCTGGCAGTGATTCGCAGAAACGCGTATGCGTGCGCAGCGTTTTGCGGCCTGTTTCTCCCACCCGTCTCCCAGGTGGCTGGGTGTTGAATGAGTGGCGCCACCCTCCGGGCTGCTACTTGGGAGGTTGGTCCTGCAGCCCGGAGGGGGGCACCACCAACCAGTGATCGGCGCCGACTCGACCACTGGTCGCCTCTCCTGCTTCCCCTTACTCCGTGCAACCTGCACGGAGGGGTGCCGGTTCACCCGAAGGGGTGAACATGCGTTCGATTCGTGGACAGTACACGGAGCCCTGCGGCATATGCCAGCCCGCAGAGCTGTCGGTGCGGTGCAGTGAGGCTCATTCCATGATCGGGAAGTGCCTCAAATCTGCTGCTGACTTATGATCATGATCGTAAGACGTTGGCCGCGTGCCAGCCGAACTGCCCGAGTGGGTCCCCGCGGCCCGCCGCGCGGTCGGCGACCGCATCCGCGTGCGACGCCTCCACCAGAACATGACGCAGGAGTCCCTCGCCTACGCCGCCGGCATCGACCGGTCGACGATCCAGCGTATGGAGGGCGGGCACGAGATGAAGTTGAGCCACCTGCTCGTCGTGGCTCACGCTCTTCGGGTACACGTCGTCGACCTCCTCCACGGCTGAGTTGCGCCGCTGCGGCCGCTTCCTGACCGTGGCTATAGACCGAGAGTCAACAGGACGTTGATCCCGATGGGAAGTGGGTGACAGTACCCATTTCAAGAACACGCCTTAACTGCTAGTTGCCCTCTGGCCTGGGCTTTCCTGCGGGGCAACAGCGAACGGCGTTCACTGCCCCGGAGGCAAGGTTGCTCCTCCCCCGGTCCCCCACACCTTTTCGGTGACCTGCTTCCCGACCTCCCGGTAGGCGCGATACAGCTCCTCGGCCGTCTCGCAGGGGCTGCCGTCGGCGCGCCGGCACACGGGGCACTGGCGCAGGGAGTGGTGGACGTAGGCGCCCCATGCTTCCTGCAGCGGGCTGAGGCGCACGCTGGGCGGGAGTCCGGTCTGCCGTCTACCGGCGGGGGGCTCGGGGCTCTTAGGCTCGTCCACGTCGACGCTCCGTTCGTCGGCTCGCCTCCGGGGTGGCGGCCCACGCTCCCCGGGGGCACTCGCATATAGGTGCAGCGTACCCCCGCCAGATAGGCGCGATAGGTGCGATAGGTGCACTCGTCTCGCCGGGCGGAGTGAGCGCGCCTAGCGTCCGGATCATGAAGTGGAAGCCGGATGTGCCGCGATGGAAGCAGGTGCACGACGTGCTGCGCGAGCGGATCCTGGACGGCACCTACGCGCCGGCCGAGCAACTGCCGTCGGTGGTGGCGATCTGCGGCGAGTTCGGCATCTCTCAGATGACGGCGCGGCGGGTGCTTACCGAGCTCCGCAAGGCGGGCCTGGCGGAGATGCAGCCGGGGATCGGGACGTTCGTGACGGAGTTGCCGCAGCCGCCCGCTGGGAAGTCATAGGTGGCTGTCGGGGCTCGCGGATACGATCGGGGCATGTCTCCTGCCTCGCTTCCGCAGGGTCCCGCGCGGCCTTCTGCTGTGGTGAACGCGGAGATCCGCGCCCTGCTGGAGCGCACCCGCCGGCGGCTGTCGGACGTGGAGCGCGGCGAGTACGAGGAGCTGCTGCGGGAGTACGCGGAGGCGGTGCGCGCCGAGGTGACGACCGCGGCGTAGCTTCTTCGGTGGTCACCGGAAAAGCCTGGTAGACCGGTTTTTACGGAGGTCCGTGAAACCTCGGTGCCGTCAGGGTCCCGCCGTCGGACGGCAACAGGTCAAGATCCAGGCTGGATCAGCGGAGCGCGCAGGCGGGACCGTCGGGCTTGTACTGGTCGATGAGGGACTGCATCCACGCGGGGATGTCGGCAGCCGGCGGGATGAGGGCAGCGGAGTCGGCGTACTCGACGACGACGTCGACCCTGTGGGCGAGGGGGCTGAGCCCGTATTCGATGCGGACGGCATGGACCTTGCGGGTGCGCCCTACGAGGTCGGTGAACTCCTGCGGCTGGTCGAGGTCGATGGTGATGCGGTGCTGAACCTGCGTGACGGTCCCGGTCATCTCGGTCCCTCCTGATTGTTGAACGTGTCCACTGGCCCGGGGTGGTTGACCACCCGATTACTCCAATATGGCACAGCCTTGACGGGTGGTCAACCACCCTGCGAGGATTCCCCCATGGCCAACATGCACAAGCACCCAGTGCGCGGACTACGCGGCATCGACGAAGAGCTCTGGCGCGACTTCGAAGCGGCTACACGGCGCGCAGAAAGCGACCGGTCAGCCGAACTCCGCCGCTTCATGGAGTGGTACGTCCGCCGCCCCGACGCCGAACACCCGCGACGGCCAGCCACCCCCGAACCGCCAGACGACGAGGAGTAGGCTCCCGGCCGTGAGCGACTTCGAGTTCCCTGATGACCTGCTGGCGGCTGAGCGTGAGGCGTGGGCGGCGATCCAGGCCGGCACGCTGACGCCGGAACTGGCGGGCGCGGTGCAGGACCGGCTGACCGCCTACGCGACCGAGGCCCGGCTCGACCGGCACAAGGCGGAGATGGCACTCAAGAAGACCGTCAGGCACGCGGGGGACGGCGAGCCTGGTTCATCCGACTGACGACCTCGGGCGGGAGGAGGCCCTCTCCTCCCGACGGGAGTTCCACCCTGCCCGGCGAGAGGACCACAAGGCGCTCGCCATCAGCGGGGCGGTAGGCGGGCATCGTGCCGCCTCGACGGCGAGACAGGCGGCGAAGCAGGCGACCAAGCACGACGTCCTCCTCTAGCAGCGAGCCCCGCCTGCGTGACCAGACGGGGCGTTCTCAGCACTGCGCCAGCATGGGCTGATAGTCCGGCCAGTCTACGAGGGGCCGCTGACAGCGCCAGGGCGTCGCAAATGGAAGGCCCGCCGGGACGGGGGACGGCACGGCGGGCCTGCGGCCAGTGTGGCACGACCCCATGACAGGACGGCGGTGTTCCGCGTACCGTGACCAGGCGGCCTGCCTCGTTCGCAGCGACCCCCTCGGGGGCGTGGGGTTCTCCCCGCTGGCAGGCCGCACCTACTTGGGGAGGTGCCATGAGCGATGACACCGCCTGGGGCTGAGAGCCCGGCAGCACGAGCTAGGCTGACGCAGCGGCGCCCCGCCCACTTACCCTGGGCGGGGCGCTGTGCTGCGCAGGCTGGCTCAGCAGAACTCCAAGGCGCAGAACTCCACTCCCTCGCGGTCGACGTGGTAGCCGGGCCGCTCGTAGCCGTGGACCCAGCGGTCCTTGCGGGGCCAGCCCTGTGCGGTCTTCCGCTCGCGGATGGTGGCCTCCAGTTCATCCGGGCTGTACTGGACGCCGTGCTCGGCTCGGATGACGACGTGCGGCTGACGCAGGAAGGCCATCCAGTCGGCGAGCGTGGTCAGGTTCTGGTCGGGGTGGGCTCGCATGAGGAAGCGGTGCCCGTGGACGTACTGGCCGATGTGCAGACCCGGTCCGTCCGGCTCGCCACCGGGGAACGGCCCGAAGGCGTAGTAGTTGACGCTCACACGCTTTTCCTTTCCAGGTAGCGGTAGATGGTGGTGCGGGCGACGCCGAGTTCGTCGGCGATGTCCTGCACGGTGTGCTTACGCTTGCCGTCGTCGCCCAGCTCGTCGTACATCTCCTGTGCGAGCTTGACCTGACGCGGCTTGAGGGCCTGCTTCCTGCCGCCGACCCGTCCACGCGCCCGGGCGGCGGCGAGGCCGTCGTGGGTGCGTTCGACCATCATGGCGTGCTCGAACTCGGCGATGGCGCCGAGGATCTGGAAGAACATCCGCCCCATGTTGGTGCTCGTGTCGATGCCCTGGTCGATGATGACGAGCCCGACCTTCTGTTCCTTCAGCCGGTCGACCAGCTCGATCAGGTTCTTCAGGCTTCGGCCGAGCCGGTCGAGCTTGGTGACGACGAACTGGTCGCCTTCGCGTGCGGCGATGAGCGCCTTGTCGAGTTCAGGCCGGGAGGCGAGCTTGCCGGACGCCTTGTCGACGAAGATGCGTTCGCAGCCGGCTTCCTTGAGTGCGTCCTCCTGGGCGTCGGGGTTCTGGTCGCGGGTGGAGACCCGCCCGTATCCGATTCTCATGGACTCAATGTAGCGCTTACGAACCGTTTGCGCGACATAGTTAAGGACACGAGTTCTCGTCATATCTCGCCTGGGGAGATGTAGTTACCCGCCGAGAGCCCGTCATCCGTTCGTTTCTCGACGCCCACTCAGCCCGCGTCCGGGTGGCGCCGTGTCACGACTCTGCGACACCTGCACACACTTCCCACACACGCGGTCTACGGTGTCCCTCACGTTCAACCTTGGGGGGACTCATGCGTGTTCGCACCACTGCAGCCACGGCTGCTCTGCTCCTGGCCGCTCTGACCGCGTGCGGCGGCGGAGACAGCGGCGAGCCGGAGGCGAAGCCGCCTGTGGCGTCTGCGCAGCCGAGCCAGGAGCCGACGCCGGGTGCGGTCGAGGGCAGCGCGAAGCTGGGAACGCCGGCCCGGACGACGGGCGACGGCGGCACCGGCGTCCTGGAGATCACGCCGGACACGGTGGTGTTCGTGGAGGAGGGCGCCGGGGAGACCGCCGCGAACGGGGTGTTCGCCGTCGTCACGATGAAGGACAAGGCGATGACGGCGGTCGCCGCGGACGAGCCGGCGCCCATCTCGGGCGGCGGGTGGAAGTGGATGACGGCCGACGGGGAGATGGTCGACACCCAGTCTGGCAACGCCTTCAACGTCGTCATGGACAAGTACAACAACGCGGACCCGGTGCAGCCGGGCGGCTGGCAGTGGCGGTCGCAGGTGTTCGACCTGACGCCGGAGCAGGCGAAGGGCGGGACGCTCATCTACATCGACGGTGAGGAGCAGGCGCACCGCTGGGAGATGCCGTCCACGGATTCTGGGCCGCACGTGGCCGAGGTGAAGAAGCAGCTGGAGTTCTGAGGGCCGCACAGCGAAGCGCCCAGGCATGTGGCCGCGTGGCTCCCCTGCCATACTGAGGGCATACCGGAGGAGGCAGCCGTGACCGATCTCCTGGAAGTGTCACACCAGTACGACCGTGAAGCGGGTCGTGCTGTAAGCATGCGGAAAGCCGACCGGCTGCGCCGCATGCGCGATTCGCTCCGTTACATGGTCGGCAACCGGGATGGTGCTGATCCGATGACTCTGCGCCTTCACCTTGGGCTGCGCCTCGACGTCACCACCCAGTGGTGCCGACGACACGGCTACCACGCCAGCATCGGAGCCAACGGCCTCACCTTCCAGCGCGATGGTGAACCGCCCCAGGTCGCGAGCCTCGGAGACATCCTGCGTTGGGACGGGCGCAGGATCGTTGTCGGGCGCGGCGCCTGAGCACAGCGAAGCGCCCCCACTCCCCCACCGCGTCAGCGGCGAGGAGGCGGGGGCGTTGCCGTGCTCAGGCACCGTGGCCTTTTGGCCGTACCGTACAACCCATCTCGCCTTCTTGGTCGCAATGCACAACACTGGTTGCATGGCGCAACTGACGTACAACCAGGCGGGCTACCAGCTCGTAACGGATCTGCCGGAGTCGATGCGGCCGTGGCGGGACCGGCCCACCAGGTGGGAGAACGTGTCACCGTCCACCGGCGCGTACCGGCTGAACGCGGCAGGCGAGTACCTGTACTACCCGGACGGCGGCAGCACGGGCTTCGACCACCCGGTGGGGCAGGCCCAGTTCGGGCTGGGCTGCATAGCCAGCTACCGCACCGAGCCGGACCCGGCGCGCCGCGCGGTGTTCCTGACGCGGGCGCGCGCGCAGGCGGAGCGGCTCATCGACCGGCACGTCGAGGAGCGGGACGCCTGGTGGTTCCCTTACGGCTTCCCGTTCACGCACGCCGTGCACACGGGCGTCGACTACGACGCGCCCTGGTACTCCGGGATGGCGCAGGGCGAGGCCATCAGCCTGTTCGTGCAGCTGGCCGAGCTGGACGAGGTGTGCGACGCGGACCGGGCCCGCTATCTGTCGGCGGCGGCGGGCGCGCTGGCGTCGCTGACGATCGCGGACGACGCCTCCCCGTGGGTGGTCAACGTCAACTCGGCCGGCTACCTGTGGATTCAGGAGTACCCGGGCAGTACGCCGGGCGCGGGTGACTACACGTACAACGGCATGATCTTCGCGATGTTCGGGCTGTGGGACTACTACCAGGTGACCGGCAGCCAGGAGGCGGCAGCCCTGTACGACGGGTGCGCCACCACCATCGCCCGGTACTTTCCGCTGCTGCGGAACCAGCGGTGGATCTCCTACTACTGTCAGACGCACCGCATCCCGACGGCCTCCTACCACCAGCACCACATCAACCTGTTCCGGCAGCTGCACTGGCAGACGGGGTCGATGGATTTCGCCGAGCACACGGACCGGCTGGTGGACGACTATCCGGCGGCGGGCGTGTCCGGCACGGTCCAGTTCGGTGCGGGCACGCACACGCTGTACCGGTTCGACACGGCGTCGGACGGCTCGTGGGCGTCGTCGAGGGCGGACGCTGTGCTGGAGTCGAAGAGTGTCACGTTCTCGCGGGCGACGCAGGCCCCGGCGCCGATGCGGCGTCGGATCCAGGGGCGGGGGATCCACTACCGGATCAGCGCGGGCGCTTACAGCGGCTGGTGGGTGGGTGAGGCGTGGCCGAACAGCTTCCTGCTCGGGGAGCATCTGACGACGCAGTACCGGCCCGCGAGGACCGTGACGTTCCCGGGTGGCGGCACGTCGGTGGCCACGTACAAGGTCGCGGCGGACGGCACGGTCACCGATACGAAGACGGTGAGCTTCGCCAGCCCGTCGAATGCGCCGACGGACCGACGGGCCATCGTCAACGGCCGGCCGTGTTTCCAGATCACGGCGGGTGGGCTGACCGGCTACTGGGTGCCGGCTGTCTCGGTGACCGTCGACTCCGCTGGCCCTGCGGGCGCCTGACCTGGACGTGAAGAAGCACCCCACCGCCGGGGCGGTGGGGTGCTTCGCTACTCGGCCTCCTCGGCGGGCCAGTCGGGCTCGAGGAGCGGGTTCGTGGACGGCGCAGGGACGGGCTGGGGTTCCTCGCGGCCGAGAAGGACGAGGGTGCCCATGTCGGCGGCAGTGTCGTCCCGCCGCGGGTGGCGCGGTATGGGGGTGGGCATGTTCAGACTCCAGTTCGGTTGTACTCGTCCACCAGAGGATGCGCGGGCTCGGGTTCGATGCCGGCCCGCAGCATCTGGCGGGCCCACCGGTCCGTCGTCCAGGCGAACGCGCTGACGACACG
Source organism: Streptomyces sp. NPDC085937 (assembly GCF_044540535.1). Classification (NCBI taxonomy): domain Bacteria; kingdom Bacillati; phylum Actinomycetota; class Actinomycetes; order Kitasatosporales; family Streptomycetaceae; genus Streptomyces; species Streptomyces sp. NPDC085937. The sequence goes on along the minus strand of NZ_JBITSH010000018.1, from coordinate 100,967 downwards.
CTCCAGGCGGGACATCTTCCCCCTGAGTTGCCCGTTCTCTTCGTCCACGCGCTTCACGGTGGCTTCCAGTACGGCAAGGTTGGCCGCCTGTTGTGCGGGTGCGGCGTTAGCTCGGGCGGCGGCTTCGGTCGCTGCGGCGGTTGCCCGGGCGGCGTCCCGGGTGGCGCGGGATACGAACCATCCGCCGCCTCCGAGGATGCTGCCGGCGGCCCCGACGATGCCTGCCCATTCGGCGACGTTCATGACGCCTTGCCTCTCCGGGGCGGTCGCGGCGCTGGGGGGACCGAGTATTCGGGCACCGTGCTCGCCCACCAGATAACCCCGACGTGCGAGGTGAGATACCAGATGGCGACGAAGACGCCGCGTGAGTAGTCGCCGCTGATGGCGGCGACGGTGTAGGCGATGGCCCACACGGTGGGGGGTATGAAGGCTGCGACGAAGCCGAACCAGTCGCGGCCGATGCGGAGGAACGCCGAGGTGAAGGTGACGAGTCCGCAGATGATCCACAGCCAGGACCAGTGGCGGAGCCCGCAGAACTGGGTCAGCAGGTGGAGGCCGTGGTCGTCGGGCGGGGTGACGAGGAAGCTGATGCCCCAGCTCGTCTTGCCGATGCCGAGGATCGTGAGGAAGCAGCCGCGGCGGCCCAGCTTCTTGTAGACCCGCCGGGCCGCACGGCAGGGCATCAGACCGCCCGGGGCGGTTCGGCAGTGGCGGGCGCGGCCGGGCTGGTCGGGGCGACCTGCCCGCGGGTCAGGAGGGCGAGCCCGGCGAGGACGACGGCGTTGATGGCGCCGATCTTCTCGGCGGACAGGTCGAGGCCGTAGGCGGCGAGGAGCGCAGCGACGGCGGCGACGAGGCCGGTGAACGCGCTGGGCGCGATCGGCCGGGTGACGGCGGCGGTGGCCGCAGCGAACACGGCGCTGATGACGGCGACGATGGCGCCGGCCTGCTCGGCGGAGAGGCCGAACCCGAACGTGACGAGCAGGGACAGGCCGGCGGACACCGAAGCGATGATGAGAGCGGGCTCTCTGCCGAAGATCTTCATGAGTCAGGACTCCTTGGCGTTGGCGGCGAGGAGCCGCTCGACGAGGGTGGTGAGGTTGTCGATGCGCTTGGCGAGGGCGTCATAGTGGCTGTCCTCGGAGCGCTGGAAGGACGAGGCCGGCGTCAGCTTCGGCTTGCCGTTGTCGTCCAGGCGGACCTTGTTCTCGATGGGGTGCGCCCACACCGCCTCGGCGATCTCCTTGGCACTGGGCATGTCGTCGTCCTCCTTGGATTCCGGCGCGGTGGTTCCGCCCTTGGCGGTGGCGAGGATGGCGGCCATGGGCAGCAGGCCCGGGTCGCCGTGGTCGTTCTCGGGTACGTGCTGGTGTCCGCAGTGGCCGCGGTAGTTGCCCCACTGGCCGTAGCTCATGCGGACGCTGGAGTTGCCGTAGCTGGACGGGTACGCCTTGAAGGTGACGCCGCTGGTGAGGGGTACGCCGTGGTTGTCGTGGGCCCACTTCGCGAAGGCGGCCAGGTCGCGGATCGCCCAGTCAGGCAGCTCGGGGGTGTACAGGTGGGCGCGGCCAGCCTTCTGCCACCTGGTGTGGGTGGCCGGGTCGCAGGTGCCGACGATCTCCACCTGCACGACGTTCAGGGTGTTCGTCTGTACGCCGCCCGCCTTGTTGACGAGGGCGCGGGAGGAGACATCGAAGTCGAAGTGCTGATACCAGACGAGCCGCTTGGCGGTGAAGTCCGGTGCCGCGGTGAAGTTCGGGGCCGAGGCGCCGCCGTCGTAGCCGGGTACGGCGGTCCCTTCGGTGGTGTGCCAGACGACGACGTTGGACTCCATGGCGGACCCGGGGTACTTCGATCCGTACCAGTAGGTGGTGGATGCGCCCGGGTAGCGCTGCGGTCCGGTCTTGGCCATGGGGCCTCCAGGTGGGCGGGAAGCCCCGGCCGGTGGGGCGCGGGGCGTCGGGACGGGGTCAGGTGATGGAGAAGGACTGGCCGGAGAAGCTGAAGACGTCGACGTCGTTGGTGGCGCTCGTGCCGATCAGGTACGACATCTGACCGTTGGTGAGGACGTCGAGCCGGCCGCCCGGGGCGACGGTGCTGCCGACAGCAGCCGGCAGGTGCTGCGTGGTCGACGGCCGGTACCCGGACGGGAGGGTCGCGAAGAGAGTGACCGTGCCCTTGACGAGGTGCCCGCTGCTGCGGGTGATGGCCCCGCGGAGCTGCACCACGTCCCCCCACAGGCGGTAGGCGGGGCTGCCGGAGTACGCCACATACCCGGAGGCGAAGCTGAGGGGGATCCACGGGCCGGGTGTCATCTGCACCCAGGACGATCCCTGCCTTCCCTCCCATCGTTCCTCCGCGCCCAGGTAGGTGATCATGCCGGGGACGGGCGCGTGCGCATCGGCCAGCGTGGCGGCGCGGGTGGACGCCGACGCGAACCGCATCACCGACCGCGGCGCCAGGGCGTTGGCGATGTTCTTCGCCAGGGTTTCCGCATCCGGGGCATCCGTCAGCGAGGCGATGTTGACGCCCTGCCCGTAGTCGTCCGTGCTGGCCATCAGGCAATCCTCCGTAGCTCGAGCGTCGACTGGCCCCGCAGGATGGTGGAGGTCGCACTGGACGCACCTTGGGCCCACTGCAGTGCGAACGTGCCCGCGATGGTGACGACGACGGTGCCGACCGGGCGGCAGACGACGATCGTGTTCGCGCCGATCGTGCCGACGTTCAGAGTCGACGTGGTGATGTCGGACAAGGCGCCCCAGCGGGGCAGGGAGGCGAAGGCGGCGCCGGAGGAATCCATGGCGCCGGGCCACCACGCGCCGGTCGTCCCGGCCGGCGCCGACCAGCCCAGCTTCATGTCGGCTGCAGCGTCCCCGTCGTACATGAGGAACGCGTCCAGCTTGTAGATGCCGGGCACGACCGGCAGTGCGAGGTGCGGGTCGACGGCCACGGTCGTCGTCGACGCGCGCGGCGTGGACACGGTCTTGCGGGCGGTGACGGTCTGCCCGATGGCGATGTCGCCCGTCGACGTCCGCCCCCAGGCTGCCCAGTTGCCGCTGCTGGACTGCGTGATGAGGACGATGTCGCCGACCGCGGGGTGCACGTAGGTGTCCAGGCAGCGCACGGCGGGGATGCCGTCGACGGCGACGGTGCCGTCGCCGTTGACGCCGGTGACGGCGGCCATGCGCCAGTCCGCGCCACGCACCGCCGGCGAGCCCTCCCCGGCGCGCAGGGCCTGCTGTTTCAGCGCCCAGGCGAGATCCCGGTGTACGGCGTGGGTGGAGGAGGTCATGCGTCCTCCCGCGCGCTGATCGTGGTGATGGGAAACTCGCCGCCCTCGTCGAGCGGCACGCTGAAGGAAGCGATCTGGTGGAGTTCGCGGGTGCCGTCGGGGTGGGTGACCCGGATTACGTCGCCCGGTTCCAGGGCCGGGTTCGGCAGAGAGCTGAGGTCGCCGGTGGAGTTGGGGGCGCGCGCGTCACGGAGCTTGAAGGTGGCGGCCTGCTCGCAGGCGCCGAGTGTGGTCAGCGTGCTGGAGCTGTAGAACATCGGCCGCCGGCCGAACGGCCCGTCCCAGTAGGTGGGCGATCCGGGATCGTCGTCGGTGGCGAGGTAGGAGACGGCGGGCGCGTTGTCGCTGCTGTTCTCGCCGCGGGCGAGGACCCCGTTGTAGACGCCGGCGCTGCTCATGGCCCTGCTGGCGGAGACGTACACGCCGCCCTCCGTCGCCTCGACCGCCCAGACCGGGTCGACGTCGGTGAGCGCGGGCAGGCGAGCCACGGCGAACAGGCCGTCGACGGTGGCGTACACGTCGGCGCCTGCCGCGGCAGCGACTTCCTGCGCGGCCGCCCACGGGTCGGCTTCAATGTCCCAGGTGCGGGTGCCGATCGCCGTGTTGTCAATCAGGGCAAGGATGTCGGTGCCGGGCAGGCTCCGGCCGATGATCGCGCCGATCGCGTCAAGGACCGTCCCCGACACCGTGTAGGGGGCGGTGAACTTGTCGTCGGCGACGCAGGCGGACAGGTCCTTGCCGGAGAGAGTGACCGGCCCGTCGTTGACGTCGCCGGACACGTCGTCCAGGCGGAACACCCCGAGCGGCACCAGCTCCCGCGTGCCGTCCCCGTACTCCACCCCGCGCGCGATCCGCAGACGGGCGCCGTAGGTGGCGAGCTGGTCGGCCGGCGTGCGGGGGATGAGCGCTGGGTCGGGGACGGTGACGGTGCAGGTGCGGCGGATCGCCTGGGAGCGGTCCACCGTCACCGAACCGCCGGTGTGCTCGAGGTCGATGACCCTGCCGTCCGTGAGGAACAGCTTCACCTCGGTGGCCACCCGGTGGGATTCGGCGAGCCGGGCCAGGAACCGGTCGGAGACGGGATACATCGCTCACCTCCGCCGGTCGAGAAGCAAGTCCTCGTTCGTCGCGTAGGTGTCCAGGACGTCCTGCCACGTACCGAACTCGGTGAGGACGTCCCGCCACGTGCGGCCCTTCGCACCGTTGACGCCGGTGGTGACGGGCATGTCCTGCTCGACCAGCGGCAGCGACCAGGCCCGCCACGCCTCCTGCGCGAGCGCACCCACCCGCCCCTCGGAAATCTGACCGACAGCGACGTACATGTCGCCGACGCCCATCCCCGGGGCCGTCTGCCACAGCAGGGTGCTGCCCGAGTCGAGCAACTGGTGCAGCGCCTGCCGCTCCTCGTCCGAGCGGGTCCACACGGCGAGCTCACCTTCGAGGCCCTGCCGCCTGCCGCTGAGGATGACCTTGTTGCGGCGGCCCCGCACCACGACCGAGCTCTGCTCGATGGGCCGCTGCCAGTCCGGGGCCTTCGCCACCAGCACCCGCAGGTTCCGCTGCGGATTGCCCGGGTCCTTCAGCCAGGCCTCGTTGATGTCGGCGAGTGTGAGCGTGACCGTGTTGGAGGAGCGGGTGGAGCGTTCCCCGTCCGGGTCGTACAACTCGATGTAGTAGTAGACGGGCACACCCATCGGCGCCTCATGGTCCTCGATGACCATCAGGTCGGAGTCGACGAGCTGCCGTTCGATGAGCCCGCCATCGCCGCGGACCAGGGTGCGCACCCCGTCCGGGGTGACCCGGTGCACGGTCACCTCGAAGTCGGCGGTCAGCTCGCGCAGGGTGAGCGTGGTGTATCCGCCGTCGGAGTTGGCGGTCACCGCGGTGAGCGGCAGCACCTCCCACAGGGCGACCGCGTCGACGAACAGGACGGACGCGGACGCGGACGCGGCGACCACGATCTCCACGGCCGCCTGCGTGGCGCCCTCCGGGGCGACCGCATCCGAGGCCAGCGCGTACCAGGACGTGGTCGGCAGCGCGTAAGGGGTCCCCGTGGAGGCGCCCAGGTCAGTGTTCGCGGCGTCGTACCAGCGGACCCTCACCGTGATGGACGTCCACGTGAGGACGTCCGCGCCGGCGTGAACGAGTGCCCGCCAGTTGACGCCGGGGCGGACGGGAAAGCGGGCCGAGCGGAGCACGCTCGTGGTGGCGGTCGAGGAGGACACGCGCAGCGAGTAGGAGCCGTCGAGTGAGGCATCTCCCCACGGGCTGCTGCGGGCGATCGAGGCAACCCCGGAGGCGACCGTCCATCCGGCGACGCCCTGCTCGAAGGAGCCGTCCGCATACGGCACGACAGTGCCGGCCTGCAGCTCGGGCGCGGCGACGATGACGATGCTCTCCAGGCGCAGCACCTGCCCGGCCGACGCGCCGTCGAGGCCGGCCGCCACCGAGCAGGTGGCCGCCGTGGAGGGCGCTGTGGCGGACACCCGCTGCCGGTACATGCCGGTCGCCGGTGTCGGCGGCGCCAGCGTCGAGCGGGTGGCCTGGATCTGGTTGCCGACGCTGTCGTAGAAGCGCAGCTCGATCCACGCCGTCGACGCGACGGTCGGCGGCTGCAGGTAGGCGTAGGCCAGGTACTCCTGCCCGGGTGTCGCGGCGGGCCGGTCGACGGCGAGGATGCTGGCGTTGCCGCCGGCGACCGCCGTCATGGCGAGCGTGTGCCCGCCGGCCAGCCAGTTGGTGACCGCCCAGTTGACGACCGGGACCTGCCTGCTGATGGTGGCGTTGACGATGGGCGCCCACCCGGAAGCGTCCAGCTCGGAGCTTTCGGTGTTGAACGGCAGCAGGTTGCCGACCGTGCGCAGCGGCAGGCCGAGGTAGACGTTCTCCCAGTAGTGGGAGACAGCGGCCCCGGTCTCGGTGGACGACAGCAGGACCTGCGCCTGCGTGGCGCCCGCCGGGGCGTGCGCGGCCACGGACACGCGATGCCAGCCGGAGGAGGCGGTGAGCGTGGTCAGCGACCACGACACCGCCACCTCCGTGCCCGCTGCCGTCAGCCAGCGGATACCGATCCGCTCCGTGCTCACCCCGGCCGCGTCCGCGAACGCGTAGTACACGGTGCCCGCGGTGACCGGGTAGGAGGAGACGGTGCGGGCCTGGATCTCGCCCGCGGCGATGCTTTTGACGACCAGGCAGCCGTCCCCGCCGTTCCGGCCGCCCGTCCCCTTCGACAGTGTCGCGTTGAGCTTCGCCGTCCACCCGGAGGTGTTCGGGTCGATGCTCTCCGTCGTGGGGCTGAGGAAGTTTCCCGGGATCGCCATGTGACCTCCTCAGCCTGCTTCGATGGTGCGGAGCAGCTGCCGCTGCCCCTCCTGCATGACCGCCGTCGCCTCACCGCGCACCCGGCCGAGCCACTCCCCGCTGTCGAGGTAGAGGTCGCCCTCGAAGCGAGCCGGGCCCGACGAACCACCCCTCGCCGCGAGGGAGGTGAGGGCGTTCGCCTGCTGCGTGGTGAACACTGGCTCGGGCCGGCCGGTGCCGTTGTAGGCGAGGTTGAGCCCAGGCTGCAGGTAGCCGCCGGAGTCGTAGGACCCCGGCTTGAAGCCGTACCAGTCGGTGAACAGGCGGTCCTTGTAGCCACGGGCGCGGGAGCCGACGACGACGCCGTCGCCGCCTCTCGACTCGACGTTGGTCTTGCCGATGGTGCCCGCGGTGTGGCCGACGCCCGCATTCGTGATGCCGATCTTGAATGGGGAGTTGCCGCCCTTCACCCAGCCGGGAGGGGCCGTCTTCCCGCGGAACGCCATCGTCGCCCAGCGGCGGTGAGGCTTCTGCCCGCGGATGACGGACTCGATCGCCGACATGAACCCGGAGCAGTCCCACGAGGGGTTGCCGTTGCCGCCCCACTGGTAGGGCTTGCCGTGCTGGGTTTTCGCCCAGCGCAGCGCCGCCTGGATGCGGGGGCCGCCGATGCCGCTGCCGCCCCGCTTGTCGGCCTCCTTGCTGTACCCGAACAGGGCGTTGATCACCTTGTCGGGGATGTGGCGGATCAGCCGGCCGAAACCGGTGTCCATGCCGGGGAACTTCTTCAACAGCGGGTCGACGACCTTGTTGACGCCCGCCCGGGCAGACGCCTCGAGGGTGTCACCCAGCCAGGAAGCACCCTCCTTGATCTTGTTCCAGGCTGCGGACCCGGCGCCGACGGCCTTCGACCCGGCCTTCTTGATCCAGCCGAAGATGCCGCCGTCCGCGAACTTCTGTACCACCCCTCCGGTGGAGTACCGCAGGGAGGTGTCCGTCGGCGTGCGCGGGTTGCCGCCGAGGATCGGCGCCAGGGCAGCCTTCACACCCTGCGAGCCGCGCGACCTGGCGACCGAGTTGAGGGAGTGCACGAACCCGCTACCGACGGCCCGTGTGAACTCGGGCCGCATGATGGCCTCGCCGCCGGACAGTTCGAGCGCCCCGCCGGTCGGGGACATGAACTTGTGCACGTCACGGCCCGGCGTGTAGCCGGGCATGACGCCACCCGAGGCGAACTTGTAGTAGCTCAGTTTCGGCGCACCGAAGGCGCTCGCCACCCGGTTCCACACGCCGCGGATGCCGTTGTTGTACACGACGTCCACCACGTACTGGACGGGCTTGCGGGCGGCGCTACGGACGGCGCTGAACGCGCGCCCGATACCATCGGCCGCCGAGTCGAATGCGCTGACCAGCCTGTTCTTCAGGGTCGTGCCCCAGCCCGGCACCGTCTTCGTGAAGAAGTCCCGGATCGGGTAGAGCACGTTCTTCTTCAGCCAGCCCCAGCCCTTGGACAGGCCGGCCATCATCGCGTCCCAGCGCTCACCGACCCGCTGGGCGAGGGCGCGCGCCCAGCCGGGGATCGTCTTGGTGAAGAAGTCCCTCACCGGGAACAAGACGTTCCTCTTGATCCACTCCCAGCCGGCCTTCAGCCCGGCCCGGACCTTGTCCCAGTTCTTGATGATCCAGACGACGGCGAGACCGATCGGGCCCGTCAGGGCGCCCAGGATCCACGGCCAGTTGCGCTTCACCCAGTCCAGCACCGACCGGAACACAGCCGGGATGGTCTTCGTGAAGAAGTCCGCGAACGGGCCGGCGAACCAGTCCTTCACCGCGAGCGCCGCCGTCTTGATGGCCTCCCACACGGTCTTGATCGCGTTGCGGAACCATTCGCACTTGTTCCACAGCAGGATGATGACCGCGACCACCGCGATGACGGCGATGACGATCCACCCGAGCGGGCTCATCGCCATGGCAGCACTGAACAGGCGCATAGCGATCGCCGCGCCCTTCATGGCCGCAGTCCACAGGATCACGCCGATGCGCCACACGGTGAACGCGACAGCGATGCCGTAGATCGTCTGCACCAGCCAAGGCGCCTTGTCGGCGAGCCAGCCGATGCCCTCGGCGACCTTCGTGACGATGCCGAGGACGATCGACGAGATCGGCGACATGGCCTGCGCGATCCGCAGCGCCGCGGTGGCGATCTCCTTCAGGGCCTCGCCCAGTCGCGGCGCCATGTCCGAGCTGTACGACAGGAAGTCCCGGAACTCCGGGGAGTCCTTCAAGCTGACACCCCAGTCGGCGAACCGACGGGTGAGGTTCTGCATGCGCGCGCTGATGGTGTCCATGTGCGGCAGGAAGGCGCCCACGACGCCCGTCATGCCCTTGAACACGTTGCCGAAGCTGACGCCGAGGCCCTCGATGGCGGGGCCCACGGACGTCTCCAGGTCAGCCTTGAACTCGCGCCACCACGGCTTCTTGAACCCGGCCGACGCCCGGTCCTGCAGGCCCTTGATGGCGTCCGCCGCCTCCAGAACGAAAGGCGTCAGCCCGGGCAGGCTGTTCTTCAGCCCGTTCAGCGCCCGCGTGAAGATCGGCATCACGGCGGGCTGCAAGGATCGGGACCACTCCCCGAACGCGTCCCGCAGACCCGTGTACGCGAGCATCGTCTGCCGGGCAGCCGGCGACAACTTCGCCAACTCCGCACGGTACTTCGCCTGCGCGATCGCCGCCTGGTCGACCGTCCCGGCACCCGCCTGCTGCGCCTGGGCGAGCTGCCGCTGCGCCGCCGCGGCCTGCTCCGCCGCCTGCACCTGCGCGTCCGCCACACCCTGCTGGGCATCCGCGATCCGCTGCTGCGCCTCGCTGATCCGCTGAGCGTTCTCGACCGCCGTGCGCGCCTGCTCCGCCTGGGCGTCCCGCAGCGCCTGCGTGCGGTCCGCGACCTGCTCCTGCGCCTCAGCCAAACGCTCCTGCGCCGACTTCACCGTGGTGGAGCCCTCGACGCCGGCCTTGTTCGCCGCCGCCGTCTCCTGCTTGAGGCGGGCCGTCTCCGTGCGCTGGTCCTTCAGCCGCTGCACCGCCTGGTCGTAGGCGAGCAGCGCACGCTGCTTGTCCAGCTCCGTCGCGTTGGCGTTCCGCAGGACCTTGTCCCGCTCCGCCGTCGCCTCCGTCAGCGACAACTCCGCGTCCCGCTGGTCCAGGACCGACCCCGCCAACTGCGAGTTCAGATCCTGCAACTCCCGCGCCGCAGTACGGCGGGCGGCCGTCAGATCCTCCTGCGCCTTGCGAGCGTCCCGCTGGGCGTCGCCGAGGGCTTCCTCGGCGTCCTCCACCGCGCGGGCCGCCTGAGCCGCACGCTGGGAAGCCTGCGCCGCCGCCTGCGCGGCAGCCCGGCGGGCGTCCGTGACAGCCTTCTGCGCCTGCGCGATCTGCCGGGCGCCGTTACGCTCCGCCGACGCCACCGCAGCCTGCGCGCTCGCCAGCTGGTTCGCGCGTGACGCCGCCTGAGCGGCAGCCTGACCACCGCGCATCGTCGCGTTCGTCGCGGCGTCCTGCGCCGCCTTCTGCGCCTGCAGCACACCACCGATCTGCTTGAACGCAGGCACCGCCACCAGGGCGATACCGCCAAGACCGACGCCCGCCGCCGTCGCCGCGGCGGCGACCGCGCCCAGGCCGGCCGCCACCACCGGCAGCACCGGCAGGATCGCCGGGCCGAAGGCCAGAGCCGCCGTCGCCAGCAAGTGCAGGTTCGCCGCCGCCGACCGGGTATCGACGTCGACGTTCGCCGTCTGCCCGTCCAGCCGGTTCACCGCAGCCTGAAACGCTGCCAGCTGCGCGGACGCGGACGTGACATCCATGCGGACGTCGACGTCCACGTCGGAGGCCGCGAGACGCTGAAGGCGGGCCTGCAACTGAGCGATACGCGCCTGCGCCTCACCCGCGTCGATGTCGACGCCCACCTCGACGTCCGCGAGAGTCCGAAGCTGCGCTCGGATCTGAGCGATCTCCCGCTGCGCCGGAGTCGAGTCCGCGTCCAGGCGGATCTCCGGCAGGTCCCGCAGCGCGGCCTGCACGCTCGCCTTCAGGCTGCGGCCATACGCCGAACCCGTCTGCTGGCCGCCCCGGACAGCGGCGGGCGTCGCGGTACGGGCGCCGTTCTGCACGCCCTGCCGGACCGCGTCCGCCACACCCCGGGAAATGTGCCGCCCGATGAGGCGGGCGACCTCGTTGCCCACCTCATCGGCGGCCGGGACGACCGCGGCCTGCATCCGCGCCCGGATACCCCGAGCGTTCGGGACGACATCGACCTCGACAGAGCCCACGCTGATCGCGGCCACGGCACCTCCTCCGTGGCGCTACTCGGCGCCCCCCTGAATGAGCTGGAACAACCGATCAGCGCTGTTGGTGTTGAGCTTCGGCTTCTTCTTGCGGGGCCCGACACCGGGCCGGCGCAGCGGCTCCGGCGGGTCCGGGCGTTGGCTCTTCTTCTCGATGTTCACCGACCACAGCGCCCACTCCAGATGCGCCACCCGGTCCGCGACGATCGCGACGAGCTGCTCCAGCTGGGACCAGCGACCCTTCTCCGGTTCGCCCTTCTCTGCCTGCTCGGCCAGGTCCGCCGGGTCGGCCGCGTTCCGCAGCGCGGTCCACGTCGCCGACTCCGGCGGCAGGCGCTGGATGAGCACCCGCAACCGGCGGGCCGTCATCTCTCCGCGGTGGTAGGCGTCGATCTGGTCCTCGGACCTCGGGTAGTAGAAGGCGAGGTCGCCCTCTACCGCCTCCGCATACGCCTCGACGACGGAGCGGGTCCACGCGATTTTCCCGGGCCCTCACCGGACCGGGAGGCGGCGGTCTCCACAAACTCCATGAACTCGGCGATCGTCGGGTCCGTCTCGAGGTAGTACTCGTAGTCCTCCGGGTGGAGAACCTTCTCGGCGAAGCCGTCGAGGATGCCCTGGTTCAGCATCCGCTGCCAGGATGACCGCCACGCTGTCGGCGGGATGATCTGCACCTCTTCACCGCACAGTTCGGCGGTGACGTAGTGCCCCTCGGCCTCGATCTCCTGAGCCTCGGCCGGGTCCATCTCGACGTCCTCGGTCTCTCGGTCGACGTCCGGTTCCACGTGCCGGGTGGTCGCGGGTCGGCTTGCGGCGCGCGAGGCGCTGCGGGGCTTCTTGCTGGTACCGGTCGTGCTGCGCGTACTGGCCACGGCGCGGGCCTCCTTCGTTCAGGGCGCGGGCAGGGGTAAAAGGTGGACGGGCCGGGCCCGCGCCAGGGTGGCGGCCCGTCCACCAGCTCAGGACCCGCTGTACTCAGGGGTCTCCGGGAGGCGGTCGAAGTGGTAGACCGTGTTGCCGGCGTTGTCCGGGTAGGCGGTGATCGTCCACTCGAACCCGGCGATTTCGTCCTGCTTGTGCGTGACGTCCGAGCGCTCGGTGATCTCGCCCTCCGGCACGTAGAAGCCGCGCTGGAAGTTGTCGCCGTCGAGGACGACGAACCAGAACGCGCGCCGGTCCGGCGTCGGGGACGCGGTCTCCGCGAACGTGGTCAGGCCGCCAGCCGGGGTGAGGTCCGCAGCATCGAGGCGATACTGCAGCGCCTGCACCGTGGTGCGGCCCGTCTCCCACACCGTCAGCCCGAACGTGCGCAGCGAGGACGTGATGGTGGTGCGGATCGGGGCGGTGTAGCCCCACGGGGTGAACGACTGGGTGTCCTCCTCGAAGCCCTGCACCAGGCCGTCGTCGGAGATGGCGCCCAGCGGCAGCCACGGGGCCGCCGGCTGGATCGCCGGGTCGGCGGGGGACGACGTGCCGAGTGGCGCTACCCACCCGCCTCCATTTGCCCCCACCTCAAGCAGGTCCGCTGCGCGGGTGATCGAAACCATGAAGGGTCTCCAGACATGCGAAGACCCCGCGTGCGGCGGGGTCAGGGATACAGGGTCCGGCGCGGGCCCAGCCGGTCAGGAGACCGGGTGACAGTAGATCTCGTAGGTCGCCCCCACACGGCGCAGGGCGGTGTTCTCGTAAGGCCTCACAGCAGGCCGGGAGATCGTGCCGGTCCGGCCGAACACCGCGGTGTCCGTGACGCTGCCGCGCAGCTGCGTGAGCACCCATCCGCGGATCAGGCCGGCCAGAGCGATCGCGTCGCCGCGGGTGGAGTGATAGACGTCGATGTCCACGAACGGGCGGTCCAGGCGGATCCCGTCGTCGTCACCGCCAGCCACCTGCACCTGCACCGTCGGCAACTCCGCCGCGAGGTTGTTGTCCAGCTCGTCGCGGACCACGACGTCGTCGCCGAGAAACGCCCGCAAGGCGACCATCACCTCGAGCTCGACGTCCACCGAGCCGACGGCGCCCATCAGTCGCCCCCGGCCGCGGCCGCGCGCAGCAGCACGTGATGCGCGGGAACGCGTTCGGTGCCGTACTCCACCCAGCGGGCGTAATAGGTGGGGTTGTGGACGTAGGCCACCGCACGGTCCCGGCGACGCCCGCCGCGCGTCGACGACGACACCTGCCACGCGCCCTTGTACTGGCCCGGGTGCGGGTCGCCACTGCCGCCGGTCGGCGACAGCGAGACCGCCGCCGACTTGATGTTCTCCGCGCGGCGCACCATGTCCGCGCGGATCATCTCCGACCGCAGCAGCTTGCCCACACCCTGCCGCTTCATCTTGAACCGTGCAGCCATCACACCTCCTAGCCGGTGACCCGGTCCGCCGCGAACTGCACCGCACCCCGCGTCCCGGTGAACGGGCTGCGGCCCCAGTCGCCCGGCTCGCCCGTGATCTCGCAGACCACGCCCCGGATCCGGGCCTTGTCCGTGGTGCGGATGACGGTGCCCGGCGGGGCGTACACCGTCCAGCCGACGATGACCGTGTCCCTCGCCTGCTGCTCCGACCCGCCGACCGCCGGCGACTCCTGCCGCGGCGTCACCACACACCCCGGCACGTCGAACGACTCGTCGAGGCCCGGAAGCGGCTGCCCGCGTGGATCCCGGCCCGGGGACGGGCCGGTGCGCAGGATCCGCACCGTCTCCCCGAACGGATACGGGCCGGGCATCAGGGATACCCCCATCCCGGCTCCGGCCAGCCGTCATCGACGAGCAGGTCGGCGTCGACCGGGTAGGTGGGCGACGGGTCCGCGTCCGCCGGCGTCGGATCCACCGTGAACGCCCCACCCCTGCCCGCGAGCGCCTTCAAAGCGCTCTTGTCGGCCTTCGTCAGATACAGGCCGCCCGAGCCCTGAGGGCGCTGCACCGACATCGGGCCGATCGTCTCGTAGGACACCTGCTGCGGATTGACGTAGGCCCGGCCAGCCACCGACAGGACCACCGCGGTTGCCCGGTCCGGGAGCGGCCGCACCACCGTCTCCGCGAGCGCCACCGCCTGCTGCAGCAGCAGATCCGCCCGAGCCCCGTTGATCTCCGGCAGGTCCAGGTACAGGCCCAGCTGCTCGGCCGTCGGAGTCACGAACGCCACGGGGACCTCCTCAGGCCAGGGCCTCCACGGCATCGCACCAGGCGGCCAGCTCAGCAGACGGATCCAGCTCGGCGCTGCGGGCCTTCGCCCGCTTCGACGCCAGCCGGTACTCGGCAGGCGTCAGAAGCTTCCGCAGGACCGCCTCGTAGCCGTCGACGTCGCTGCGGTCGACGAACACCCCGGCCTCGCCCAGCGACTCGCACAGCCCCGGCGTGGGGTGCGCGACCACCGGGATACCGGAGGCGAGCGCCTCCACGCCGGCCCGGCCCCACGACTCATACGAGGACGGCATCAGCAGCACCCGCGTGCGGGCGTACACCCGCTCACGCATGTCCGCCCCGTCCACATGGTCGAGGACCTCCACGTTCGGCAGGTCCGGGAGGACCTGCTCCCCGTAGGCGCCGCGCACCGCGAGGAACTGCAGGTCCGGCATGCGGCGGGCGAGGGCCTCGAGGACCTTCCCGCCCTTCTCGACGTTGCAGTTGACCAGGGTGATGGCCTTGCCGGGCTTCGTCGCATACTCGTCGGCGAACACCGGCGGGCGGACGATGATGCTGCCGCCGGGCCGGACCGACTTCGGATACTCGGCGAAGAACAGCTCAGCCTCCGCCTGCATCCACCGCGAGTTGTAGACGGCCAGGGCGGTGTTGCCCGCCGCCATGTCCCGGAACGTGGGCCGGTGCGTGTTGTGGCAGAGCACCACCACCGGCTTGCCGTAGCCGCGGGCCAGAGCCGACGTCGACGGCACGCACTCCAGGTGCGAGATGAGGACGTCCGCCTGCCGCACAGCCGTGGGGAAGTCCAGCCGTGCCTCCAGCGGCACCACGCGGATGCCCCGGTAGTCGTAGACCTCGTGGGCCTTGCCGTACCGAGACAGCCACACCTGCACGTCGTGCCCGCGCTCCACCAGCGGCCGCAGCATCGACACCAGCATGTGCTCGGCGCCCGCGTTGTGCTGCGGCGGCATCAGATGAACGCGGGCCACGATCCGGAGCGCGGTCCCGCCCGGCGCGGAAGCCGGGACCGCACCCATCAGGTCCCCGACGGAGTGCCGGTGAACTTGACGAACGCCTCCGTGTCGCCGACGACGAAGCCGTAGTAGGCCTCGGCGAGCAGCAGCACGAGGTTGTTCTGGAACGCCGACACCGGGTCGCCGTTCTCGTCGATGTACGTGGCCTCGCGGGAGACCCGCACGGTGATGTCCATGCCGACGCCGTAGGCCGTCTGCGACCAGTCGCCGCCGATCGCCCGCAGACCGGAGTCCGCCGACGTGGACTGGCGGCGCAGCTTGCCCGACACGCTGCGGGAGTAGGCGACCGGCTCGCCGATCAGCGTTCCCGCCAGGGCCGCGCCGGTTCCCGGCTGCGTGGTGTCCACCAGGATCGGGCGGCCGGTCGTGTCCGTCGCACCCAGGAGGCGGGCCTTCAGGCGGTGGTCGGCGACCGTGCCGGTGTAGTCCCAGTCGTCGTCGACGACGTCGCCCATGCCCTTGACGAAGTCGCCCCAGATGCCGCCGTTCGCCTGCGTGGTGGTGCCCAGGCTGACCGCCTTCGAGGTGTCGGCGAGGAAGTCGCCGAACGGACCGTTGGCGCCCGACATGGTCTTGCCGTGGATCGCCGCCATGTCGAAGGCGCGGGCGAACGCCGTCGGCAGGTCGTTCTGCAGCTGCGACCACAGGCCGGCCGCGTTGGAGTTCGCGACCTCCATGCTGACCGGGATCAGCACGGCGACCTTCTTGCCGGACATCTCCTTGATGCCGACGCCGCCCGAGGAGACCGGCTTACGGCCGCCCTCGGACACCCAGTCCGCGGTCGGCACGTCCAGCGGCACCGGCACCGCCGTGTTCGCGGTCATCGCCAGCGGCACACGCCGCGACAGGCTCATGACCGCCGACTGCTCGACCGACTTCTCGAAGATCGGCCCGATGATCGTCTTGGGGAGGAAAGTCGGATTGATGTCCGACAGGGTCGTGGCCATGAGGGGCCTGCCTTTCTCAGCTGGTCTTGCCGAGGAGGTTGCCGAGCCAGCCGGCGAACTCTTCCTCGGGCCTTGTAGGGGTGCGGCTGCCGTTGCCCGAAGAACCCTGCGAGCGGTCCGGCCGCGGCGGACGCGGCGAAACGTCGCCGCTCGACCTCGCGAGGTGCGGCTTACGCTTCAGCAGGTCCGCAAGGTCCTGCTGGATCGCCGCCGCGTCGATCTCCCCGCTGTCGTCGATGTAGGAGTCGAGAGTGAGGAAGGCGTGCGCGTCCTCCGGGTCGGCGAACTCGGCCGCCGCCAGGGCCCGCACCTCCGCGCGCACAGCACGCTGCTGCACGGTGCGGATGCGTTCCTGGGCCTGCGTGAGCTGCTCGGTGAGTCGCTCCTGCTCCGACTTCTGTGCGTCCTCGAGCTCCCGCGCCTTCTGGGCGAGGGGTTCCAGTTCCTTCAGGCGCTCCCGGAGGTTCTTCGCCTCCGAGTTGGCCTTACGGATCTTCTCCTCGGCGCGCTCCCGGTCGAACGGCTCCTCCTTGGACGTAGCCGCCTCCGGGGCAGCTTCGGTCTCGGACGGGGCCGACTCGACCTGCTCGGTCGTCTCCTCGTTTTCGGGCATGGTGGATTCGCCCTCCAGGGGCTGAGAAAGGCCGCCTCCGGGGCAGCCGTAAGGGTTGGTCAGTTCAAGCCCGGCAGCGGGTTGCTGTCGTGCTCGGCGAGCGCCCGTCTGAACAGGCGCAGCTGATCGCCGGAGTGCCCCTCCGCGAACTCGCGGTAGAGGCGCTCCCACTCACGGGCATGCGGAGACAGTTCGAACCGCTGCCCCCTGAACACCGGGATCACGCCGCAGTGACAGCCGTCGTGCGCCCGGAAATCTGCCGTGTCCTCGCCGTAGACGGCCCCACGGGAGGCGAGCAGCTTGCAGAAGCTGCACGCGCCCCGGGCCGCCGACCGCGCCCACGCCGTGGCCTGCCGGTCCTGCCGCACCGCCGCCTGGACAGTGCCGCGGCCCGTATCCGCCACCAACTTCTGCGCGACCTGCTCCGCCTTCTTCTCCGCCTGGTCCAGGCGGACGTCCAGCGGCTCCAGCTGGGCCGGGGTCGCCACCTCGGGCTCGCGCGGCCACAGGTCCTTCGTCGCCCACCGCAGGGACGCCGTTGTCTGCTCCTCCGGAGGAGGATCCGCCAACGGCACCGCGAACGGGCCCGGCACGCCGGCCGCCTCCCGCTGCGCGTCGTAGAACTCCGCAGCCAGAGCAGCCGACGTCCTCGAATACTGGGCCACCACCAGGTTCATGCCGGCCAGCCAGTCCGGCACCGACTCCCGCAGCCGCGTCGGCAGAATCAGCCGCCGCAAGCCGCGTACATCCCGCACCAGCAGCCGCGTCAAGCCGATCTGCGCGGCACGGAAGCGAGCGGCATCGTCACTGCTGTCCGAGACCGTCGTCGCCACCGGCCACCACCTCCGAAGCCGGAGGCAGCTCGCTGCCCTCGCTCAGCGCGGCGAGCCGCTCCATGAGCCGGCCGCCCGCCGCCGCGCCCGCGCTGCGGCGCCGCTCGGCGTGCACCCGGCGCCGCTGGTCTTCCGTCAGCCCCGCCATCTCCAGCGCCACGTCGGAGTCCGCGGGAATGAGGCCCTGCTGGACCAGCTTGACCGTGGCGTCCGTCTGGGCCGCCAGGGTCGGCGTCGCCGGGTTCCGCCACACGCATTCGATGCGACGCTCCTTCGGCGGCGGCTCTCCGTTCCGGAACCACAACGCCAACCTCATGGCATCCCGGTGCGTCGCCGAGAACCTCCTGATGCGGCGCTCGGCCTTCTTCACCTGCCGGTTGTCCGCGTACCGGATGGCGTCCGCCGAGGCCGGGTTGTCGCTGCTGTAGCCCAACACGTGCGGCGCCACCGACAGCTGCGACGCCATGATCCGCGCGTACAGGTCGATGATCTTTGTCTGGCCGGACGGGTCATGAGCCGTGAACGCACCGACCTGCGGCACGTTGCCGTCCTCGTCCCGCTCCAGCGCCAGCACACGGCCGATGTACGTCTCCCACGCGGACTTGGCGTTGCCCTCCGCGTCCTGGAACGACGTCTCCGAGGCGCCGAGGATGTACCGCTGCGGCGCGCCGAAGAACTCCGCGGCCACTTCGATGCCCATCAACCTGCGGCACGCCGCATCCGTGATCGACATGACCTCCGGCGTGATCTCCGACTTGCCGATCCGGTCCGCCGTGCGCTGCCGGTTCGCCATCCGCAGCACCGGCACCATGCCCAGCCGGTGAATGTCCCGGTCGTAGATCTCCCACCCGCCATCCACCTGCGCCGCGTACACCGTCTGATCCGGCAGGTACAGGGTCACAACGTCCACGCCGTCCTCGACCGCCGTGCGCAGGGCCGCCGTCGCCATCCGAAGACGCGCATCCCAGAACATGGTCATGTCCAGAGGCGACTCGAAGGTGATGAGCGGCGGATCCCCCTCCTCGCCCGAGCCGACCGCCACGTACTCACGGCCGTACACCAGCGCGTCCAGGTGCGCGAGCGACGCCTCGTCGTACAGGTCGTTCGACTCGGCGATCTCCTCTAGCTCCGACGAATCTGAGCCATCCGCCCAGCGGAACGCCTCCAAGTCCAGACGCTCCTCGAGCGACTCGACACCCGTGCGAGGCCAGCCGATCACCGTGTGCAGAGTCCGCAGCTGCGGCGGGATCGAAATACCCAAGTCCCGCAGAACCTGCTCGCCGTTGAAGTAGCTGTCCAGCAACTCCAGCTTGAACCGCTGGTTAACCAGGTCCGACTTCAACGCCGTCAGCAGCCGACTCTCGTCGTCCGACAGCGTGAGCAGAGGCAGCTCAGGGATCGTCGCAGTCATCGCAGGACCACCACCCTCCCCTTGCCGGGCCGGCCACGCTTCGACCACGCCGTCGAGTTCAGCATCATCCGGCGCAGCATCCGCGCCCCGATCGCACACACCGCCAGGTCGATCTTCCGGGCGGACTCGCGGTGCTCCTTGCCGATCGTGTAACCCCACTGGTTCGTGCGCCGGCGGGCGTTCGCCACGTGCTGCCGCAGCACCCGGTGCCCGTCATGCGTCAGCTGCCGCTCCAGCACATCCCGGTAAAAGCGGTCCGTGGCCTCCGTGAACGTCTGCTGGCGGCGGCGGTCGCGCATGTCCCACAGCACCGCGTGCCGGTTCGCGCCACCCGTCACCGCCTTCAGCTTCAGCTTCCGCCCGTACCGTTGCGCCCACGCGTCGATGAAGCCGTCCCAGTACCGCTCGCCGTCCGCATCGTCGTGCCCGGCGCCCGGGTCCGCGAAGAACGCGATCGGCCGGTAGTCCGCGAACACCTGGTCCACGGTGCCGTCGACCTCCTCACGCGGAACCCGCCACGGCACATCCGAAGGCCAGTTCGCCGGCCGCTGCCACACACCCACCGCGGTCACGAACCCGTCCGACATGCGGCACGCCGCCAACCCCGTCGCGTCATCACTCTTGGAGCCGTCGAAGAACAGCACGATCTCGTCACCTGGCTGCAGCCCGGCACCCTCCCGGCGGCAGGCGTCCCACTCATACGGGGCGAGGAACGCGTCCTCCGCGGCCGTGATCTGGTTGAACCAGAATCGGCGCGAGCGGGAGGGCGGGTTACGGACGTCGAGGATCGACGCCGTGATCCGCTCCACGTCCAGCCACACGGAATCCCCGCGGACCGCCAGTAGCGTCGGCCGAATCCACTCCTCCGTCAGCTTCGCCTCGGCCGGAGCCTCCAGCGAGTCGTAGAACAGCCCGGTGTCCGCCGAACGCCCGGCCTGCGCCAACTCGAAAGCCTCCCGGGTGCGCTCCGCCACCGAGTCCTCACCCGGCTCGTAGGCGTTCGTGATCGCCATCGTCCTGGACTGGCCATCCGCCGACTTCGTGGCGTTACGCTCGATCACCGCGGCCATTTCGTGGCCCTGATTCGACTCCACCCAGTGATGGGTCTCGTTCAGATAGGTAGCCGTCGGACGCCCACCTTCAAGAGCCCGCGGCGAGGACGTGACCGCCTCAATCCGCGCCCGCCCCTTGTCCGCGTAGATGATCTCCTTGCCGAGATCGATGCGGTACTCCTCAATCGCCCGCTTCGTAAAGATCGACGGAAACAGGGTCATGGTGTTCCGCGTCTGGTCCTGCGACACCGCCGCCATCTGCACCCACGCCGCCGGATGCTGCACACCCAGCGGCTGCCCCGCCGGGATACGCCACTCGTTGTCCTCGTCTGCGATCCCGCCGAAACGGCACGGTCCAACGAATTCGAAGGCGCCCCACGTAGCAATCAGCGGGTCCTTGCCGTGACCCTTCAGCCTTTGAATGACGCCGTCTCGCCACAGGAACCGGTGCGTCACCGGGTCCATCGCGTACCACCACAGCGTCAGGCGGGCCTGCTCATTCGTGTACTGCCACTCTTCGCCGACGTAGTGCTGTAGGTACATCTTCGTCCAGGCCAGGGCCTGCCAGCCCAGCGTGAACTCCGGCAGCACGAAGAGGCCGTCCGGGCCGCGCTTCCAGGTTGGCCCGAGCGTGAAGGGTTCGACGACGTCG
Organism: Streptomyces sp. NPDC085937; assembly: GCF_044540535.1. Taxonomy (NCBI): domain Bacteria; kingdom Bacillati; phylum Actinomycetota; class Actinomycetes; order Kitasatosporales; family Streptomycetaceae; genus Streptomyces; species Streptomyces sp. NPDC085937. Next base: position 80,360 of record NZ_JBITSH010000018.1, on the reverse strand, counting down.
GGGACCTGCTCGTCAGCCCCCTGCGATGTCACGGTAGGAGTCCAGCGGACTTACCGATGCGAGCTTCATCCCAGCGGGCTTCTTCCGCTCCAGCTCGATCCGCGCCCGCCGTCGGTCGCCCTCCGTCGTCAGCAGCGACGTCATCACGCTGTTCAGCGCCGCCACGTACTGGCCGTTCGGCGGCCGGTCCGACGACAGGCCGCGAGACATCAGCTCCGCCGCATACCGGGCCACCGCCCAGTCCGACGGCTGATAGAACGCCGCCTGCCCCGACTCGCGCAGGGACAGGTACCAGTCGGTGGCGATCTCGTGCCAGTTCGGATCCGGCTCCGGCAGGTCCGGCAGCTCGGCGGGCGGCGCCGACGGAGCCTGCACCAGCTCGGGGCCGTCGTCCTTGTTGCGGCGCCGGCGCTCCTCGGTCCTCTTGGGGATCGGTCCGGTTACGCCCATGTAGACCTCCAGGGTCGGGTCGCGCCACCAGGGCGCGGGGCGGGATGTAGACGCGTGCGGCCGGCCGCCTCCAGGGCTGCCGGTCACACTGCGTGAAGGCGGGCCCCGGCCTTGGGAACCCGTACAGACAGTCAGGTGCTATACGGCCCCGATCCGGGAGATCCGGGGGGAGGGGGGTAGCCCCCCACCCTGGTCGGCCGGCGGTGACCGTTCAGTGATCGTCTTCGGTGGCTTCGCGGCCGTCCAGGCTGTGGTGGACCATCAGCCAGACGATCGTCCCGCCGTCGCCGGTGATCGGCTTGAGTGTCGGTCCGCAGATGCAGTCGTCATCGGCCTCGTGCTCCACCGCGTCGCCCAGCGGCACGACGTGCAGCACCCTGACCACTCTCCCCCGCAGCGCGTGCCCAGCAGCCGGCCTGCGTGGCTACCGCCTGCGCCTGCCGACGTTGGCTCGTGATCCCGTGTACACGCCTGTTGCCCTGCGGTGCAGGAGCTGGCAGTAGCCCTTGGCCCTGGACCCCATGTACTTGTGCAGCTGGCGGGTGCATCGCGTCCAGTCGCCGGCCGTCCCCCAGCGGATCTTGGCGGCGCCGGGGCCGCTGGTCCAGTACCTGCGCAGGGTCTCGGCGTTGCCCCTGCTGGCTCGTCCTCGGCTTGCCACAGTGGATCACTCCTTCCGTGGCGCGGGCTCCTCTTCGTCTACCCGCTGGATGGACGCTCCTTGCCCGCTGGAAATGGCGAGGCACACACCCTGCTCGTCGGCGAGGATGGCCCACCCTGCTTCGAACCTGAGGGTGAGGGCGGGGTCTTCGATGACGAGGTTGTCGAGCTTCTGATCCCGGGGGTGGGTGATGAGGTAGGCCGCCATCTTCACCTCAGCCCGGGGTGTTGTTCGGGCGGCCTCTTGCGTCCGGGCCGGGGGTTGGCGCGCTGGGCGGCGTTCCCTTCACGGCTGGACTTCTGCAGGTGGCAGGGTTCGCACACGCCTTGAAGCTGCTTGTGGTCGTCGGTCTTGGCCTGGATGTGGTCGCAGTGTGTGGAGGGCCGCACGCCGCAGAGGACGCAGGTCGGGAACTTGGCGAGCGTCTCGGCTCGGATGCGGTCCCACCCTCGGGGCAGGCGCTGCTTCCGGTCGGAGCCATCCCAGCCGCCGCTCATGCGCGCCGACTCCACCACCAGCAGCCAAGCGTCCCGCCGCGCATGGACTCGACCCGGCCGCTGAGTCCGGCGAGCACGGCGTCCATGTCATCGGCGTCCCACTGGTGGAGGTGCGCTTCGTGCGGGTTGCCGTCGACTTCGCCCTGCTCGGACTCGACGATCGGCAGGGAGACGAGGATGTTCCAGCAGCCGGCCTGCTCGGCACGCTGCAGGAGGGCGACGGCGTCTTCGCGGGGCATGTGCTCCAGGACGTCGCCGAAGATGACGAGGTCCCGGTGGAAGAGGTGGTCGGGGGCTTCACGCGCGTCGAGGTTGTGGACCTCGTCGTACATGTCCTTGCGCTTGGCCGTGTTCTTGAGCCCGTACTTGCGGATGTACGGCTTGTGGATCTCGATGGCCGTCCACCACACGCCATGATGTGCGGGCCGGAACAGCTTGGCGTAGGTGCCTTCGCCGGGGCCGACATCGCACACGGTGTCCGGCTTGTGCTGCTCGAACAGCCGAAGGGACCAGTCCTTGCCCTCGGCGTCGCTGGTAGGCATGACGGTCTCCTAGTAGACGGTGATCGTTCCGGCCCGGTAGACGGGCGCTTCGACGCCTGCAGCCCAGGACAGCCACACCCGGTATTCGCCGGGCTCCAGGGTGACGACGCCACCGGACGGGCCGACGAGGATCCGCGCGTGCGGGGCGCTCCACTCCCCCGTCAGCCAGTCCTCCGTGGCCGGGTTGCCGGTGGTCGACGTGGGCTGGAACGCGAACTTCGGCGGGGACGCGGCGGTGATGAGGCTGCCGCCGACCTTGGCGGTGGCGGTGACCTTCACGTACTCGGTGCTGCTGGCGGCTATCTCCACGGCGCGCTCACCACCCAGCCTGAGGTCGGCCTGCTGACCGCGAAGTCGATGTCGCCGGTGTCGCTGCCCGCAGCGTCGGCGCCGAGGTCGCTGTCGCCTTGGAGTTGGGCGCTGCCGTTGGCGGTGAGCCGTGCCGCGGTGTCGAGGCTGCTGTCCGCGGTGAGGGCGGCATCCGAGATGACGGCGACCTTGCTGGTGGCGGTGAGGCTGCTGTCGGCGGTGAGGGCGGCTGCTCCGGCGACGACGCCGCCGTCAGCCAGCGTGTTGACGTTGTCGTATTCGGCGTAGTCGGTGACGCCGGCGTCGCGGTAGGCGTACAGGTCGAGCGCGCACTGGTCGACGGCGGCGGTGACCCAGGCGGGGGTGGCGAGGGTGCGCCGGTTGGTCCACGTGGACCCGTTGGCGCTGGTGTCCCAGTAGACGTTGGTGCCGTCCTCGCGGAGCCGCAGCCACAGATGGTCGGTGGCCGAGTAGGTGAGCTCGATCGCGTTGGGGTCGTAGTAGTCGACGTTGGCCTGGAGGCGCAGCTTGCCGGTGACGGCGTTGTATTTGAAGCCGATCGACGTGCCTTCGACCGGGCTGGTGACGAGGAAGTTCGCGGATACGTCGGTGCCGGTGGAGGCGGCGGGCCGGGTGACGAGCTTGAGGTAGATCGATGCTCCGGCGAGGGTCCAGGCGCGGCCGGTCTGGTAGCCGGCGTACTGTCCGGCGACGAGCGGCACGCGGGCCCGGCCGCCGGTTTCTACCGCGCCGCCGTAGGAGTCGCCCCAGTTGGGGCCGATCACGTTGTCGTTGAAGTTGTCGACGAGGGTGGTCAGGAGAGGCATCGGCTGCCTCCGATCACGACAGGGAGAACGTGAGGGACCCGGCGGGGATGCGGAGTTCGTCGCCGGCGAGGACGGTTCGGGAGGCGGCGAGCGGCCCGTGCCAGAGGCGTACCGGCGTTCCGGCGGAGTCCCAGACTTCGACGCCGACGACGGTTGCGGCGGGCATGCCGGTCCAGACGAGGTCGGCGCTGTTGCTGGTGGCGCCGTTGACGGCGGCGGCGGTGGTGAGGTTCTTCCGCGTGTAGGACCCGCCGGTGACTTCGGTGCCGGCGGCGGTGTCGCTGCCGTTGGCGGTGACGAGGGCGACGCGCAGGGGTGTGGTGGGCGCGGTGGTGGAGTTGCCCATCAGCCAGTCGAGCGCCCTGTTTTCCGCTGTGTTGCTGAGGTTGTCTGCCATGGGTGCGGCCCTCCTTGTGTTGGGGCGCCGCACGGCGCTGGGGTGTGGGGTGGACGGTTCCGCCGCCGGCGGCGGGGGGCGCACCGGCGGCGGAACTCGGGGCGGCGACCGGGTCCGCCCCGGTCTTAGGCGGCGCGGGCTCCGGCGGGCAGCGGGGGCGGCTTGCCGGGTTCGAGGAGTTCGCGCGTGTACTCGTCTCGGCGCGCTTTGGGTAGGTCGAACACGAGGTAGCTGGCGGTCTTGCCGCGGCCGGTCTTGCTGATGCGGCCTTCGGAGGCCCAGCGCCAGATGGTGCCGACGGGGACGCCCGCGTAGTAGGCGGCATCTGCGGCGGAGACGTAGCCGGGAGGCATCCGTTCACCTCCCCGGAAATGGCGCGAGCCCCACCAGACTGGTGGGGCTCAAAGCGCACGAAGGCTATCTGAGCAGATGATCGCTTCGGTGTGACTGCTCTGTCAAGTGCCGTCTGATGCCCGCGTGTCTGCCGGGAACCAGTTGTCGCCGTCGGGAACGATGGATGCGGTCCAGTTCGGCTCTCCAAGCTGTTCGCGGAGTTCCTTGATGTGTTGCTGGAGGTCGGCGCCGGGGCGGAAGTATTCACCACCTGCCCGCAGTCCGGCGAATCTCCGATGCATCTGCGCTTCGCGCTCGGCGCCACCCGGCTCGATGGCCAGCACCTCGTTAGGCCGGATGGAGGCAAATCGGGTTGCGAGGTTGGTCGTCATGCCGATCTTTATCAGACGGCCGCAGCGAAGGTAGTAGACCCAGCAGTCCCGCTCCCGCGCTTCGGCGAGTCGGCGCTCTCTTTCTTCTTCCGCTATTCGCTCCCTCTCTTCGGAGTTGCTGATGTGCCAGCGCGTCAGCTTGGTGGCTATTTCCACCGCCCGATCGTCGATCTCAATACCGGCGAGCTCGAACCTGTGGAGCGTGATCAGGATGTCCGTGCGGTTCGGGTCGTCGGGGTCGACCTTGTCGGCATGCGGTATTCGCCGGCCGACGTTCGACGAGTTCTTCGTCCCGTAGGCGTCCCTCATACTGACGCGCGGTCTACGAGGTTGCACCATGCCGTGAGTCTCCTAGTTGTCGTCGGTGCGTGTGCAGACGGCGCATTTCACGCGGACGCTGCCCTTCTTCCCGCTGCCGGTGTGGACGCGGGTGCGGATCGTGAGCCAGCCGCGGCGGCAGCCCTTCACCGGGCAGCCGCGGACGGCCCGCGGGCCGGGGAGGCCTGCGCCGCCGGTCTGCATCTGCCAGACCGCGCCGAGCGCGCGCGCCTTGACGCCGGCGGTCGCTTCCCGCCCCGACGCCTTCACTGCGGCGGTCGCCTTGCGGACGGGCGCCTTGACCTTCGCCTTCGCGGACCGCTTCTTCCCGCGCCACCAGCGCTTCACCTCGGGCGCGGCAACCTCGTGCCAGGCTTCGACGGCGACCTTCGCCTGGTGGAAGTCGAGCGTCGGCACCAGCTCCCCCGCGAAGACGATGCCGCGCCATTCGGCGGTGAACGTGTCGCGGGCGAGGACGTCCTGGCGCTTCTCGCACCATCCGGCGAGGACGGCGTCGACCAGACCGTTGGTGACGTCGGCACTCTCGCGGCCGGCGCCGCAGGACAGGCAGCAGATCCACGTCCCGCCGGTCTCGAACGGCCCGCGCTTGTGGACCTCGAGGGAGAAGGTGTTGCCGCAGGCGGCGCAGGCCAGCGGCTGCCCGTTGACCTCGGCGACGCCCAGCAGCTTCAGGTCGGCGGTCGTGTTCACCGCGTCCCCCGGATCTGGTTGCGGTTGCGGGCGAACAGGCCCTTCGCGGTGCTGCTCACCTCGGTCTTCGACGTGACGGTGACCGCGCCCTGGTAGATGTTCGTGGTGCTGGCACGGCCCACCCGTGCGATGGCGGCACCGATGGCGAGGACCAGGGCGGCGAGGCCGACGAACGGGGAGAGGGCGGCGAGGACTCCGGTCAGGGTGATCGCGGCGAGGCCCTTGGCGGCCAGCCAGACCGCGCAGCCGATCCCGACGGCGCCGGCGCCGATGCCGATGGAGGCGACGGCGACGCCGGTGGCCCAGGCGGGGACGCGGCGGGAGTCGGGCTGCGGGACGGGCGGGGTGTCTCCGATCTTGGGGACGGGGGTGTCGTCGCGGTAGGCGGTGGGGGTCGCCATGGCGTCGTTGACGGCGTCGATGAGGTGCTGCGCCTGCTCACGGGTGGCATCCATGATCATTCCTTAATGTTCCGGTTTGGGGTGGTGCAGGGACTCGGACAAGGCCCGGACAGGCGGGCGGTTTTCGCTGGTCAGAGGCCAGGCGGGGCCTGGACGGGGGCGGTGTCGACTCGGCCTGTGCAGGTCCGGGTCGGCAGTTCCGCATCCAGGTCGGAGGCCGCCCCGTCCGGGGGCATTCCGGGGCATACGGGGCGGCCGTCCGGGTTGGGTCCGGGTCTCAGACCCGCTCGAGGAGCCGCTGCGCGGTGTCGAACACCAGCGCGCGGGGATAGCCGGACACCCGGCTCCCGTCCCACATCCGCTTCGCCTTGTCGGCGTCGGAGCGGACCACCAGAGCGGCCAGCCGCTCGGGGGTGACGTCCACGCCTGCGGCGCGCAGCGCATCCAGCAGGACGGCACCGGGCAGCCAGTCGACGTCCTCACCGCGCGCGCCGAACGTGTCGACGAGGACGGCGAGGATCTCCCCGTCCGCACCGCCGTCGCGGAGCCGGTCGGCGAGCGACGGGCCGGAGCCGGGCAGGGTGCCGGCCCCCTCGCGCAGCTTGTACGCGCGCTCGAGGATCACCTCGACCTCGTCGTCTTCGTAGTAGTAGCTGCGGACCAGCTCGGGCTCGGCGCCTTCGCCGTCCATGTAGATGCCGACGCCGCGCTGGGACTTGAGGATGTCCTGCGCGTTGTGGCCGGCGGACGCGTACCCCTGGCCGAGGATCGTGTCGGATGCCTGCGGGGTGAGGCATCGCATCGCCCACCGGATGGACAGGATGTCGCGGATGCCGGTCGGCACCGAGTCCGAGTCGGGCTTCTGCGTGGCGGCGAGGGTGATGATGCCGAGTGCGCGGCCCTGCTGCACGATCAGCCGGAGCAGCCGCTCGCACTCCTCGCGGGTCTTGCGGTCGGCGGCGGCCCCGTAGGACGACCACTCGTCGACCAGCAGCACGGCCAAGCAGACGCGCGGATCCCGGGCGGCCATGGCGGCGGTGAGCTTGCGGGAACCGTACTCCTTGGCGAGGGCCCGCCGTTCGGGGATCTCCTCCTCCCAGATGTGGGTGAGGATCTCGAGCAGCTTCTCGGGGTTGCCGTCGGTGTCGTACATGGCGGCGATCGGCTCGAACGGGGTGATGTCCGCGCCGGCCTTGCCGTCGGCGAGGTACAGGCGGACCGTCGGGTCGAGCGCTGCGGCGAGCAGCAGGTCGTTGGCCGCGGCGGACTTGCCGGAGCCGGGCTCGCCGCCGAAGAGGCCGGACCGCTCCACCCAGGACGTCCACACGCTCTCGCTGCGCAGGTTCACGCCCATCGGGATTGCCTCCCACAGGTTGGCGCGGTCCATCGCGAGGAGCGGGCCTTGGATGGGGGCGCCGGTGAACGGCAGTTGCAGCGACACCCGAAGGTGGACCCGCCCTTCACGGTCACCGCGTGCCTGGTGGAGCTGCTGCACGGCGACGCCGAGCGCTCCGGCCAGGGCCTCGGTGGCGTTGAGCGCCTTCCGTGCGGGGGTGCCGCCGGGCAGGTCGAAGGCGGCCTCCCATGCCTGGGCGTCGGCGGTGAGCATGCACGGCATGACCATGGTGAGGGCCTGGTCGGCGCCGATGACCTTGGCTGCCTGGTAGGCCTGGGTGAGCATGGGCTCGTCGAGGCGGTCGCCGTCGCCGATGCTGCGCCGGCCGAGGTCCCAGGTCTCCTCGGCCTGCGGCTTGCGGCCGATCCACGCGGCGACGGACAGGGTGGCGGCTATGCCGCCGGCCAGGCCCAGCCCGCCGAACTCGATCAGGGCGGCGGTGTCGACCAGCAGCGGCGTGCCGTAGGCGAGGGATCCGCGCAGCAGCCGGCCGCGGCGGACGGTCTGCCGGGCCTGCTTGTGCAGCTGGATCGCGGCGAGCGCTTGCGTCTGCGCACGGTCGGCGACCATGCGGGCCTTGTCCCGCTGGCCGGGCATCAGCGTGTACCGGGCGCGGCGGGCGGCGGCGCGGGCCTCGCGGGTGGCGAGGTGCGCCTGGTGGGCGGCCGCCTGGACGTGGACGCCGTGGAAGCCGACGACCCATTCGTGGGTGCGGCGGGTGCCGCGGGCGATCTGGGCGGCGTGGCCGCGGGGGGTGCGCTGGCGGGCCAGCCACCGCCGCCCGGCACGGCGCGCGCGGCGCGCGGCGCGGCGGGCGACGGCCTTGCGGGCGTCCGCGTCGCGGGCCCACTCCGGGACGAGGGGAAGGTCGCCGACCGGGTCGGCGGGCTCTGCCTCCAGGTCGGCAACGAGCCTCTTCCACTCGGGGTCGTCGGGGTTGCTGCTCGGGGTCGTCTCGATGCTCACGGGGTGTCCTTCGCGGTCTGGTCGGTGGTGCGCTCGAGGCGCGCCTGGGCGCGGGCGATGGGGTGCGGGGGCGGGCTGTCGCCGGGGCGGCGGCGGGGCGGGGTGCCGCCGTTGTTGCGGCGCCCATCGGGCGTCTCCGGGTCCTTCTTCTGGCGGGCGGGTCGCTGGGAATTGACCAGCGACAACGGCCCCTCTATGGGCAGCTCGGTGGCCGTCTTCATGCGGGCCTGCGCGGCGCGGGTCTCGGCCTCGGTCTCGACGGTGATGCCGACGGTCTTGGAGCCGGTCTTGCGGTACCAGGCGTCGGCCCAGATCTGCTCGGTGACGTACTGGGAGCCGCGGGCGGAGCGCATCGAGTCGGCGAGCGCCCACACCTCCGGGTGGTGCTGCTTGCGGTCGTTGTCCTTGCGCCGCTGCTCCTCTTCGGCGCGCGCTTCGGCGGCTGCCTTCTCGGCGGCGACCCGGGCTTCGGCGGCCTGCTTCTCGGCGCGCGCCTTCTCCCGCGCGGCCTCCTGCTCGCGGCGGGCCCGCTCGGTGGCGCGCCGCTCCCGGAACGAGGGGATGCCGTCGACCTTCTGCGCGATGCCGTGCTCGTAGGCCATGAGGACGATCGGACCGCCCAACGAGGCGATGGCGCCGATGAGGCCGGCGTTCAGCCCGATCGCCGGGTCGGTGAGCCCGTGCCACAGGTTGATCCCGGCGGCGATGAGTGCGCCGGCCATGATGCCGATCCGGTACGGGAGGACGTCCCGCCGGTGGGCGACGGCCCAGGCGGCACCGCAGGCGAGAACGAGGGCGAGCCCTTCGAGGAGGGCGGGGGCGGCGACGAGGAACGGCCGCTGCGGGTCCCAGAACGCGAGGAACTGCACCGGCGCGGCGATGATCAGCCCGACGAGGTAGATTCCGCGGGCGCCCCACTTCCACAGGTTCTCGCTGCGCTTCTGCTCGGCGGCCCGCTCGGCCTCGGCGGCCTCCTGCTCGGCCTGCGCCTGGTCGGCCTTCTCCTCCTCGGCCTTGGCCTTGGCGGTCTCGGCGGCCTTCTTCGCCAGGTGCGCCTGGTGGTCGGCGCGCTCCTTCTCCAGCCGCATGGCGGCGCGCTCGTTGGCGATGCGCTCCTTCTCGGCCTTCTCGGTGGCAAGGATCTTCTCGGCCTCGGCCTTCGCTTCGGCTTCGATGCGGAGCGCTTCGGCTTCGGCGGCGGCCTTGGTCCGGATCGCCTCCGCCTTGGCCAGCGCGACAGCGTCGAAGCCCGGTGCCGGCGCGTGGCCGTTGACCTTCTTCTCGATCGACGTGGCGGTCACGGTGGATCAGTCCTTCCGGGGTCAGGCGGTCTTGGCGGGGGTGGGCTTGCGCTTCAGCCAGGCGATGACGCCGAGGGCGACCCACACGACGCCCGGGACGGCGGCGATGAGCGTGGCGCCGCCGGACAGGGCCAGCGCGACGGGGGCGAGGGCCGGCGGCCACAGGCCGACGAGCAGCAGGTACAGGGCGGCCAGCGCCCACAAGACAATGCGGATCATGACGACCTCTCCAGGGGTCGGGCGGGATTCGGTGGTCGGGAGTGGCGCCCCGGCCTGCCTTCGCGGCGTAGGCCCTGGATCGACCAGACCGGGGCTGGGAGGTCAGTGCTTCTTGCACTTGCCGCGGGAGCAGCGGGTGCAGCCGGTGTCGATCTGGCGGCGGACGGGGGCGATCACCGCGTTGGCCACGGCGTCACCGGCCTTGCCGTAGCGGCTGTGGAGGCCAGCAGCGGCGTTGTCGAGCTTCTGGGCGGCCTTGCGTCCGAACATGAGGAGTCCTCTCGGTTGGTGATCAGGTGGGGTGGTGCGTGCCCCGGGCCGGATTCGATCCGGCAGCGTCACGCCGGTCCGGGGCTGGGGGTCAGCGGCCGGCGAGGCGGTCGCGGAAGCCGCGCAGGGTCTGCGGGTGGGCGTTCAGGTCGGTCAGCAGCTGCTCGTGCTCGGCGACCTTGCCCTCCTCGATCGCGCGGTCGGCGCGGTCGGCGCCGCTCTGGTAGGCGGCCTTCTCGTTGCTCTGGCGGGTGAACAAGCCCATGACGGGCTCCTCTCGGGTTGGGTGATCAGCTGTCGTTCTGGACGCGGGAGGCGAGTCGGGCGCTGACCAGGCGGTTGAGGACGGCGAACGCTCCGAGTGCTGCCGCCTCGGCGACGATCAGCGGAACGGGCTCCACCAGGCCCATCGAGCTGGCGGCGGAGAGGCTGACGAAGCCGACGGCCAGCGACGGCACGACCACGGCCAGCCAGGCGAGGAGCCGCATCAGTCCTCCGCGTCGTCGATGAAGCGGAACGCGGCGAACGCGTGGGCCTTCGGGTCGCTGGTGGCCTTGACGATGCGGTCGGCCTCGTCGAGGTCACCGCGGTTCACGGCCTCACCGGCACGGCGGGCGACGTCCCAGTCGACGGTGGTGGTCGGGGCGGACGGCTTACGGCTGAACAGGCCCATAACGGGCTCCTCTCGGTTGGTGATCGGTGGGTTGTGTGGATGGGTGCCGCCGCGCGGGAGGGGGTGGGCCCGCGCGGCGGCGGTCTGGGGGTCAGGCGGCGGCCGGGTAGCGGTCGAAGCCGGTGAGCTCGTCGACCAGGTCGGGGTCGAGGGCGGCGGCGTAGTCGAGGACCGCGGCCATGCGGGCCTGGTCGCCGGACTGGCGGGCCTCGGCGTACTCGGCGAACACCTCGGAGATCGACAGGGTCAGCGCCTCGGCGACGGTGATCGCGGAGCGGAACCGGGCGCCCAGGTCGGTGGTGCCGTGGTCGGCGGAGAACAGGAACGGAGACATAGCGGTGCCTTTCAGGGGTGCGGTGGGTGGGGTTGGTGGCCGCGGGTGGCGGGCCGGAGGGGAGTCAAAAACGTCCGCCACCCGCGGCGGACTGGGGGGGTGCTAGCGGGGCCGGTTCTCGCTGCGCTTGTTGACCTCGCGCAGCTCCCGGAGCATCCGCTCGCGGTCGGCGTCCGTCACGACGCCTCCTCGACGAGCCGCAGGTGCCGACGGGCCCCCGACGGCTTCTGCTTCGGCTTCGACGCGGGCTGGGGCGCGGCGACGGTGGCGGGGGTGAACCAGTGGCCGAGCCGCTGCCGGGTGACCGGGTCGAGGACCGTTACCAGCACGGCCGGCGCTTCGCCGTCCCACGCGGGCAGACCGTCCACGATCTCCTGGGCGCGCGCCTTCAGCAGCTGCAGCCGCTCCCGCTCGCCCGCCATCACTCGCCGCCGATCAGGTCGAGGCGGCCGGCGGCGGCGAGGGTGGCGCGGGCGCCGGCCATGAGCTCCTCGGCGTGCGCCAGGTCGTCGGCGTCCAGGTCGGACATGTGGCCGGACTCGGCGCGGGCGGCGAGCTGCACGGCGTGCACGGCGGCCGTCTCGTACACGGTCACGGCCTGCACGACGGGGAACGCGGAGTGAAGGCGGGCCAGCGCCGGCATCGCGGCGGTGGGAAGCGGGGCGGTGTCGCCCGCGTGATCGGCGCTCGTGGGCGCCTGTACGATCTGCGTAGCCACAGGATCTCCTCGTTAGAACCTGGTGGTGAGGGCCGGCCTGCGAGGTAGGAGTCGCGGTGTCCGGCCCGTCTTCTTTTGTGTGCCGTCCGCGGGCTGGGCCCGGTAGGAGTGGACGACGCTTGGCGTCCTCAAGCGCGTGCTTGAGGACTGACTTCGACGGTAGACCCTTCCTGATGCGCCGTCAAGCGCATGCTTGAAGTCGCATCCGAACGGGCCTACTCTCGTCCCATGACCCCTTCTCCGGACGACGCCCGCCGCACGCTGATCGCCGCTCTCGACGCCATCAGCGACCCTGCCGAGCGACTCCGAGAAGCCGCCACCCAGGAAGAGCAGTTGAAAGTCGAGTTCAAGGAACTGCGCGCGCGCATCGCCCGCGAGCTCAAGAACGACCGGACCTGGGACCAGGTCGGCGAGTACTTCGGAGTCACGGGCTCGCGCGCAGAGCAGATCTCCCGCGCTTCCCGGTAGGCAACGAGTTCTCATGCCGTCCAGCCAACGCGCTTCGCGCGCGCGGCAGAAGGACACCGCCCTGACACGACAGCGACATAGCGAGCACGGCTAGACACCGGGGCGACACCAGGTCGCCACGAGCACGCCAGACCCGAGCGCAGCGAGCACGGGAGCCCCCACAGTGGACATCGGTACATGGACAGGCCGGACGGCGTGCCTCCTGCAGGAGGCCATGCGGATGACGAACGAGGCGTTCGCTGAGCGTCTCGGGATTTCCCCGCGCACCGTCAGCCGGTGGCACAGCTCGCCCGGCATGGTCCATCGCAGCGAGGTTCAGCAGATCCTCGACACGGCACACGATCAGGCGGGTGAGGCGGTGCAGCGACGATTCGCTCTCCTGCTGCGTCCGCCGGTTCCGCGCATGGAGGCGCAGGCGTTGCGGGTAGCGATCGCCGTGGTGCTGCGAGGGGAGGACGTCTTGCTGGTGTGCAGGCGCGGAGATGGGGAGCTGCGCTGGCAGTTTCCCGCAGGCATGGTGAAGCCGGGCGCCGACCCGGCCACCGTCGCCGTGCAGGAAACCCACGGGGAAACGGGGGTGCACTGCACGGTCCGCGAGGAACTGGGCGAGCGCGTCCACCCCGTGACCGGCGTCGTGGCCGCGTACTACCTCGCCGACCACCTGGCCGGCGACGCCGCGAACCTCGACCCGTTGGAGAACGTCGACGTGACCTGGGTGCCGCGCGCCAGCCTGACCCGCTTCATCCCGCAGGAGCAGATCTTTCCGCCCGTCCTGACCGCTCTGGAGGCGATCGCATGACGACCGAGACGACCACCGACAAGCCCGGCATCTCCGCCGCCATCATCGTCGCCGACGGCAAGGTGCTCATGGTGCGGCGTCGGGTGTCGGAGGGCGAGCTGATGTGGCAGTTCCCGGCCGGGCAGATCGAGGACGGGGAGGCCGCCGAGGAGGCGGCAGTACGGGAGACGGCCGAGGAGACCGGTCTGGTCGTCGCCGCGACGAAGCTCCTCGGGGAGCGGGTGCACCCGAAGACGGGCCGGCTGATGTCGTACACCGCCTGCCAGCCGCTGCAGGGCGAGGCGCGGGTCGCGGACGACGAGGAGCTCGACGCGGTCGCCTGGGTCGCCCACTCGGAGATCAAGGAGTACGTGCCCTACGGCCTGTACGGGCCGGTGCAGGAGTACCTCGACGAAGTCCTGCCGCACTGACGGTCACCCGTTCGGGTGACGGCCCGACATTCTGATCACGAACTTGGACTAGCGTCCGGACAAGCGAACGGCCGGGCGGTCATCACCCGCCCGGCCGGTTCGACCAGCGAGTCATCACCTCGCTGATCTGTAGCCCATCCCTCGCCAGAGAGAAGGTCTGTCATGAGCGTAGCGCAGGAGTCTCGTCTCAACCTGCTCGATACTCCGCTCCCCCAGCTGCTGGCCGCGTTCGATGTGGAGCTGGTGGAGTCGGCGATCTCCGACCGTGGCTTCTTCGGCGCGCTGGTCGAGCGCCGGGACGGCTCGCGGATCCTGTCGATGCCGGTCGGCCGGTCGGAGTTCGAGCGGGACACGGCGGCGCGGATGCTGCTGGCCGAGGGCCTGGGCCTGTCGGCTCCGCCGGTGCCGGCGCCACTCGAGGTGTCGCGCGCCTGAGCGCAGCGAAGGGCCCCGACCGCTGGATGCGGTCGGGGCCCTTCGCTGTTCAGTGCTTGGCGTTGGCGTGCCGTCGGTAGTAGTTGGCGCCGCTGGTGTGGATGGCGGCACGGTAGAGGTCCGCGTAGGTCCGCCTGGTCAGCCGTCTGGCTTGGCGGGCGGTGCGGATGGCGTAGGCGAGGGCGATGGTCGCCATGGCGAACGCGATGCTGGCGAGGATCACGCGGCTCTCCTTTCGGCGAGGGGCAGCCGGAGTGCTTCTGAGTGCCCGTACTGGGTGGAGCAGGCGGGGCAGCGGATGCCGGCGGTGTCGAGGGTGACGCGGAGCGTGTGCCCGCACGAGCACTGGACGCCTATCCGCCGGGGCGGCTTCTCACCGCCGGTGGCGGTCTCGCACTGCCGCCGCAGCTGGGCGACCTCCCGGAAGAACTCGTCGAAGGCGCCGTGGGCTTCGGCCGCCCACGGGAGGAGGACGCGGAGCCGCTTGACGGCCTGGTCGCACTGCTGCTGGAGGTCGCCTTCCCAGCGGGGGTGCCGGTAGCCGAGCGTCTCGTGCCAGTCGACGAGCCACGTCTGGAGGATGGTGACGACGCCGCCGCGGGCCGCCAACGACAGCGGCTCGAGGCGGACGGGCAGGGGGGCGGTGCGGCTGCCGGAGACGACGGGCCCGCCGCTGCTGCTGCCGGGGCGGAGGCTGCGGTTGAGCCGCGCGTACAGGCCGTCGGGCCCGGCGAGGGCGCGCAGGTTGAGGTCGACGCGGTCGGTGCAGGGACGGCAGGCCTGGTGGCCGAGTTCGTTCTCGTACAGGTTCCCGTGGCAGATGGTGCAGGCCGGGGCGGGTGCGTCGTCGTACATCACGGCGGCTCCTTGTGCGGTGGTGCGGTGGGTTGGGCGGTGTGGCTATTCGCCGTGCTTCTGGAGGGGCCAGAGCCGGTCGGCTTCGGCGCATTCGGCAACGGTCGGGCCGGCGTTGTGGAGGTGGAGGTGTCGGCCGGGGTTGATGAGGCAGGTGTCTGGGTCGACGCCCTCACAGTTGGTGCAGGAGTGCGCGAGGCTGTCAGCGCCCGCCTGAGCGCCCGTCAGCGGCTCGGACGGACCGAGACCCGCCGGACCCCCTTCCGGGCGCTCCTGCGGCCCCTCAGGGGCTTCCTGGTCGGTCATGCGGCTGCCTCCTGCGTCTGGTTGGCGGTGGCGATGGCGGTGAGGTCGGCGAGGGTGATGTGTCCGTGGTAGATCGCGAGGGCGACGGCGTGGGTGCGGTCGCGGGCGCCGAGCTGCCGGTACGTCTCGCTGAGATGCCGGTTGACGGTGTCGGGGTGGATGCCGAGCCGGACGGCGATACCGGCGTTGGTGTTGCCGGCCGCCGCGAGGAGCAGCGTCTGCCGCTGCCGGACGGTCAGCCCCCTCACGGCCGGCCTCCCTGCCGCGGGAGTCGCCCGCCCACACCGCGCTTGACGCGTCCGTCGGGGGTGAGCTTGCCGTCGGCGGTGGCGAGCATCCGCACCGCCCGGTCCAGCACCCCCTCGGGGAGTTCGCCGGGGTAGCAGCGGCGGAGGACGTCGGTCGCCCACTCGGACAGGGCGGGGCGGATACGGGCCGGGCGGGTCACGTCTCGGCTCCGTCCTGCCGCGCCCCGGCGGCGTGGTAGTAGCGGGCGCAGGCGCAGCGCGGGACGGTGCATCCGGTCTCTCCGCTGCTGTGCCAGTTCAGGGTGTGGTTGCAGGCGTCGCATGGGGTGGTGAGGTACACGTTGGGCGTTTCGGTTGCCGTCTCGTCCTGCTGCGTCTCGGCGGCGGGTTCGTCGGGCGTGTCGAGTTCGGCGAGGCGCGCGGCCTGCTGGTCGGGGGTGAGTGCGTGCCATGCGGCCCGGTGGCGTTCGCGCAGGGACGGCTGGGGCGGCTCGGTTGCCGTCTCGTCGGCCATGCGGCGCAGCCGGTCGGCGATCTCGCAGTGGCAGACCTCGGTCGCGGGTTCGACGCATCCGTGGTCGGGGCAGTGCTCGACGATCCAGTCGGCTTCGCGGAGGACGGCGGTCCGGTCGGTGGTCGGCAGCACCGCGAGCACCGCGTCGGCGTCGAAGCCGTAGGCAAGCCGGTCGTCCGGGTGAGCGTCCGCCCACTGGTAGCCCGGGTTGTTGCACTCGTAGATGGCGGCGGCGATGCGATCGCGGAGTGCGGCCCGGTTGGTGGGTGGGGCCACGGCAGCAGACACAGCGGCGGGCGCGTGGTGCGGGCAGTCCTGGCCCCGCTCCCAGCCGCTGATCATGTCGATGGTGTCTGTCGGCTTCAGGTGGCGCGGAGGGTTCGTCTGCTGGGTGAACGGGATGCAGGTGCAGCCGTCGACGCCGAACATGGGCTGGGTCTGGTGGGTCATCGTGGTCTCCGGGTGGTGGGGCCGCCCCGCGGCTATCGGGTCGGCCGGACGGGTCAGATCAGGCAGAGGCGGTCACGTCGGCGAGGAGGTCGGCGTCCGGCTTCCACAGGCCGAGCGCACCGTTCCGAGCCACTGCACTCTGCAAAGGGCGGACCTCCGCGAGCTCCCAGTGCCACTGATCCGCGAACCCCCAAGGCGCACAGCAGCCGTCAGCGGCCTCGTGGCAGCCGACGAGCTGCGCGGTGGCGATGACTGCGGCGAGGGCAAGGGTGGGCTGAGGCTTGTAGAAAGCGCTGGGCACCAGCCTGCGGGCGTCCCAGAAGTTGCCGGAGCCGCCGAGCTCGTCGAAGCGGATGGCTGCGTCTCGGCTGTAGCGGACGATCGGAACAGTCCGATCGGCGGTGACACCGGCGTGGATGAGGAGCGTGCCGCGGTAGTTGGTGCGTCGGCTGCGGTTTTCGACGGTCTTGAAGCCCTCAGCGATGGCGAATGCCCAGGGCTGCTTGATGGTGAGGCCGCGGACGGCGGTGAGGGTGGTGGTCATGGTGGTGCCTCTCGTGTGGTGGGATCGGATGGCCGCCCCGTGGTGGGGGCGGCCGGACGGGTCAGGCAGAGGCGGGGTCGTAGCTCAGGCAGTCGCACAGCAGGCACCGGCCCGCGTCCGGCTGGTGGTCCGGCTCGATGTGCGTGCAGCTGCTGCACGGCGTGTACTCCGGGCCTTCCGGCGGCGGGAGCAGCGTCCCCTCGCGGTGCTGGAGTTCGGCCCGCAGGAGGCCGACGACGGCAGGCAGGGCGTCGTCGGGCTGGGCGGGGCGGAAGCGGGCGGCCTGCTCGGCGTGCCGGGTGGCGAGTCCAAGAGCGGTGCGCAGGACTTCGGTGGGCTCGGCGGCGAACGGCCGGACGGCGGGGCTGGTGGTCATGGTGGTGCCTTTCTGGTGGGATCGGATGGCCGGTCAGGCGGAGGCGGGTTCGTCGGCTTCCCACAGAGTTCGCGGGATGAGTTCGGTGCCGGTCGCGTGGCGAGGGCGGGAAGGCCGGTCCCATCCGGGGCGCGCCGGGCGCTCGGCCAGGACGCGCCAGCCAGCAGCCCGCAGGCTCGCGCCGGTCTCTCCGGCCTGCGTGTACGTGATGAGCCGCGTGTAGCCGAGGGCGAAGGCTGCGCGGCGGCAGGCGCCGTACAGCAGGGAGCAGGCGTTGCGGGTGCCGTCGGTCGCGACGCGGGTGACTTCGAGGGTCTGGCCGTTGTCGTACAGGCGGGCGACGGGCCGGCCGACTATGGCCACGCCGCGGAGGGTGCCGGTGTCGTCGGCTGCTCCGACGGCGAAGACCATGCCGACGGGCGGCGGGTGGTGTCGGTGCCACATGGCGACGTAGGCGGCGGCGTCGCGGAAGCGGACCGGCACCAGGTGCAGGGTCATGCGCGTTGCCTCTCGTGTGGTGGGATCGGATGGCCGGCCGCCCCGATAGCCGCGGGGCGGCCGGTCCTTGCGTTCACGGGGTGCGGTGCTCAGCGAGGGCGTCGGCGACGGTGTAGCCGCGGTACGTCAGCGACGGCGCGACCTCCCGGGCGATCCACAGCGCCGTGTCGTGGTCGAAGGTGTGGGCCTGCTTCCACGCGGCCTCGGCGGCGTCGTCCTCGCCGTGGTCGGGCTCGTACTCCCAGGCGCCGTCGACGCTGTAGTGCCGCAGGCCGTGCCGGACGGACCAGCGGTCGCCGCCCGCGTACTTGACCTGGACAGTGAAGGTCCAGCGGTCGGTGTGGCCTTCCGGGAGGCAGGAGACGACGTAGCCGGTCGCCTGGACGTAGGGCTCGGGCTGGCCGGGCTGGACGTGGCCGAGCCCTTCGCGGATCTCCCGCATGGTCATTGCGCGGCGCGGCTGCTCGGGGCTGCTGGTCATGGTGGTGCCTTTCTGGTGGGATCGGATGGCCGGCTGTCCCTGTTAGCGGCAGGGACAGCCGGTGCGCCGTGTCATGCGGCGGCCAGGTCGGCGGGCGCCTGGACGGGGATGCCGGTGGCGGCGGACACGATGTGCGCGGCCAGCAGCGGCGGGACGGCGTTGGCTATCTGCAGGAACCGCTTCGACTCGCTGCCGTGGAACGGATGGTCGGCGCGGAATCCCTGAAGGACGGCGGCCTCGGCGAGGAGCAGGGGGCGCTTCTCCAGGTCGTCGCGGCCGTCGACCTTGACCCACTGGAAGTCGTGTCGGGCATGGCCGGCGACGAGAGTCCCGGCGGGCTGGTCCAGGCGCCGCACGGTGGCGTTGGACCGCTTGCCCTGGCGCAGCACCCACCAGGAGCGGGCCTTCTCCGTGAGCGTCCACGACGGCTGATCGCATGGGAACTCGTTGCCGCCCTGCGTCTTTCGCTCGCCGCGGGTGTTGATTCGAAGGCCGGGCTCCAAGCCGAGGACGTCGGCCATGGACACCCACGGCAGGCGGGCAATGCCGAACAGGTCGGTGTCGGTGTTCTCGCCGTGCGTGGGCTCGGGTGCGGTGACCGGCCGGACGCGGGAGGCGATGAGGATGGCGCGGCGCCGGGTCTGCGGCAGGCCATAGTCGGCGGCGTTCACCACGCCCACCCAGACGCTGTATCCCCAGCTGCGCAGGATAGCGGCGTACTGCTGCCACAGCGGAAGGACGGCAGGCACCTGCTCCAGGCACACCCACTCAGGGCGCAGGTCGTGCAGCCAGCGCATGGGCTCGGCCGCGAGGATCGACTTGCTGTCCTTGCACGCGCCGGCCAACTGTGCGCGGGTGTCGCGTCCGTGTGCCAGGTCGTGGACGCCCTGGTAGACGAGCGGCAGGTCGACGATCCCGCCCTGCTTGCCCGCAGCCGAGAACGGTGTGCAGACCGGGGAGCCCTTCAGGCCCTTGATGTGGCTGGCGAAGGGGCGGGTGGGGTACTGGGTGACGTCGCACTGGATTGTTGCGTGGCCAGCTGCCTTCGCGGTGCGGACGGCGTCCGTGTCGAGCTCCAGGCCGATGTCGGTGAGGCCCAGCAGGCGCAGGCCCTCGGACCAGCCGCGGGGGCCAGCGAACAGGTCGACGATCACGCGGCCACCCCCAGCCGCAGACCGGCCCCGCAGAACCAGTCCATCAGGGTGAGCTCGTCGTCGTGGCGGTACATCAGGCGGCGTCCTCTCGGCTGGTGCGGGCCGCGGCTCCGTCGATGACGCGGAGCTTCGGCCGGCGGGGGCGGGCGGGGGCGAGGGCGGCGAGGAGTTCGGCGCGGTGGGCGGCCTGCTCTTCCGCCGTCCAGGCGGGCGCCGTTTCGGCATGCTGCTGGGTGGTGGGGCGGGCGCGGCCGAAGGTGCCGGTCGGGACCGCCTCCGCCATCAGCCGCTCGTAGGGGGTCACAGGTCGACTCCCGTCTCGGCGGCGAGCCAGGCCCGGTGCGCGGCGCGGTCGTAGGGGCCGGCGGCGTTCCACTCGGCGGTCGCCTTGGCGGCGGCCTCCTTGCGCCAGCCGCGGTGGTTGGGCCGCGGGTAGAGCTCGCCGTCCTGCCAGCTGTCGCCGCAGTGACAGCAGGTCATCGTCGTGCCGTACCAGGCCTCGTCGTGGAAGACCATGCGGCGGCGGGTCTTGCAGGTGGGGCAGGACCAGATGCGGCGGATGGTGAAGTACCTGGCCCTGCAGACGATCACGTTCATGCGGCGGTCTCCTCGGCTTCGGTGTAGCGGCGGGCGTGGACGGTGAAGCGGGCGCGGCCCTCGTCGTGGCAGGGGGTGGTGGGCTCGACCTGGCACTCGGGGCAGCAGGCGACGGTCTGCGCCCACGCGGATACCCGCTGCGGGTGGGGCTGGGTCATGACCTGGTTGCGGGTGCGGAGCACGCAGGGCCGGTGGGCGGCGGCCCCGCAGTGGGGGCAGGCGACGGCGCGGGCCGGGTGCTGCTTGGCGCGGAGGGTGTGCCGGATCGACTCGGGCATGGAGGCGGCGGGCTGGCGGGTGGTCATCGGGTCTCCTTGGGCGGGCAGTTGCCGCAGTCGCAGGGCTGGTCGGGGAAGTGCTCGGTGTTGCGGTAGTGGCGGACGGCGGCCTCCCAGACGGCGGGCGGCAGGTCCCATTCGGGCGGGCGGCCGGGCGGGTGGGTGCCGGCGGGCCAGGCGCCGGGCCGGTGTCCGGGCGGCCGCGGCGCGGCCGGTGGCGGTGCGGGGTCGCGGCGGGCTTTCCCGGCGGCGATCTGCTGCCGCATGAACGCCCGCAGGTCGGCGCCCCCACCCTCGGCGCGCATCGCCTTGACGTCCTCGACGTCGGGCTCCCAGTCGGCGGTCACGACGCCTCCTCGACGATGTCGGCGTCGTGGATCTCCTGCTCGGCCTGCAGGCGGGCGAGCGCGCGGGCGGACGCTTCCCGGATCCGCTGCTCTTCGGCAGCCCGCTCCTCCGGGGTCTGCTGCGGTTCACCGGCGGCGGCCCGGAGGCGGGCGGTGTGCGGCTTGGCGAGGGGCCGGCCGAGCGGGTGCTTCCTCGTACCGTGGCTGGACTTGCAGGGAAAGCCGATCTCCGCCTTGCACGCGGGGCAGACGACACCCAGCGGCCCGGACCGGCGCACCGTGTCCGCGAGTTCAGCAGCGGGATCGTCGTCGCTGTCGGGGACCGCGCGGTTGCCCTGCCAGCCGCGGGCTTCGAGCTCGGCCATGAACTCGCGGGACGGTCCGCCCTCGAGCGCCGGGCGGTTGGTGGGGGCGGCTATGCGGCCGGAGGCGATGGCCTGGACCTGGCCGCGGTAGCGGGCGAGGTACTCGGCGGTGGTCTCGTCGGGCAGCGGCTCGTACTGAAAGTTCTCCAGGCGGGCGTTGCGGATCTTCGCGCGGAGGGTGCGGACGTGGTGGGGCAGGATCCACAGCCGCTCGTTGGGGTTCTGCGGCGGGGTCGTGTAGTAGGCGGCGACAGCGTCGCGGGTGTCCTGGTCGAACGGGACGTCCGCGAGGGCGGCAGCCCAGGACTTGGCGGCTGCGAGGGAGGGCTGCCGGTTGTCGAATCCGGAGCAGTGCGCGAGGAGCGCGGCGGCTTCTTCGGCGTTCACGCGAGGTCTCCTTCCTGGCGGAGTTGTTCGGCGATGGCCATCCAGCCGGCGACCTTGGCGTCGGTGCCGGTGAGCTGCTGGCCGTTGGGGAGGGCGATGACGTTCGAGGGGCGGGCGGCGCGCTCGGACGCGAACTTCGCGGAGCGGCGGACCCACTTCTGAAACTCGTCGTTCCAGTTGCGGCGGGTCTGGCCGGTGGAACGGAAGTGGCTCAGGAACTGGGCGGCTTCGTAGTCGGCGTCAATGCCTGCACCGAAGGTGTTGAGCACCCAGCGGCGGAGGCCGTCGCCGAGGGCCCATCCGTCGCTGTCGATCGGGGAGAGGGCGCCGAAGGCGTCGCGCTCGGCTGCACTACTACCGTCACTCTCCCCATCTACATCAGCCATAGATATGGGGTTCGGGTCGGGTCGGGTCGGGGCGTCGTTAGTAACGCCGTTACGAACTTCGCTGGCCTGGGCTTCTTCGTTCTGAACGGCACTGCTTCGTGTCGCCGTCGTGTCGCCGTCGTGTCGCCGTCGTGCTTCCGTCGTGTCGCTGTTCTGCGTTTCGTCGTCTCGCGTAACGCCGTTACTACGGGCGTTACGGTCGCTGTCGTTGGGCGGGGTCGGCTTGCCGTTCTTGCGGCGCCGGAACCGCTCCTGCCGTTCGGCGTTCTTCTTCCGCTCGAGCAGAACCTGTTCGCGGGACGGGTTGTAGTCGAGGTAGTCGTGGATGACCCACCCGTCTTCGGTGCGGTCCCACAGGCCGGCGTCCTCGAGCTGCTTCGCGGTCGCCTTGACGCCCCGCACGCGGGTCACGAGGGCCAGCTCACGGTCGGCGATACGCCCGTCGGTGAGGTTCTCGGCGCACCAGCAGATCGCGGACACGTGCAGCCGGAACGCCCGATCCGACAACAGCGCGATCTTCCGGTGGGAAGGAAAGCGGTCGTCGAGCTTGACCCATGGCATAGAAGGCTTCTCTCGTTATTGCTGGTCGGAAGAGGTCTGAAGGTGTTTGGGCATGCGTGATCACGCCTCTCTTCAGGGCGGTTCTTCGTGTCCACTAGTGTACACTTGGGTACGCAGGTGTCCATCAGCTACCCTGGGTGTATGCCTGCGAACACAAGCGCTGAGATCGGCATCCGCGAACTGCGGGCGTCGCTGTCCGACGTCGTCAACGAGACCGCCGTCTACGGCCGCGTCACCTACGTGACCAGCCGCGGCCGGCGCGTAGCCGCGATCGTCCCCGTGCCTGACGCGGAAGCCATCGAGGCGAAGAAGCAGCCGGAGGGCAACGACTCCCCGGCCTGACCGAGGAGACTCCGCGTGTACCTGGACGACCACCCCACCGCGCTGTACCGGTTCTTCGATGCCGACGGCGCGCTGCTGTATGTCGGGATCACCTACGACACTGAGCAGCGCTTCGCCTCGCACAGGAACAGCTCGCCGTGGTGGCGGGACGTAGCCAGCGAGAGCATCGAGTGGCACGACACGCGCACCCTGGCCCTGGCGGCAGAGTCGAAGGCCATCAAGGCCGAGCGCCCCAGGCACAACGTGAGCGGCTCGCCCTGGGCCCCCGGCCCGCGCGAGCTGAGTCCGGAGGAGAGGACGATGGGTGAGCTGCGGTCCAACGTGACGGAGCTTTGCGCTCAGGTCCGCTACCTCAACACCACGTTCGTCGTGGTCGATCGCACCAAGGCGCGCCGCCCCATTGCCGCGCTCGTCCCCATGGACTTCTACGAGCGCGCTCTTGAGGCGCTCGGCGAACGCGCCGTGCCGGCCGAGTCCGACGACTGACATCTCCCCTCCTCCTCTCTTCTTGCTGGGCCCCGCCGTGTGGCGGGGCCTTTGTCGTGCGGTCAGGCAGCCAGTTCGGTGGCGGCTGCGGGGTGGCGTTTCATGGCCTGCTGCAGGTGGTTCTTGGTGACGCCGAGCCGTTCGGCGGCCTGCTCGATGTGGACGTTCAGGCTGAGGAGTTCGCGGGCGTCGGCTGCCAGTGCGGCTTCGCGCTGGGAGGCCTCGGCGCGGGCCCGGAACTTGGCCTGGTTGAAGGCCCGGTTGTCGAGGTGGGCGTGGGCTGCGAGCCATGCCTGGTGCGCCTGCTCGCAGCGGGCGCAGGTGGGCAGCTGCTGGTTCTGGTGGATCCACCAGCCGCGGTCGGTGCCGCAGTGCCCGGTCCATTCCGGGTGGGCGTTCGGGTCGTCGATGGTGTCGTCGTCCCAGGTGCCGGGAGGCGCGTAGTGGTTGTCGAGTGCGTGTCGGATCACCCGCGTCCGGGACCGGCCGGCGGGGGCGGGCGTCTGGGACAGCTGGTCGTACAGGCTGTTGATGCGGCGGACGAGTCCGTAGCGGACGGTGGGCTGGACACCGCTGGCGATCTTCTGGATGCGTGCTTCCGCAGTGCCGATGCGCTGCGCGATCTGGCGGCCGGAGTAGCCGATCGCGGAGAGGGCTTGGAGACGGCGCCGGGGCCCGGTGGCGTCGATGTACATGCCGGGGCTAGGTTCTGCGCCCGGCGCGACGGCGAGGATCTTGTCCTGGGTGGTGCGGTTGATCTCGGTGCGCTGGCCGCTGATGAGGAGTTGCAGGCCGCGGTCGTCGCATCCGGTCGTGGCCTGGATCTGGCTCCAGGACATGGTGACGCGGAGCTTGTGCAGGTGTTCGCGTGCGGCGGTGGCGTCGACTCGCGCGGCCCGGCCGAGCTGCCGTGCGACGTTGAGGCGCTTGCGGGTCTTCAGCTTGGCTTCGCGGCAGGGCGGGCAGGGGCAGGGCGGGCGCCGGCCGGGGCTGCCGTTTCCGCGGGCGTAGGTTCCGTGCGGCGGGAGGGGCTTGGCGGTGGTCACGGTGTCTCCTTCCGGGTGTCGGCGTTCCAGGCGGCGGTGATGGTGTCGAGGAGGTCGGTGTCGGTGACGGGCTGGTTGTCGGCCGCGGCGGGCACGGGCTGGGTGAGGGCGTCGTCGATCTGGCGGTTGGCGCGGCGGAGGTGGTGCCGGGTGCTGCGGTAGGTCTGGCGGGCGAGCCAGGCGAGGGCGCAGACAGCGAAGCCGGGCCCGTAGACCAGGAGCAGGTCAAGGAAGCGGTCCTGCATCAGGCGGCCCTCCGCTGTGCTCGGGCGGCGCGCTGGTCGGCTATGGCCCGGCCCTTGTCGGTGAGTTCCCAGACGCTGATGCGGTGGCCGTGGGTGTTGGCCTGGGTGGAGGGCACCATGCGGCCGGTGTGGGCGATGATCCCGGCGGTGCGCAGCGAGTTGATGGCGGCGCCGAGGAAGCCGTGCCCCAGCTCGGGGAGCACGTCGCGCAGGTCGTTGCAGCTGAAGTCGTCGTGGCGCTGGCCGTAGTGGAAGACGGCCTGCTCGACGAGGAACTGGTCCCACGAGGACTGGTCGGCGATCTCCTCGAGGCGGAGGTCCTTCTCGGCGGAGGCGAGGCGCTCGGCGGGCGAGAGTTTGCGGGCCATGGTCGGCTCCTTCACGGTGTGGTGTGGTGGAGTGGTGCCGGGGGCCGGCCCTCTTGGGGTGGGCCGGGCCCCGGCGGCGGGCGGTTACTGCTGGTCGGGTTCGGGGGTCCAGTCGACGGAGTCGTCGATGGCGTTCTGGTCCCAGCCGCCGGGCTGGTCGTCGCGGGCGACGCTGTAGGCGGGCTCGTCGACCGCGGGCTGCGGCTCGGGCGTGGGGGCGGTGAGGGCGGCCACGGAGAGGGGCGCCTTCTTCGGCGGGAGGACTTCGCCGGTGGTGGTGCCCTCCAGCTCCTCGCTGACGTAGGGCATGCCGTGGAGGGCGTCGGAGGCGATCAGCCGGGACAGCTCGCCGGTGCAGCGGGCGACGAGCATGTTCTGCGGCTGCTTCTTCCACTGGTCCTTGCCGAGGAGCCCCATCTGGCGGGCGCGCTCGATGGTCCAGGTGACGGTCTGCCAGTTGTCGGAGCCGTTGCGGCGGCCGCGCATGACGCACTTCTCGGGGGTGGACTCGACGAGTTCGATCTCGTGGCCCTGCTTCTGGACGACGGCGCGCATGGCGTGCGCGCGGAGGGCGGGGGTGCCCTGGATGACGTCGATGGACTTGAGGGTGGCCATGGGCTTCAGTCCGAGTTCGGCGCCGGCGAGGATCGCGGCGGTGATGTCGCCGGGCTTGCCGCGGAGGGACTGGGGGACGAAGGAGGTGGCGGCGAGTTTCTGCGCCATCTGGTAGGCGAGGTCGGCTTCCTGGGCCCACTGCATGAGCGCGGTGCTGCCGTCGGTCGGCTGCGGGCCGGCCGGGGTGGTGGCGACGGCCTGCTGCTCGTCTCGGTGGGCGATCTCGTTTCCGGTCACTGCATGTACTCCTCGGTCTGGCGGATGACGTCCCAGGCGGGCAGGCCGATCTGGGGGATTTCGGTGACGGGCCCGGTCCAGTCGGGCCATTCGCCTCTGGCGGTGCAGTCGGCGTAGATGCGCAGGGCGCGCTCGTTGCGGGCGCGGCCGATCTCCCGCTCCTGGTCCTTCAGCTCCCGCACGGTGATCAGGTGGGGCGGGGTCTTGGAGACGAACACGAAGACGAAGCGGACGTCTTCGGGCTGCATGCAGGCCCAGATGCCGTCGGTGTAGAGGGCGTCCTGCTGGTGGTAGGCGTAGTCGCGGATGGCCTTCTGCACGGCCTGGGGGCTGGCGTCCTTCGTCGTCTTGAGGTCGACGGCGAGGGTCAGGCCGGGGAGTTCCTTCAGCCAGTCGGGGCGGACGCGGCAGCGGATGCCGGTGGCGGGGTCGGTCCAGTACATGGACCGTTCGGCGATGCCCTGTCCGGCGAAGAGGGGGCCGGCCTGCGGGTGCTGGCGGACGGCGGCGGCCATGGCCTGCACCTGCTCGTACTCGTGGCGCAGGAGCGGCACCTGACCCTTGGCGCGGGCGGCGTCCCGGGCCTTCTGCGACTTCACCGTCTGGTAGTTGTCGAAGTCGAGGACGGCGATCTCCTCGCCGACGCCGAGGACTTCGGTGTGGACGGCGTGCCCGAGGTCGAACTCCTTCTTCGACGCGGGCGGGTTGTCGCGGTCGTACCTGAACTGGGCGGGGCAGCCGGGCGGGAGGAGTGCGCGCAGCCCGGACGAGGAGACCGACGTCGTGTCGGCGTGGTACTCGTCGGCGGGCAGCCCGTCGACGATCCGCGGCGCCTCCACCTCAGTGGTGCTGGTCACGCCACGCCGTCCAGGGGCATCGGCGTGGCGCAGGGCTCGCACAGGTTGCCGTCTGCGATGGGCCCGTCGTCCTGCTTGCAGCGGGTGCAGCGGCCGGCGGCGATGTCCTTCAGCACCTCGATGCCGTTGTCGGCGTGCTGGGCGAGGAGGACGGCGCCCGCGTAGTCGGGGTACGCGGCGGTGAGCTTGGCCTTGTTGGCCATGTCGGCGCGGGCGATGAGGGTGATGAGGTTCTCGGTCCAGTCGCCGGCGGGGATGCCGCGGTGTCCGTAGTGGAAGAGGACGTGTGAGGCGACGTCTGCGGGGATGCTGGGGCTGCTGGTGTGCATGTGGTTCTCCTGCGGGTGTGGTTGGTGGGGGCCGCCAGCCCCGGACCTGGGGGTTGGAGGGGGCTGGCGGCCCTGGTGGCGGTCGCGGAGTGGGGGCTCGACGCGGCCGCCGGTCTGCGGTTGTCGGTCAGTCGCGGCGGGCCCAGGCGGGCACGTGCGCGGGGTTCGCGAGCGGCGACTCGTGGAGCGGCATCACCAGGTGCCGGCGGATCTCCTCGATGGGGATCTCCTGGGTGGTTGCCGCCGCCGACTCGGCCTGTGAGGCGATGTTCAGGCGGTGTTCGAGTTCGTCGACCTGCCGCTCGAGCCCTTCGACGATCTCGGCGTGGCGGGCGTCGATGCGGGCGATGACTTCCATGTGGCGGCGCTCCTGCTCGTCGAGCTGGAGACGCAGGCCCTTGATGAGGAGGTCGGCGCCGGCGCGGAGGGCGCGCTGCCGGTCGAGTTCGTCGATGGCCCGGTGCTTGCGTGCGGGCCGGAGGTTCAGGCGGACGGGCAGCAGGTCGGCGAGGCTCACTAGTCCTCCTGGTCGGGCTGGTTGCGGGTGATGTGGTCGGCGATGAGTTCGCCGGCCAGGAGCAGGAAGACCGTTCCGGCGCCGAGTAGCGGCGCTATGTAGATCACGACTCCTCCGCCCGCAGCTGGGCGGCGGCCGTGGCGAGGAGGACGACGGCGTCGTCCTTGTCCCGGCCGGGCCGGTCGTTCCACGCGACGACCGATGCCGCGTCGACGTGCTGCCGCAGGAGCTCCTCGGCGGCGGCGACGATGGGGCTGCCGCCGTAGCGGGGGGTGCCGTGCGCCGCCGTGTTGAGGGCGCCGATGACGTCGACTCGGCAGTCGGCGAGGGGCATGCCGGTGGCGGCCTGCCGCGTGTCGTACAGGTACCGCTTGCACAGGCCGTTACGGCCGATGATCGCGGCGGCCTTCTCCAGTACCTGGATGAGGTCGGTGCGGGTGATGGTGGTGGTCACTGGTCCCCCAGGAATGCGTCGTCGATGTCGATGAGCCCGGCCTGGATGGAGGCGATGAGGTCGGGGTCGGTGATCCAGCGGGGGACGGGTCGGGGTGTGATGCCGAGGCCGGAAAGCAGGCCGGGCACTATCACCGGGTCCGCCCCGTCCGGGGTGGGCGGCAGGTCCAGCGAGGCGGTCATAAGGCGACCGAGCCGGGGTCGAGTTCGGCGGCGTCGAGGCGGAGCAGGTACTCGCGGACCTGGCCGGGCGTCCACTGCTTCTCGTCGGGGCCGAACTCGCGGTGGGCTTCGGTCCAGACGCGGGCGAGGGCTTCCTCGACCACATCCGCCGGCCGCGTCGGCGACGCCATCACGACACCGCCTCGTCGGTGCGGCCCCACGTCTCCCGGTCGGCCGCGATGGCCTCCCAGTACGTGTAGAGCAGCTCGGCCCAGGCCGTGTCGCGCTCCGCCTCGGGCAGCGACTCCCAGGCGCGTCGGCCGATGTCCTCCGGGGTGAAGCCCTCGGGGCGGGCCGACAGCAGCTCCTCCTCGGCCTGCGCGAACATCGTCTGCAGCGGGGTGACCATGCGGACGCGGGACGTCACGCGGTCGAACTCGTCCAGCGGGTACTCGTCGAACGGCGTCAGGTCGCTCATGCCGCCACCTGCTTCCGGGCGGCGAGGTTCTGCAGGCCGTAGGTGCGGACCCGGTCGTAGCGGGCGACGCCCCAGACGATCGCCTGGCAGGCCCACAGGAACCACCAGTCGAAGTCCTGAAGCCGCATCTCCCCCATGTCGGAGAAGGTGAAGGTCAGGTCGCGAACCGGGGCCGTGTGCTTGTCGCCGGCCTTCCGGCAGTGGCTGCGGGCCTCCGCGGCGGCGACCGTGTAGGCGTCGGCCTCGAAGCCCCAGTCGCACGCCGAGCACTTGGCGAGGTACGCCTCGCCGAACCGGAACTCGGACAGGGCTCGGAGCGCCTCCCCCTCGTACTCGGTGTTGAACTCCGACGCGACGTGCTCGGCCCAGGCCGCAGCGATACCGGGGTAGTCATCCTCGACGGCCGTGAGGGTCTCGGTCACCTCGGCCTCGAACAGCTTCTCGCTGTAGGAGGTGGCGGCGTCGCGGCTGTTGGTCAGCTTCTCGGACCAGTAGCCGGGGTTGATGTTGAGCGAGCCGTCGCGGTAGATGCCGGAGCGGAAGAACTCGAACATGTCCGTCGTGCGGCGGAAGACGTAGCTGTCGCCGTCGCCGGAGAAGACGAGCTGGCCGGGCGTGGTGATCAGCTCGAACCAGTAGAAGGAGTGCTGCGGGTCGCGGAACAGCAGGTGCCGGTACAGGCCGTCGTCGTGGAGGACGGTCATC
The DNA here is from genome assembly GCF_044540535.1 of Streptomyces sp. NPDC085937. NCBI lineage: Bacteria > Bacillati > Actinomycetota > Actinomycetes > Kitasatosporales > Streptomycetaceae > Streptomyces > Streptomyces sp. NPDC085937. The sequence goes on along the minus strand of NZ_JBITSH010000018.1, from coordinate 51,346 downwards.
TGGTGGCCGGCGGTGTCAGCGGCGAAGCGGGCCGCGGTGTCGGTCTGAGGTGAGATCATGGACACGGTGGTCCCTTTCGTTGCGTGTTCTGGATGGGGATTGCCGAGGCCGGTCCCGTAGGCGCGGGGTCGGCCTCACTGCCGCTCAGGCGGCGACGCGGGCCGGCTTGCTCTGTGTGCGGCGGAGGCGGGCGATCTTCGACCGGTCGGCGGGGATCGCGCAGAGGGTGCGGATCTCGCGGATGTCGTCCTCGCTCAGCCACTTGGAGCGGCCCATGCGGGTGTGGGGGAAGCCGTGACGGTTCAGGCCGTCGAGGAGCCAGCGGTGGCCGACGCCCATGGCGCGGGCGGCTTCCTTCGGGTCCCGGTAGCCGTCGCGGCGCATCAGTTCGCCGATGTCGACCGTGTCGGGGGTGGGGGTGGACATGTTCACCTTCCTTCTTGGAGCTCTTCTGGTGGGGGTGAGAGCTGGTCGTCGGTTGCGTTGAGGGCTGTGCGGAGCCGGATGTAGCGCGGGGGTCCCATCCGCTCCCGGGTGCCTGTTTCCAGCCGCTGGAGGTAGCTGCGGGATATGCCCGCTCGGGCGGCGGCTTGCTGGACGGTGAGGCCGAGGCTCTTGCGCTGCTTGCGGAGCGATGGCCCGTGCACCAGGTAGGTGGCTGGGGTTCTTGCCATGCAGAGAATCTACGTGTTTCTACGAGCTTCCGCTAGTCGTACTTGTTAGTAACATGCAGAAACTCGCACTAACGACCCGCGAAGATCACAGTTTGAGGGGTGCGCAGGTGAAGGTTCAGGCCAGAAACCCAAGTGTTCCTAGCTGTTCCTGAGAGTCCCTGCGATGATGTGCGTCATGGCACCCCCATACGACGAAAGCGCACTTCAGAGGCTCGCCACACTGGTAATCCAGCGGCGCTCCAGCCTCGGCTTGAACAAGATCGACGTTGCCCGCGGCGCCCAAATCCAGATCAACACCTACAGCCAGATCGAAAAGGGCAAGCCGGTACGACCAGTCACCTACGGGAAGATCGAACCCGTCATCGGCTGGGCGCGAGGCAGTTGCCTGGACGTCCTCCACGGCGCCGAACCGACCGTCGTCGAGGCCCAATGGGCAGGGGCCGCCGTCTCCCCTGTCCGCCAGGGTGACCTCGCCGAGGATGTGGCCGCCGCCGTTCAGGACGCCGCCGTGTCAGTGAGCGACTCGCTCACGTCGGTCGAGATCCGCGAGCTCAAGCGGCGCGTAGTGGAAGAGCTGGTGAAGCGCGGGCGCCTTACCGAAAATGATCGAGATTGATCACGGTTGCCGCACAACCTTTTCCGGTTACACATTTGTTACCTACGACACCCATGTCACTTACACCGAACATGGTCACAACTGACCGTCAACGTGGCAGCATCGGTGAGCACTTGGGAGGTTCCCTCTCACCCGAAAGGGGGAGCCCATGCACGAACTGCTCACCATCGACCTGGGGCCCGACTTCAACGGCTTCCGGGGGACGGTAGATGGGAGACTCGTGTGTGTTGCGACGCCTCGGGTTGAGCACGACGAAGAAGCACGACTCGCCGTGCGAGACCTGATAACGCGTCAAGGAGGCGACTGCGCCGCCTGCCGGGCCTGTGTGGTCGGCAAGCACGCGTAGTCGCAGCGGTGGGGCCGGCAGCAGGGATGCGTGCCGGCCACCCCGCAAGCACGACAGGGGACAACGTGGCTTACGTCGAGTGGCGCGGGAACACCTGCCGGGTCGTATGGAACACCCGCAAGAAAGACGAACGCGGCAGGTGGATCTATGACCAGAAGGGCGGCTTCACCGACGAGGTCACGGCCAGGAACTACGGCCTGGACCGTGAAGCCGAGATCCGCAACGACGCCTACATCTCCCGCCGCGACGGCGCCGTCACCATCGGCGAATACGCCAGGACCTGGGTCGACACCCTCGACGTCGGGCACCTGCGCGAGAAAGCCATCCGGTCCATGCTGCGGCTCTACATCGTGCCCCGCTGGGGCGAGACCGCCATTGCCGACGTCCAGCCCTCCACCTACCGGGCCTGGAAGAAGCAGCTGAAGGAACTGCCCAACGTGGGCGAGAAGTACGGCGAGGAGATCCTCACCGTCTTCAGCATGCTCATGGACGACGCCGTCGACGACGAGCTGCGCCGGACCTCCCCCGTGCCAAAGGGCAAGAAGCAGCGGCGCGGCCGGTACAAGAAGAAGCCGCGCGAGCGCAAGCGGGAGATGCGCATCGAGGACGTCCACCAGCTGGCGTGCAACGCGCTCACATTCTGGGGCCTGGACGGGTTCGTCTTTGTGTGGACCATGGCCGCCACCGGCATGCGCCCGGCCGAGCTCTACGCGCTGCGCCGCGTCTACTGCCACCCCGCCTGGCCCGCCTCCGACCCGCTCGACGACCCGAACGAGGACGACCGCGAGGAGCGGCACGCCGAAGACCTGGATCGGTACGGGCCTGACCTGATGCCCGCGATTCGTGTGCAGTGGCAGCACCAGCGGGAGAAGGGGGTCCTAAAGGAGTTCCCACCCAAGTACGAGTCGCGGCGCTCCCTCGTGCTCCCGCCGTTCCTGTCCCAGCTTCTGGAACTCCTCCTGAAGAGCCACGAGGGCGAGCACGTCTTCCGGGCCATCAGTGGCGGCCTGCTCGCCAACGCCAACTTCACCTACCACTACTGGCGTCCGATCGCCGACGGACGTAAGGCATCCAAGGAGTTCGAGCGGACGCGCCTCGGGCAGCAGCAGACCGTCGTCTCCCGCCGGCCCGTCGCCGAGATCCCGGCGACGCCTTACGCGGGCAAGCGGCTGTATCTCCTGCGTCACGGCCACAAGGAGTGGATCGACGAGGATGGGCACAGCCGGATCGCGACGGAGAGCCGCATGGGCCATGAGGTCGCGGGCGTGGAGGGCCTGTACGCGAACGTGACTTCGGGGATGGAGAGGTCCATCATGGACTCGTTGCAGGAGCGCTTCTTGCGCTTCGTGCGGGAGACGGTGTGGGAGACGGCAGTAACTTCTCCCAGTTCTCTCCCAGATGGCCTGGCCGAGTGGTGGAACCGGCAGGTCACAGCCGCCAAGGACCTCTAGCGATGCACTGGTTCATGAAGTTCATCTCGACCAAGAGCTTCATGCCGTTCGTCTGGTACCGGATCGTGCTCGGGGTCGTCATCCTCGCCCTGGTGGCCGCCGGCGCGCTCAGCCCGCACGCGGCGGAGTCGGCGGGCTGACCACGCCGGCGACGCGGCGGCGGCCGGGCGCTCGCGGGCGGCCGGTGCGCGGATCATCCGCCCGGGACGTGTCCGCGGCACGTGACCGAACCCATACGGGTCCCGTAGCCGTCCGGTAGCGCAGGGTCAGTCCCTGGCCCTAGGCTTGTCCGCATGTCCCCCGATTTAACACCCCCTGGTTCCGCGCGGTCCGCCGCCGAGGTGAACGAGCAGATCCGCGCCCTGTGGCTGCGGGCGGGCGGCTCGCTGTCCGCCCAGGAGCGCGAGGAGTACGAGATGCTGGTGGTCGAGTGGGCGGCCGCGATCCGCGGCCGGGTCGTCGAGGCGGCCTGACCGCCCACGGGCCGCGCGCCCGGCTCGCCCGGCCGCGCCGGGCCGCAGATCCCACCCTCGCCCCTGACGGAACCGTCGCCGCCGCCCCCGCCCCCTGACGGAATCAGCGCCGTCGCGCCCGCTCTCAGCGTCCGCCCGCGACCCGCAGGACCGTTCCCGTGGTGTACGAGGCGTCCGGCGACATCAGCCAGGCGACCGCAGCCGCGATCTCCTCCGCCTGTCCCGCCCGCCGCAGCGGAATGCTCCCGGCCATGTCCCGCACCCGGTCGGGAGCCCCCATCGCCGCATGCATCTCCGTGTCGATCAGACCCGGCGCGACCGCGTTGACCCGGATCCCGTCCGGCCCGAGCTCCTTGGACAGCCCGAGGGTGAAGGCGTCGACGGCGGCCTTGGTCGCCGCGTAGTGCACGTACTCGCCGGGACTGCCGAGGGTGGCGGCGCCCGACGAGATGTTCACGATCACGCCCTCGCCGCGCGGCGTCATCAACTGGGCGGCCCGCCGCGTGCACAGCAGCGTACCGATCACGTTGACGTCGACGACCCGCCGCAGCGTGTCCGTGCCGACCTCCGTGAAGCGGCCCAGCGGCCCGGTCACCGCCGCGTTGTTCACCAGCCCCGTCAGCGGGCCGAGTTCACGCTCCGCCACCTCGAACAGCCGCTCCACGTCGGCCTCGACCGACGTGTCCGCCCTCGCCGTCACCGCCCGCGCCCCCGCGGCCCGCACGTCCCCGGCCACCTTCTCGGCCGCGTCGGCGTCCCGGACGTAGTTCACCACCACGTCGTGCCCCTCCTCCGCCAGCCTCCGGCAGGTCGCCGCACCGATGCCCCGGCTTCCCCCGGTGACCACCGTGACCAGACGCTTCATGAGTACCTCCTGGCGCAGAACGCGAGACAAGATTCCCAGGCTCGCAGACGCGCGCGCCGGTCGTCGTGCGGGGGCCCACCGGCCGGGGAATGTCCGCGCACGCCCCTTGGCTGCGCTCCCGGCTTGGTCAACACTGAGCCGATGACGCAGCGTGTGGAGCTCGCGACCGTACGGGACCGGCTGGCCGTGGACGAGCTCGTCACCGACTACGCGGTGGCCGTCGACGACGGCGACTGGGAGACGTACCGGCGGCTGTTCACCGCGGACGGGCGGGCGGACCACCGTGCCGCCGGCGGCATCGAGGGGGACGCCCGCGCGGTGGCCGGCTGGCTGGCCGAGCGGTTCACGGAGTTCCCCGTGCGGCAGCATCTTTTCGTCAACCGCCGCATACGGCTGGGAACTTGGGAACGGGACACCGGTGACACGGCCGAGGTGCGGGCCGACTACGTACTCCCCGCCTGCCGCGCCGGGGAGGCGGGCGCGGCCGTCGGCCTGGACCTGTTGAGCGGCGGCCGGTGCGACTTCTCGATGCTGCGGACGGACGACGGCTGGCGGCTGACCCGGGTGGTCCTACGCGAGAAGTGGCGCCGCCTGCCCGGCTCCGGGCGGATGATGTGATCGACTGAACCGGCGTGCGCCTTATCCGGTCGTGTCCCGGACGCACACTGGAGGCACGACGGGGTAGGGAGGCGCCCATGAACCACATCGGCCACCCCCTCGCCTCCCTATGGCCCCGCTCGCTCGCCGCCGTCCTCGCGGGCGCGCTGCCCGTCCTGGCCTTCCCCGCCCCGAGCCTGTGGTGGATCGCCTACGTCGCCCTGGTGCCCTGGCTGCTGCTGATCCGTACGGCGCCGACCGGGCGGCGGGCCGCCTTCGACGGCTGGTGGGGCGGGTTCGGGTTCATGCTGGCCATGCACCACTGGCTGCTGCCCAGCCTGCACGTGTTCACGTTCGTCATCGCCGCGCTGCTGGGCGCGCTGTGGGCGCCCTGGGGGTGGCTGGTGCGCCGGACGCTGGGCGGGGAGCCGTCCGGGGGCCGGGTGGCGACGGCGCTGCTGGTCGTGCCGTCGGGCTGGCTCGTCGTCGAACTGGTCCGCTCCTGGCAGGGTCTCGGCGGGCCGTGGGGCGTACTCGGCGCGAGCCAGTGGCAGGTGGAGGCGGCGCTGCGGCTGGCGTCGGTCGGCGGCGTGTGGCTGACCGGCTTCCTGATCGTGGCCCTGAACGTCGCCGTGGCCGTGCTGGTCGCGGTGCGCCGGGCGCGGGTGCCGGCCGTGGCGGGGCTGGCCGCCGTGGCCGCCGCCACGTCGGCCGCGTGGGTGTGGTCGCCCCGCCCGGACCCCGGCGACCGGACGCGGATCGCGCTGGTCCAGCCGGGCGTCGTCGCCGGACGCGACAGCGCCGACCGCCGCTTCGACCGCGAGGAACGGCTGACCCGCGAACTCTCGGGCCAGGACGTCGATCTCGTCGTCTGGGGCGAGAGCAGCGTCGGCTTCGACCTGGGCGACCGCCCCGACCTCGCCCGGCGGCTGGCCGCGCTGTCCCGGGAGACGGGCGCGGAGATCCTGGTCAACGTGGACGCCAGGCGGTCGGACAAGCCCGGCATCTACAAGAGCTCGGTCCTCGTCGGCGCGGACGGCCCGACCGGCGACCGGTACGACAAGATGCGGCTGGTGCCGTTCGGCGAGTACATCCCGGCCCGTTCCCTGCTGGGCTGGGCGACGTCCGTCGGCAAGGCGGCCGGTGAGGACCGGCGGCAGGGCACCGAACAGGTCGTCATGGACGCGGCGGGCGGCCCGCGCATCGGCCCGATGGTGTGCTTCGAGTCCGCGTTCCCCGACATGAGCCGGCATCTCGCGCAGGACGGCGCCGACGTGCTGCTCGCGCAGTCCTCCACGTCGACGTTCCAGCGGAGCTGGGCGCCGGAGCAGCACGCCTCGCTGGCCGCGCTGCGTGCCGCCGAGACCGGCCGCCCGATGGTGCACGCGACCCTGACCGGCGTCTCCGCCGTGTACGGCCCGGACGGTGGGCGGATCGGCCCGTGGCTCGGCACGGACGCCTCCGCCGCGCGGGTCTACGAGGTGCCGCTGACGCACGGCACCACGCCGTACGTCCGCTTCGGCGACTGGCCGCCGCAGGGGGCGCTGCTCGTCCTCGCGGTCTACGCCGCCGTGGGTCTGGCGCGGTTCAGGCGAGGCGCTCGTGGACCGCTTGTACCACCCGTTCGCACAGGTCATGGGTCGCCAGTGCGTCACGGGCGCTGAGCACCTTGCCCGCGCGCACCGCGTCCAGGAAGGCGAGCGCCGCCTGCTCGATGCCGCGCTGCCGGGACACCGGCACCCAGTCGCCGCGCCGCCGCACGGTCGGCTGGCCCTTGTGGTCGATCACCTCGGCGAGGTTGACCACCTGGCGCTTGGTGTCCTGGCCGGACACCTCGAGGATCTCCTCGGCGGAGCCGCTGAGCCGGTTCATCACCCCGAGGGCGGTGAAGCCGTCGCCGGACAGCTGGAGCACCACGTGGTGCAGCAGCCCGTCCTCGGTGCGGGCGCGGACGGTGACGTCGTCGACCTGGCCCGGCACCAGGAAGCGCAGGGTGTCCACGACGTGGATGAAGTCGTCGAGGACCATCCGGCGCGGCTCCTCGGGCAGCCCGACCCGGTTCTTCTGCATGAGGATCAGCTCGCGGGGGTGGTCGGCGCACTGCGCGTAGCCCGGGGCGAAGCGCCGGTTGAAGCCGACGGCGAGGCTGGTGCCGCGCTCCTCGGCGAGCGCCACGAGCCGCTCGGAGTCGGCGAATGCGTAGGCGAGCGGCTTGTCGACGTACGTCGGCACACCGGCCTCCAGGAGCCGGGTCACGATCTCCGGGTGGACGTCGGTCGGGGCGTGCACGAACGCCGCGTCGAGGCCGGCGCCGATCAGCGAGCCTAGGTCGGCGTGACGGTTCGCGGCCGGCAGGTGGAGGGCGTCGGCGACCCGCTCCAAGGTGGCCGGGGTGCGGGTCTGCAGGTGCAGTTCCACCCCGGGCTGGACGGCGAGCACCGGAAGGTAGGCCTTCTGCGCGATGTCACCGAGCCCGATGCAGCCGACCTTCACGGTGTGTTCTCCTCTGGTCCGTGCCTGCCGTGGTCCGCTGCGAGCATACGGGGTGCCCCGTCGCCGTCCTCGCCCGCGCCGGAGGGGCCTCCCGGCGGGCGCCAGTCGGCCACGCCGTCGAAGCCGCGCAGGAGCAGCGCCGGTCCGGCCTTGGACAGCGCGGCGACCGCGTGGTCGCGTACGGCCGCCGCGACGCGGTTGGTCGTGAGGTTGAGGCGGGCCACCCGCACCGCCCGGCGGGTGATCGCGGTGGTGCGCGGGAGGCGGGCGGCGGTGTAGCCGGGGAGGTCGTCGGCGACGGGGGGCGCCGACCCCGTGTGCGGGCGGGGGAAGGCGAGGGTGATCGCGTCCTCGATCGCCTGGTTGCCGCCCTGGCCGAGGGTGGGCGGCATGGCGTGCGCGGCGTCGCCGAGCAGCGCCACCCGGCCCCGGTGGAAGGCGGGCAGCGGCCGGCCGATGTGGTGGACGTCGTGCCGCAGGACGTCCTCGGGCCGGACGGCGGCCAGCAGTTCGGGGACGGGGGTGTGCCAGTCGCCGTAGAGCCGCAGCAGTGCGGCCCGCTCGTCGTCCGGGGCCCGCTCCCCCGCGGGCCGGACGGCGGCGGCGTAGGCGTAGACCCGGCCGTCCTTGAGCGGGTGGGTGCCCCAGATGCGGCCCCGGCCCCAGGTCTCGTGCGAGGAGAAGGTGACGCCGGGCAACGGGATCACCGTCCGCCAGGTGGTGAACCCGCTGTACACGGCGCCGGGATGCCCCGGGAAGAGGACGCGGCGCACGGCGGAGTGGATGCCGTCGGCGGCCACCACCAGGTCGGCCTCCAGTTCGCCGTCGGGTGTGCCCACACGGGCGGGCCGGGCGGGGTCGCCCGGGACTCCGGGGTCGAGGAGGCTGGCGGGGGTGCCGGTGCGGACCGTGCCGGCCGGGAGCCGCCCGGCCAGGTGGTCGACGAGCGTGGCCCGGTGGAGCAGGACGAGAGGGCCGCCGAAGCGTTCGGCCGCGGCGGCGGCCCCCGTGCGGGACAGCCACCGGCCGCCCGGTGCGCGCAGTCCGCCGTCGCCCTGCCAGGCGGCCAGGGCGCGGATGTCGTCGCCCAGCCCGATGACGTCCAGTCCGCGCAGCGCGTTGGGGGCCAGCGAGATCGCCGCGCCCACCGGGCGGAGCGTCGCGGCCCGCTCCAGCACGGTCACCCGCAGCCCGCGCAGCCGCAGGGCGGCCGCCGCGGTCAGGCCGCCGATTCCCCCGCCGATCACGATCGCCCGTTCGGCCGTTGCCATGGCTCCTCCTCGAGGCCGATGACTACATCTGTAGTATGCCTCGGCTCCAACGTACTACAGGCGTAGTGCGACGGGTAGTTTGACGTCCATGTCCGTACGCACCGCCGCAGCCGCCCGCGCCGACCTCGTCGCCGACACCGCCCTCGCCCTGCTCGCCGAGCGGGGCATGCGGGGGCTGACCCACCGCGCGGTCGACGAGGCGGCCGGGCTCCCCCAGGGGTCCACCTCGAACGTGGCGCGCACCCGGCAGGCACTGCTGGAACTGGCGGTGCGCAGGCTCGCCGACCGGGAGGCGCGGGTGCTGGCGCTCCACGAGATGCCCGGCCCCCGGGAGGGCACCGACGCCCTGCTGGACGCGCTCGCGCTGGCCACCCACCGTGCGCTGACCCGGAACCGCGACCTGACCCTGGCCCGCTACGAACTCGCCCTGGAGGCCACCCGCCGCCCGGAGCTGCGGACGTACTTCGACGCGGCCGGCGCCCGCTTCCGCGAGCAGCTCACCGCGCTCGTCACCGGCCTGGGTTCCACGGAACCGGACCGCCACGCGCTCTCCCTGACCGCCTGGGCGGACGGCCTGATGTTCTCCTGCGTGGCCGGCTCCTACCACGCCCGGGTCCCGTCGGCGGCGGACCTCCGCACGGACCTGCGAGAGCTCCTCCACGGGATGCTGGGTGCCTCGGTGAACGGGGCGGGAGAGTGACGGCCGGTCTCGCGGCGGCGGAACCGGGCAGCAGCACTCCATGGAGTCCTCACCGCGTTTCACGTTGTCCGCGACCACGCTCGACGCGCCGAACGCCCAGGAGCTGGCGAGGTTCTACACGGACCTGCTCGGGTGGCCGGTACGGAAGGACGAGCCCGACTGGGTCGAGATCGCCCCGTCCGACGGCGGTGCGGGCCTGTCGTTCCAGACGGAGCCGCTGTTCACCCGTCCGCAATGGCCTGCCACCCGGTCCGGGCAGCAGATGATGACGCACCTGGACATCGAGGTGGACGAGCTGCCGCCGGCGGTCGAGCGGGCCGTCGCCCTCGGGGCGACCGTGGCGGACTTCCAGCCCCAGGACGACGTACGGGTCCTGTACGACCCGGTGGGCCACCCGTTCTGCCTCTTCGTCCGCACCGGCGCCGGTGCCTGACCACGGGCTCCGCGTTCCGGCGAGGCGGCGCCGCCCTGGACGTACAGCGGCTGCCCCTCGCGGCCCGGCGGCACCGTGAATCCCGTGGTGTGACGCGACGCCGGCGGGAAAGGATGCCGGGATGACTACCGAGCGCACCGAACCCGCACAGAACGCCGACGAGCGGAGCATGCTCGAGGGCTGGCTCGACTACCACCGCGCGACCCTCGCCCGGAAGTGCGAGGGGCTGACGGACGAACAGCTGCGGACCGCCTCCGTGCCTCCGTCGGACCTGTCGCTGATGGGGCTGGTGCGCCACATGGCCGAGGTGGAGCGCTCGTGGTTCCGCCGGGTGTTCGCCGGTGAGGACGCGGGCCCCCTGTACTACGGCGAGGCGGACCCGGACGGCGAGTTCCACCCCGGCGAGGCGGACACCTGGAAGGACGCCTACGAGACCTGGCAGGCGGAGATCGCGGCCGCCCGGCGCAACACGGCCGGGGCCGCCCTGGAGGACCTCTCGCGGGGCCGGCACCACTCGCACCCCGAGCCGTGCTCCCTGCGCTGGATATACACCCACATGATCGAGGAGTACGCCCGTCACAACGGCCACGCGGATCTGCTCCGGCAGCGGATCGACGGCGTCACCGGCGAGTGACGTCACCCCTCACACGGACGACACCCCCGAAGGGGGGCGGAGATCACCCGTGCGGGGTATGCGGCGCCTGTCCGTCCACCATGCGGAGGGCGGAGCCGACAAAGTGGCGGGGGTGCAGCGAACGACGACCACAGCAACGCTTCTGGTGACCGTGGCGGTCGCCGCCCTCTCGGGCTGTGTGACGGTCCAGCGTCCCCTCGCACCGGGCCCGGCGTCGGCACCACCACCCGGGGCCGGGCACGACACGGCGGGACGCGAGGAGTCGCCGGTCGTGCAGGCGCCCGCGCGGGAGGCGCTGGAGATGGTCGATCCGCCCGCGTCGCCCGGGGCCTCGCCGTCGGCCGGCACCACCTCCGCGGCCCGGCCTCCGCGGCCGGACACCTCGTCCGACGCGCGCAACGGGCAGGAGCGGTCCCGGCAGACCCGGAGCCCCCAGCGGTCCGAGCCGGACCGGCGCACGCCCACCCGGCGTCCGCCGGCCCGGCTGCCGGACGTCGGCGGGTCACTGGAGTCCGGGAACTCCGACGTGTGCGCGCTGGGCAGGGAGTACGGCGGCTGGCCGGCGGACAGCCCGCAGGCGCGGATCTGCCAGGACACCTACGGACACTGAGCCGCTGAGCATCTCATGGGCGCCGGCGGGGCGGTCCCGGTCCCCCGGGCGGCGTCCCGTCGTCACCGAGCCATGACTCCAGCCGGCGGATGGCGGCCCGTACGCCGTCGCCGTAGCGGTCGTCGGCGAGGGTGCGGGCGGCGCCCCGGGCCCGGTCCAGGTGGGTGCGGGCCGCCTCGGGGCGGCCGAGGCGGGCGTAGTCGTCGGCCAGGCTCAGTTGCAGCGACGGATAGAGGGCGCGCACCGCGAGGGCGCCCGGCCGGTCCGGGGACCGGCCGGCCTCCTCGGCCGCCGTCAGCGCCCGCAGGTCCCAGGCCAGTTCGTCCTCGGGGTCGTCCTGGGTGTCCGCGAGGTAATGGGCGAGTGTGCAGCGGTGCAGCGGGTCGCCGTGCTCACCGATCTCCGCCCAGAGGCCGAGGAAACGGTGCCGGGCCTCCTCGCGGTCGCCCGCGTGGTGCAGCATCACCACCTGGCCGATCCGGGTCGGCACGGCGTCCGGCGCCGCCTGCTCCTGTCGCTCCGCCACCACGTCCTCCGCACCGTCGCCCGCCGTCGCCCCCGACGCTAGCCGCAGGAAGGGGAGATACCGGACAGGCCGCTCCGGGACGTGCCGGGTGCGAGGGCGCACGGGCCCCTCCGCACCCGGCCGGACGGCACGGTGGGCCGGTCAGCCCAGGTTCGGGACGGTCCAGTCGATCGGCTGGTGCCCCTGCGCGGCCACCGCCTCGTCGATCTGCGAGAACGGCCGGGAACCGAAGAACTTCTTCGCGGACAGCGGCGAGGGATGCGCGCCCTTCACCACCACGTGCCGGCTCTCGTCGATCAGCGGCAGCTTCTTCTGCGCGTAGTTGCCCCACAGCACGAAGACCGCCGGGTCGGGGCGGTTCGCCACCGCGCGGATCACCGCGTCGGTGAACAGCTCCCAGCCCCTGCCCTTGTGCGAGTTGGCCTCACCCGCGCGGACCGTGAGCACCGCGTTGAGCAGCAGCACGCCCTGCCGGGCCCACGGCATCAGGTAGCCGTTGTCCGGGACGGGTGTCCCGAGGTCGGCGTGGAGTTCCTTGTAGATGTTGCGCAGGGACGGCGGGACCTTCACGCCGGGCCGGACCGAGAAGCACAGCCCGTGGCCCTGGCCCTCGCCGTGGTACGGGTCCTGGCCGAGCACCAGGACCTTCACCTGGTCGTACGGCGTGGCGTCCAGGGCCGCGAAGACCTCCTCGCGGGGCGGGTAGACGGGACCGCGCGCCCGCTCCTCCTCGACGAACTCGGTCAGCTCCTTGAAGTAGGGCTGCTGCAGTTCGTCACCCAGAACCCCGCGCCAGGACTCGGGCAGCATGGCGATGTCGGTCACGTCAACTTCCTCACACGCGTGGTCGCTTCCAGGCATCAGAACCTACAGGCGGCCACTGACAACCGGCCCCGCGGTCGGCCGTTCCGGGCGCCCTACCAGCTGGTCTTCCGGGAGAGCTGCCACATCATCATGATCGTGGAGGGGTCGAGGGCACGTTCGGCGCCCGAGATGTCCCGGCTCGCCGCCACGTACTGCCGGCCCTGCCACAGCGGGAGCAGGCGCGCGTCGTCGACGAGGAGCTGCTGGGCCTCCTCGAACTGCTTCACCACGTTGCCGCGGTCGCTCTCCCTGCGGGAGCTGGGCAGCAGGTCGTTGACGATCTTCTTGGCCTCGTACGGCGTGCCGAGCGCGTTCTGCTCGCCGACGAACGGGGCGATGAAGTTGTCCGCGTCCGGGAAGTCGGGGAACCAGCCGCGGCCGAACACCGGGTACTCGCCCTTCTGGTAGCCCTCGACGTAGGTCTTCCAGGGGCGGCTCTTCAGCGTGACGTCGAACAGCTTCGACGACTCCAGCTGCCGCTCCAGCTCCTTGAACTCCAGGGCGGTCTCGGAGCCGTAGCGGTCCGAGGTGTACCAGAGGGTGAGCGGCACCGGCTCGGTGATGCCCGCGTCGGTGAGGATCGCGCGGGCCTTCTTCACGCTGGGCTCGCCGAAGTCGTCGAAGAAGCCGGTGGTGTGGCCGGTCAGCCCCTTGGGGACCATCGAGTACAGCGGGTCGACGGTGTCCTTGTAGACCTTGTGCGCGATCGCCGCGCGGTCGACGAGCTGCGCGATGGCCTGGCGCACCGCCTTCTTCCCGGCCCACGGGTCTTCCGGGTTGAACACCAGGTAGTTGATGTCGGTCCCGGTGCCGTCGATGAGCTGGATCTCCTCCTCCTTGGAGGTCCTGCCCTGGAGTTCGACGATGTCACCGGCGGCCAGGCCGCGGTACGTCAGGTCGATCCGCTCGTCGCGCAGCGCCTCGACCATCGCGCCCGACTCCTGGAAGTAGCGGATGGTGACCGCGCTGTTCTTCCGCTCGGCGTAGCCCTTGTAGCGGTCGTTGCCGACCAGCCGGGCCTCCTTGCCCTCGTCGTACGACTGCAGGGTGTACGGACCCGACCCGAGGACGCTCTTGTCCTCGCGCAGGGCGTCCGCCGGGTAGGAGTCGGGGTCGACGATCGACATCGCGGGGGTCGCGAGCACGAACGGGAAGGTGGCGTCCGGCTTGTTGAGGTAGAAGACGACCTCGCGCTCGCTCGGCGCCTGGACCCGTTCGAGGCTGCCGAGCAGACCGGCCGGCCCGCCGTTGACGTTGATCTCGCGGATCCGGTCGATCGAGTGCTTGACCGCCCGGGCGTCGAGCTTGTCGCCGTCGGAGAAGGTCAGGCCCTCCCGCAGTTCGCAGCGGAACACCTGGTTGGAGGTGTCGGAGAACTCGCAGCTCTCCGCCGCGTCCGGCTGCGGTGTGGTCGCGCCCACGGGGTAACTCAGCAGCGTCTGGTAGATGTTGCGGAACAGCTCCCAGGAGCTGTCCCAGGACGCGGCAGGATCCAGCGTGCTGGGCGAGCTGGTGGTTCCCACGACGATGGGTCCCTCGTCCTCCGGGCTGTCGGACGACAGGACGCCGCATCCGGCCACCAGGGACGATATGGACGCGATGGCCGCCACCCGCCGCAGGCATCGGTTCCGGTTGAACACGCGCACGCTCCTCGATCTGCCATACCAAGGGTCGGCGAACCATACCGCAGTGACACGCCCGCTGACCCTCCCCAGAACGGGCCTTGAGATCAACTCGGGGATGACTACGTTGTCAGGTGCGTTTCGGCCCCAAATCGCCGACACGGGCGCCGTTTTCGTCAACGGCGCCCGTGTCGGGAGTGGCGGTCGGGGCCCGTGCGTACGCGTGGTGCGCGGGCGCGGGCGGAAGGGTCAGCCGACGCCGGCGTTCAGGAAGATGCCGCCGTCGACGACCAGGGTCTGGCCGGTGACCCAGTCCGACTGGTCCGAGGTGAGGAACGCGGCCGCGCCGCCGATGTCGGACGGCACGCCGAGCCGGCCGAGCGGGTAGGACGCGGCGGCCTCCGCCTCCCGGCCCTCGTACAGGGCCTGCGCGAACTTGGTCTTCACCACCGCCGGGGCGATGGCGTTGACCCGCACCCTGGGCGCGAACTCGTGCGCCAGCTGCTGGGTCAGGTTGATCAGCGCGGCCTTGCTGACGCCGTACGCGGCGATGAACGGCGAGGGCGCGATGCCCGCGACGGAGGCGATGTTGACGATCGCCCCGCCGTTGTCCTTCTGCCAGGCGTGCCAGGTCTTCTGCGCGAAGCCCAGCGCGGAGATCACGTTGGTCTCGAAGACCTTGCGCGCCACGTTCAGGTCGAGGTCGGCGATCGGCCCGAACACGGGGTTGGTCCCCGCGTTGTTGACCAGGTAGTCGACCCGGCCGTAGACCTCCATCACGCGCTCGACGGCGAGTGCCTGGTGGGCCTCGTCGTGCGCCTTGCCGGCCACGTAGACGGCCCGGTCGGCGCCGAGCTGCTCGACGGCCTCCTTGAGGGCGTCCTCGTTGCGTCCGGTGATGCAGACCCGGTCGCCGCGGGCGACCAGCGCCTCGGCGACGCCGTAGCCGATGCCGCGGCTGGCGCCCGTGATCAGGGCGACCTTGCCTGTGGGTTCCACTGTCGTCATGTCCGGGTCCTTTAGTCGAGCGGTCCGCCGGCCACGTACAGCACCTGGCCGGAGACGAAGCCGGCCGCGTCCGCGGTGAAGAAGGCGATGGCGTTGGCGATGTCCTCGGGCTCGCCGACACGGGCGACGGGGATCTGGGTGGCGGCGGCCGCCTTGAAGTCCTCGAAGCCCATGCCGACGCGGTCGGCGGTGGCCTTCGTCATCTCGGTGGCGATGAAGCCGGGGGCGACGGCGTTGGCGGTGACGCCGAACTTGCCGAGCTCCTTGGCGAGGGTCTTGGTGAAGCCCTGCAGGCCGGCCTTGGCGGCGGAGTAGTTGACCTGGCCGCGGTTGCCGAGCGCGGAGGAGGACGACAGGTTGACGATGCGGCCGAAGCCGGCGTCGACCATGTGCTTCTGGCAGGCCTTCGACATCAGGAAGGCGCCGCGCAGGTGCACGTTCATGACGGTGTCCCAGTCGGAGACGCTCATCTTGAACAGCAGGTTGTCGCGCAGCACACCCGCGTTGTTGACCAGGACGGTCGGCGCGCCCAGCTCCTCGGTGACGCGCGCGACGGCCGCCTCGACCTGCGCCTCGTCGGAGACGTCGCAGCCGACCGCGATCGCCTTGCCACCGGCGGCGGTGATCTTCTCGACGGTGTCCTTGCAGGCGGCCTCGTCGAGGTCGAGCACGGCGACCGCGCGCCCCTCGGCGGCCAGTCGTACGGCGGTGGCGGCGCCGATACCGCGCGCGGCACCGGTGACGATCGCGACCCGCTGCTCAGTGGTGGACATTGCTGCTTCTCCTCGCCCTTGGGATGCGGCTCCGGCGGCCGGCCCAGTGCAATGAGCGACCGCTTAGTACCTTCAGCAGACGTGACGCTAGAAGCCCTGGCACCCGGTGTCAACGGCACACCGCGCGGGTGTGATCCATTCCCCGCCGCCGGACTCCCCGTCCACGGTCCTCCGGTCCGGCCCCGTCCGCTGTCCGGCGCCGGTGCCGAGCACCCGATCGGCCCAGCGCTGCGCGCCCCGGCGGCGGGCGGACCCTAGCGTCGAAGCGCGAGCCATCCGTGGCCGGAAAGGAGGCGTTCGATGCGCCGTCGCACCGGTGTCATAGGCACGTTGATCGCGTGCGCCGCGATCGTGCCGTTGGCCGACATCGCCCACGCCCAGGACCTGGACTGCAGCGACTTCACCTACCAGGAGGACGCGCAGACCTTCTTCGAGATGGACCGCAGCGATCCGCACCGGCTCGACGAGGATCCCGGCCCGGACGACGGGATCGCCTGCGAGGCACTGCCCCGGCGCGGCCTCACCTCGTCCACCTTCCGGCCCGCGCCCTCGCCGCCCCCGACCACGCGCCCGGCGGCACCGACGAGCGCCGCCCCGGCCCGGACCGCGACCGCGACGGGGTCGCCGACCCGTTCCGCGAGCCCCTCCTCCGCACCGGCGACGCCCACCCGTACGCCCACCGCGACACCGACGCCGGCGCCCACCACCACCAGGACGTCCGCCGCGCCGGCCACGCCCGTGTCCTCCGCCCCGACGCGCGGTGTGCAGGGCGGCCTCGGCGGCTCCTCGGACGCCGGTCCGAGCGGCTGGGACGTCGGCGTCGGGGCCACGTTCGTGACGGGCGCCCTGCTGGCTGCCGGCTACGTGATCAGGCGCCGCCGCTTCTGAGGCACGGCGACAGCCACGGTGACCTGCCCGGCCGTCGCTTCCAGCCGCGGCACCCGGGCCGGACGCCGCCTCCGGCCCCGGTCGCCGCTCGTGACCACGACACGGTGGGCCGGTCACCGCCCCCCTCGCGGCACCCGAACCCAGCACCACCCTCGCCTCACGGCACCCGACACGGACGCCGTGCCGCACGCACGGCACCCCGACTGGCCCGGCTCCCGCCCTTCGGTCCCCGACCGCGGCGGTCCTGGCACCGCGTCCGGCACCCGGTGTCAGCGCACCAGGAGGTCGAGCAGACGCTCCGTCTCCACCGCCGGGTCGGCCGTGAGTCCGGTGTGCACCGGGCCGGGCTGCACGATGGTCGAGCGCGGCGCGATCAGCCAGCGGAAGCGCCGTCCGGCGTCGTCCCGTGCCGCCTGTCCGGCCGCGTCCCCGCCCGCGCAGACACCCTCGACGGCCCGCAGCGCGGCGTGGACACCGGGCAGGTCGACGGCCGGGTCGAGGGCCCGCAGCCGCGCCTCGTCGAGGTGGGTGCGCGCCCCGACGTAGGACAGCGGCCGGCAGTACACCAGCACCCCGGCGTTGACGCGTTCGCCGCGCTCGATCCGCGGGACGACCCGCAGCAGCGCGTACTCGTAGACGTGCAGGTCGCTCACCGGTCCCCCTGGAGGCCCTCGATGCGGGTGTGGATCGCGGCCGCACGGGCGAGAAGCGGCCGGGCGTAGGCGCGCCGGAGGTCGTCGGGGCTGTCGAAGCCCGGTTCCCCGGCCAGCCACACGTCGGGGATCTGCGCGGTCACCTCCGTCAGCAGGTCCTCGGTGACCTGCGGGGCGAGATCCGCCGCCGCCGAGGCGACGTCCGGTGCGGCACCCCTCAGGGCGTGGTCGGAGGCGTCGTAGGGGCGGGCGGCGGAGGCCTCGGCGCCGGGCCAGTTGTGGTGCCAGATCATGGTCGCGCCGTGGTCGATGAGCCACAGTTCCTCGCGCCACCGCAGCATGTTGGGGTTGCGCCAGGAGCGGTCGACGTTGTTCACCAGGGCGTCGAACCAGACGATGCGGCCGGCCTCCTCGGGACTCACCTCGAAGGCGAGCGGGTCGAAGCCGAGGGCGCCGGAGAGAAAGTCCGTCCCGAGGTTGGTGCCACCGCTGGACTTCAGCAACTGCTGCACCTCCTGGTCGGGTTCGCCGAGCCCGAGCACGGGGTCGAGCTCCACGGTGACCAGGCGCGGCACCCGCAGCCCCAGCCGGCGGGCCAGCTCCCCGCAGACGACCTCGGCCACCAGCGTCTTGCGGCCCTGCCCGGCGCCGGTGAACTTCAGCGCGTAGGTGCCGAGATCGTCCGCCTCGATCAGTCCGGGGAGCGAGCCGCCCTCGCGCAGCGGCGCGATGAATCGGGTCGCGATGACTTCCTTGAGCATCGCCCCAGGCTACTGGCGTGTCACCGCACGCCGGAGGCGGCCCGGGCACGCGGCGCGGGTGAGCGACAGGGAAACGACAGCCGTGGCTTACGCCCGTCCGACCGCACACAGGCGAAGCTCTCGGCACTGCATGAACGGCGTGGGCCCGCCGACCGTACCTGTTCCCAGATCACGCTTCATCCCTGGAGGGACCCCGGCATGACCGTATCGTTCCAGCCCGCATCGGGACCTGCCCGCCGCACGGTGGTGGCGGCCGCGGGGGCGGCCGGCCTCGCGGTGGCACTGACCGCGTGCGGAGGTTCCGACGACGACGCGTCGGCCGCCCCCGCCGAGTCCGGCGGCGCGGCGGACGACACCGCGGACGGCGGCAGTACGGGAGGGAGTTCCGACGACCCCGCCGGCGGCGCCCCGCTCGCCTCGACCGCCGACATCTTCGAGGGCGGCGGCAAGGTGTTCGCCGATCAGCGGGTGGTCGTCACCCAGCCGTCGGCCGGCGAGTTCAAGGCGTTCTCCTCGACCTGCACCCACCAGGGGTGCGCGGTGAGGAGCGTCTCCGACGGGCTCATCAACTGCCCGTGCCACAACAGCAACTTCTCCATCACCGACGGCAGTGTGAGCAGTGGTCCCGCGACCAAGCCGCTCCCGGCGGTGCGGATCTCCGTGAGCGGTGACTCGATCACCCTCGCCTGATCGGCCGGACCCGTGCACGATGGGGACCTGTGCACGGAACGTGAGCAGCACGACAGCAGAAGGGGCCGTATGTCCGCCACGCAGCGCCGGGGCCGCAAGATCATGATGACGCCCGGGGAGCTGGACGACTTCCTCACCGAGCAGCGCACCTGCCGGGTCGCCACGGTGTCCGCCGACGGCATGCCGCACGTGAGCACCCTGTGGTTCGTGTGGGACGGCGTCTCGATGTGGCTGTACTCCGTGGTGCGCAGCAGGCGGTTCGCGGATCTGCGGCGGGACCCGCGGGTGGCGATCGTGGTCGACACGGGCGAGGAGTACGACGAGCTGCGCGGCGCGGAGCTGTCCGGGCGGGTGGAGTTCGTGGGCGAGGTCCCGCGCACCGGCGAGCTGCGCGCGGAACTGGACGTGCCGGAGACGCTGTTCGCCCGCAAGAACTTCGGTCTGGACGAGATGCCGCACGACGGGCGGCACGCCTGGCTGCGGCTGACCCCGGAGAAGATCGTGTCCTGGGACTTCAGGAAACTGTCGCAGCTGTCCTGACCGGAGCGCCGTCCTCGGGGGCGCCCCCGAAGCGCTCACCCGCCGCCCGTAGCGCCCGCACCGCCGCGCGGATGGACGGGCGGCGGTCGGCGTCCGCGCGCCAGACGACGAACACGTGCCGTCGGACGCGCTGGCGGAGCGGGACGGTCACCACCCCGGCGGGCAGCGGGTCGCGGCCCAGCACCGGGGCGATGCACACGCCGAGTCCGGCCGCGACCAGGTTGAGCTGGGTGTGGCTCTCGGCGGCACGGTGGGCGACGATCGGTTCGACGCCCTTGGAGCGCAGGGTGAACATCAGCCACTCGTGGCAGAACTCGCCCTCGCCCCAGGTGATCCACTCGTCCTCGGCCAGCTCGGCGAGGTCCACCTCCTCGCGGCCGGCGAGCGGGTGGGCGGCCGGCAGCGCGACATCGGCGGGGTCGTCGAGGAGCAGTGCCTTGACCAGTCCGTCGGGCAGCGGCATCGGCTTGTTGTACCAGTCGAGCACCACGGCCAGGTCGAGATCCCCGCGGACCACTCCCCGGATGCCGTTCTCGGGCTCCGACTCGCGTGAGCGGACCCGCAGCGCGGGGTGGCGTTCGCGCAGGTCGGCGAGCGCCACCGGGAACAGTCCGCGCGCGGCGGTCGGAAAGGCGGAGATCCGCAGCTCGCCCGCCACCTGGCCGCGCTGCGCCTCCAGGTCGGCCTGGGCCAGCTCCACCTGGGACAGGATGCGCGCGGCGTGCTCGGCGAGCAGCCGTCCCGCGTCCGTGAGCCGGACGCCCCGGCCGTGCCTGGCGAGGAGCCGCTGGCCCACCTCGCGCTCCAGCTTGGACATCTGCTGCGAGACGGCCGAGGTCGTGATGTGCAGCCCCTCCGCCGCCCCGCTGACCGAGCCGTGCCGGGCGAGGGCGTCGAGGGTGCGCAGGCGCTCCAGGTTCAACATGTAAGCGATGCTACGAGATATGGCGTGCGAATTCTCGATTGTGCTACGAGATGAGTCTGCCGCATCGTTACCGGCATGAGCAGCGTCACCGCGACCACCACCACGTCCCCCGGCCCGCCCGAAGCGGCCGGTCCCGCGCCCGCGCGCACCCGCCCGCGACTGGACTGGCGGCTGCGCTTCGCCGCCCTGTCCCTGATCTGGGGCTTCAGCTTCCTCCTCATCAAGGTCGGCACCCAGGGCTACGCCCCCTTCCAGGTCACGCTGGGACGGCTGGCGTTCGGCACCGCCGTCCTGGCGGTCGCCATGGCGGTACGGCGGGAGCGGCTGCCGCGCGGTGTCCGCACCTGGGGGCACCTGGCGGTGGCCGGGTTCCTGCTGAACGCCCTGCCGTTCTCGCTGTTCGCCTTCGCGGAGCTGACCATCCCGTCCACCCTGGCCGGCATCTGCAACGCCACCTCCCCGCTGTGGGGCATGGCGCTGTCCCTGGTGGCGCTGCGCGAGGACCGGCCGACCCGGGTACGGGTGGCGGGACTGGGGCTGGGCTTCCTCGGGGTGCTGACCGTCCTCGGCGCCTGGCAGGGCTTCCAGGGCCTGGACGCGCGCGGTACGGCCCTGGCTCTGCTGGCCTCGCTGAGCTACCCCGTCGGCTGGATCTACGTCCGGCGCACCCTGGCGGGCAGCAGCCACTCCCACCTGTCGCTGACCGGCGGCCAGTTGCTGCTGGCGACCGTGCAACTGGCGGTCGTGACGCCGTTGTTCACCTCCGTGCCGTCCGGCCTGGCGGTCGGGCCGCTGCTGGCGATCGCCGCGCTGGGCACACTGGGCACGGGCCTCGCGGTGCTCGTGCAGTACGGCATCGTCGCCGAAGTGGGCCCGACGACCGGCCAGATGGTCACCTACTTCGTCCCGGTGATCGCCGCCGCGGCCGGCATCGCGCTGCTCGGCGAAGCCCTCACCTGGTCGACACCGGTCGGGGCGGCGGTCGTACTGGCGGGCGCGGCGCTCACCCAGGTGAAGCCGAAGCGGCCCGCGTAGCGCGCCGGTCCGTGTAGTCCGCCGGTCCGTGTGGCCCGCCCGTCCGCGTAGCCCGCCGGTCCGCGGGGCGTCCGACCGCGCCGAGGCGCGCGTCCTGTCTCAGGCGTACGTGCGCCGGACTCCGTCGCCGGGGCCCAGCGCCGCGGCGATCGCCTCGGCGAGGGGCTCGATCTCCTCCTCGTCGAGCGTCGAGACGGTGACGCGGACGCCGGGGGGCGCGCTCATCCGGAACCGCGCGCCGGGCGCCACCGCCCACCCGGCGTGCAGCAGCCGGGCGACGACGCCGGTCTCGTCGGGGACCGGCACCCACAGGTTCATGCCGCTGCGCCCGTGTGCCGTGATCCCACGCCGCCGCAGTGCCCCGGCCAGCGCGTCCCGGCGCCGCCCGTAGCATGCCGCCACGGCCGCCGGGTCGACCGCGCCGTCGGCCCACACCCGCGCCACCGCCCGCTGCAGGGTCAGGCTGACCCAGCCCGGCCCCAGCCGCTGCCGGCCGCGCACCCGGTCGAGGGTGACCGCGTCACCGGTGAGGACGGCGAGACGCAGGTCGGGCCCGTAGGCCTTGGCCACCGAGCGGGAGAAGGCCCACCGGTGGGTCGCCCCGGCGAGGGGGTGCAACGGCAGGTCGACGATGTGATGCCCGTGGTCGTCCTCGATCAGCAGGGTCTCGGGGTGTCCGGCGAGCACCTCCCGCAGGGCACGCGCCCGTGCGGCGCTCAGCGCGGCGCCGGTCGGGTTCTGCGCGCGGTCCGTGACGATCAGCGCCCGCGCCCCGCCCGCCAGTGCCGTGCGTACGCCGTCGGGCAGCGGGCCCTCGTCGTCGACGGTTACCGGCACGGTGCGCAGGCCGAGCGCCGGGACGAGGTCCAGCAGGCTGCCCCAGCCGGGGTCCTCCACCACGACCGCGTCCCCGGGCCGCAGGTGCGCGGTGAGCACCCGCTCGACGGCGTCCAGCGCGCCCGAGGTGACGGCGACCGGCCCCTCGGGCACCCCGTCGGCGTCCAGTCCGGCCCGTGCCAGGCGGGCGAGTTCCGACTCCACGGGGGCGTGCCCGTACAGCACCGGTTCGCGGTCGCCCTGAGCCGCGGCCGCCGCGAAGGCGCCGGCGAGTGCGGGCAGCAGCGCCGGGTCCGGGTTGCCGTCGGAGAGGTTCCGCACGCCCGGCGGGACCTCCACCCGGATCAGGTCGCGCGCCGTGGTGGCCGGCTTGGGCCGCACCCTGCTCCCCCGCCGGCCGGACGTCTCGATGACCCCGCGTTCGCGCAGGGTCCGGTACGCGGCGGCGACCGTGTTCGGGTTCACGCCCAGCCGTTCGGCCAACTCCCGCATCGGGGGCAGCAATTCGCCCGGTTCCAGCGCGCCCTCCCCCACCGCCCGCTCGATGCTCGCGGAAATGTCCGCTGCGCGCCGCCCACTGATCCGATACTCTCCTAGCACAAAGCTCATTATGCACTAGTGCAATGGAGATGGCCATGCAGGCGCCCCAGCCACCGCACCAGCGACCCGCCGCCTACACGCCCACCGGGCGCACCGTCCCCACCCGCTCCCCCCAGCGCGCGTCGTACGACAGGGAACTGGTGCACGCGATACTCGACGCGGGCTACGTCGGCCACCTCGGCTTCGTCCGGGACGGCGCGCCCGTGGTCCTGCCCACGCTCTACGGCCGCGTCGGCGAGGTCCTCTACGTCCACGGCTCCACCGGCTCCCGCCCGCTGCGCGCGGCCGGCGCGTCCGCCGAGGGGCTGCCGGTGTGCCTCACGGTCACCCAGGTCGACGGGCTGGTGCTGGCCCGCTCGGCCTTCCACCACTCGATCAACTACCGCTCCGTGGTGGTGCACGGCACGGCGTACGACGTGACGGACCCGGACGAGAAGCGGCGGGCGCTGGACGCCCTGGTCGACCACGTCGTCCCTGGGCGGGCCGCCGACTCCCGACCGGCCGACAAGAAGGAACTGGCGGCCACCGCGGTGATCCGGCTCGACCTGGACGAGGTTTCCGCCAAGCTCCGCACCGGCGGTGTGAACGACGAACCCGAGGACCTGTCCCTGCCGCACTGGGCGGGCGTCCTCCCGGTCCGTACCACCTACGGCACCCCCGAGCCCGACCCGGGCCTGGCCCCCGGCACCGAGGTCCCCGGTTACCTGACGGCCCTGTGATGCTGATCCACCCCTGGGACGCGCCCCGCGACGACACATGGCAGCGGTGGCTCGCCGTCCACGACTTCGGCCAGCTCGCGGTCAACGGCGCGCCGGGCGAACCGCCGCACGTCCAGCCCCTGCACTTCGCCTACGACGCCGAGCGCGGCGAGGCCGTCACCCACCTGGCCCGGCCCAACCCGCTCTGGTCCGCCGTCGAGGCGTCCCCGGACGTCCTGCTGAGCGTGGTCGACGACTACGCGTTCGTCCCCGGCCCCTGGCAGGCCGAGCCGGACGACCCGCCCGAGCACGGCGTGCCGACCAGCCTGTACGCCGCCGTCCAACTCCACTGCCGTGCCCACCTCGTGGACGACCCGGCGGAGAAGGCAGAGCTGCTCAACCGCCAGGTCGGCCACTTCCAGCCCGAGGGCGGCTCCGCGCGGGCCGCGGTGGGCGAGGCGCCGTACGGCAGGCTGCTGTCCGGGATCCGCGGGCTGCGGCTGGAGGTGACCGAGGTGCGGGCGAAGTTCAAGTACGCGGGCAAACGGTCGCAGGCGGTCCGCGACCGCATATCCGAGGGCCTGGCAACCCGCGCCCACCCCCGGGACACGGCGGCCCGCACCCACCTCCGGCGGACGGGCACTCCGGCCCCTTAGGGGGCGTGCGCCGCGTGCGCCCGCGTCCGGCGAGACGCCCGGCCCCTCACCGCACGCACGCGAGGCGGCACCGCGCTTGCCGACGCCCGGCGAGCGGCGCCCGCCCGCCCGACCGGACCTGACGGCATGCCCGGACCGCAGGACGCCGTCGGCCCACGTCCGGCAACGGGCCCCTCCGCCTCCTGCCCCGCACCCGGCCCGCGCAGGACGCACGGCGAGCGGACCGACCGACCGCCGGCCGCCTCACCCGGGCACGTTCGTCAGATGAGGTCCGCTCCGCACGGCACACGCTCGGCGCGTGGACCCCTCGGCCACCGACCGCACGCGCACGCGGCGTCCCCCGACCACGTCCTGCGGTTGGGCCCTTCCGGGCCACACCGGACCCACCTCGCGCGGGCCCGTCCAGTCAGAGGGACCGCCCGCCCCCGACCGCGCGGTGCCGCGGCAGGCGGACGTGCGTCCGGCGGGTGGAGGCCCTCTTTCTTCCCCAGGCACGACGGCACGCGGGGGACGCAGTCCCCCGGACCACCTCCCCCGCTCACCGCGCGGGCGTCAGGCCGGGACCGTGTCCGTCCGTGTCTTGCGGGCCCGTGCGCCGCGGGCCTCGCCCACCGCGAGGCCCGCCACCGAGCCGAGCATCAGCAGGGTGCCGGCGAGTGTGGCCGCCGTCAGCCGCTCACCGAGCAGGGCGACGGCCAGCACCGCCGCGCTGACCGGTTCGAGCAGCATGATCACGGACACGGTCGCCGACCGTACGACGGCGGCGCCCGCGAAGTAGAGGCCGTAGGCGAGCGCGGTCGGCACGGAGGCGACGTACGCCAGCAGGAGCAGCAGGGTGCCGGGGGCGTCGGTGTGCGGGACCAGCCCCTCGACCGCCGCGAACGGCAGCAGGACCAGGCTGGTGACGGCGAACGCGCCGACGGTGGCGCCGGACGAGTCGGCGCCGCCGTCCCGCCCCCACCAGCGGGTGAGCAGGGTCATCGCCGAGTATCCGGCGGCCGACAGCAGGGCGAGCAGGACGCCCACCGGATCCACGGTGGTCTCCCCGCCACCGAGGACGAGCACCACCAGCCCGACGAGCGCGCCGACGACGGCCGCCAGTCCACCGCCTCCCAGCCGCTCGCCCATGGTGAGCCGGGCGCCGAGGGCGATCAGCACGGGTCCGGCGCCCAGGGTGACGACGGTGGCCACGGCGAGTCCCGTGGCCGAG
Source organism: Streptomyces sp. NPDC085937 (assembly GCF_044540535.1). Lineage (NCBI taxonomy): Bacteria > Bacillati > Actinomycetota > Actinomycetes > Kitasatosporales > Streptomycetaceae > Streptomyces > Streptomyces sp. NPDC085937. The sequence goes on along the minus strand of NZ_JBITSH010000018.1, from coordinate 25,897 downwards.
ACGGCGGCGAAGTAGGCGGTCTGGAAGACCGCGAGCCCGACGCCGGTGGCCACGGCCCGCAGCACCCGGCGGCCGAGGGGCGCGCGGACGGCGCCGCGCGAGGCGCGCCCGGACACCAGCCGGGCGGCGTACAGCACGACCAGCCCGGCGGCACAGCGCCAGAAGGACAGGGCGACCGGCCCCATGTCGCTGGTCCGGTAGACCAGCGAGGCGGCGGCGCCCGCGGTGCCCCAGGCGGCACCGGCGACGACCAGATAGACGAGGCCCCGCCCGACGGGCAGGCCGGAGACGTTGTTCGACACGTGTTCTCTCTCCGCAGAGGCGCGCGCCACGCGTCGGCGTGGGCACGGAAGTTCGGAAGGGATCCGGGGTCAGCGCCGGCCGGGGCCGGGGGGACGGGATCCGCGGACTTCGTCTGCGGGCAGCACCGCTACGCCCGGCACGCTGCCGGGCGGATGTACCGGAGGGCCCGCCTCAGGCGGCCGGCGGCGGAAGAACACATGCGTGCGTATGCATGATCAGCACTCTAGGTGGTGGTCCCCGGCGTCGACAACTGCCGTTCGGGCCCGCCGCTCGCCACCGGGTCCTCCGCGGACCGGGCCGGGGCCGAGGACTGGGCGATGAGGGCACCGGCCAGGACCACCACGCCCCCCACGATCTGCGGCGCGGACAGGTGCTCGCCGAGCAGCACCCAGGCGAGGACGGTGGCGATCACCGCCTCCAGACAGGCCACGACACCCGCGACCTGCGGCGAGAGCCGGCGCACCGACAGCACTCCGGTGACGTACGCGGCGACCGTGGCGACGAGGACGATCCAGGCCAGCAGCAGGAACGCGGCGACGGGGGTGCCGTCCATGTCGGCGCTGCCGGTGAGTACGGACCGGTCCATGGACCAGGGGCGGGCGACCACGGTCAGCACGGCGGCGCCGATCAGCAGACCGTAGGCGATGACGCCGAGCGGGTCGGGCGCCTCCTCGCTGTCGCTGCCCTGGTCGGAGAGGACGAAGTAGCCGACCTGGCAGCAGGCGGCGCCGAGCGCGAGCGCCAGGCCGAGCGCGTCGAAGCCGAGCCCCGCCCACACCTCCACGACGCAGGCCAGGCCGCCCACGGCGAGCACCACGCCGACGGCGGCGGCCCGGGTCACCGGCCGCCGCTGCACGAACCGTACCCAGCCGAGGACCAGCGCGGGCGCCAGGTACTCGACGAGCAGCGCGACCCCGACCGGGATACGGGAGATGGCGGCGAAGTAGCAGGCCTGCACACCGGCCACCGCGAACAGGCCGAACCCGGCGAGCAACGCGGGCCGGCGGCGCAGCAGATCCCGGTGGCGTACCGCGAGCGGCAGCATGACGAGGGCGGCGCCCGCCACCCGCAGCCACACCACGTGGAGCGGGTCGAGACCCGCCTCGATCAGCGGCTTGGCCGCCACCCCGGACCCGCCGAAGGCCAGGGCGGACACCAGCGCGAGGGTGAGTCCCACGCCCCGGGCATGGGGGTCGCGGGGAAGGGCAGTCGTAGGCACCGGCACATGATGACAGGGCCCGACAGGAGCGTCACCCCCTGTGGCACCTGTCTCAGCGGGTGGACGGCGCGTCGAGCCCGCCTGTCAGGTCCCGGGGGTCCACCCCGGCGCGCCGCAGCACCTCGACGGCGCGTGCCTGCGGGTCCGCGACGAGTTCGGCGAGCAGGTCCGTACCGCGGACGGGGCCGCCGTCCCGGCGGGCGGCACGGCGCCGGGCCCGCTCCACGCAGACGGCCGCGAGCGGGGAGAAGCCCGTCGCGCCGTCCACGGCCGGGAGTGAGCCGGAGTCCTCGACGGTGCCCTGCCAGCGCAGTCCGTAGCCGATGCTGCGCTGCACCAGGTAGCCGAGCAGCCGGGCGAGGGTGGGCCCCTCGCCGAAGGCGGCCCGTACCTCGGCGTCGGACTCCAGCAGGGAGTGGAGCAGGTGGGCGGTGTCGATCTGCCGGTCCCCGTCCCGGACCACCCTGCGCCGGGCACCGGTCACCACCGCCGCCAGTTCCGCGCCGATCCCGGCGTCGTCGGCCGCGGCACGGGCGGCCTGCGCCTGGGGCCACGGGGCCTGCTGCCGGGGAACGCGGGATCGCACATCCCCCACCTCATCAGTCCCGGCGGTCCGGTACATCCCCGCCGGGAGCCATCTTCGCGTCCCACGAGAAGTGGACACGGCGTGGCGAAATCTCCTCCTTGGGGACGAGATCAGGGCGCCCACGACCAAGGGGCGCGCGCGGTTCCGCGCACGCCCCTCACCCACTTCGGCCGACCCTCGGCCCTTCGGGCCTCAGTCCTCGTCGGCGAGGATCAGGTACAGCTTCTTGCGGGCCTCGTTGATGACGCCGAGGGCCTTCTCGCGCTGCTCCTTGCTGCCCGTCTTCCAGACCTGCCCGAAGGCCTCCATCAGTCCGAAGCCGGCCTGCCGGATCTCACTCAGCGCCTCCCAGTCGACCCCGCGCGAGGCCTCCTCCCAGGGGGCCTCGGGACCGTCCTCGGCCGCCGTGCGTCCCGCCTCGGTGAGGGAGAACAGCTTCTTGCCGCCCTCGGACTCGCTGATGATCAGCCCCTCGTCCTCCAGCAGCTGCAGGGTGGGGTAGACCGAGCCGGGGCTGGGCTTCCACGCGCCGCCGCTGCGCTCGGCGATCTCCTGGATCATCTCGTAGCCGTGCATCGGGCGGTCCTTCAGCAGGGCCAGGATCGAGGCCCGTACGTCACCGCGCCGCGCCCTCCCCCTGGGCCCTCCGCGCCCTCGGCCGCCCCAGGGGCCGCCGTGGCCGAACCCGGGCCCGAAGGGACCACCGGGCCCCCCCGGCCCTCCGGGCCCGAACGGCCCGAAGGCGGCCCGCAGCCGATCGAAGTCCCCCCGACCGACCCGCGGCCCGCCGTGACCATGTCCGCGCTCGTGTCCGTAGCTGTGCATTGCACTCACTCCACTCCATCGTCGACCTATTGCGATGCCTCAACGATATATCGCAACCGCTCGCCCGACAAGACCCGGTGCCATCCCTCGTCTCCGAGCCTCCGGCGCCGTCAGCACGCCCAGATGGGCGGCCGCCCCGGCCCGGACCCGGCATCCCCCGCGGTGGCGCCCAGGCGGAAAGGAGGCCGCCCGCTCGCATCGGCCCGGTACCGGGGCGGGGCTCGGCCCTTACGCTCGCGGCATGCGGATCCGAATCGTCGACGCCTTCACCGACCGTCCCTTCGCCGGCAACCCCGCCGGCGTGCTCCTGCTCGACGCCTTCCCGGACGACTCCTGGATGCAGGACGTCGCCCGGGAGGTGAACCACGCGGAGACGGCCTTCGCCCACCCGCTGTCCGGCGGCGGTGAGGCCGACTGGGCGCTGCGCTGGTTCACGCCCGCCACCGAGGTCGCCCTGTGCGGCCACGCCACGCTGGCCACCGCGCACGTGCTGCACACCACCGGCGCCCACCAGGGCCCGGTCCGGTTCTCCACCCGCAGCGGCGTGCTCGTCGCCGAGCCCGGCGATGACGGCACCGTCACCCTGGACTTCCCCACCGCCCCGCTCACCGCCGTCGACGTTCCCGAGGGCGTCGCGGAGGCGCTCGGTGCTCCCGTCGGCACGGCTTTCGACACCGGTCCGAACGTCGGGGACCTGCTGGTCGAGCTGGCCGACGAAGAGACAGTGCGCTCCCTGCGGCCCGACCTCAAGTCCCTGGCCGCCTACTCCGAGCGCGGCATCATCGCCACCGCCCGCGCCGAGGCCCCGAACCTCGGTCACGACTTCGTCTCCCGCTGCTTCTTCCCCAACGTGGGCATCGACGAGGACCACGTCACGGGCAGCGCGCACACCGCGCTGGCCCCCTACTGGTCGCAGCGGCTCGGCCGCGCGGCCCTCACCGGGCTCCAGGCCTCACCGCGCTCGGGCCTCGTCCGCACCGAGGTGCGCGGCGCCCGCACCCTGCTCGGCGGGCGGGCGGTGACGGTCGTCGAGGGCGACCTGCTGGTCTGATCCGCCCGGTGGCACGCCGAAGGGGGCGTACGGATGCGCCGTGCTCGGCCCCCGTACGCCCCCTTTGCCGCGGCTCACGCCGTCGGCAGCCAGTCGACCTTGCCGGCCAGCAGCGCGTAGCCGACGAACGCCCCGATGTCGAGGAAGGTGTGCGCGGCCACCAGCGGGCCGACCCGCCCCCAGCGGCGGTAGAGGTACACGAACACGACCCCCATGACCATGTTGCCGATGAAGCCGCCGATGCCCTGGTAGAGGTGGTACGACCCGCGCAGCCCCGCGCTGGCCGCCATGGAGGCCCTCGGCGACCAGCCGAGCTGGTCGAGCCGCCGCACCAGGTACCCGACCACGACGACCTCTTCGAGGATCGAGTTCTGGGCCGCCGAAAGGATCAGCACCGGGTACTTCCACCACACCTCGGGCAGCGCCTCCGGCACCACGGTGAGGTTGAAGCCGAGCGCGCGCACGGCCAGGTAGAAGGCGATGCCGCTGCTGCCGATGACCGCGGCGATCGCGGCACCCCGGCCGAGGTCGGACCAGGGCCGGGTGCGGTCGAATCCGAGGGCACGCAGTCCGGAGCCCTCGCGCAGCAGCAGGTGGGCGACCAGGGCCACCGGCACCAGCGCGGTGGTGATGCCGAACAGCTGCCAGGCGAGGTCGAGCCAGGGCCGGCCCGGCGCGGCCGAGGCGTTGAGCGTGGCCGCCTGGTCCTTCAGACCGCCCGGCCTGGTGACCGAGCCCACGAAACTGATCAGCGCCGACACGCCGCTCGCGCCGAGCGACAGCGCGAGGACGAGCAGTGTCTCGTCACGGAGCGTCCTCCGCGAGAGCGTCCGCTCCGGATACGCATCGGCCCCCGGGCCCGCCGCCTCCGCCTGCACACCTGCCTCCACATCACCGATCGGTCCGATCAGTATGAAGGCAGATCCTGTGCGGCCGGCCGCGGGTCCGGGCGCCGCTCAGCCCGTCGGCACCGGCTCGGGCAGCCCGACCGGCCAGGTGTGCACGGGGTCGCCCTGCTTGGTCAGCTCCCGGTACCGGCGGGTGGTGGCGGCCAGTGCCTCCTGGCGTCCGAGGCCCAGGTCCAGCGCCCGGTGGAACGTCGCGGCCTGCCAGGACGCCCCGTTCACCCGGCGCCGGCAGCGCTCCTCGATCACCCCGAGGTACCGGTCCCGGTCGGCGGGTTCGATCCCCCACGCGTCCAGCCCGGCCTCGGCCAGCGGCAACAGCTCCTCCCGTACGAGGGTGACCGCGTCCACCTCGCCCAGGCCGCCGAGCCGGCCGCGCCGGGGCCAGGTGAAGCGGGCGTCGATGCCGTGCTTGCAGGCGGCGTCGAAGTTGGCGGCGGCGGCCTCGAACGGCAGCCGGGTCCACACCGGGCGGCTGTCCTCGGCCAGGGCGCGGACGAGGCCGTAGTAGAAGGCCGCGTTCGCCACCACGTCGGTCACCGTGGGCCCGGCGGGCAGCACGCGGTTCTCCACCCGCAGGTGGGGAACGCCGTCGGCGATGTCGTAGACGGGGCGGTTCCAGCGGTAGACGGTGCCGTTGTGCAGGACGAGTTCGGAGAGCGAGGGGACGCCACCGCGGTCCAGCACCTCGAGCGGGTCCTCGTCGTCGCAGATGGGCAGCAGGGCCGGGAAGTAGCGCAGGTTCTCCTCGAAGAGGTCGAACGCCGACGTCACCCAGCGTTCCCCGAACCAGGTGCGCGGCCGTACGCCCTGCGCCTTGAGCTCCGGCGGGCGGGTGTCGGTGGACTGCTGGAACAGCGGCGGCCGCGACTCGCGCCACAGCTCGCGGCCGAACAGGAACGGCGAGTTGGCGCCCACGGCGATCTGCGCGGCGGCCACGACCTGCGCCGCGTTCCACACGTCGGGGAACCGCTCCGGGGTGACCTGGAGGTGCAGCTGCACCGAGGTGCAGGCGGCCTCCGGGGCGATCGACTTCGACGTGCAGCTCAGCTGCTCCACGCCGTCGATGTCGAGCGTGAAGTCCTCGCCGCGCGCGGCCACGATCTGATCGTTGAGCAGTGCGTAGCGGTCGACGTCGGAAAGGTTCGACGAGACGAGGTCGTCGCGGTCGAGGGTCGGCAGGATGCCGATCATCACGATGCCCGCGTCCACCTCCTGGGCTTTACGGTCGGCGTAGGAGAGCGAGGTGCGCAGTTCCTCGTCGAGCCGGTCGAATACCCGCCCGCCCAGCCGGTGCGGGGCGATGTTCACTTCCAGATTGAACATGGCGAGTTCGGTTTGGAAGTCCCTGCTGGCGATCCTCTCGAGGACTTGCGCATTCAACATTTTCGGCATGCCGTCGGCGCCCGCGAGATTGAGCTCGATCTCCAGCCCCATGAGGTTCTTGGGGCGGTCGAACCGCTTCTCCGTCAGGAGTCGCTCCAGGCCCGTCAGGCACCTGCGGAGCTTCTCGCGGTAGCGCTGGCGATCGGACAGGTCGAACTGACCTGCCACGACCTTTTCCCCCATCGAAGCGTCCCTCCTCGGATGGCGTACCGAAGATCGGCCGCCGGGGTCCCGGTCCACAAGCAAGGATGCCCCGCGGATGCGATCGATAACGCCCCGGATCGGTGTGGCGCCCGCTACTCTGGGCGAGGTGTCCAGTGGCACATTCACGGGGCAATACGCGGAACGCGTATCACGGCACGGTTGCCGGCTCGTGAAAAACGCCGACCGGAATGGGCCGACCGCTCGACGGTCATTGCCCGAGGTCAGTGGCGTGCACCCCCTCGGGAATCGGCATCTTTTTCGCATTTCGCCGACCTGAAATACCCTTGCCGGAGTCACCGGAGAGAGCTAGACGAAACATAGTCTCAACCCGTGTCGTATAAACTTCGTGCACAAGGCAGAACCAGGTTGGCGCCCATGGTCGAGTGATCCAGCCGTGGGACGGCGTGCGGCTCACCTCACCCCCGTCTCCCGCTCAGACCCCGGCCCCGCCTCTCTGACCTTCGCGAGCTGACAGCGCCGTCCGCACCGCCACGCCCCGCCCTCGCGCCACTGTGCCTTCGAATGAGAGGCGACCCACCATGCCGCTGCACGTACCTCCGGCTCCCGCGCCCGCACTGCGTTCCGTCCTGACCGCGCTCTCGTCACCGACCGCGGTGCGCGACGCCCGAACTCCCTCCCTGCTCCGCGCACAAGGGCCCGCCTCGCCCGAGCTTCCGCTGCCCGTGCACGTCCTCGACCGGGTCACCGCCGACGGCGAGACCTCGACGACGCTCGCCGGGTGGCGCTTCCTGATCCGCACCGGCGACCGCGCGGTGGCCGCGGCCGACACCGTCCTCACCGCCGACGGCTGGGCCTTCTCCCGCTTCTTCGAAGGCCCGTACATCACGTCGACGGAGCTCGCGCTGCGCCAGGCGGAGAGCATGACGCAGCCGTACCAGCCCCGCCTGCTGTCCGTGCCCGGCCTGTACATGCTGGCGCTCTGGCTGCACGGCGACCCCGAGGCCGACGGCGCCGCCGGCGGCCCGGCCCCCACCGACCTGCTGGTGCCGCTGGCTCCGGCCCCGCCCGGCATCGCGGCCCACCGCCCGCACCGGGTCACCGACCTGCTGCCGGTACTGACCCACCGGGTGTCACCCACCCGCCTCCTCGGCTCACCGGCCTGACCTGCCCCAGCACCTGCGCGTACCCCGTCCTCCGCGACCCGGGAGGCGGGGTACGCGCCTGCGGACTAGTCCTCTTCGGCCTCCCCGAACCACCCGAAAGGACAGTGCAGTTGGGATGAACCGTCCGCGCGGGTGACGCGTCATGAACCTGTGAGGGGCGGTGCCGCGAAATGCCTGCGGATCGTCGCCCGTGGGGCAACACTGGATCCCGACCGACTTATCACAACGGGGGGCGGCCATGAACGACGTTCCATGCCGCGCGACTGACGCAACAGCCCACTCACAGGTCACCATGAAGCGAGAGAACCCACCCATGTGCCAGCACCAGCCACCGTGCCCCTCAGCCGAGTCCGCCGACCGGGAATCCGCCCGTCTCGTGGCGCACCACCCGGAGCAGGGCTGGAGCCTGCTGTGCAACGGTGTCGTGCTCTTCGAGGACACCGGTGAACTCCTGCCCGACGGCAGCGTCATCGCCCCGCAGCGTCCTCGGGGCGTCACACTGACGTCCGCCTGAGCGCGTCCGGGCGGGACGGGCCCGCCCACCGACCACAGGGGCCGGCCGCGGCACTCCCGCGAACCGGCCCCGACGCATGTGCGCGGCCCCTCACCCACCGTCGGCACCGACCCGGTGGTGCGCCTCCGGTGGCCGTGGCGCCCTATCGTGACCGGCATGCAGTCCTACACGATCGGCCAGGCAGCGCGGCTGCTCGGCGTGAGCCCGGACACCGCCCGGCGCTGGGCGGACGCGGGGCGCCTCACCACCCGGCGCGACGACGGCGGACGGCGGGTCGTCGACGGGCGTGACCTGGCGGCGTTCTCCGTCGCGCTCGCCAAGGAGGCCACGCCCGAGGAGGGCACTCCGTACACCTCCGCCCGCAACGCCTTCCCCGGCATCGTCACCGCGATCAAACTCGGTGACGTCGCCGCCCAGGTCGAGATCCAGGCCGGCCCGCACCGCCTGGTCTCCCTGCTCACCCGGGAGGCCGTCGAGGAACTGGGCCTGGAGGTAGGCGTGGAGGCCACCGCCCGCGTGAAGTCGACGAACGTCCACATCGACCGCACCTGACACCGACAGGATTTGTGGAGTCGCACATGCGGGCCGATCCCTCACTTCACGCTCGCTCGTGCGATGAGACAGGTGCGGAACACCTCGCAGATGCGCCATCATGAGGAACACGGGGGCATGACCCTCCGCAGACGCCCGTGCAGCGAGGGAGTGCACTCGGATGATCCGTTCCGCCCGCCGGACCGCCGGCCTCGCAGCCGTCGCGCTCCTGACCGGCCTCGGGCTCACCGCCTGTTCCTCCTCCGAAGACTCCGCGGCCGGCACCGGTGACGGGAGCCCGAGGGGCACGGTCACCGTCTTCGCCGCCGCCTCGCTCAAGGAGACCTTCACGGCGCTGGGCGAGCGCTTCGAGCAGCGGCACCCGGGCACCGAGGTGACCTTCAACTTCGGCGGCAGCGACTCCCTGGCCGCCGGAATCGCGGGCGGGGCCCCCGCCGACGTCTTCGCCGCGGCCAGCACCACGACGATGGACCGCGTCGCGGACGAAGGGCTCACCGCGGGCGACCCGGCCACCTTCACGCGCAACCGCCTGGAGATCGCCACCGCCCCCGGCAACCCGCACGGGATCACCTCCCTGAAGGATTTGGCCGATCCCGGCCTCAAGGTCGTGCTCTGCGACGAGACGGTGCCGTGCGGGGCCGCCGCGCGGAAGGCGCTGAAGGCGGCCGGCGTCCGGGTCACGCCCGCCTCGTACGAGCAGGACGTGAAGAGCGCGCTGACCAAGGTGCGGTTGAAGGAGGCGGACGCCGCCGTCGTGTACCGCACGGATGTGAGGGCGGCCGGTGACAAGGTGGACGGCGTGGACTTCCCGGAGGCCGCCCAGGCCGTCAACGACTACCCGATCGCCCGCCTCGAGAGTTCCGGCAACCCCGTGACGGCCGACGCCTTCGTCGCGCTGGTGACGTCGCCGGAGGGACGGAAGGTGCTCCGCGGGGCGGGATTCCTCACACCATGACGACCACCCGGCAAACGTCCCGCGGCACACGGCGGCGGCCGCCCCGGGCCCCCGGCCGCGGTGTCCCGCTCGCCCTCCTCGCGCCCGCCCTGCTCGGCCTGGCGTTCCTCCTGGTGCCCTTGCTCGCCCTCGTCGTACGGGCGCCGTGGAGTGGCCTGCCGGAGCAGCTGACCAGCCCCGCGGTGTGGGACGCGCTGCGTCTGTCGCTGGTCTGCGCGACCACGGCGACCGCGCTGAGCCTGCTGGTCGGTGTCCCGCTGGCCTGGCTGCTGGCCCGCACCGACTTCCCCGGGCGGGGTCTGGTCCGCGCCCTGGTGACGCTCCCGCTGGTGCTGCCCCCGGTGGTCGGCGGTGTCGCCCTGCTGCTGGCGCTGGGCCGCAACGGCATCGTGGGCCGGTGGCTGGACGCGTGGTTCGGCGTCACCCTGCCGTTCACCACCGCCGGTGTCGTCCTGGCGGAGACGTTCGTCGCGCTGCCGTTCCTGGTGATCAGCGTCGAGGGGACGCTGCGGGCCGCCGACCCGCGGTTCGAGGAGGCGGCGGCCACCCTGGGGGCGTCCCGCTTCACCGCGTTCCGGCGCGTGACCCTGCCGCTGATCGCTCCGGGCGTCGCGGCCGGTGCCGTGCTGGCCTGGGCCCGCGCCCTGGGCGAGTTCGGCGCGACGATCACCTTCGCGGGCAACTTCCCGGGCCGCACCCAGACCATGCCGCTCGCCGTCTACCTCGCCCTGCAGAACGACCCGGCCGCCGCGATCGCCCTCAGCCTGGTGCTGCTCGCCGTGTCGGTCGCCGTGCTGGCCGGGCTGCGGGACCGCTGGGTGAGGGCCGTCTGACCGATGCAGAAGCACCCCGCACAGACATCCGGCACCTCCCCCGCCCCCGGCACCGCGACGGCCGAGGGCCTGGACGCCCACCTGGTCGTGGACCGGGGCTCCTTCCGCCTGGACGTCGCGCTGACGGCCGCCCCCGGCGACGTGGTCGCCCTGCTCGGCCCGAACGGCGCCGGCAAGACCACCGCACTGCGGGCCCTCGCCGGTCTCGCGCCCCTCACCGACGGCCGTCTGCGGCTGGACGGCACGGACCTCGCCCGCACCCCGCCCGAGTCACGGCCGGTAGGCGTCGTCTTCCAGGACTACCTGCTCTTCCCGCATCTGACCGCCCTCGACAACGTGGCCTTCGGTCCCCGCTGCCGGGGCGTCGGCAAGGCGGAGGCGCGCGCCCGGGCGGCCGGCTGGCTGGACCGCATGGGGCTGGCCGAGCACGCCGGCGCCAGACCCCGGCGGCTCTCCGGCGGCCAGGCCCAGCGCGTGGCGCTCGCCCGCGCCCTGGCCACCGACCCGCGGCTGCTGCTCCTGGACGAGCCCCTCGCCGCGCTGGACGCCCGCACCCGGCTGGAGGTACGGGCGCAACTGCGCCGTCACCTGGCCGAGTTCGAGGCCGTCGCGGTGCTGGTGACGCACGACCCGCTGGACGCCATGGTGCTCGCCGACCGGCTGGTCGTCGTGGAGGAGGGCCGGGTCGTGCAGGAGGGCGCGCCCGCCGAGATCGCCCGGCGCCCGCGCACCGAGTACATCGCCCAGCTGGTCGGCCTGAACCTCTACCGCGGCCACGCGGACGGCCACACGGTACGGCTGGACGCCGGGCCGTCGGTCAGCACCACCGAGGACCTGACCGGGCCCGCCTTCGTCGCCTTTCCGCCCGGTGCCGTCACCCTGTACCGGGACCGGCCCACCGGTTCCAGCGCGCGCAACCACTGGCGCTGCGCGGTGGCCGGTCTGGAGAGCCACGGCGACCAGATCCGGGTCGAGCTGACCGGCGAACTGCCGCTGGCCGCCGACCTCACCACGGTCGCCGTCGCCGAACTGGGCCTGCACCCGGGCGCACCGGTCTGGGCGGCGGTCAAGGCGACGCAGACGCACGCCTACCCCGCCTGACCGGTCCCGGGTACCGGTCCGGAGAACGCCGAGGGGCCCCGCCCGGCTCGCCCGGGCGGGGCCCCTCAGGCCGTGCGTCAGTCCTCGTACGCGTCCAGCGGCGGGCAGGAGCAGACCAGGTTGCGGTCGCCGTAGGCCTGGTCGATGCGGCGCACCGGCGGCCAGTACTTGTCGGCGGCGTTCACCCCGGCCGGGAAGACGGCCTCCTGGCGGTCGTACGCGTGCTCCCACGCACCGGCGAGCGCGCCCGCGGTGTGCGGGGCGTTGCGCAGCGGGTTGTCCTCCGCGGGCCACTCGCCGGAGCCGACCTTCTCGATCTCGGCGCGGATGGCGATCATCGCCTCGCAGAACCGGTCGAGCTCGGTCAGGTCCTCGGACTCGGTGGGCTCGATCATCAGCGTGCCGGCGACCGGGAAGGACATCGTCGGCGCGTGGAAGCCGTAGTCGATGAGCCGCTTGGCCACGTCGTCCACGCTGACGCCCGTCGCCTTGGTCAGCGGGCGCAGGTCGATGATGCACTCGTGCGCGACCAGCCCGCCCGGGCCGGTGTAGAGCACCGGGTAGTGCGGCTCGAGGCGCTTGGCGATGTAGTTGGCGCTGAGCACGGCCACCTGCGTGGCCCGCTTCAGGCCCTCGCCGCCCATCAGCCGGACGTACGCCCAGGAGATGGGCAGGATGCCGGCCGAGCCCCAGGGGGCGGCCGAGATGGGCCCGACGCCCGTCTCCGGACCGGCCTCCGGCTGCAGCGGGTGGTTCGGCAGGTACGGGGCGAGGTGCGCGCGCACGCCGACCGGGCCGACACCGGGACCGCCGCCGCCGTGCGGGATGCAGAACGTCTTGTGCAGGTTCAGGTGGGAGACGTCGCCGCCGAAGTGGCCGGGCTTGGCCAGACCGACGAGCGCGTTGAGGTTGGCGCCGTCCACGTACACCTGGCCGCCGGCCTCGTGCACCTCGGCGCAGATGTCGGCGACGTGCTCCTCGAACACACCGTGCGTCGACGGGTACGTGATCATCAGCACGGCCAGCTCGTCACGGTGCTGCTCGATCTTGGCCCGCAGGTCCGCCACGTCGATCTCGCCGTCGTCGGACGTCTTGACCACGACGACCTTCATGCCGGCCATCACGGCCGACGCGGCGTTGGTGCCGTGCGCGGAGGACGGGATGAGGCAGACGGTGCGCTGCTCGTCGCCGTTGGCGCGGTGGTATCCGCGGACGGCGAGCAGACCGGCCAGCTCGCCCTGGGAGCCGGCGTTGGGCTGCAGGGAGACCTTGTCGTAGCCGGTGACCTCGGCGAGTCGTTCCTCCAGCTCGTGGATGAGCGTGAGGTACCCCTGCGCCTGCTCGGCCGGGACGAACGGGTGCAGCTGGCCGAACTCGGGCCAGGTGACCGGCTCCATCTCGGTGGTCGCGTTGAGCTTCATGGTGCAGGAGCCCAGCGGGATCATGCCGCGGTCCAGCGCGTAGTCGCGGTCGGCGAGGCGGCGCAGGTAGCGCAGCATGGCCGTCTCGGAGCGGTGCTGCCGGAAGACCGGGTGCGTGAGGTAGTCGTCGGTGCGCAGCAGCGCGTCCGGCAGGGTGTCGGAAGCGGCGGCGTCCAGGGCCTCGACGTCGGCCTCGACGCCGAAGGCGCTCCACACGGCGGCGACCTGGTCGCGGGTGGTGGTCTCGTCGCAGGCGACGGAGACGGTGTCGGCGTCGACGAGGCGCAGGTTCACGCCGTTGTCCCGGGCCGTGGCGACGACCTCGGCGGCCCGCCCGGCGACCCGCACGGTCAGCGTGTCGAAGTAGGAGCCGTGCACGACCTCGGTGCCGCCGGAGCGCAGCCCCTCGGCGAGGATCGCGGCGTAGCGGTGGGTGCGCCGGGCGATGGTCCGCAGGCCCTCGGGACCGTGGTAGACGGCGTACATGCCGGCCATGACGGCGAGCAGCACCTGCGCGGTGCAGATGTTGCTGGTGGCCTTCTCGCGGCGGATGTGCTGCTCACGGGTCTGCAGCGCGAGGCGGTACGCCTTGTTGCCGTCGGCGTCGACGGAGACGCCGACGAGGCGGCCGGGCAGGCTGCGCGCCATCTTCTCCTGCACCGCCATGTAACCGGCGTGCGGTCCGCCGAAGCCCATCGGGACGCCGAAGCGCTGCGTGGTGCCGACCGCGATGTCCGCGCCCAGCTCGCCGGGGGACTTCAGCAGGGTGAGGGCCAGCAGGTCCGCGGCGACGGTGACGAGCGCACCGCGCTCGTGCGCCTGGTCGATGACGGGCTTGATGTCCCGTACGGCACCGGAGGCGCCCGGGTACTGGATCAGGACGCCGTTGATCTCCCGGCCGTCGAGCTCGGCGGGGATGCCGTCGGCCAGATCGGCGACGACGACCTCGACGCCGGTCGGCTCGGCGCGGGTCTCGATGACGGCGACGGTCTGCGGCAGGGCGTCCGCGTCGACCAGGAAGAGGCCCTTCTTGTTCTTGCCCATGCGCCGGGACAGCGCCATCGCCTCGGCGGCCGCGGTGCCCTCGTCCAGCAGCGAGGCGCCGGCCGTCGGCAGGCCGGTCAGCTCGGCGACCATCGTCTGGAAGTTCAGCAGCGCCTCGAGCCGCCCCTGCGAGATCTCCGGCTGGTACGGCGTGTAGGCCGTGTACCAGGCGGGGTTCTCCATCACGTTGCGCAGGATGACGGGCGGGGTGAAGGTGCCGTAGTACCCCAGGCCGATCATCGAGCCGAGCACCTGGTTGCGGTCGGCCAGGCCGCGCAGCTCGGCGAGCACCTCGGCCTCGCTCCGGGCGCCGGGCAGGTCGAGCGCGTCGGCGTTCTTGATCACGTCGGGCACGGCGGCGGCGGTCAGCTCGTCGAGTGAGCCGTAGCCGACCTGGGCGAGCATCTTCGCCCGGGCCTCGTGGTCGGGGCCGATGTGACGCTGCTCGAAGGGAATTCCCTGTTCGAGCTCGGAGAGCGGGGTACGGGGGACGGTCATTGAGGAGGCCTCCTGGTCCGACGACCTTCGAGGGGCACCACGGCGCAGGTGCCCGGACGGCCTCCCCCTCTGTCATCTCAACCTGAGAGCTTCACCGGAACGCGCGGGCGGTCCGGTTTTCACCGTCGGTGAGAGCGGAAGCCGTCGACACCCGCCCTGCTTTCCAGAGTGACCTCGTCCGTGCGGTACGTGTGCCTGAGAGATTCCGGGGAGGATTTGCTCCTTCGGCGCCTCCGATGGTGTCTGGAGGACTCTCCCGCACGGGGTCAGCAGCCGTTGTCAGCGTACCAGCGAGGCCGGGACCCGGACTTTCAAGTGGCCGTTCCACCGATTGTGCCTTTTTGTGGTGCTTACGGATGAGTTTGCGAGGAGTGGAGGGCCCGTGCAGACCGACATCGATCCGCGTCACCTGATCGGCCGCAAGGCGTTCGACCGCAACGGCACCCGGATCGGCACGATCGACGAGGTCTACCTCGACGACGCCACCGGCGTACCGGAGTGGGCGGCGATACGGACCGGCCTGTTCAGCCGGGACGCCTTCGTGCCCCTGGAGCCGAGCGAGCTGATCGAGGGGGCACTCCACGTGCCGTTCGAACGCGCCCTCATCAAGGACGCCCCCGACTTCGGCGTCGGCCGCCACCTCTCCCCGGAGCAGGAGCTTCAGCTGTACCACCACTACGGCCTGGACCTCGCGTCCCCTCCCCCACTCCCGGACCACGACTTCGGCAAACTCGCCGGCAAGGACGACTGACCCCGACACCTGCGCCGGCGGGGGGACACCCCCCTCACCGGGCCACCGGGCCACGGTGCCGAACGCTCGCCCCACCTCGCGATCCCCTGACTCCGCATGCCCTTCGGACCCCCACCGAGGTCACGGTGTCCATGTGTCCGGCGGCCCGGACGCCTCCGTCGGCCGGCCGGCGCCGGGCGGCAGGGACACCAGGGGCAGGGGATCCGCCGGCTCCAGTTCCGGGTCGTCGACTCGGAACGTCTTCACCCGGCCGGGCCCGGACTCGGGCGTCTCGAAGCGCACCGTCACCCGGCCCAGGCCGCTCCCCTGCACCCACCCGTGTCCGAACTCGGCGTGCCGTACGTCGTGGCCCGCCGGCCAGCGTCGCTCGGCCGCCGCCTCCTGGCGGGCGACGGCCTTCTCCTCGGCCGGCTCCTCGGCCTCCGGGGTCTCCTCCCCGGCCCCCGCACCGGCCGCCTGCGCGAACAGGTCCTCCTGGGTGTAGTCGGCCAGCCCGCTGACCCCGACCCCGAGCAGCCGTACGCCGCCCGTGGTGTCCACCGAGTCCAGCAGCCGGGCCGCGGCCTCCCGGACGACCGCCGGGTCGTCGGTGGGGCCCCGCAGCGTCTCGGACCGGGTCAGGGTGGAGAAGTCGTACCGCCGTACCTTCAGCACGATGGTCCGCCCGGACAGCCCGGCCCCGCGCAGCCGGCGCACGCAGCGGTCGGCGAGTCGCTGCACCTCCATCCCCACGCGCACCCGGTCGTGGATGTCCACGTCGTAGGTGTCCTCGACGGACACCGACTTCGTCTCCCGCTCGGCGACCACGGGCCGCTCGTCGCGGGCCAGCGCCATCGCGAACAGCGCGTGCCCGTGCGCCTTGCCCAGCAGCCGCACCAGCTCGTCCTCGCCCGCCTCGGCGATCTCACCGACGGTGTGGATGCCCGCCCTCCGCAGATGGTCACCGGTGGCGGGTCCGACGCCCGGCAGGGTCCGCACCGGCATCGGCTCCAGCATGGCCCGCTCGGTCCCGGGCTCGATCACCACCAGCCCGTCCGGCTTCGCCTGCTCCGACGCGATCTTGGCCAGCATCTTGGAGGCCGCGAGCCCCACGGAGCCGGTCAGTCCCGTCACCGCCCGGATGTCGGCGCGCAGCTTCGTCCCGACCAGCCGGGCCGACCGCTCGTCCCACGCCGTGTCCCCGGCCTCCAGGTCCACGAAGGCCTCATCCAGGCTGAGCGGCTCCACCAACGGCGACAGTGCCCGCAGCAGCGTCATCACCTGCTCGCTGATGGACCGGTACAACGCGAAGCGGGGCACCAGATACGCGGCGTTCGGCGCGAGCCGCCGGGCCTGCCCCATGGGCATCGCGGAGTGGACGCCGAACACGCGGGCCTCGTAGGAGGCGGTGGCGACGACGCCACGGGGTCCGAGTCCGCCCACGACCACCGCCTTCCCGCGCAGACTCGGCTTGGACGCCTGCTCCACCGAGGCGTAGAAGGCATCCATGTCGAGATGCAGGATTGTGGGAGCGGATCTCACATCTCCGATGCTGCCCTACGACACTGACAACGCTCGCGCCGGGCGGGCCGCACGCCACCGCCCGCACGTCACCTGCGCGCCACCGGACGCACCCGATCGGCACCGCCCGGCGTCAGACACCGGTGTCTGGCAACGGCCGGTTGTCAGACACCGGATCCGACACCGGAGTCTGCCGCCGGAGTCGGATCCGGTGTCAGACCGCCTTGTTCCGCCGGCGCGCCAGCTCGTCCATCGGGTTGTGGCCGATCAGCGTCTCGCCCGTGTCGACGCGCTCGCCGTGCAGCTGGGAGAGCGCGTTCTCGACGTCCCGCCACACCACACCCACGGCGATGCCGAAGACGCCCTGGCCGCCCTGGAGCAGGGCGTGGACCTCGTCGGGCGAAGTGCACTCGTAGACCGTCGCCCCGTCGCTCATCAGCGTCATACGCTCCAGGTCGCTGAAGCCCCGCTCGCGCAGGTGCTGGACCGCGGTGCGGATGTTCTGCAGGGACACGCCCGTGTCCAGGAACCGCTTGACGATCTTCAACACGACGACGTCACGGAAGCTGTACAGCCGCTGCGTGCCCGATCCGTGCGCCGGACGCACGCTCGGCTCGACCAGACCCGTCCGGGCCCAGTAGTCGAGCTGGCGGTAGGTGATGCCCGCCGCCGCGCAGGCCGTGGGCCCCCGGTACCCGATGTCCTCGGTCGCCATGGCCACCGCCCCTCCGCCGCTCGGCACAGCCGTCGGTCGCTGTGGAGCGGGATCGATCGCACCGCCGTGCGCGGGATGGCCCCCGCCCGAGCGGGGCGGAAAGCTCTGGGGAGGATACGGCCCGCCCGCCCCGAAAACGCGTCCGGGGGCACCCCCAGCCGTACCGTCGCCGCTGCTTCTCACGCCGACCTCCGTCCTTGACCTGCCTCCTCGACGGTAGGCAGTCACCAAGGGTGCGTCAACGATCGCCACACTCGGCACGCCGAGTGATAATCACCCTAAGAGTGGTTTCCCGTGCCCCGTCGCGGGGAAGGGCTAGCCGAATGCCTCCGGCACGGGCGGTGACCGCCGACGAGGCCGCCACCGGCACCGCTCACTGGTTGCTGGTCCCGAAGTCCTCCGGCGAGATCTGGTCGAGGAACTCGCGGAACTTCTCCACCTCGTCCTCCTGCTCGTCCGGGATGGCGATCCCCGCGTCGTCGAGCACCGTGTCACTGCCGTAGATCGGGGTCCCCGTGCGCAGGGCGAGCGCTATGGCGTCGGACGGGCGGGCGCTGACCTCGACCCCGCTGGCGAAGACAAGCTCGGCGTAGAAGACACCTTCCCGCAGGTCGGTGATGCGCACTTCCGTGAGCTCCTGTCCGACGGCTTCCAGCACGTCCTTGAACAGGTCGTGGGTCAGCGGTCGTGCCGGCGCCATGCCCTGCTGGGCGAAGGCGATGGCCGTCGCCTCCCCGGGGCCGATCCAGATGGGGAGGTAGCGGTCGCCGCCCACTTCACGCAACAGCACGATCGGTTGGTTGGAGGGCATTTCGACCCGGACACCTACGACATCGAGCTCGTTCACACAGCAACCCTAGGCCGTGCCCGGGACGTTTGGGTAGTCGGGCCGGGATCGGGTGGCCGATCCGGCCCGGCTGTGCCTCCCCTGATCAGGGCAGCCGCACCCCGAGCGCCGCCTGCACCAGCGCCGCGTGCAGCTTCACGGTGAGTCCGGCCAGCTCCTTGGTGCGGTCCTCCGCGTGCGCCCGGGTCTGCGGGTTGCGGTGCCGCCGCAGCGGCGCGACGACCTGCTCCACCAGCCCGGCCTCCCGGTCGGCGGCCGCCTTCATGGCCCGCAGATGACGCGGCTCGATCCCGAACCGCCCCAGCTCGGTGATGAGGCCGGCGACGGTGACCGCTTCCGCGTCGTACACACCGTCCCCGACCGGGGTGAGCAGGCCGTACGACTCCCACTCGGCGAGCCGGTGCTCGTCGACCCCGGCGGCGGAGAGCAGCTGGCAGCGCCCGATGCGGGCCGCCGTCGGCTTCTCCGGGCCGGACTCGGCGGCGTCCTCACCGTCACCCGCACGGGTCAGCGCCGGCAGCTGGACGGCCTCGCCGCGCTCCATGGCCGCCAGGTGCTCGCGGATCACCTTGAGCGGCAGATAGTGGTCGCGCTGCATCCGCAGCACATGACCGAGGCGCTCGACGTCCCGCGCGCTGAACTTGCGGTACCCCGACGGGGTCCGGCGCGGCTCGACGAGCCCTTCCGACTCCAGGAAACGGATCTTGGAGATCGTGACCTCGGGGAACTCCTCACGCAGCACACTCAGCACCGCGCCGATGCTCAGCAGTCCGGTGTCCGTGGCGGCGGCGCCGTCGCCGGCACCGCCGCTCGGTGTCTGCAGCATGGACCCTTCCTGGAGTCCCCCGGACCGCGTCCGGGAGGTCAGTAGCTGCGCTGGCTCGCGTAGAAGACCAGCCGGTACTTGCCGATCTGCACCTCGTCGCCGTTGGCCAGGGCGACCTGGTCGATCCGCTCCCGGTTGACGTACGTGCCGTTCAGGCTGCCGACGTCGGCGACCGTGAACGAGCCGTCCGGGCTGCGGCGGAACTCCACGTGCCGACGGGAGACCGTCACGTCGTCGAGGAAGATGTCGCTCTGCGGGTGACGCCCGGCCGTGGTCAGGTCGCCGTCCAGCAGGAAGCGGCTGCCCGAGTTCGGACCGCGGCGCACCACCAGCAGGGCGGAGCCCATCGGCAGCGCGTCGACGGCCGCCTGCGCCTCCGGGGAGAGCGCGGGCATCGCGGTCTGACCGGTGGCCTCGGCGTCGTAGGCCTCGAGACCGGAGATGGAGATCGTGGACGTCGTCTCGGAGGGGCGCTCCGGGGTGACGCCCGGCTTCAGCGGCGCACCGCAGTTGGAACAGAAGCGGCTGTTCTCCGCGTTGCGGTTGCCGCACCTCGAACACACCAGGGCCGACATGGACGGATCCTCCTGCCGCGGCTGCCCGCCGGGGGCGTGGGACGCGTACGGGTCGGAGAACCCTCCGCCCGCACCGGGGCTCGACAGTTGTCCGAAACCTATGCCGCCCGACTGCGCGGGGTCAACGGACGCCGCGCCCTGTCCCGTCTGGTCCCGGAACAGCGGACGCTGATCGTCCGCACCAGGCTGTGCGCGGTGACGAGCGGTCGCGTTGTCGCTGCCCTCTCGCCGCGCGCTCTTGCCGAACAACTTCCCAAACAACTTCACGGGCGATTCCCCTTGACCGAAACAGACCCGCCCGTGGGGCAGGACGAACCCTGACTGAACACATTGGCCGACCCGGACATCTTCACAACGTCCGCCTCCGCCAGACAGTTTCCACCACGCACCACCCAATCGGTGCGCCGACCCCCCGCAACCTCATGCCCTGGCCGGACAACCCCCATGCACCCCCGGTTCACTGCGAGGACGACCGAGCGTAGTCAGGCCGCTTCGGCGCTCGCAAGGCGTCCACAACGATCTTGTCCGCCCGCTCCACGGTAACGGTGGCCTGTTCCTTCTCGAGAGTCTGCACCACGCCTCCGGGGATGTTGAGCGCCGGCTCCAGGTCCTGCGGCTTGCCGATGACCTTGAAACGATAGGGGGACTTGATCTTGTTCCCGTCCACGGAGACTCCGCCGTCCACGTCCGTCAGATACGTGCCGGCTACCACGCGCACACCGTTCACCTGGATCGCCTCGGCACCGGCGGCACGCAGCTCCTGGACGGCGTCGAGCAGCATGTCCGACTCGACCGTCCCCTTCGTGTCCTCGATGGTCATCTCGATGCCGGGCCCCTGCGCGGCCACGGTGCCCGCGAGGACGCCGAGTTGCCGTTCCTTCTCGATCGTCTGCCTGCGGGCCTCCTCGGCCTGGTCGGAGCTGTTCTCCAGCTCGTCCCGCTGCTTCTCGAGACCCTGCTTCTCGTCTTCTAGACGCTCTGTGCGGTCGTCGAGTTCATCGAGGATGCGCACAAGATCTTCCTGACGTGCCCCGCGCAGCGCGCTGTCGGTGTCGCTGGTCGAGGCGACCTGGACGGCGAGGCCGAAACCGAGGCCGAACAGCAGCAGGGCGACGATCAGTTGGGCCCGGGTCACCCGCGGCGGCCACAGCCCCTTCACCAGCCTCTGCCGGCCGGTCAGCACCGGCCCGCCCGGCTCGGCCGCGCCGGCCTCCTCGGGCGGGGCGGTCGCCGCGGGCTCCTCGACGGCCGGCGGGCCGCCCGCGGGCACCTCCGCGGGCAGTTCCCTGCGCAGTCCCGCCGTGGACGACGCCTCGGCGGCGGACCGCGGCGGGGACACCGCGGGGCGTGTCGTCTCGTGCTGTTCTCGCTCGCTCATCTGCCTCACGCCCGGAACACGTGCCGGCGGATCGCCGCCGCGTTGGAGAAGATGCGGATGCCGAGGACGACCACCACACCCGTGGACAACTGCGCCCCCACGCCGAGCTTGTCGCCGAGGAAGACGATCAGCGCGGCCACGACGACGTTCGACAGGAACGACACCACGAAGACCTTGTCGTCGAAGATCCCGTCGAGCATGGCCCGCAGGCCTCCGAACACGGCGTCCAGCGCCGCGACGACGGCGATCGGCAGGTAAGGCTCGACGACCGCCGGAACCTCGGGCCGGACCAACAGCCCGGCCACCACTCCCACGATGAGGCCCAGTACGGCGATCACGATGTGCCCTTCCCGGTTATCGGCTGTGCGGTTCGTACGGTCACACTCGTTGCGGCGGGCAGCCGGACGTCGTCCTCCACGGACAGCGCCGTCCGGATGCCGTAGTTCTCCTGCAGGGCATGCAGATACAGCCCGTCGGCGCCGTTCTGGAAGAGGTCGCTCAGCTCTTCGCCGTCCCCCACCGCCAGCACCGTGTACGGCGGCACCAGCGGCTTGTTGTCGACCAGTATCGCGTCTCCCGCCGCCCTGATCGCCGACAGGGCGGTCAGCCGCTGCCCGTTGATGGACACGGCCTCGGCGCCGGACTCCCACAGGCCGTTGACCACCCGCTGCAGATCCCGGTCCCGGACCCGGCCGGTGTCGGAGAAGCCGGAGGTCGACCTCGGGTCGCCGTCGCCCCCGCCGGTGGTGTCCTCGGCGTCGTTCACCACGAGTCGCACGCCCGGGCCGTGCACGGGCGTGGCTCCCGACAGGACGCCCATCAGCGTCGACCGGTCGCCTCCGCTGTCCCGGAGCGCCTCACGCTGCCGTGCGCTCACCTCGGTGCGCAGCTCGTCGACGCTCTGCTCCAGCCGGTCCGCGGCGGCGGTCTCCTCGTCGATCCGGTCGATCAGTTCCTCGCGCTCCTTGGCGACGACCGGAGCGGCGACCCGGGCCTGGGCCGCGCCGACGGTGACCACACAGGCGGCGAGGACCAGACCGGCGGCCAGGCCGAGCTTCGCGCGCAGCGTCCTCGGCATGCCGCCGGTCCCCTGGCTCCGCTTGCGGGCGGCCGCCTCGGCGTAGCCGTCGTCGAGACTGTGGTCCATGACGTTGGTGATCAACGACATGGACGCGTCCGGGCGCGCGGGCCGCGCGCGTGTGCTCCGAACGGGGGGTTGCTGCGGCATGCCGCACATCGTCGCACGCCGCGCCCCCTACCTCCGAACGGCCCCGGGGGGGGGGGGGGGGGGGGGGGGGGGCGGGGGGCGCCGCCCCCCCCCCCCCCCCCCCCCGCCGGTCAATCGGCAGGGCGCGGGACGGTCACCTGCCGGCGCTGTCCACCACGGCCGACCACTCGTCGAGCAGCGCCTGCGCGGAGGCGTCGTCGGGGCCCTCGGCCCACAGATGGGTGACGGCCTCCGCCGGGTCGGGCAGCACCATCACCCAGCGCCCGTCGGCCTCCACCACGCGCACCCCGTCGGTGGTGTCCACGGAGCGGTCTCCGGCGGCCTCGACCACCCGCCGCATCACCAGGCCCTTGACGGCCCACGGGGTCGCCAGGTCCCGCTTGAGGACGTGCGCCCGCGGGATGCGGGCGTCGATCTGGCTCAGCGTGAGCTGGGTCCGCGCGACCAGCCCGATGAGCCGCACGAACGCGGCGGTGCCGTCGTAGACGCTGCTGAACTCGGGGACGATGAAGCCGCCCTTGCCGTCGCCGCCGAAGATCGTCCCTTCCTCACCGCCGACGCGCGTGAGGTCGTCGGGCGACGTGGTCGTCCACTCCACCTGGGTGCCGTGGTACGCCGCCACCTGCTCGGCGATCCTCGTGGTGGTCACCGGCAGCGCGACACGGCCGCTGCGCCGCTCGGAGGCGACCAGGTCGAGCATGACGAGCAGCGCCCGGTCGTCCTCGACGATCCGCCCCTTCTCGTCGACCAGAGACAGCCGCTCGCCGACGGGGTCGAACCGCACGCCGAAGGCGGCACCGGAGGACGCCACGATCTCGCCGAGGCGGACCAGGCCGGAGCGGCGCATGTCGGCCGTCTCGGTCGGCCGGGACTCGTCGAGACCGGGGTTGATGGTCAGCGAGTCGACGCCCAGCTTGCCGAGCAGGCTGGGCAGCACCAGACCGGCGCTGCCGTTGGACGCGTCGACGACGACCTTCAGCCCGGACTCGGCGATCCCGTTGATGTCGACGTTGCGCAGCAGGGACCCGGTGTAGGAGTCGAAGACGCTCGCCGGGAAGTGCAGGTCACCGATCTCGCCGGGGAAGGCGCGCCGGTACTCCTGGCGCGCGAACACCCGGTCCAGCTTGCGCTGGCTGCCCTGCGACAGGTCGGCGCCCTGGCCGTCGAAGAACATGATGTCGACGGAGTCCGGCACACCCGGCGTGGTGCGGATCATGATGCCGCCGGCGCTGCCCCGCGCGGTCTGCTGACGCGCCACGGGCAGCGGCACGTTCTCCAGGTCGCGTACGTCGATGGCGCTGGCCTGGAGCGCGGAGATGACCGCCCGCTTGAGCGCACGGGCACCACGGGAGTGGTCGCGGGCCGTGGTGACGGTCGAGCCCTTCTTCAGGGTCGTCGCGTAGGCGCCGGCGAGGCGGACGGCGAGCTCTGGGGTGATCTCGACGTTCAGGATGCCGGACACACCGCGGGCACCGAACAGGTGCGCCTGGCCCCTGGACTCCCAGATCACCGAGGTGTTGACGAAGGCGCCGGCCTCGATGGTCTTGAACGGGTAGACCCGCACGTTGCCCTGGACGATCGATTCTTCGCCGATCAGGCACTCGTCACCGATGACGGCGCCGTCCTCGATCCGCGCGGCCCGCATGATGTCGGTGTTCTTGCCGACGACGCAGCCCCGCAGGTTGCTGTGCGGACCGACGTACACGTTGTCGTGCACCACGGCCTTGTGCAGGAAGGCTCCGCTCTTCACGACGACGTTGGAGCCCACCACCGTGTGCTCGCGGATCTCGGCGCCGGCCTCCACCTTGGCGTAGTCGCCGATGTAGAGCGGGCCGCGGAGCTGGGCGTCGGGGTGCACCTCGGCGCCTTCGGCGACCCACACACCGGGCGAGATCTCGAAGCCGTCGATGTCGACGTCGACCTTGCCCTCGAGCACGTCGGCCTGCGCCTTGACGTAGCTCTCGTGGGTGCCGACGTCCTCCCAGTAGCCCTCGGCGACGTAGCCGTAGACGGGCTTGCCTTCCTTCATCAGCTGCGGGAAGACGTCACCGGACCAGTCGACGGGGACGTCGGGCTCGACGTAGTCGAAGACCTCGGGCTCCATCACGTAGATGCCGGTGTTCACCGTGTCGGAGAAGACCTGGCCCCAGGTGGGCTTCTCGAGGAAGCGCTCGACCTTGCCCTCGTCGTCGACGATGGTGATGCCGAATTCCAGCGGGTTGGGCACGCGGGTCAGGCAGACTGTGACCAGGGCGCCCTTTTCCTTGTGAAAATTGATCAGCTCGGTGAGGTCGAAGTCCGTGAGGGCATCGCCGGAGATGACGAGAAAGGCATCGTCCTTCAATGCCTCCTCGGCGTTCTTGACGCTCCCGGCGGTACCGAGTGGCTTCTCCTCATTGGCATAGGTGAGCTCCATTCCGAGCTCCTCGCCGTCACCGAAGTAGTTCTTGACGAGAGAAGCAAGGAACTGGACAGTCACAACGGTTTCGTTGAGCCCGTGCCTTTTGAGCAGCCGCAGAACGTGCTCCATGATCGGCCGGTTGGCCACCGGCAGGAGCGGCTTGGGCATGCTTGAGGTCATGGGGCGAAGACGGGTGCCTTCGCCCCCGGCCATCACGACGGCCTTCATGTCGGAAGCGTCCTCCTCGAAGAGACGACGGTCTGGCCGACTTCACCCGCCAGGATTGCCGCACACATATTCAGCGTGAGACATCGCGCGCCACGTTGCGCGTGAGGAAGCGAGTCAATCGGCCATGGTGTCCGCACGGATCAGACGGCGGACTTGGACCACATAGAGCACTCCTGCCCACCAATAGAGGGTTGTACCCCATCCGGCGAACGCCCAGCCGAAAATAGCAGCGAGTGACGAGATCCAGCCACTTCCGTCACTGAGCAGGAGCAGCGGGAAGGCATACATCAGGTTGAAGGTGGCGGCCTTCCCCAGGAAGTTCACCTGCGGCGGCGGATAGCCGTGGCGCCGCAGGACGCCCACCATGACCAGGAGGACCAGCTCCCGTGCCAGCAGCACGAGGGTCAGCCAGAGCGGCAGGATCTCCCGCCAGGTGAGTCCGACCAGGGTCGAGAGAATGTAGAGCCGGTCGGCCGCGGGGTCGAGCAGCCGGCCGAGGCTGCTGACCTGGTTCCACCGCCGGGCGAGCTTGCCGTCCAGGTAGTCGCTGACGCCGCTGAAGGCCAGCACCAGGAGCGCCCAGCCGTCGCTCTTCGGACCGCCGAACTCCGGCCGCAGAATCAGCCAGAGAAACAGAGGTACGCCGACGAGCCGCGCCATGCTGAGCATGTTCGGGATGGTGAGGACACGGTCTGTCTGGACCCGTGTCTCCTGGACCTCCACCCGGGATCCTCCTGTGGGAAACGTGTCGATGATGCTCACTGACCTTACCTCAACGCAAAAAAGCTCTGGCCCTCGGGCTGCGTGCCCAAGAGCCAGAGCTCTAAAAGGAGTTCGGCGGCGTCCTACTCTCCCACAGGGTCCCCCCTGCAGTACCATCGGCGCTGTAAGGCTTAGCTTCCGGGTTCGGAATGTAACCGGGCGTTT
>NZ_JBITSH010000017.1:0-128355 GCF_044540535.1 Streptomyces sp. NPDC085937 | reverse complement strand
GGCCGGCCCCGGCACCATCCGGGGCCGGCCTTCCTGCTGTCCCTCCCCCTGGTTACACCGGGGACGGGTTTCTGGGCCCCGGTCACCGGGGACGGGTTTCTGGGCCCCGGTTAATCGGTCGCCGGATCACCGGGCGCCGCAGGACTGGGCCCCTTTAGTAACAAGATCAAGCACCACCATTAAGTAGGTTCCGATGCCTTCGCTTCGCTCAGGCATCGGCGCGTCCCTGGCCTCACCAGAGCTCGAGCAGCACCAGGCGCAGCAGCAGCGAAGGGGGAGGGGTGTCACAGAATCCGGCCGCTGGCGTTCCCCCCTGCATGACAGCGAAGCCCAGGCGCACGATGCTCCCGCCGCACCTGACCCGCCACCTCTACGAGACCCGGCGCCTCCTTGCCGAGGGCGAGGGCCGACAGATGCCGCCCTGGTACCGGCTCACCCCGGAGCAGCGCGCCGACGTCGAGATGGACATGGAGGTCTTCCGGCGGGCCATCCTCAGCGCCGAGGAGGAGCAGGACCTCGTCACCGCGTACAACGCCTCGACCAGCGGGCCGCAGGAGACCGCCCCGCCGCTGGAGAACTGCAGCTGCCCCGGCTGCTCCACCGTTGCCGCGCTCGTCGAGCTCCTCAAGTGCCTGCGCCGTCTCGAGGACATCCCGCGCTCCCGGGCGGCCGCGAACGTCTTCCCGTTCAACCTCAGCGAGGTCACGACCGCGGGCCCCGGGCGCACCCCGGAGGACACCGCCCGACCGCGCACGGCGGGCTCCCGCCGGTCTCCGCTCGGCCTGGGACGCCTGAGCTTCCTCGTGGTGCCGCCGCCCGACCCGCAGGCCTTCCTCCGCGGCCTGTAACAGAATCCGGCGCGGCGACGTACTACAGAGTGCGGCAGGCCCTCTGACCCCGATCCCCCCCCGGGGAAAGCACTCCGGCCGCACCCCCCCGAGCAGGGGGCGGCCCCGCTTCATCTCCCCGGAGCGGGGCCGCTGCCCGGCACAACTTCCGGCACACCCCAGCCGATCCCGTTCCCCGGGCGGCGCCTCCAGGTGAGTTGAGCAGTGCCGGAACCCGCGGCCTGGCCGGCGGTCTGGGCATGGACCGACCGGCCGGGCCGCGACACTAGATCCCCCCGCGCTGCACCTTCCACGCCATGCCCCGCACGCAGCCCTCAACGCACCGCATGGTCCCCCCGGCCAGGGAGCTGCAGCACGCCCGGAAGCCGGGAGTCGTCTCCCGCGACGCGGCCAACGTCGCCGACATCCTGCTCCGCGCCCCCGCCCCCGCCCGCCGCCGCGCCTTCAAGCACGACCTCAGCGGCCGCGAGCGGCCGCACGTCATGCGGGAAGTCGAGCGGGCCACCGGCTCCATGTACGGGCTCTGGCACGACACCCCGTCCGGCTTCATCGAGGACGTCCTCGGTGAAAGCATCTGGTCCCGCCAGCGGGAGATCGTCGACGCCGTCCCAGGCCACAAGCGCATCGCCGTCCCGGCCGGCTTCGGCGTCGGCAAGACGTGGATCGCCGGAAGGCTCGTCGCCTGGGCCGGAGCGGTGAACGCACCCGGCACCATGGTCATCGTCACCACCGCCACCCGGTTCCGGCAGGTCCGCAACCAGCTCTGGCCGCACATCCGCAAGACCGTTGCCCGCGCCGGACTGCCCGGCTACTGCGACACGACGCAGTGGAAAATCCCTGATCAGTGGGGCAACGACGTCATCGTCGCGTACGGCTTCACCGCGCCCGAGAACGACGAAGCCGCCATGCAGGGCATCCACGGCACCCCGAAGCTCCTCATCGTCGTCGACGAGGCCGGCGGTATCGCCCGCACGATCGGCAACGGCACCAACAACCTCCTGACCGGTGACGCCCGCATGCTGGCCATCGGCAACCCGGCGATGGACGACCCGCGGTCCTGGTTCGAGGGCCTGTGCGAGGAAGGCGAAGACCCCGAGGAGCCCTCCACCGTCACCATCCCGATCGCCACGTTCGCCTCCCCGGCCATCACCAAGGAACGCGTCCCGTACTGCAACGACTGCCCCGACGGTGTACCCGCGCATTCCCTCGCGATCCACCTCCCGGACCAGGACTGGGTGGACCGCACGATCCGCGAGTACGGGCCCGATCACCCGTACGTCATCGCCAAGGTGCACGCGAAGTTCCCCAAGGGCGGAGGCGGCCTCACCATCCCCGTCACCTGGGTCGAGAACGCTCAGCAGAGCGACGACCCGACCGGGCCCGGCTGGCACCGCCTGTGCGACCTCGGCCTCGAGGGGGAGACCGCCACCCACACCGTGAAGGAAGGCGCCTGGGTCCGGCTCGGCGTCGACGTCGCGGCCGACGGCGGCGACGAGTTCGTCATCTCGCGCATCGTCGGCGACGTCATCGAGACCCGCTACCACTCCTCCGGCACCATCAACGACGACCAGGTCCTCCTCGCCGAGAAGGTCCTTGAGGAGATCGCCGCGGCGCAGCGCCTCGCCGATGCCCTGCGCTCCCAGCACCCCGTCCGCGTCAAGGTCGACCAGAACGGCATCGGCCACGGCGTGGTGTCCATGCTGAAGCGCTGGGCCGACACCGGCCGCCACAAGGCGCAGATCGTCGGCGTCATGGTGTCCGAGTCCCCCGAGCAGGACGACCCGGGCGCGGTCATGCGGCCCTACCGCAAGCGCGACGAGATGTGGCTCGCCACCCGCGGCCTGCTGCAGCCCGACCCGTCGACCGGCCTCGGACGGCTACGGCTCCGCGTCGACCGGCAGACCGGCATCCAGCTCTCCACCCCACGCCTGGGCTCCAACAGCGCCGGCTACAGCGTCGTCGAGTCCAAGAAGGCGATGAAGCAGCGCGGCATGAAGTCCCCCGACCGGGCCGACGCCGCCCTGCTGACCGTGTACGAACCGGAGCCGATCAACCCTCCGCGCCGCCGCGGCCTGCTCAACTAGCTACCGGCAGGTGCACCCGCCGGGTCCGAAACAGGGCAAACTCTTATGCCATGCAATCGACCGCCCGCGACCACAGCGCCAGCGACCGCCCAACGACGGCGGCCGCGCTCACCGCCGTACCCGAGCCCGCGCGCGCCCTGCGCGAGCTCGAGCGTGTCCTGGACGTGTTCCGCACGGTCAACCACAAGGCCAAGGACGTCGTGTCGGACGCCCGCATGCAGCAACTCGAGTGGGTCGCCGGCGAGCTCGCCCTGGCGCTCCCTCTGGGGCTGACCGAGACAGCCGGCGACTCCCTCGCCGAGCTCCTCTCCCCGGACGCCGTCCACGCGTACCTGCTGTACGGCCGCGGCGGATACCTGCGTACCGCGCCCATCGTGTCCACGGACCCCGCCAGCTACGACACCTCCGAGCGGATCCGTATCTTCTGCCTCGAGCGGATCGCCGAACAGGCCCGGATCCCGTTCGAGGCGCCCGACCTGCCACCGTGGGGTCTGCGCCCCACCGTCTCCCCGCAGATGGCCGACCTCATCACCAACCACCTCGAGGAGGAAGCCGGCCAGTGGCCGGAGGCGGACCGGCCCGACGTCATCGTCCGCGGCCTGGCCATGTGGGGCGTCATGCGGGACGTTCTGCCGCGCCTGGGCGAGCTGGAGTCCATGCTCGTCGACGACCTGGCCGTCGAAGGCGACACTCCCCGCGCTCTCACCCTGGTACGCCAGCCCCAGGGCGGACTTCGGGGGAAGATGCCCGAGCCCGAGACGATCGCCCTGAGTGCCGACACCGGACACCGCCTCGAGCACTGGCTGGAGCGACGTCCCGCGCTGATCTACCGCCTCACGGGCACGGCCCCCCGGCACCTGTGGTTGGGGACCCGGGTCCCCAACCTCGGCATTCCCATCGACCGGCGCGGCATCAGCAAGTGGTACAAGAAGGTCGCCGACGAAGTGCAGGTCGAGCAGGACGCCGCCGGCGTCGCCGAGGACGACCTGGTGCCGACCAGGTGGGAGACAATGCGCCGCACCCTTCTTGCGCAGCGGCAAGCAACCGAAGCAGCCACCGCCTAGACCACCCCTGCAAGGCCCCTAGCGGCCCCCAGGACGCTGGTACGGTCCCCGCATGCGTATCGCCCGCATCTCCGCCCTCGCCGTGCCCCTGTCAGCCTCTGAGCAGGATCAGGTGCAGCGTGCTGCCGAAGCAGCCGGGAAGGACGTAGAGGACTTCATGCGGGAGGCAGTGCTTGCCGCCGCCAACGACCCGTTCCTCACCGCCCTCGACCAGGCCGCCGACACTGTCGCCCGCCGTGGCGAAGTTCAGCACGACTACGCCGGCTGAACCGGGCCTACAGGGTGTGCGCGCCCAGGCCCTTCACCGCGTCGTCCCGCCACGTACGCCGGGAGCCGCGCGCGGTAGCCGCGGCCGCGAGCTGCCCGGCCGTCGCGAACCAGTCCGCGGCGCTCAGCGTGGCCTCGCCCTCGCCGCACAGCACGCACACCGGTGCGCCCTCCATACCGACGTGCCGGGCGATGCTGCCCCACCAGCCCTGAGCGACCGCCCGCGCGCACTCCAGGCAGCCCACCAGGTCCTCGCCCGGGTCCTGCCCGACCAGCTGCCCGTCCTCGGCAACCGTCTCGCCCGTCATGACGTCGACCACGGGGCCGCGACGGCTCATCTGCTTGAGCGCGGCCTGGAGCTGGGGCGGCATCTCGGCCGGAGTCAGCGGCGGGAAGTCTTCGGAGGAGGGAGGAATCGGCGCGTCACTCATGCTGGCACCGTAGCGGCCACCGGCCGGCCGCCGAGCCGTTTCAGCGAAGCCCCACCCGCAGCGAGAACGGCCGAGGGGCCGACGGAAGGAATCCGTCGGCCCCTCAACATGGGGTGGTCAGGCGGTCGGGTACGAGCCGGTGACCGTGATGATCTCCGCCAGCTTTGCGCCCTCCGCGTCACCGTAGAGGTGATCGATGACCTGCAGCGCGGCACCGTTCGAGTCGGTGGTGACACGCAGACGCTCGATCTTCGAGCCGTCCGAGGAGGCGCCGATCATCGCCTCACCCGTCCAGACACCGCGGTCGGCGTCCCGGCCGTCGAGCTGGACCTGGAAGGTGTAGCGGACGCCGGGCGCGGCCGGCACGGGCAGGGTCAGACCGAAACCGGCGGACGACGCCGCCGTGGTCTCCTTACGCGCGAGCACCATCGCGGTGAAGGTGCAGACGCCGTTCGCGTCGACGTAGTGACCGGAGGTCTCGGTGCCGTCGGTGCCGGCGACGTTGGTGAGCTTCGGGGTCCAAGAGGTAGCCAATTCGGTTCCTTCGTGAGAGGCAATGCCACCCCGGGCGGGGCAGCCGCCGAACCGTGCGACACCCGGACCCTTAGCGTCGCGCGCACCCGTTCGGACGACCTGTCAGCTTCTCCCGTCCCCTGTCAGTGGGCCTCGCTACGGTGACCGCGTGACCGGAATTTTCCTCGCCACCCGCGCCACTGCCGACAACTGGCGCCACCTGGCCGCCGTTGCGCGCGCCTACCACCGCAACCCGAACCTCGAGGCCGAGCGGTTCGCGCGCACCGTCCACCGGATCGCTCACGGCGGTGACGCCACCATGGGCGGGACCGGCGTAGAGGTGGCGCTGTTCGGCGCCACCCAGACCACGGACCTCATCGAGCAGGACGGTCACCGCTGGGACGAACTGCTCGAACACTTCCCGGACCTGGACACCCTCGACCCAGACGTGCAGCGGGCCCTCTTCGCCCTGCGGGACGGCCGAGCGGACGTTTTCGAGTACCTGGCGAAGTCCTTCGACCGGCTGAACACCGGGAAGCTGTCCAAGCTGCTGGGCGTGCTGGGCGGCGTGGTCGCCCTGATCGACCCGGACGGCACCCGCAAGACGCTCGTCTTCGACGGCACCGAGGCCGCGCCCTGGTCGGCCAACCCGAAGAAGGTCCCGGAGTGGCGTAGCCAGCTCGTCGCCCGCCTCCTGGCCGATGAGACCGCCGAGAGCACCGCGCGGGAGTTCGCCGCCGAGGACCTGCAGACCATGTTCCCCGGCCTCGAGCCGATCGAGGCCGCACGGTACCTGTGCGGCCAGGAAGCCGACCGGCTGAGCAACGCCAAGCTGTTCCACGCGGACGCCGACACCAGCGCCGTGGCGACCAGGAAGGCCGCCCAGCCCCGCAAGACGCCCCTCAGCGAGGGGCGCGTGCCCAGCCCGTACGGCCTGATCGTGTTCGATACCCCCATCGACTGGTCCCCGGGCTTCGCCCCGCTCGTCGCAGCGTCTTGGGGCCGTGAGGAACGCGACGGCCGCACCTTCTGGTGGATGACCCACTACGTCCACAACGCCGGCAGCCCGCCGTTCACCGCCCAGGGGTTCGCCCTGGTCGCTGAGGACCAGGTGTTCGCCGATGACGCGCTGTACTCCCAGGACGACGGCACGGCGCTCGCGGTGCGCGCCGTCGTCGCCTGCTGGGACGTGATCACCCAGGAACGTGTCGGCAAGCCCGTCACCGACGTTGTCGAGGAGCGGCGCCAGCCCAAGAGGCTGCGCAACGACCGCCGCCGCGGCGTCGTCGACGACGGCACGGTCCGCCTGGTCACCATCCGCGGCCGCCGGCGGTCAACTCCCGCTCCGCGCCGCCCCGACGACAGCGGGCAGTCCCACCGCTACGACCGCGGCCGCTGGTGGGTCAACGAGCACACCCGCAGCCACTGCATGAACCCCGCCCTGCACCGGGACGGGGGCTGTACGCACGAGGACATCACCATCCTCGAGTACCCCAAGGGCCCGGCCGACAAGCCGTTCCTCGACACCGTGCACCTGGTGCGCAGCGCCGACTGAACGACAACGCGAGGGCCCCGGCGACCGCAGTCTCCGGGGCCCTTCCGCGCCTACTGGACGGGGTGAGCGTCGAGCCAGTCCGACAACTCGTGTGCCGAGCCCAGGACCTCGTCCCGGTTCGTCAGATCGGCGCCGCCGGCGGGAACCCCCTGGTCCTCCCCGACCTTGACGCCGTCCTCCATGGTGTTGATCAGCGCGTACGCCTCCGACCAGAACTCTGGCCCCGTCTCCTTGTCGGCGTTCGCCGCTTTCCGCAGGTCACGCGCGGGCTTCATGAGCGCCTGCATCTGCTCCCAGCACGTCCCCGGCTCCTCCTCGAGGCACCCGCCGTCCGTGTCGAACTGCTCCACCGCAACCTGGAACGTCGCGGTCGCCTGCTCCACGCTCGGGGTCTTCGGCGCAGCCTTCGCGGCTGGCTTCCCGTCGTCTCCGTCGCTCGAGCTGCAGCCGCTCACGGCCGCCACGGTCACGGCCAGGACCAGGGCCCCGGCCGCCTTCCCCCAGATGTGTCTCCCCATGACGGGGGATCATCGCACGCACCCACGACACCGGGCATGACAACGGGGCCCCAGCCCAACGGCCAGGGCCCCGCGCGCGGCCGGTCACGACCGCGTGATGGAGCGCCCTCCCCACCGGTTGTTGTTCGTGATGTTCACCGTCTTGCCGCCCCCGGACGGGGTCATCTTCCAGGCGAGCAGCAGCAGGGCAATCGCAAGGGCCGCGCCGCCCGCACTCGCCGCGGCGGTGACGAGCTTGCCGAGGCCCGCGACGAACTCACCGGCGCCCCAGCCCAGAACACCACCACCGACGCCACCGCCGAACAGCCGCGCGGCGAGCGGGTCGATGAGCGGCTGCGGGGTGAGGTCCCGGGCCGGCGTCGCCACGGTCGGCTGCAGCGCCGACCGGCGCACGGCAACCGACCGGTTCGGGTCGTACGGGTCCTGGACGAGAACGACCGGGTCGTACTCGTCGTGCAGCTCCACGTTGTTCTCGGCCGGGACCGGGACGTACGCGGCCGAGGGGCGGGGGCGCGTGGGCCGGATGCCCGTCGGAATCACAGGCTCGTGCATGCGGTGCTCTCCTCGTCGATCACGGACGCTTCGGGGGCGGTGGTGTGGCGCGATGCGGTGTGGACGTAGACGACGGCCCGGTTGCGCTTGCCGTCCTCCTTCACCCAGCCCGCGGCGACCCACTGGGACAGCCACGGCCCGATGGACGTGTGGTGATTGCAGATCCCGCGACTGACCGCCTCGGGCTTCGTCAGGCCTTCCGGCCCGGCCTTCTCCAAGGCCTCCCACAGCGGCTGACGGTTCTCCGGGATGCGGGAGCCGTCCGGGAACGTCGGCACGGCGCGCAGCACCGGCCGGCCACCGCCGGGACCGCCCCCGCCCGGAGACGTCGGCGGGTCCGGCTCCGGATCAGGCTCCGGGTGCGGCCGCACGTCCTCGACCGCGTCGTCCTCGGGGGACGCGTGCTCGAGCGACGTCTCGAGGATCTGGTGCTCAGTGATCCAGTAGCACCGGCCCTCGTTCGGCTCGAAGTACCGCTCAGACGACACCATGCACTTGCCGGGCAGGTCGAGCTCGTCCAGGCGCCAGCCCTGCCCGTACGCGCCCGTACCCATGATCATGTTGATCGGGGTCGGCTCGTTCACCGGCAGGCCGATCCGCACGCCGAACTGCTGCCGCGTGTCGGTGCCCTTACCGCCGAACGCCTGCTCGCTGGGCGACTGGGTCGCGGCGATGATGCGGATACCCATCGCACGGGACACCTGCATGAGCGTCATCAGCTCGGACGCGACGTCGGGCGCCTGGCGCAGAAGCTCGGCGAGCTCGTCGATGATCAGGACGATGTACTTGCCGTGCTCGCGGGTCCACTTCTTGACCCGCTCCCCGTTCGGCCCGCGCAGCGTCGCCAGGTACTTGCCGCGCCGCGTCATCTCCGACTTGAGCCAGACCAGGAGCTGCCGCGCGGTGTCCGCGTCGTCCGCCAGGGCCACCATGTTCGGCTCCCACGGCCCCAGCTCGAGCGCGCCCGGCTTCATGTCGATGCCCGCGAGGAACACGTCACCGCAGGCCACCAGGTTGGCGGCCAGGACGTTGACCGCTCCGGACTTGCCCTTGTTCGTGCCACCGGCGATCAGGACGTGCCCGTCGACGATGTCGATCAGGATCTCGATCCCGTCGGGGTAGATCCCGATCGGGATGGGCTCCTCGATCGAGGAAATGCGCACGCCCGGCCACGGGATGCCGGGCCCCGCGAGCGGGTCGGTGGTCTGCATCCGCACGAGGAGCTGGTTCGCCTGCGCGCCCTCGGTCAGCCGCAGCCGGCCGGGCAGATCGAGGTTCGCCTGGAGCTGCTGCCGCTTGGCGATGACGGCCTGCGCGGACGTGTTCTTGCCCGGCGGGAGGGTCACCAGGGCGTACCACCCGGTGTCGGTGAACACGATCCGGGAGACGTCGACCGCGGGCACGCCCAGCGCCACCAGGGCGCGGCGCAGCGCGGTCTCCTCCTCGGTGTCGCCGGTGACGCCCGGCACGCCGACGTTCACGCCCATCCCATCGGGGAGGGGCGCGGTCTTCGCGGCCTTGATCTGCAGGTTGAAACGGTCGTGGCGGGTCTTGACCAGCCAGGG
Organism: Streptomyces sp. NPDC085937; assembly: GCF_044540535.1. Lineage (NCBI taxonomy): Bacteria > Bacillati > Actinomycetota > Actinomycetes > Kitasatosporales > Streptomycetaceae > Streptomyces > Streptomyces sp. NPDC085937. Next base: position 118,958 of record NZ_JBITSH010000017.1, on the reverse strand, counting down.
CACGTACACCGCGTACGAGGCGATCGTGACGACGCCGCCGGTGATGAGCGAGGGCACGGACGGACCGGTGACGGCGCCCAGCCCTGCGTTGATCAGGGTGGCCGTGGAGGCGATACCGAGCGACGTGGCGATGCCGCTCTTGAACTTGAGGCCGCCCCAGGTCAGGCCGGCCGTCGCGGCGACGCCCAGGCCGTACCCGGCGTACGCGGCCGGGTCGACGCCGACAGCGTGGTGGAGCCACCCCATGCAGGTCATGCCGAAGGACACGGCGGCCGGGGCCAGCTCGTAGCGCAGGCGTCCGCAGAAGCGGCACACAGCCGCGGCCATCCGTCGCGTACGGCCGTGGCCGGAGGTCTTCTCGAGGGGCGAGGTGACGTGATCGGACTCAGGTATGAACACGTCACGTCACCTCGCCAGGAGGGACGTGGACAGGTGGGCAAGGACTGCGGTGCGCGAGGGCATCGGGGTGTTCCTTCACTTCGTGGTTTCGGCGGTGCTCTCCGCCGTGTGTCTGGCCATGACGCCAGGTGTTCGGTTATCGCTGTGCGGGCCTGGTGGTGCCTACGGTGCCGGGTCGGCCGGCGGTCCGAGTGTCACGGGTTCGGTGGTCTTGTCGTGCAAGACGTACGCCCATTCGTGCTGGACGGTGAACGACGTCTCCGGCGGTAGGGCGCGCCCGGCGACTGCTGCCACGGCCCTCCCCATGGCTTCCACGGCCTGCATGCGCTTCTCCGTGCGCACGTTGGTCGGGGTGCCGGGCGGAATGTCGAACTCGAAGGTCACGCGTAGTCGGCGGGGCATCTCACGGCGAGTCACCATCGGTCCCCCTCATGATCAGTCACAGCCCTCATTGTGCCTGATCTCTGCGGGAAATTGGTAGTTCTCCGGGAGAGTGGACGGAAGTGCCTTGTCTGACCGGCGCTGAACTGTTGGTTTTCCGTCACTCCTGCTTGTTCTACGGGAGAGATGTGGATCAGGATGAGATGTCGGCGGGTGAACTTCCCGCCTCCTCAAGGCGCCCGCGCGCCAGATGCTCCTTGCAGTTCACGCACCGCAAGGTCCCCGGATTGCGGGGATGCTCCTCTACGAGAGTCGGCCCGCAGAGGGGGCACGTCAGCCGGAGGCGCTGCAGAGGCCGCGGCACGGCCGGAGTGGACGAGACGTGCGGCGTCGCCGCATCGGCCGCGTCGTTCCAGATGAACCGCGTACCGTCCCGGTCCGGCTCCGACTGGTGCCACCCGCCGGGGTGGCTCCCCGCTGGCTCGACGGACGGCTCGTAGTGCCCGGCCGGCAGGCTGCAGGAGACCCGGCCGGCCAGGGCGTGCAGCATGGTCGCGGTGCAGGTGGTCACCTCGCCCGCGCACTCCGGGCACGGAAGGGACGCCAACGCGTCCCACCGGGAGTAGTCCGAGATCACCCCGCGGCCGCGGCAACGGCGGCACGGCGGGGCCGGAGGCTTCGGCGGCGGGAACGACAGCTCCACCTTCACCAGGTCCGGGTGCTGCTCGGACGGGCCGATCGCGTCGACCTGGCAGTGCAGCGTCGTCGTGCTCCAGCCCTCGAGCGGCAGCTCGGAAGGCAACTCGCCCCCGAGCAGCTTGGACAGCTCCTCGGGGGCGAGCTCGTGGTTCCCTGGGCGCGTCACCGCTGCCCCTCGATGGCGAGTGCGGTCCGTCGACACGGCTCGCTCTGCAGAACGGGCCGCCGGGGCAGCTGCATCTCGGGGGAGGCCTCGAGCACGACGTCCTCGGCGTAGCCGACGTGCGTCCATGCGCCGTAGTCCGTGGGAGGCGTACCGACCGGCGCCACGAACACGGGGGCGCGGTTCACTCCGTCTCCCCCCAGTAGCCGGGCAGCTCAACGACGTCGATGCCGTCCTGCTCGGACAGGCGGACCACGCTCGGGTCCGCACTCCAGACGGTGAGCCCGTCGAACTGGCGGTGCGCGGCGCGCAGCCGTTCCCGCTTCACCACAGCGCCCGGCCGGTAGTCGTGGCGGCTCCGCATCCACAGCAGAGCCGTCGGCACGCCGTTCCGGTTGAGCCAGGTGATGACGAGCTGCTCCAGGCGCCGGTCCCCGCCGGTCATCACCAGGACGACCTTCCCGTTCACATGCGCACGCACAGCCGCGTTCACGACGTTGCGGTTGGGCGGGCACCCGAGCATCGCGGAGTAGAACCGGGAGGCATCGTTCGCCAGATGGCGGACACGGCGGACGTTGATGAGGCCGCCCTCGAGGTCGAAGACAACCGCGGGTGCGAGCGGCGGAGCAGCGAGTGCGGTGGTCACTCCGCCTCCCCGTTGTAGATGTGGATCATCTGTACGGCCTTCTGTCGGCACAAGGCGCACGCCCGGTACTTGGGGCTCTTGGTGCCGCATATCAGCGTGGCGAGGGCGTCAGCGGCCCCGGTGGAGGTGATGCGGAGCAGGGCCTGGCCCTTCTTGCGGCAGGACCCGCACGCCCGGGTCTTCCCGGGCCGCTCTCCGCACGCGACGAGCGCCAGGCGCTGCTCGAGCTCGGGCAAGGTGGGTGCTTCGGTGACGGGTGCGGTCATCGGTTGCAGTCCTTCGGGGCGCGCGACTTGTGGTGGGCGATGGTTTTGAGGTCGCTTCCGACCTGCTCGTATGCGGTCATCTCCTGGCAGGCGGTGCACCGGTAGGCGATGAACCGGCGGAAGGGAACGGTCGTCGACGTCGGGTGTCCCTGACGGCCGCCGGCCATCTCGCCGGGCCCCGGGTCGCCGCACCACTCGCATGATGGGTCGTAGTGGGTGAGGACGGGGGCCGGGGCCCACCTGGACCAGGTGATCGGGTGGCCCGCGTGTTCGGAGGGCAGGGGCGCCTCGGCGTACGTCATCGGGTCCGGGACGACGCGCAGGTGGCGGCCGCGCTGGTCTGGCGCGGGGGCGGGGACCGGCAACTCCTCGGCGACGCCCGCGGGAACGATGCGGGGCTTCTCCGGTTCCGGCTCGCCGCGCAGGGCGCGCAGGCAGGCCGGGCAGACTGCCGACTCGGTGACCGGGCCGTCCCACGGCCGTACGCCCGGCGCCTGCCCTGCGTCCGGGGAGCACTCCAGGGGCACGGTGAACACCGGCATCGCCGGGGCCGTGACGCCCTCACCCGCGACGTGCAGGACGGGGCGGCCCGCAGCGCGCACGACCAGGCGGCCGTCCCACTTGGGCGCGGCAGCCGGGGCCGCCACGGCGAGGGCGCTCACGACTCCTTCCCCTCCGCGAGGTGGAGGGCACCGGCAACGTTGGCCCACATGTTCGCGAGGCTGACCATCTCGTCACGCCCGCGGGCCATGTCGTCCACCGTCTTCTCCAACTCGGCGATCCGCGCCGGCGAAAAGCCGCGCTCCGTCGTCGCCTGCAGGTTGCCGAGGCGGAACGCTTCCAGGGCCTCCTGGAACTCCTGCGCGCGCTTGGCGCAGTACGTCGCCCACTGCGCGGCGTCGCCCACCGTGGTCTTCTCGGGCTCGTTCATCGGGTCCTTCCCACGAGAAGCGGCACCAGGCCGGTGGTCTTGGGGTTCCTCCGGTACTGGGCCCGGCGGGCGGCGTGCATGTTGCGGCGGGCGAGGCACAGCGCCCCGGCCGGGACGTGGCACTCCGGGCATGGCACGGAGTAGCCGCCCTGCTGGAACCGGGCCGCGGTCTCGTGCGCAGCGTCGTGCGCAGCGTCAGCGGCCGGGGAGGGTATGAGGGCGGAGAGCATGGTCATCACGCGCGGCCGCCCATCCGCTCGGCCTCGTCGAGGGTGATGTGCGGCCGCGAGTCCTCCCTCACGTCCTCGTCGTCGAGCAGGTACAGCCACAGGCCCTCGTCAACCACCTTGGGACCGCGCCGGTACCGGGCCTCTCCTCGACCGGGGTCCTGGGTGTCGCCCCAGGCGATCGGAAGGGTGAGGGAGGCGGCCGGCCCCTGGTCGGCGGCGCCAGAGACGCGCAGGACCGCGCCCCTATACGGGCCGTTCACGAACCGGATGTAGAAGGGGGCCGTCGGGCCGTCGACCTCGCTGCCCAGGCGCTGCCCCAGCCTCTCGGACCAGGCGGTGACCTCGCGGGCCGTCGGCGTCGGGTCGAACCCGAGAACGGCCCGGAGAGCGGCAACCGCAGACAGCAGCTCAACGTACGCAGCGATGGGGTAGTTGTCGTTCCAGCGGTCGCGCAGCAGAGAACACGCTGCCTTGTCGGCGACCTCGTAGAGCTCGATGTCGACGGCTTCGCGCTCGAGCTGGGTGCCGCCACGCCCGTAGGCGGAGACCACCAGGTCGAGCAGGTGCTCACGGCTCACAGTCGGCGGGATGGGCGTGCCGTCGTGGGCGTAGAGCTGCAGAGACACGTTTTGCGTGGTGCTCACGGAGGGGCATCTCCTAGCAAGTTCCGGGAGGGCGGGCCAGCCCTCATCTCTCGTACGTCGGATCGGCCGTTCCTGTTACGGTTTCAGCCTTTGCGCTGGTCACGGGCCCGGTCAGTTCGACGACGACGAGGGTCATCCGGGCGAATCCGGTGGTGACCGGCTGGCCCATGACGGGGATAGGACCCATGAGGAACTCGTGGTTGTCGTCCGGGAGGAGGCCGCCGTCGATGACCAGTCCGTCGACGTAGTGCTTCGCGGTGTCCGCCCAGTTGCCCGGGTCCCGCTTCCGGGAGAGCGGCCGCGGGTGCAGCACGTAGAAGATCGCCGCGCGCTCGAGCCGGAGCAGGCCCATGGCCATGCCGGCGGCGTCCTTGCGGAGCTGCTTGCGGATCCGGTGCTTGGCCATGTGGTGAAGGCGCTGGTTGCTGGTCAGCATCTGCTCGGCGTACGGCATCAGCAGCGTCCAGTGCCGTCCCGGGGACGACAGCATGGCGAGCAGCGGCTCGACTGCCGGAGCGGGCGGAACAGACGGCGGGCCCGGGTGCGCGGCAGGCCTCTTGGCCGTCTTGCGCGGCGCCGCCGCGGCGGCCGGCTGGGAAGCCTGACCACCGCGGCGACGACGTTCCTGCAGCTCAAGGAACTGCTTCGCGGTCATTCTGGCGACCATCAGCGGTCCGTCCGATTGGTGCAGGCCGGATAGCTCGATCCGCGGACGCAGTCCCGCCAGTCGTCCCGGGTGACACGGAACTTCGTGCCCTCCACGGTCAGCCAGTACCGCCAGCCCCCACTCTTGTAGTAGACCCGCGGTCGGTCTGTCACGGTGCCGGCCGGGCCGGGCGGGTACGTCTTCGGCTCACAGGCCGTCAGGAGGACAACAGCGGTCAGGACGGCCACAGCCAAGCGCATGAACTGGTTCATGGTCAGCCCTCCAAGGCAGCGGTACCGGCTTCGGTCAGCCGCCAACAGTCGCCGTAGTGACCGGCTTCCGTCTTGGTGAGCTCGCCGTCCTTGCGTACCCAGCCCTTGGCCTCGAGCTTCTTCACCGCGGCGTCGACCTTCCGGCCCAGGGCTCCCCAGGCCGCGTTACTGCGCGTGCTGGTGTCCCGGATCGTGGGGCCGCCCCGCCCGGGGCGGAAGGTGAACACCACACCGCTCTTGACCAGCTCCAGCAGCCGACGTTCCGCCGCGGTGGGGGGCGCGGGCGCGCCGAGCGGGCGGACCTTCTCCATCCACTCGAGGCAGCGGGAGCAGTTCGCGGGCGCGTTCACCGGGTCGCTCAGGTGCAGCGGGTTCGCGCGGCCGGGCGACTCGCACAGCGCTCGGTCGGCCGCGTGCTTCCGGGACCGGCCGGAGACCACGTCGGTCTTGGGAACGGCGTGCCGCAGCGGGCCGCGCACGCCCGCGTGCCGGGTGTTCTCCCGTACGGTCATCTCGACGTTGGCCGCGGCGAGCGCCGCCTCCCACCGGCGCCGTTCGCGCTCCTGGCGCTCTTGCGCCTGCTTCGCGCGCAGTTCCTCCGCCTCCTTCCGGCGCGCGCGCTGCTGGACGACGCGGTCCGGCAGCGGCGGGTCCAGGCGCAGCTCATCAGCGACGATGAGGGTCCAGCCGTCCACGCTGGTGCTGCGGTCGATGCCGGGGAAGGAGTGGCCCAGGACGGCGGTGCACCAGTCGGCGCCGCGCCGCGCGGCGACCTCCTGCATGCGCTTGAGGGCCTCCGGGCCCAGCGGACCGCGGTCCCGGCCCTCAGCGTCCCTCCGCACTTCCTGGTACAGGTCGTACGCAGGCTCGGGCTCGGGGCGGGGCAGCAGGATAGTGACGACGTGACGTCGCATCGGGTGTTCCTCTCTTCGGGTGTACGGCGGTGCTCTCCGCCGAAAGGCCGCAGCGCGCGGCGAGGGTTGTGCTCCACGAAGGGTGTGAGCGGAGGATCGTTCTGAGCGAAGAATCGAACTGTTCGGGTCGGGTCAGTTGGGGGAGGGTTCGCCGGCGGTGGGCTCTCTGTCGGGGAGCGTCAGGACGCCGCCGATCTCCACCGCGTAGCACGGGAGTTGGGCGAGCACGGTCACTCGGTTCAGCAGCTCGTGCCCTTCAACCACGGCCAGGTCGTCGCCCTCGTAGCTCTGCAGGTTGAGCACGACGGCCTGCACCGCCTCCACCTCGTCGACGAGCATGGGGATGCCCGACCGTCCGAGAGCGCGGGCGGCCCCGGCCCGTTCGGACAGCGTGAGCATGAGCCAGTAGCCGCTCGCGGCGTTGAGCGCGTCGGGGGCCATGTCGGCGTCGAGTCGGGCCAGTTGAGTGCGTGCGTGGCTGGTGATGCGCTCGAGCGTCTGCAGGTCCTGCACGGTCACTGCGAACGCGAGACGCGGCGCCAGTCTGGCCGGCGCTTCGGGCTTCTGGCAGCGGTCGAAAATCGGCATGTGATCCCCCCACGAGACACAGGCGTCTGTATGCGCCACCTAGTCGAACGTCGAATCCGGCGCCTTGTGACAGCGCAGGTCAGACGGTGCGCGGCAAGACGGCAGTGACCGAATCGACCAGGGCGCGGGAGAACCAACGCAGCGGTCGCCGCACGGCGTTGGGGAAGGCGTACGTCAGGAGGACGACGGCGCCGGCCGTGAAGGCGAGCGAGAGGTTCGCCAGGACCCAGCCCGCGACGGCGAACACCGCGGCCGCGATGACGCCGAGGGTGCCGAGGGCGGGCGGGATGAGTTCGGGGTGCGCGAAGGCCAGAAGGCCGAGGGCCCAGGCGAGGATCTGCAGCTTGGCGCGCATCTCAACCCTCCTGCTGCTGGCCGTAGAAGCCATTGCTCGGGTCGGTGGTGTCGGAGCGGTGGACGCGCCAACCGTCCTTCGTCTTCACCAGCGGGTCGTCTTCGGTGCCCGGGTGTCCGTCGGCCGCGCAGATGTTCCGCTGGCCGTTGTGGTCGCGCTTCTGCTGCGCGCGGTTGATGAAGCCCGCCATCGGGTGCTCCTCCGATTCGTGGTCCGGGCGGTGCTCTCCGCCCTTCGAGGAACACCATACGGTGTTACTCGTCGGTAGCCGACAATAACTCCAATTGTTGTCGGTAATCTTGGCCTAACGTCAGATCCGAGACTCAGGGGGACACGCATGAGTGAGACCAAGACCGAGGACGCGTGGGCAGAGCTGCCGACACTCATCCGCTCCCCGTACGGGTTCGTGCTCTGGGACGTCGAGACGCTGGTCCGTTTCGACGGAGCGCAGCGGGCCGGCGCCCGCATCATCGAGCGCATCGAGCAGCAACTCGCCAAGAACAACATCGGCCACCTCCCGGCGAAGCTCCCCACGGACGGCACCTGCCAAGTCCTCCTCTACTGCAGGGACGAGCCCGGCCTCAGCTTCATCGTTCGCCTGGTCCACGACCTTGCGACCCAGGACGTGAACGACAACACGAATACGACGGTCCACATGCTGCATGCGCTGCTACAGGGCATGAAGAACGCTTCGCAGGCCGGCACCGGGAAGGACGCACCTTGAGCGACGTCGACCAGATGCTCAATGCCCTGTACGCCACGGCTCGCACAGACCGAGAGGCGCACCATGCACGCATCCTGCGCGAACTCGACGCGACTACCGAAACCTTGACGGAAAACCTGCTGCCCCCGGAGTGGCGTGCCGCCGGCCTTCGGTTTGTTTACGAGACGGAAGAGGCCCCTCCGATGACGACCGTCGACGAGCGGACCGAAGTGTGGCGCGAGGGATGAGCCTCCGCAACCACGACAAGGACGAGATCGTCGACGCTGAACTCGTCGACGAGGACGGCGCCCTGGCGCTCGTCGAGGAACCGCCCGCGCGGCCGCGCGTCGACGCCAACACCGTGCTGCGTCCCGGCCAGGCCGTGCCCACCACGGCGGACCCGGATACGCAGTACACCGAGCGGGACCTGTACGTCAGCGAAGAGACCGCGCGCATCCTGGACGAGTCCGACCCGGGCGACTCCGGCCCGATGAAGGCCTTCAAGGCGTGGTGCGCTGATCAGGGCCGCGTGGCCGTGCCGTGCACCACGGCGACGTTCACCGAGTACAGCCGGCACCTCATGCAGCGGGGCCTCAAGGTCGCCACGGTCAAGAACTACATGTCGCAGATCCGGACGGCGATGCCCGCGGGGAAGAAGCCGGACAACAGCCTGTATCTGCGGCTCCTGGCCGACTACCGGAAGAGGAACAAGCGGGCGGTGCGCACCCGGCAGGCGTTCCCCATCACGCTGCCGTACCTGGTCCCGATGATGGAGAAGGCGGAGGCGGACGGCCGGCCGGTCGGCATCCGGGATGCGGCCATGCTCGCCTTCGGGTACCGGTTCCTCGGTCGCAGCATCGAGGACGCCAACCTTGAGATCGAGGACCTGACCATCACGGGCGACCGAATCGTGGTCTGGCTCCCCGACGACAAGACGCACAAGGACGAGGAACAGACGATCCCCTTGAAGGACCGGCCGGACCTGCAGCTCGTGCCACGGATGCGGCGCTGGCTGGGGTATCTCGCCGAGCAGGGGGTCACGACCGGTCCCGTCTTCCGGCACCTCCTCAAGAACGGCAGGCCCGCCACCGAGTCGACTCGGGCGCGAACGGCCACGAAGCGGGGTGTCCACCTTCGGGGGCACGTCGTCAACGAGCGGGTGAAGTTCTGGTTCGCGGCGGCCGGGCTGGTGAGCGACGGCCGACCGGTCACCTCGCACGGCCTGCGGGCGGGCGGAGCCACAGACCTCGCCCAGCACGGCGCCACGGACGAGGAACTCGAGCGCGCCGGCCGGTGGGCCCCCGGCTCATCCATCCCCCGCAAGGTGTACGTGCGCCCGGCCCGGGATGCGCAGAAGGACCCGTTCGAGCGGATCCCCGTACACGAGCCCGAACGGAAAGCTGAGTGACTCTCGAATATGCGGGTGACGGGCCCTTACACTGTGCTACGAGCCGTCCCCTTGGTGCTGGGGATGGGTAGAACGACGATGGCGGCCCCCCTCACTGTGTCTGAGGGGGGCCGCCATATTCGGTGGCTCAGAGGCGTGCTCAGGCGCGGGCGTCGAGCGTGCCCGTGCTGACCGACGTCACGAAGGTGGCCCACGACGACCGCGGGAAGACGAGCGCGGGGCCCGCCTTGTCCTTGGAGTCACGGACGCCAACCTCGGGCTCCTGAACGACGACCATCAGGTCGGCGATCTCGAGGCAGTTGCCTTCCGCGCCGCTGCTGTGGGACGACTTGAACCACGCCCTTTCAGGGGCCAGGTCGGTGGACTTGCGGGGTCGATTCACGGTGTCAACTTTCGTTCCAGGTCCCGGTGGACTTCATCAATGAAATGCGGCGTCTCGTTGGGCGCGAGCGCCGCGGCCCGCAGGGCTTCAAACCTGCGGGAGTATTTCCCGACCTCGGGCTTCTTGTCGGTGATGCTGGCTTGTCCTCCAGGCTGGTCGGCCTGGACGATCTTCCCCAACGGTTCGCCCATGTCGAGCAGCGCGAAGTTCTGGCTCGCTCGGTAGCCGGTCGATGCGGCCGGCAGTATCTGCACCGTCACGGTGTCGAGGGACGCCAAGTGTTTGATCTCCTCGTACTGCTCGGCCATCACCTCGCGGCTGCCGATCGTGCTGCGGATGCTGTCCTCGCTCATGATGACCCACAGCTCTCGCGGGTCCTCCTTCGTAATGAGCGTCTTGCGGGCCATCCGCATTTCCACGTTGGCGTCGATGAACTCGGTCGTGGTCTCGTCGACGGCCTTGGCGGACAGCAGTAGCTCCCGCGCGTACCGCTCCGTCTGCAGGAGCCCGAAGACGAGCGACGGCTGCCACGCGGCGATCGACAGCGCGTCGGTCTCCATCCCGACGTACTCGCGCATGCCCTTCGGCAGGTGCGCGGAGTACGGCACCCACCAGCCCTCTTGCAGCGACTCCCGGTGGATGACGAGCAGGCTCTCGACGACCTCGGAGTCGTGCACCTGGTAGTGGCCCAGGAGGTTCTTCAAGTCGGTCGGGTTGGGGAGGCTGGTCCTGCCCCTCTCCACGCGCCACAGCTTCTCGGGAGAGAAACCCAAGGCCGACGCGACGTCCTCACGCCTCATGCCCAGGTCTTCTCTCATCCTGGTGAGCACCTTGCCCAGGTGCACCCGCCTGCTTGTCGGCCCCTTCGGTGCGGCCACTCGTCATCCCCTCTGTCGTGCCGAGGCACGCGCCGATCGAGTGGGGTCTGCCCGTCCCAGAGTCCGGTTCATGCATCCCGGAGTCCGGTTCAAGCCTCCCCAAGTGCCCCTTGACCTTGCTTGAGTTGGAAGTGTGCCACCCCAAGTGTCCCTTGCACAGCCAAGAGCTCCGTCAACTGCATATGCCATTCGCCGTGAAAATTGCACGCGCTGTTGCACAGCAACTGTGCCATGCAAGACAGTAGTTGAGCCACGGCGCAGCGTGACTTTCAGCGGTCGGTGCTCCGACTTCGCGATGCCCTGAGCCGTGCCATCCCCCGTACCGGCCGCCCGGAGGTTTCGGCATGACATCTGCGTTCGCGACGCCGAAGGACGGCGTCCGGCAGGCCCTCGAGCTCTCCATCGAGCGGCGCCCGGACCCGCGCACTGACGGCCTCTCCGCCGCAGACGCTGCCTGGCCCCAGCGGCTGCGCCGCATCCTGCGAGCCGGCCTCACGCACTGGGCACGCCTCGACCTGGTGGACACCGCGGAACTCCTGCTCACCGAGTTGGTGACCAACGCTCTCCGCCACGGTCACGGCCACGACATCGGCGTCCGTATCTACCTCCAGGACGACAACCTCGCCATTGAGGTGAACGACGGCTCCCCGCACGCCCCCGTGCCTCGGTGCCCCGGCCCCGACGATGAGAACGGCCGAGGACTGCTCCTCGTCGAGGCCCTGGCCGAAGCCTGGGGTGTCAGCGAGGACGGCAAGACGACCTGGTGCACCCTCCCCCCAAGCAAAGGACCCTCCCAGATGGACCCCGTCGCGGCGACCGCGCCCGTCTTACGTGAGATGCCGCTCGAACTCCCCTCCGACCCCAGCGCGGTGACGGTCGCCCGCGTCTCCGGCCGCACCAAACTCACGATGCTGGACTGGCCCGGGAACGTGCACGCAGCGATTGACGTGCTCGGCTGCCTCGTCGACAACGCCGTCGCCTACGGCCTCACCGCCGGCCGGGCCGGACAGTGCCTCTCCGCGCGCCTGGGCATCACCGAAGCGCGGCAACTGATCATCGACGTCACGGACCCCAACCCGACGTTCCCCAACTTCCCTGAGGCCGTCGACGGCACGACGGGGCGCGGATTGTGGAACGCCCGGCAGCACGGCGCCCATCTCTCCTGGTTCATCGCCTCCGACTTCCACGGCAAGACGGTACGGGCCACCCTCGAGCCGGGACGGGTGGAACTGTGAGCACCCAGGTCATGGCCCCGCCGACCGCTGCCGAGGTGATGCAGCACCTGGTCGACTCCGCCGGAGCGGTGGTGCAGCAACCGGCTGCCGACATGGCCGACCTCGCCGAGATGATCCGCGCCCTCCTGGCCGTCGAAGCCCGCCAGGACACCCGAATCCGGTTGGGCGGCAACTTGTTCGACGTCGTCATCAGCAGCTCGGGCCCGCAGGCACGATTCGCCGTGGAACTGATGGACGAGATCCAGGGCGGATGCGGGCCCGTGATCGAAGATCCAGAAAGTGGCTGGTTCTACTGGCTGGTCCCGCCCGGGTCCGCCGGCCAGTGGGCGCCGCACTCCCACGCGGTGTGCCTGGGAGCCCCGCACACGATCACCCTGCCCTCGCTGAACCGGACCGCCCCGCCGGGCCCGTACTGGCACCGGCCGTCGGCCAGCGACCGCCTCGTTCCCACGGGCCCCCTGCGCGCGGCGCTCGAGCAGCTCCGCCCCGAGCCGACCCCGCACGCCGCCCTCGCCGCCCGCCTCGGAACCTCGCATGACGCCTACCTCCGCGCGACCCACACCAGCGGCGCGCCCAGAAGCGCCGTGCCCGTCGACGAGTGACACCGCCTCGTCGACGGGCACGGCTCCAGCCCCTGCGGCCGGGAGGATCCGACCCGGCCGCAGGCCCTTCCCTTCACCGCTCACTGCAGCACCACCTCCGGGGGACACCGTGGACCGACCGATAGCGCCGTACGTGACGCCGTGGACGGGTGAGAGCGCGCAGACCGCGCCCCTGACGGTCACCGTCTTTGGCGTTGCCTACACCGACCCGCTGCAGGACGCCATCGCGCGCGACCTGGATGGCGTGCTTTGGGCGTTGTGCACTGGCACGACCACCGGCAAGCCTGAGTACACGGCCGAGCTGCACCCCGATCGGCAACGGACGGCAATGGAGGGACTCCTGTGCGCGTGCTGCAGCCGACCAGCCGCCCGCAACAAGGACGGCATGCTGTGGGTCCTTCCGCTGCTGGACGATGCCGTGGACACACGATGGGAAGGCGTGCGCACCACGGTCCCGCCCATGTGTGAGCCCTGTTCTGTGTCGGCTCCGCTCCTGTGCCCGCGGCTCCGCGACGGGCATGTGCTGCTCCGCGTACGCGAGGCCGAACTGATCGGTGTTCGCGGGACGCTCTACCCCCGGCTCGGCAGCTCCGGTCCCGCGGACGACGATGCGCTCGTTCTGCGCCACTCCCCGGACGAACGGTTCGTCGTCGCCCGCCAGGCCGTGCGCGAGCTCCTCGGCACCACTGTGGTCGCCTTCGGGGCGGCCGCCTCCTGACCGCCTGCCCGGCGACTCGGAGACCCCCGAACGGGTCGCCGGGCAGGCTCCAGCACTCCGTTCCGGCGCAGGCCCTGCGCTGTCGGCTGTATCAGGCAGCCCTCAGCGGAGGCCCTGGGCCTCTCCACCCTCTCTCTCGAGGGGTGGTCCACCGATCGAGGAGCAATCCGTGCTGAACACGCTCGAGCCCCAGCAGTCGACCGAGCCCACCGAGGCTCTCCCCGTCGACGGCTGGGAGCTGACCACCACCGTCACCACGTCGCCAGTCCCGATCGTCGAGGCCTGCGGCTCGGGTGATGGCTGCAAGAGCACCTGCGCATCGTCCTGCGCGTCGAGCTGACCCGACCGCGGTGGTGCGGGCACGTAAGGCCGTGTCCGCACCACCGCGTTCCCAGGAGGGACCGACTGATGACCCGAAGCACCTTCCGCAGGCACGGCGACGTGCTGGTCCTGCGCTCCGCCGCTCTACCCGTTGGGGCCCGCCCGGGTGAGTGGCCCGACGTGGACTCCCCGGAGGACTGTCGGCAGTGGCTGGCCCGCGTATGGGAAGACGACTCCTTCACCGAGGCACTGCGGGCGGCATCTTCCGGGCTGGTCACCTTCGTTGAGCAGATCCTGGAGAACCACCGCGTGGCGCCGAAGCGGGTGCGTAGCGCGGCGCTGTCCGTCGCCAGCTACCTCCTTCGGGCCACGTCCCGGCCGACGCCGTTCGGTCTCTTCGCCGGCGTATCCCTCGCCGACGTCGGCCCCGTGACCGCAGACGTGGGCCACATACACCGAGCCGTCGCCCGGCCCGACACGCTGTGGGTCGATCATGTGCGCCGCGCACTGCAGCGCCGCCCCGACGTGCTGCCACACCTGACGATCCAGGTCAGCACGGTCGCCTTCCAGCGCGGTGACGCCATCGGCGTGCCCCGGTCCGGCGGACGCCTGGCGAGCGCGCCCTTCACCCGCCCTCTGGTCGCCCTTCTGCACGCTGCGGCCACCCCGACCACCGGACGTCGGCTGCTGGACGTCCTGGCCGACCAGGGTGGCACCCCGGCCCAGGCCACCCGTCTGATCGTGCAGGCCCTGGAAGACGGCTACCTGACGAGCGACCTCGCCGCGCCCATGACCGTCGTGGACCCCGTCGGCCACATGACGCGTCTGCTGCGGCCGCACGCGGACAAGCTGGATACGGACACGGTCCAGATCCTCGACCGCCTGGAAGAGACGGCGGCGGCCCTCGCCGCGCACAACCGGGCACCGAGCCGGGCGGAGGCACGCCGGCTGCGGGATCAGGTGGACGCCGCGATGGAGACGATCCAGGCCGCGGACTGCCGGAACCGGATCAGCCTCGACTTGCTGCTCGAGGCCCGCGTGTCCGTACCGCGCCAAGTGCTGGACGAAGTGGAGCGAGCAGCGTTCGCGCTGGCCCGCCTGACCCGGGCTCAGGGAGAGTCGCCCGCGTGGGCCGACTTTCAGGCGCATTTCTGGGAGCGCTACGGCGCCGGCGTCCTGGTCCCCGTCCGTGACGCCGCCGACCTGGCCGCAGGGGTCGGGCTGCCGGCCGACTACCCGATGTCCGGGTGGAGCCTGCCGCCGCTCACGGTGCTGCCGCGCGACGAGCAGCTCGCCGCGCGGGCGATGCAGGCGGCGGTGACCGGCGCCCGCGAGATCGTGCTCACCGAGCAGGACATCGACGACCTCGCCGGAGACGCAGCGGACGGGCCCACGGCCCCGCACGTGGAGATCGGGTTCCGGGTCCGTGCCGTCAGCGAAGAAGCCGTGAGTAGCGGCGATTTCGTTCTGGACGTGCGGCCCGCGTGGACGGCTGGCGTCCTGTCCGGGCGGTTCGCCACCGTGCTGGGGACCAGGCTGTCAGACCTGTACCGCACACTGCCCACCATGACCGAGGGAGCCCTGCACGCCCAGCTCTCCGTCATGCCCGACTTCCCGCACGCCCAGAACGTCTCTCGCATCCCCGCTCTGCTGCCCTACCTCATCCCCGTAGGCGAGACCCGGGCCCCGGCCGACCACCTCATCGACATCGACGACCTCGCGGTGTACTCCACCGGCCAGGCTCTGCACCTGGTCAGCATGTCCCGGCGGCGCATCGTGGAGCCGCACGTGCTGCACCCCCTCGCCCTGGAGAAGCAGGTCCCGCCCCTCGCCCGGTTCCTGGCCCAGCTCGGGCGCGGCTTCGCCACAGCGTGGACCGAATTCGACTGGGGGCCGGCCGCTGTAGCACTGCCGTACCTTCCCCGGGTCCGTTACCGCCGCACGGTGTTGAGCCCGACCCGGTGGAATCTGACGGCCAGGGACTTACCCGCGGGGCCGTTCGGTCCCGCCTGGCACAAGGCGCTGCGGGAGTGGGCGGACACCTGGCACTGTCCCGCCCGGGTGCAGCTGCAGGACGACGACCGGACCATGCCCCTGGACCTGGCCGAACCGCTGCACGCGCGTCTCATTCACCAGCACCTGCGACGCCACCCCCAGGCTGTGCTCACGGAGGACGTCAGCGATGAGGAACTGGGCTGGCTGGGCCACGCCCACGAGCTGACGGTCCCGCTCGCCACCACCCGGCCGCCGGCCCCGCACCCGGACCTGACGCACGCCCCCGTCGTGACCAACCGGGACCTGGCCCAGCCCGCAGACCCCGCGCAGCGGTGGACGCAGGCGAAGGTGTTCACCCACCGCACGGCCATGGACCAGATCATCACCGCCCGGCTGCCCCGGCTGCTCGAGGACATCGGCACCGATCAGGTGTGGTTCGCGCGGTACCGGTCCCTGCAGGAGACCGACCATCTCCGAATCCGCGTACCCACCGGCACCCCGGACGACCAGGCGGCCGCACTGCGGGCCCTGTCCGCGTGGACGCGCCAACTCACCGAGGACGGACTCGCCTCCCAGCTCATCCTCGACGGCTACCGGCCCGAGACCGGCCGCTACGGCACCGGGCCGGCCATGGCCGCGGCCGAGGACGTGTTCGTCGCCGACAGCCTCGTCACCCGCTACGCCCTCACCGACCTGCCCGCCCTCGAGCGGGAAACGCTGTGCGCCGTCAACATGATCGACATCGCGGAGGGCTTCCTCGGCATTCACGACGGCCGCACCTGGATGGCGCGCACCCCCGTGCACGGCGCCGGCCGGCTGGACATCACCCGGCAAACCGTCGACCAGGTCGTCACCGCGCAGCCCCTGCGCAACGCCACTTCACGCCTCGAGGAGGCCGCAGCCCGGCGGCGGGCCGCCCTCGCGGCGTACCGGGCGTGCACAGGCGACAGCAGGACGGCTCAGGTTCTGGCGTCTCTGCTGCACATGCACCACAACCGGGTGGTCGGGCCCGACCGGGACAGTGAGGCGGCGGCTCGCCATGCAGCACGGCAGGCATGCCGGTCCCTGCTGCTGAGGAGGACCTCGTGACGCACGACGACCTCGGCACCGGCCCGGCCGCGACCGCCCTCTACGAGATGGTCCTCGCACGCGGAACCGGCGACTGGGCGAAGGCCCACGCCGCAGCCAAGGCCATGGCCGCGCAGCCCATCACCGGAAACGCGGAGTTCGCGAACCTGTACCGCGGGGCTCCGGCAGTCGCGTACATCCTGCACACCGCCGGCCACCGGGCCTACGCGCGCGCCCTCGCGGAGCTCAACGCCGAGGTCGTCGCTATCGTCGCCCACCGCCTGGGCGCCGCTCACCGCCGCATGGACACAGGCCTCCCGCCGCGCCTACGCGAGTACGACCTGATCAGTGGTCTGACAGGGCTCGGCGCCTACCTCCTGCTCTGCGAACTGGACAGAGCCCTCGAGGCTGTTCTGCAGTACCTGGTGAGACTGCTCACCGAACCTCTCATCGTCAACGGCCACCCGGTCCCCGGCTGGTGGGCGGCCACCGGCCCGAGCGACACCCCCGAGCCCGCAGGGTTCGCCCACGGCCACGCCAACTTCGGCGTCGCGCACGGAGTGGCCGGACCGCTCGGTCTGCTCGCCCTGGCCCGCCGCGCCGGCCACACCGTCGACGGACAGGACGACGCGCTCGCCGCAGGCATCACCCACCTCACGACCTGGGCACAGCCCCTCAAGGGAGGAGGCACCGGCTGGCCCGAATGCCTGCCGCTGGACGCCTACCAGCGCGGTCCCGAGCCTGACGCGGCCCCCGCCCGCGCCTCGTGGTGCTACGGAACCCCCGGCATCGCACGTGCCCTGCAGCTCGCCGCCCTCGCCCTCAACGACGACACCGCGCGCCACCTCGCCGAGCACACAGCTCTGCAGGCCGCCACGGACCCCCGGCACACCGGGCAGATCGTCGACACGTCGCTCTGCCACGGGTGGGCGGGACTCGTCCTCACCACCGAACGCATCGCCGCCGACGCCGCACTGCCGGGTTTCCACGACGCCCTCCCCGCGCTGCGAGACCGCCTCGCCACCGAGACCCGGCACCATCCGGCGCCCGAGCACACCGGGCTGCTCACCGGCGCCCCCGGCGTGCTCCTTGCGCTGCACACCCTGACCACCGTCCGCCCCGTTGTTCCGGAGTGGGAGACCTGCCTACTCCTTACCCCATGAAAGTGATGTGACAGTGAGCCAGACACCTACGGCCGACCAGCTCCGCAACCGGCTCGTCGACGAGATCCTCGCCGAACACCGGATGCCTGCCGCCGTGGAACGGGCCATGCGCACCGTGCCCCGGGACGCCTTCCTGCCCGGCCTCGAGCTCGAGAGCGCCTACACGGACCAGGCCGTGACCATCAAGGACAACCCCGGCAAGCCTCTGCCCCTGTCCTGCGCGTCCGTGCCCTCCGTGGTCGCCATGATGCTCGAGCAGCTCGACATCAGCGCCGGGGACGACATCCTCGAGATCGGGGCCGGCACCGGCTACAACGCCGCCCTCCTGGCCGAGATCGCCGACCGCGGCAGCGTCACGACCGTCGACATCGACCCCGACGTCGCCCTGCACGCCCGAACCCGCCTCAACGCCAACGGGTACGAGCACGTCACCGTGATCGAACGTAACGGACTGCTCGGCGCCCCGGAGAACGCCCCCTACGACAAGATCATCGCCACGGTCGGCGTCTGGGACATCCCCGCCGCCTGGTGGGACCAGTTGAAGGACGGCGGCCGTCTGGTTCTGCCGCTGCGTTGGCGCGGGCAGACCCGATCGGTCGCGCTCACCCGCCGCAGCAACCAACTGGTCTCCGACAGCATGGAGCTGTGCGGCTTCGTCCCGATCATCGGCCAGAACGGAGAGAAGACCGCCCCCCTCAACGCGGACGACACCATCCGCGTGCACTACGACGAGGACCAGGACCTCGACCCCGACGCCCTGACCGCCACCCTGCAAGCGGGCGCGCCCGCCCTCGAGGTGCCCTCCGCCCAGCGGGTCGGCGGCGAGGAACCGTTCGACGGGGTATGGCTGCGCGCCACGGCCAGCGACGACCGTGTATGCCGACTGGAAGTCACCCCGCAGGCGCTCGAGCAGGAGCTGCTCCGCAAGCCTGTCATGCCCGTCCGCAGCCCCGTTCTCGTCGAGGGCGGCTCCCTGGCCTACATGACCCTCACACGGGAGGGCGCCGACCCCGAGCGCCCGTTCCGGCTCGGCGCGGCCGCCTACGGCCCGCGGGCCGAGGAGCTCGCACGGGACCTCGTCGCGCACATCGACGCCTGGGGCTCCGACCGCCTGGCCGTACCGCAGATGACCGTCACGCCCGACGACAAGACCTCCGCCGCGGGCCACACGATCAGCAAGCCCGAGAGCCGCATCACCCTCGCGTACTGAGCCATCCAGAAGGGCCTCGATCGCTGCCTCGAGCCGGCGGCCGGGGCCCTTCACGTCTGCCACGACAGGCCGCGCGTGCCGCCCAGTACGGCGGCAGGTGTAACACAACGCTGCCGATGACGTTTCGGGGGTGAAGGGGGTTGCACCTTACGTCAACCCCTCAGTGATCCGGAGGAACGGTGACGACCGCGACAGCCCCACTCTCGACCGAGACCGGCCGCTCCCAACTGCAGGAGGGCCTGTTCGCTTGGCTCCAGCCCGAGCCGGCCCCCGAGCCGATCAACCTCTCCCCCACAGGAGAGGCCGGGGCGGAGGCGAAGACGCTCGAGGAGCCTGCCACGGAGACTTCCTCGGCCGCGCCGGACAACAAGCCGGATCTCTCCCACGTCTGGGTGGTCGCCGCGGAGATCGAGGTCACCCCCAGAGTTGCCAGCATCGCCGACTACCGGGGCAGCTTCAAAGCCACCGAAGGACAGCGCGTCGACGCGCTTGAGGTGTACTGCAAGGGCTGCCGCCGCCCCTACGACGAGGTCAAGGGCGACGACTGCGCCGCGAAGATCGACAACACCCACCTGATCGGCGGTGACCAGACCCGCCGCGCGAAGCGCAAGGTTCCCACTCCGCCCGCCAACGCGCGGATCATCCCCGGCGGCACCATCAACCGGCGCGGTATCGGCGCCTACGTCTCAGGAGTTTCCCGCCCCAAGCGCTGAGCGCGCGACACTAACGCCGCCCGCTGTTCATGGTGCGCGGCGTGACTACTCAGCGAACCTCCAGGGCTCTCGCCCGCGAAGCCGCCGGTCTGTGCCTCACCGCCTTCGGCGTGCTCGGTGTCCTCGTGGCGCTGGGCACACTCCACTGGGCCGCAGGTCTCACCGCCGCCTTCGGCGGAATCGTCGTCGCAAGCGTGACCTTCGCCCCCAAGCCGGACGCCCCCCGCTACGCCCCCATCCTGCGCTGGACGGTCTGCGGCATCGGATACGCGGGTGCAACTGCATGCGCGTTCGTAGTCTGCGCGCCCATCGGCTGGGTCTACGTCGCTCTCGCGGTCGCCGCAGCCGGCCTCTGGCTCGCCACCCGTGAGCCCGAGGGGGCCTGATGCCCCGCCAGTTCCTCCCCACGCTCCGCGGCCTGCTCGCGCCCCGGGCCGCCGCACCCTCACCCCCGCCGACGGAGACGAAGGACCTCCTCGCCGGAGGCGTCTACACGTCGATGTCGTACGCCGGCATCACGAACGTCTGGGGCACGCCAGGCCGCGCCGACGGCTGGGACCTCGAGCGCGTCATCATCGAGGGCTACGAGCGTTCCATCTGGACGTTCAAGTCCGTGGAAGCGATCAGCAAGCACGCCTCCACCCTGCCGGTGCAGATCGGCCGCGGCGGCGACGAGCGGGAGTTCGAGGAGGTCCTTGAGGACCATCCCTTGCTCAAGCTGTTGAACAAGCAGGCCAATCCGTTGGAGACCGGCGACGTCTTCAAGAAGCGGCTCAGCGCCCAGTTGCTGCTCAGCAAGAAAGGCGTCTTCATCGAGAAGACCAAGAGCCGTGGCGGCGTCCTGGTCAGGCTCGACCTGCTCCCTCCGGACCGCGTGCAGATCGTCCCGGACGACGAGAACGCGACCTACGTGAAGCACTTCGAGTTCACGGACTACAACGGGCACATCCGGGAGCTCAAGCCGGAGAAAGTCATCTGGATCCGGGACCCGCACCCCACCGACCCCTTCTGTGGAGTGACACCGCTCGAGGCCGCTGGCCTGTCCGTCGACCTGGACGTGAAGGCCCGCACGTACAACATCTCGTTCATCGACAACGACGGCCGCCCTGGCGGCATCGTCGGCATCGACCTGGACGGCGTCGACGCGGCCGAGGTCGACCGCATCCAGAAGCGCCTCGCCCCGGGCGCGCACAACGCGGGACAGCTCACCCTCGTCGGCACCGGCCCCGGCGGCGTCACCTACGTCGACACGTCCGCACGGCCGCGCGAGATGGCCTACGAGACGCTGTCCAGCACCGCCAAGAACGAGATCCTCTCCGCGTTCGGCGTGTACGAATCCGTCATCGGCAATGCCTCCGAGCGGACGTTCAACAACGCCGACCGGGAAGAGTGGAACTTCTGGGCCCACACGGAGCTCCCTCACCTCAACCTGATCGCGTCCGCGTTCGACCCGGACCTGTCCGACGACTGGGTTATCCGCTTTGACACCTCCCGCGTCCAGGCGCTGGAGTTCCCCCGCCGCCAGGCCCGCGAGGAGGCACGCGCGGAGTGGGAAGCCGGCCTCATCACCATCGACGAGTACCGCCAGATCGCAGGCCGCCCCGCCTTCAACACCCCGCAGTCCCGCGCACTGTGGATTTCCCCGCAGAAGGCGCCCGTTCCCGCGAACACCCTGGACGCCGCAGCGCTCGGCCTGGCGCCGGAGCCGGGAGCCGGCGGCGACCCGGGAGCCGGCCCGGCCCCTGCCCTCCCCGAGGGAGAAGGGGACCAGTCCGCCGCCGCGGCGGTCGCCGAAGCCCGCGCCCTCGAACAGATGCCGACCGCGGCCGACGACGTCGCCGCAGCACGCGGCCAGGCACCGCTCGCCCTGCCCACCGAGCCCACCAGCACCGCAGCGGACGACGTTGCCGCAGCCCGCGTGCAGATGTCCGACACTCCCCAGCCGGGCGCCGCTGCCGGTGACGTCGCCCGCGCTCGCGCCACCGTGGAGCAGCCCGAACCCGGCCCGGCCGCCGACGATGTCGAAACGGCTCGCGCCCGCCTCGAGACGAAGGCGCTCCCCGACAGCGGATTCGAGGTCACCGACGCCGACTTCGACGCCCTGGCCATGGCCGTACAGGCGGCCCTCACCGCGCTGCTGGCACGCCAGGAGGGCGTCATCACCGCCCGGCTCCGCGCGCCGAAGATCCGCAAGCACACCAGGTTCTGGACGCCGGAGAACGAGCACGACACCCGGGCCGGTGACGCGAACCTCGACGAGGACCGCGTCGTCAGCGCGGCCCGCTGGGCTGAGGAAACCACCAACACCCTCGCCCCGATCCTTCAGCAGGCCGCATCCACCACGGCCCGCAAGCTGGGCCAGGCCCTCGCCGGCGTCAGCTCCGTGCCCCCGGCCGCGGTCGCTCCCGCCCTCGTCACCGCGATGTACGCCGGTGAGGCCATGACCGGCCTGCTCGGAGACCTCGCCGACGAGCTGCGCAGCATCCAGACCTCCCCGGCCGAGATCACCCTCGAGGACCTGGATCGCACCGTCGCCCAGTTCTACGAACAGGCCGGGCCCGCGCTGATCGCGCGCGTCGCGGAGACCTGCGCCGTATCGACGATCAACGGCGCCGCTGACGCCGCGGCGGAGAGCGCCGGGCCCGGAGTCGTCCGGTCCTGGATCACCCGCCAGGACGACCGCGTACGGCCCGCACACAGGGCGCTGCACGGCAAGACCCTGCCCGTCGGCACCCCGTACGAGATCAATGGCGCCCAGCTCCGGTACCCCGGCGACCCCTTCGCGCCGATCGCCCTGACCGTCAACTGCCGTTGCCGGCTGCACTACGACACCGACCCCAAGGAGTGACCGTGAGACCCACCCTCGCCTTCATCCGCCGGAACACCAGCGCACTCCTGTGGGGCGCCTGGGCGCTGTTCTTCGTCATCTACGAGGCCATCGCCCTGGCCAACAAGAAGGACGACGACACCCTGAGCGAGAACACCCGCAAGCTGTTCCGGATCCGCAGATCCAAGGCCGGCCGCGCGCTGTTCACCGTCATCCTCGGAGGAGGAGCCGTCTGGTTCATGCTCCACATCCTCACCGAGACGATGTAGCGGTCGGTCACGGGCGCCGCGGGGCCAGGTCCTCCGGGAGGCCGAGATCCCTGCTCGCTTCCCTGATCAGCTTCCGCATCGGATCGCCCTGCAGGAGCGGACTCATCACGCTCGCTGCCTGGAGCAGCGGAACCGGCATCCAGCACAGGTCTGCGAGCCGGTCCGCGTGGGAAGTTTCGTGCAGCACCACCTCGTCGTCGGTCACCTTGGACACGAAGGCCGAGGCGGTCAGGTCGGTGGTGTGGGCGTATGCCGAGAGGTTCCGGTACACCGGATACAACATCGGGGAGCCGTAGGCCGTCACCATGTTCTGGAAGGTGCGCAGCTCGCCGACTCGCCGGTCGTGCTCCTTCTTCTGGTCGGGCGTGGTGAAACCGAAGTCGGGAGCCTCCAGCTCGACTTCCTCGGGCAGTTCCCAACCCACCTGCTCAAGGTTCTCGAGCAGGTTCTTGCGCGACCTGTGCGACTCGTCCATGAGCGCCCGGTAGCCGGCCTCTCCGTGGTCTGCGAGCCAGTTGATGGCGTACGCGTGGCCCACCAGATTGCGCATCAAGGGCGTCACCTCCACGGTGAACCCCTGGTCGTACAGCGCGAGCATGGCGTCGGCGGTGCGGTTGGCGAACCGCCACCACCCGGCGAGCACCGCGAAGACGGACATGGATATTTCTGCCGACTCCAGCTTCTGAACGCGCAGGGCATCCGTGGCCCCGGCGGTCAGCTTGGGCACGATGGCGCGCACCCTCTTCGCGGTCTTCTCGTCCGGCTTGTAAGCGAAGGTCATAGCAGCGCACGCTACGCGGCGAGGGGTCAGCAAAGCAGCCGAGTATCCACCGTCTACGACGCGACGTTAAGCAGGTGCGGTGTGCATGGTCCGCGCCATGCTGAATCGCCCCGCTGCTGCGCACGCTGAGTTGCAGGACCCGAGTGACGACCTCGAGGTCAAGGCCGCCCGCCGTAAGTGGAACCCCGCCCTGCATCCCCGTGACAGCAAGGGCAGGTTCATCGAGACCGGCGGAACGGTCCGCTTGTGGGGCGGCAAGCTCGCGCGTGTCGTCCGCGCGCTCCCGCACGACCGCATCTTGGTCCAGGACCAGAGCGGCCCGAACGAATTCCGCGGCCGACGGCACACCACCAGCGCGAAGTGGGTGTCGATGGTGTCCCGGCCCGACGGCTCTGCGCCCACGGACAACGAGGACAAGGTCCAGGAGGAGGACGAGAAGCGCCGCAAGGACCCGCGCCGCGGCAACGGCGTGGCTGGGGACGACGACGGCGACCCGGACACCCCCGACGACCCGCACGACGTCGACGACCGCGGCCGCCCGATCGGTGACGACGACGACCCTGTCGGCCCCCGCGAGGACGACGACCAGGACGAGCCCGAAGACGGCAACCACCCCATCAACATCGGCGCCCTGCCGAATAAGGTGCACGGGCCTACGCGCTTCCCGGACCGCGCAGCCGTTCGCCGGCACTTCCTCGAGCTGGCCGAGCGTCCCGGCCAGAAGCCTGAGATGGCGCAGTTCCTGCGGTCCGTCGCAGGTGACGACGAGCTGCTGACCACCCATGACGGTGCGCTGGCCATCCTGCGCAACGACGACGGACGGTGGTCCCTGACGGCCACCGGCACCGGGCAGCGCATGGACATGGCTGGCGACTTCGCCACTGCGGAAGAGGCCGAGCAGTTCGCCCGGCACCTCGCGGTCACCGCTCCTACCGAGGGCGCCAAGCGGAAGGTTGGGCCACCCCCGGGGTTCGACTTCTCCGACCCGGAGCTCGACCAGGCCGCCCGCACCTGGCGTTCGACCAAGGGCGAGAACATCCAGGCCGCCATCCAGCGGGCCCGACAGGAGTTCGACACCTCCCGCAAGACCCAGGACAGTGCCGCCCCGGCCGGCGACTCCTCCGCGAAGACCGTGAGCCCCCGCGACCTCAAGCCGGGTGACCGGGTGCAGGTCACCGTCCGCAGCGCAGACATCGAGTGGCCGGAGAGTACCCGCGACCAGCGCAAGCCGGGCACGGTCACTGTAGAGGGCACTGTCGCCCCGACCTACGACTACGGCTCCGGCCGGTCGACGGCGCTGCTCGACGTCACCCTCACCGGCCCGGACCGCTCGGTCATGGCGTCCGGGGAGAGCGTGCGACTCATGCGCGCCCCCAAGCAGTACACGGTGACGGGGCACACCGAGGGCTTCGCCCCGGAGAAGGTCCGAGCCGACCGGGTCCGCGTCGGTGACATCGTCGCGGGCGGGCAGTTCGGGCACGTCGTCACGGAGGTGCGTCGCTACCCGGGAGGCCGTACCTTCACCACCCGCAGCCTCGGCGGCCGCCGCGAGACCGAACAGTTCGGCGCCAGCCCCGGCGACACGATGAACGTCATCCCGCGGTCCCGCCGCCACCCCGAGGACGTGCAGCGCGACGCCCTCACCCGCATGCAGCAGCACCCCAACAGCACCGACGCCAAGCGCGCGGCCGCCGCGATCCTCAAGGACTGGGCCGACGTCGACGAGCTCGCCAAGAGGCAGTGGCCGGACGGAGCACCCGAGCAGTTCCGCGCCCTGGCGCAGCACATGCAGAACGTCACCGACTCTCCCAAGGGCGCCGACGGCTACCACCAGAACGCTGAGGCGATGCGCGGTGCTCTGACCGCGCTCGACGACCTCGACACCGAGAACCTCGGCCGAGACCTGCAGCAGGCGCTCCAGCGTCTCGAGACACGCCTGGACGACAACGCCGACCGGTTCGAAGCTGACTCCCGCGCGATCAGGGCGAAGAAGCAGAAGAAGACGGACACCCCGGAGACCACCGCCCCGGAGACGAGCGGCGACAAGCCGGCGGAGGAGGAGCGCCTCGAATCCGACTGGAGCCCGGACAACCTGGTGACGCTGACCATGCCCGCGGCCGTCGCGGGATGGCTGCTCGAGCCGGACACCTGGGACGGGAAGGACCCGGACACCCGTAAGGCGCTGACCGAGGCCAAGCGCCGCAAGGACGGCACACTCCAGGTGACCGCCCCGATGGACGTGCACCACGACCTGCTCCTGCAGGCCATGCCGCTGTCCGGCGATGGTGGAGACGCCGAACCGCACGAGATCCGCGGATACAACAACTACGCCAAGCGCATCGACGCCGCAGACGAGGAGGCACGGAAGAAGCGGGCCGAGAGAGACGCGGAGGCGCCGAGCCCTGACGCCAGCGAGACGGCCACCCCGGACGAGGTCACTCTCACCCCGGACGAGGTCAACGCGCCTGCAGCCGCTGCCAACGATGCCAAGGCCCCGTCCACGATGGAGGACGGAGAGATCCGCGACGAGATCGTCTCCCTGATGGAGCGGGAGATGGCCAACGGCGGGGAGCTGTCGGGCGTCGACCGCACCCGCCTGCGGGTCCTGGAAGCCGAGGAAGCACGCCGCGCAGGCCGGAAACCGAAGGAGGAGCCGAAGCCGAAGCCGCAGCCCGCGGAGGAGCCGGGCGGTCTGTTCGACGTCGAGCCCGAGGAGCAGCAGCGGTTCGTCGCCGATCCGAACAACCCGGAGGACCAGGCCGACGACGCCTTCGGCACCCCGGACATGATCGCCGCCGCCGAGGGCCGCGACACCACCCGGCTGCGCCCGCCGCAGTCCCGTAAGCCCGCCGACTTCAAGGTCGGCGACCGGTTCGTCGACGCAGACGGCCGCACCCACACCGTGGCGGAGCAGCCGCTGCGCACCCCGCGCGGCCGTATCCGCGTCGTCGACGGCGACGGCCGCGAGCACTTCCTGGCTGCGGACAAGGAACTGCGGGTACTGCACCCGGACGAGGACGCCCCCGAGGTACCCGAGACGAACGGCCCCGAGGACGACGGACCCGACGCCAACGCCCCTGAGGGGGACGCTCCGGCCGCCGACGCACCCGAGAACGACGCCCCGGCAGCAGACGCACAGCAGAGCGAAACACCGGACGACCGCCCGGAAGCGGAGGAGCCGGAGAACGCCACCGCGCCGGATGCGGAGACCGAGCCTGCGGCAGTCCCGGACCAGGTCACCATCGAGCACAGCGGCACCGGCACCGTCGTCCGCTTCCCCACGCCGAACGGCATGGTCAGCGACGCCGAGTTCGCGGCGCTGCGGAGCCTGGGTTTCAAGGCCAGCCGAGACCGGACGCAGCCGCGGTTCTTCTACCTGCCCAGCAACTGGACCCTGTCCCGGCGCGAGGAGCGCGTACGGAGGCTCAGGGAGTGGCTGGACCGGCAGAACATCGCCTACCAGGCCCCCGAGGAGGACATCGAGAAGCCTGACCTGACCGAGGAGCAGCGCGAGGCACTCAAGGGGCGGTACTACGCCCCGCCGGGGACGTGGGCACTCACCGACTTCCAGCCGGGCGACGAGGTGTGGACCGGCTGGCACTGGGACACGGTCGACTCTGTCGGCCCGAAGAACCTGCGCCTGCAGTCTCGTGGGAAGACGGCGTACGACAGCGTGCTGGCTCGCCGCCGCGGCAACGAGATCAGGACGATGCTCGACGCGCCAGCCGACGACGGCACGCCGCGCCCGCAGTCCATCGACCCGGTCCGCATGCGGGACGCAGAGATCGCGGCAGAACTTGAGCAGCTGCGCGCTGCCACCCTGCCCACGGGCAACGATCCAGCGAACCGGACCGTTCGCCGGCAGGTCTCGGCCCGCATACAGGCTCTCCAGACGACCCAGTCTGAGCGGACCTACGCCCGCCGCCGCGACGAGTCTGCGCGCCGCGCCGGCTCTGAGCTTGTTCGTGACCCGGAGCGCATCGCCGCAAAGAAGGGCCAGCAGATCCAGGGCCGGGACGGCGAGCCCATCGGCATCGTCTACCAGGAGAAGCGAGGGAAGTGGCTGTTCGTCGACCGCGACGGCCGAAGCCCTTCCGACGGTCGGGGCGCTGCCCGCACCTACCCGACTCGCGCGGCCGCCATCACCGCGCTCAACCAGCTCACCGACCGCCGCAACGAGCGGGCCGGAGAGGGCTGGAAGCACTCGGCGTGGGACGACGTCCAGCCGGGCCACTCGATCCGCATCCCTGAACTTGGCCCTGCTGAGAACGGCCGCGGCCGCACTGTGACCGGCTGGTCGGAGCCGCTCGAGGTTTCCGAGGTCCGCCGGGGCGAGATGGGCCAGGTGCACATCACCGGCCGTCGCGGCGACGAGGACATCGACATCGAGGTCTCGCGCGCCGACGCCACCTTCGGCGCCTCCAAGCCGGGCACAGTGCCGGAACGGGAGCGCAGCGAGGCCGGCGAAGGCCTGCCGTGGCAGCAGATGACCCCGGACGACTTCGGCCAAGACGAGCGGCCGCAGCCCTCCCCGGACCAGAACGCGCCCCGTCCCACGGACGAGTTCGGCACCCCGGACCTGATCGACAACGGTGCGCCCGAGGCCCCGGACTCTGGCGCACCCGAGAACGAGGACGCACCCGCCAACGCCGACGACGCCCCCGAGACGCCCGACACCCCGGTCGACGAGGCGGGCACCGCTCGCACCGTTCTCGACCAGCTGCCCGAGCTTCCGGCCCTGCCGAAGATGGCCGGTCTGTCCAGCCAGGACAAACACCAGGTCCGGCGCATCCGCTCGGACTACGCCCACATCCGGGAGTCCCTGGACGGCATCCTTGCCGGGGACCCGCCGACCGGCGACGACCGCGAGGACCTGCGGCGCGTCCGTGCGCAACTCGACTACATCGCCGGGCGGCTGCTCGGCAACTTCCTGCCGGACCCCGACGGGGCGCGGGACGTACGCGCGCGCCTGCTCGAGCTGGGCCAGGACTTGGACCGCGCGCTCGACGCGCTGCCCGAGCGAGAACCGGAGCCCCAGGGAAACGGCCCCAATGGGGGCACGCTGTTCCACCCCTGGGACGTCCAGGACGGCGAACTCGTCCGGTTCGACGCGGTGAACCCCGCCGACCGCGAGGGAGGTCTCGCCCCGTACTACGGCACCCTCCGAGGCCGCCCCTCCTCCGCTTCCGGCGAGCAGGGACGCACCCTGGTCACCTACCAGCCGCACCGCTGGAACGACGACCGGCAGCAGTGGGAGAACGAGGCCGGCCAGCTCACGGTCACGATGCCGCCGCGCGGTCTCATCGAGCGCTTCACCCCCGAGCAGTGGGATGCCTGGCAACGCCCTGGCCAGCCCGGCGACCGCAACAACACCAACCCCGCCACCGTCCCGGACGCCCCCATCGGGCCGACGGCCCCGGCAGACATGGACGACGCGGACATCGAGGCAGAGCTCGGGGCTCTCAAGGAGTGGCGGGAGCGGCACCTCATGCGCACCGGGGAAGGGCCGCTGCTGCCCACCGTCGAGGCGCAGCAAGCCACCTTCGACATCGCTGACCGCCGCGGTGCCCTCCTTGAGGAGAACCGCAAGCGCAGCGTGGCCCGCCAGGACAGAGAGAAGCGGGAGAAGGAGAAGCAGGAGCGGGACGCGGCCCTCACGCGGGCTGTGCTCGGCAAGAGGAACGACGACGGCTCTTACCCGGTGACCGTCGATGGCAACGACGCCGGCACCGTCCAGCAGCGTGCCCGGAAGTGGCGGTGGACCAACGCAGGCGGTGAGACGTCGCCCGCCGAGTACAAGAGCCGTGCCGACGCAACCGCCGCGCTCGTGCACCACATCGACGCGCGCCAGGCGAACGACGATCGCGCCCGTGAGGAGCAGAACCGCAACCAGGTGGCCAGCAATGGCGCCCAGCCGGACACGACTCCCGCATGGCGGCGGGAGCTGCGTACCCGCATGGGCGACATCGGAGACGACGTCGCGACCCTGCGACGCCACTCCGACGGCATCGACGACAAGCGGCGCATGCTCAACATCCAGGAGCTGATTCGTCGACTTGAGGAGGGACAGTTCGAGGTCCTGCAGGGCGATCTCCGCCACCTCGTGGCCGAGACTGCGTGGCTCGAGGAGCAGTTCTCGAACCCGGATCTGCCGTATGAGACATACAGCAGGCGATCGTGGGCGAAGGCAGCCCACCTCAAGGCCCAGCGGGCGCTCGAGCACCCTGATTTCCAACCTGATGTGACGGAGCCGCCCGACGACTACGCGGAGCTGAGGCAGCGCTACGACGGCGTCATGGTGCCCGCGTCCGAGGTTCAGGTCGGGGACTGGGTGCACCTTGTTGAACCAGACCCCATCTACAACGAGCCGCAGCACATGGTGGGGCGCGTCGTCCTGGCTACGCACCTCAGGACCGGCAGGGTTCGCGTTGAGGTCGAGTCGAATGTGCGGCTGAGGGGCAAGGACACTGTTCGGCGCGAGTTCGCGATACTCCGCGAGAACGACCTGGTGGAACAGTTGCCAGAAGGCAACCCCGGGCGGGGGGACACCTCTGACCTGGCGCGCCGGATCGAGACCCTCGACGAACAGCGCAAGGCGTCCAGGGTGGCCGTCCCGGAGGGCTGGCGGGCCGTTGACGGTTCCGACATTCAACCCCGCCCTGGCGGCCGCTACCGCATCGTTGCACGCGGCGGCGACGGCAAGCCCGTGCACATGAACGTCGTGGTGGAGGGGCCGGCTAACGGCCGAGAGGGCTACTGGAAGGTCAAGCGCCAGCAGATCGCCTTCCCCCCGAGCAAGATCGTTGCCGTGCCCGAGGACGACGAGGCACGCGATGCGGATGCCCCGAACCTGGACGGTCCGGAACCTGCGACAGCCGCTGTCCCCGGCGGTGGCCGCTTCTCGGACGTTGAGGAGGTGCGGGAACGCTGGAAGCGCGGCGACCTGGACCCGACGTCGCACCCCGACCTGGTGCTGCCGGCGAACAGCCGCAGCCAGAAAGCAACGAACGCCGACACCGACACGCTCGAGCTGTCCGAGGGCGGCCGCCTGGCCATCCTGCAGACCGCCAACGACACCGGTGCCTCGTGGGCAGTCGTCGCGCCGGGGTCCATGACGGTGCTTGCCCGCGCGTTCGACCGTGACGACGCTCGCGCACAGGCGCGGATTCTGGAAGCCGTCCGGGACGCCGATGGCAACCCCGTGCCGTGGGACGCACCGGGTGCGGCAGAACGCGCGCGATCGTTCCGCGGCCCCAACGGGGAAACCCTGGGCGGGGCCGTCGCCGAGCGCATCGCCGCGCAGGGCGATGCCGAGGGGGTCAACCGTCGCTGGCAGCAGGATGCGGCCCGGCACCTCCGCGGCGCGAATGCGATCGATGCCTACTACGACGAGTGGCGCGCCCGGCAGGAGGCGGACGGCTACACGATCCCGGTGGACCCGGCGGACATGCAGGCCGGGGATGACATCTCCGTCCTGGACGTCGATCCGAGTCCGACCGGGAAGCGTCCGCGTACTGCCGGTACGACGACGCGTGCGCGGGTCGAGGAGCCGGCGAAGCCCGATCCGCTCGCCCGCGGCGCCTTCTTCCCCTTCGCGGTCGATTCAATGTGGCAGGTCCGGACCGAGGAAACGCCCGAGGTCACAGACGCCCATCACGGCAAGACCACCAGGCAGCTCGTGCGGTCCCTGCACCTGCGGAACTCGGCCGGCCGTCCCGAGGCGTTCCGCCGGCCGCGGCCCGGAGAGAGCGATGCGGACAGCCGGGACAACGACGACCAGGCGGCGCGCGCCCGGGAGTTGTTCGGCGACGGCATGAATGCGGTGGGTGGCGACTCGCTGCCGGAGATGCAGGAGCTCGACGAGCGTCTGCGCCGGGCCGACTCGGCTGACGACCGTGACGCGGAGCTGCGCGACGTCGCCGACCGCATGGATGCACTGGCGGAGCAGTACGAGCTTGCTGGCCCCCAGGGTGAACTCGCTGCTGACCGGTTCCGTCGTGCTGCCCGCGTGGCCCGCGGTGAGCAGGACGACCGCCGGGACGACGACACCTCCACCGGGCCCGGCGATGATCGGGAGGAGACCTCGAGCGGAGCCGTCCCGGGCAACGATGACGAGCAGCGCGGCGGCCAGGACGACGAGCAGCGCGACGACGAGCAGAACCGCCGACGCCGCGACAGCGACCGCGACCCGGACGGCAGCGCGGCCGACCCGGACGGGGCGCCGGACGGAGGCGGCGCGGGCGCGCCCGGCACGCCCGAGGACAGCGACAACGACGAAGAGGGCGACGGCCCGGACAGGGAGGACGACGAGCAGACTGCCCCGGCGGCAGACCGCGAGGAAGAGAACGACGATCGGCACCGGCGTCGTCGCCGGCGGCGTGACCGCAGCGGCGACGGCGGTCCTGGCGGAGGCGGCCCCGGCGGGCCTGGCCTGCCGCACCTGAACCTGCCCGACTTCTCCGACAACGACGACGGGGACGGGGACGGGGACGGCAGTGGCGACGGAGGCGAAGACGGCGTTCGCGCCGGGCGTCCCCGGCACCGTGACGTCGACTCCCTGCGCAACGCCTGGAGGAACGGCGACGGGCTCACTGCGGAGGAGGACACCCCCGAGCGACGCGCCCTCCTGGCCGACCTGGCGTCGCGCGAGGGCCTGGCCCTGTCGCCCGACAGTGGCCTGGCGGTGTACCCGGAGCAGCAGGACGACGGCACCACCGTGTGGCGCTTCGCCCAGGCCCGTAACGGCACGAACCTGCCCGGTCTCACCCTGGCGTCCGACGACCCCGACCAGGCGCAGGAGCTGGCCGGACGGTTCGAGGAGATCACCGACCGCAACGGTGACCCCTTCGACTGGCACGAGCCGTGGGGCCCGGCGAGCGTGGCCGCCTGGCGTGACGGGGAAGGCCGCAACCTGCCCCAGGCCCTGCGCGCGGTGCGCGACGACTACGAGCAGGAGCGCAGCGGCGCCTTCGACCTGCCCGAGGATCTCACCACCCTGAGCGACTCGGACCTCGAGGCCGCCTACACGCGCGGTCTGGGGCCGGAGGACGAGCTGCGCGTCATGGCGGAGATGGACCGCCGTGACGGCTACGTCGACGAGCGGATCCGCGCGGCCGTGCCGGACACCCCGCCCGTGGACGCCGAGGACGCCGAGCGGCGCAGCCGCGCCATGGACGAGGCCCTCCGCTTCGGCGACACCGACGTCACCCAGCCCGCCCCCAACGGTCCCGGGCAACTGCGCCGCGAGTTCGACGCCCTCGACGAGGAGCGTTTCCAGGCCGCGATGGAGGCCACCGGGGGCCGGATGCTCAGCCCCGAGGCCGAGGCCGCCGGCGTCGACCCCCGGGATGTGTTCTCCGGCCGTAAATACAGCAACAAGCGGGCGAAGGAACTGGCCTCGGACGAGCTGAAGCTCTGGTTCGACGGCGACGAGTCGTCTCCTGGCCACGGACGGCTGACGTACCCGCAGTACCGGCAGCGTGAGAAGGACCGCGCTCTGTACGCCGAGTTCGCCGACTGGAACGAGGCCCGGCTCCGTCAGGCGATCGACTTCACGAACGGCTACTTCTTCACGCGCGAGTACAAGTACAACGGCTCGGTCAGCGAGACCGAGCTGTTCTCCGGCGGCAGCATGTCCGGCGACCGGTGGCGCAAGTACGCCAGCGAGGAACTGCAGGAGTGGTTCGACAACAACGGCGGCCGCGTCACCTTCAACGAGTGGAAGCAGCAGCGCCGCAACGACGATCGTGCGGCGGGGGACGAGTACGAAAAGGAGCGTCGCGCCGCCAGCGGCGGGGACAGCACGCCCGAGGGTGGGGACACCGCTGCCGACGACAGCGCCTCCTTCACCGCTGCCGACGTCGTTCCCGCACCGCCGTTCAACGCCATGACCGTTGAGAGCGAAGACGAAGCGGCCTTCCGCTTCGGCGGGCGCGACAGGATGCAGGAGTTCGCCGACCGGGCCGAGGTTCGGCCCAGCGGCAACGGAGCCGAGTCTGTGTGGCTCGACGGCCAGCAGATCGGCACCATCCGCAGCATCAGCGGCAACTCGATGTGGGACGCGAGGCCGTTCTTCGGGCTGGACAACTCCCGGATCAGCCGTTCCCGGAGCCGTGACACCGCCCTCGCCAACCTGGTGGTCCGGGCCCTGCAGGACGGCCCCGCAGACCCGGCGAACCCGAGCGATGACGTCTGGGACACCGTGACGGTCAATCTGGCCGGGATGACCCGGGAACTGCCGGAGCTGCCCGCTTCCCTGACTGACAGCCACGAGGCCCGCGACCGTCACGCCCGACTGTCCGGGCTGGTCGACGCCTTCCGTGACCAGCGCTCTCCCAGCGGGGACCTGCGGGAGGATCTCGCGCAGGCACGCGACGACTTCGCGTGGCTGCGGGACGCACTGCCCGAGGCCGCCCGCGGGGAGCAGCGCGAGGCCCGCCAGGACCTGAACACCCGCGAGTTCTGGGCGCGGCACATTCTTGAGGCGCTCGGTGGTGACCGGGACCGGGAGCGGCCCCGGGGCGGCGACGAGCCGCAGCCCAACAGCGATGCCCCGTCTCCCGCGGCGCCGGCCGGCGCCGCGCCCGTGAACGCCCCGGAGGACACCCCCCGGCCGGCGGCCGCCCCTGACCCCGACCCGGAAGCACCCCCGGAGCCGATCGGTGGGCAGCCCGCCCACTGGGCCCGCGTTGAGGACCTGGTCCCCGGCGACATGGTCCGCATGGACGGCACCACCAAGCGCGGCAAGACCGTTCAGCGCGCCGGGTACGTCTACACCGCACCCCAGCGCGTGGACGTCACCCGCCGCGGCCGCACCGAGCAGATGTGGCGTACCTGGGTCACCGATAACCCGGACGGCACCGGGGCCGCCGGGAACGTCTACACGACGCTCAACGCCGCCGCCGCGCGCGCTGAGGCGCCGGACGATGTCGCGCCCGGCTCGCCGGTCAACGGTGCCCAGAGCTCCGTACGGTCCGGCAACCTGCCGGACCGGGTCCCGGCGGACCGTAACGGCCGCGCTCTCTTCCCGGGCAGCACGGTCACGGGTGTGCGCGGTATCCGCACCCAGGAGGGCACCGTCACCGGAGCCACCGACACCACCGTGTCGGTGCGCTGGGACGACGACATCGAGGACGGCGTCACCCCGACGTCCCTCACGGTCACCCATGCCGTACGCCCGGACGGCTGGACGACCGACGGCCGCCAGGTCCGCATGAACGACGTCGTCGCCGACGCAGACGGCGCCCTTCTGGGCCCCGTCGACGGCATCGACGGCGACAACGTCACCATCGCCACCGCCCAGGGGAAGATCACCCGGAGCGCCGGCGACCTGCGAGTCACCGGGGAAGTCCGCGACGACGTCCCCGAACCCGACGCCGTGGCCAGCGTCGACGAACCGGCGGCCGCCGACCTCAAGGAAGGCGACGTCGTGCTCCTGGACGTCGACGGCACTCTGTCCGCGGCCGCCATCACCGGGACCCGCCGCGACGGAGACCGCGTCACCATCGAGTACGCCGACACCACCACCGGCGAGATAGGCGAGCTCGACGTCGACGCCCGCGCGGTGTTCTCCCGCGCCCAGG
Source organism: Streptomyces sp. NPDC085937 (assembly GCF_044540535.1). NCBI lineage: Bacteria > Bacillati > Actinomycetota > Actinomycetes > Kitasatosporales > Streptomycetaceae > Streptomyces > Streptomyces sp. NPDC085937. Next base: position 83,969 of record NZ_JBITSH010000017.1, on the reverse strand, counting down.
GCCCGGACGGTGGCGCACCGGACCTCGGCCCGGACGACGCCCCGGAGCCGGACGACGACCTGGTCGTCCACCCGGCTCCCGAACCCATCGCCCCGGTCACCGGGCCGACCGTCGACCCGGAGCTCGACGCGGGCGACCGAGACGTCATCGGCGACCACGCCGCAGGCCCGGACGACGATCCGGACGCCCACCAGGCCGCCGTACGGATCACCGCGGACCTTCCCGTCACCCCGGAGCAGGCGTCGGCGCTCGCCGCGCAGCTCCGCGAGGCCGCGGACCCGTCGACGCCCGAGGGCCGTGCCGCCCTGCGGGCCGCGGACCACCTCGACCGCGCCGCCGGCCGGACCCCGCCCCCGGGACTGAACCGTCCCCGCCCGTCCAACGCCGCGCAGATCGGCGAGGGCGACCTGGTGGCCATGCCCGACGAGCGCCACGGCGACCAGGTGCGTGTCTTCCGCGTCATCGACGCCGAAGACGGCCCCGGCGGCGTCCGCAGCTTCCTCCTCGAGGACGAAGACCAGCAGTGGCGCCGACGGATCGTCCACGGAGCCATGCCCGTGTGGCAGCTTCCGGAGCCCGAGCCGGAGCCCGTCACCCCGCCCGACGACGACGTCGACACCCCGGAGGCCCCCAACACCCCCGACACCCCTGAGACGCCCGATACTCCGAGCGCGCCCTCGCAGCCCGTTGCCCGGGTGAAGCCGGGGAACCTCCGCGTCGGCGACGTCATCGACGCGCCCGTCAGCCGCGCCGGCTACCAGTTCAACGGCCACCGGCGGCTGACCCTCATCAGCGAGCCGCAGCGCAACGGCTGGTGGATGCAGCTCACCGGCATCGACGAGGACGGCAACGTGCACGACTTCGGTCTGCACGCCGGCCGCGCGGTGAACGTCTACGACCGGAACCGGCCCACCCCGGCCCTCCCGCCGGTCGGTGCACCGCGCGACCCGAACCAGGTACCGCAGTCCGACGTCGACCGGATCGCCGACGGCCACGGCCGCAGCATGGTCGCCCGCATCATCGACGAGGCCATCGCGGGTACTGAGCCGCCCGGCGACATCCACGCCCTGCGCGAGCAGATCGCCCAGCGCCTCACCGACGAGGCCCTCCGCGATGCCCGTCAGGCCGTGCGTCGTGACGGGTCCGTGCAGCTCGATGCCGCCGGTATCACCGGCCGGGACCGCGCCGATGCTCAGCGGCGCCTGCGCGAGACCCGCGCGCAGGCGCACGCGGACACCGTGCGGGCAGCGCTGCGCACCATCAACGACCTCGAGCCCTTGGACGGCGAGAGCGACGAGGACCTGGCGGCCCGCGCCCGGGACCTGCTGCGTCTCATCCCGGACCAGGTCGCCGGCCGCCCGTCGACGACCGACGGCGACGCCGACCCGGACATCACCCGGGCAGTCACCGGGCACGCCGATGACGCGGTGAACGCGGTCCTGCAGCAGCTCCAGGCCGCAGGCGTCGACCCGGGCGACGCCGAGCGGATCGTGGCCGCCCTCACCCAGCACATGGCCGGGACCCGGCAGGCCACCGCGCGTCGGATCGCCGCCCGGGTCGCTGCGGCCTCCCCGGACGCCGGTCGCCGGCCGGGCCTCCTCGCCCGGATCGTCGCCGCCCTGATCCGCCTGGCCAAGCGCCTGGCGGAACTGGTACGGATCGGCGCCCGGAAGATCGCCGAGAAGTACCGCAGCGCCCGGGAGCGCCTGGCCCGACTGCGGGCCTTCCTCGGGCGCCTGGCCCGCCGCGTCCGTCAGTGGCCGGAGTCCCGCCGCCTGGCGCGCCTCCACCGCGCGGTGAACCTCCCAGACGCGGACGGCGACTCGCTGGCCGCGCGGGTCTCCCACTGGGTCGGACTCATGCCGGAGCCGGGCCGGTTCGGGCAGTCGCAGCGTCGCGTCACCTTCTGGCGGCCGACGACGTGGGGGCAGCTCACCGCGGGCCGTCTCCCGGACCGCTCCGACCGCATCCAGTGGGCACCGGACCGGGCGGCCGACGGCGGCCCCGGCCTGACCGCGCTCCGCCACATGGCGGCCCTGCGAGCGGCCGGCAGCGACGTCGACCAGGACGTGACCCGTCGACTGTCCGCCGCACTGGGCGACGACTTCGGCGACGACCCGCACGCCACGCTGCAGCACATGGACGACTACGTGGCCACCAGCGAGCGACGCCTGGTCAACCTGCAGGCCGCACGCAGCAGCGCGACCATCCCCGACGACCCCGACCTCGAGGTCGAGATCACGGCGGCCCGCGCTGAGCTGTCGACCGCCCGCCGGGAGTACGCCGACCTGCGGGCGCGGTACGCCGCCGCGGTGCCCGACGCCGTGGCCGCGGCCCTGGCTGACATCCGCGACATGGGCCCCGAGGGGAACGCCGCGATCGTGTTCGGCCCGGACACCGACCAGGACGCCGAACGGGCCGTACGGGGCGTACAGCGCCTCATCCCGCGCGCGTGGCTCAACACTCCGGCCGCGCGCCGCGTGACGGCCGTGAACGGCACCCAGGGCCGGTACGAGGCTGACGGGCAGCGAATCACGGTCGCGGACTTGGCAGACGACGGACTGGGCACCGCCGGACACGCCCTGGCGCAGCACCTCGCCCAGCACCTCGGGGACCTGGACGCCGCCCAGCGCGCGTACTGGTTCACCCGCACCCACACCGGCCGGCCCGGCGCCCGCCAGATGCGGCGCAGCGCACTGGCCAGGCTTCTGCGGCGGCAGCAGACGCAACCGGAAACCGGTGACAGTCTCGCCCGATCGGTACAGGCGATGTTCAGCGGCGACTGGTACCAGGACGACGACCTGCGGGCGTTCCTTCTTGGCCTGCTCGCCACACGATGAGGAGGGCATGATGCCGTTCACCGTCACCGGCGCGTTCGATGACGGGGCGACCTACACAGTGCAGATCACCGGGCGGGCCGACCGCCCGGTGATCGGGTCGCACCGCGCCGCCGCCCTGGTTGAGCTGCATCAGGGCGGACCCGTCTCCCTGTCCCCGACCGGGCCCGTGCGCACGGTCGCCGGGGACGATGAGGGGACCGTCCTCGCGGTGCTGCGCCAGTACACCGACGTCATAGACGAAGGGCCCGGCACCTCACGGCAGGCCCATATCCCCCGGTGACCCGGCCGCTTGCACAATTGTGCAAGAACGATCTTGAAGGCGTGTGCGGCTCCTACGTTGCTGCCCCGCACTCATCTAGGGCAGACATCTTGCGTGACGCGCCCTTTAGCCATTTCATGAACTCGCGCACGTCACCAAGCTCCCGGTTGGGCAGCTCGGGCCAGCCATGGGTGAGGGTGCCGTCAATATCCCTCGTCCAGCGCTGACCGTATGTGTCGGTGAAGCTGATTTCAGACACCGAGAACACATAGAAGCCTTCCCGTTCCTCATTGGGAATGACTCCCTCCAGCTGGGCTTCAGGTATGGCAAGTCGGCTGCACGGCGGCAGAGTGCCCACGGCGACCAGTACCTGGCCTCTTCCCGCGTCATTGGGGTCTTCCGCCGCGTGGAAGTAGTTCACGGTCAAATAAAGATTCACGGGGTCCAAGGACCGGTTGGCGACAACCGTGGCCTCGTCCCCCTCCTCCCAGTAGGTGATGCGACTTGCCTGCCGTCTGGTGCGTTCCTCGCTCTGCACCTTGGACTGCACGAGCTGGTCCTCCGCCACCCGGGCCGATATGAGCGTGCCCCATGCGGTCACCCCGAGACCTGCAGCGGCAACCATGGCGGCAACGACTGTCGTGTGTTTGGCCCAGTCCACGCTGCCGTACCAGGATCGGGCGGAGCGCAGCCCCCTGCGTATCCGTGAAGCGGGCGCGGACTGAGGTGTTGCAGACCGGGGGCGGATCGGCGGGCGGGGCGGCGACTGACGTACACGTAAGCGCGGGCGCGGCGATCGGGGCATGTGACCTCTCACTCGTTATGCACGGGCAGACGTCAGTTCGGCGGTCTTCGGTTCTCGGAGGGACACAAGCGGCTCCGCCCGTCATCCTCCGCCCGTGACCAGATACGGATTCGCCATCAAGGCTCTCCCTCAGGGCGGTAAACCGTTCGGGGAGGAAGACGACGAGAACGAGGAGAACGCGGGCATCGAAGAGGCCTCGCTCGACGAGGACGGCCCCGGCGGCTCCGACAGCGACCTGTCCGACGAGGAGGACCTGCCCGAGAACCCGGCGGCCGCGCCCGCCGTTCCCGAAGGGGAACCCGCCGCCTCGGAGAGCGACACGGCGGCGCCTCCGGTGGAGGACGCGCCACCGGACGGAGCGAACCCCCAGGAGCCGAGCGAGGCCCCGGCGCACCCCGACGACGACTCCCGCCCCTGGGCGGGGGATCTCTACAGCGAGGGCGACGAGACCGACCCTGACGACGCCTTCGCCGCCTACAGCGGCAGCGGCGGGGAACAGGCTTGGCTCGACCAGGCGCCGGACGGCACACTGACCGGATGGGTCCGTGACAGCGACGGCCAAGTGTGGCGCTACACCGACGCCGACGCGTGGGCGACCGACGTGGACGGGGCGCAGCTGACCCGCACGCACGGGCCCGAAGGGGGCGACGGCTCCGCCGGCCAGGCCGGGCCGGACGACCCGGCGCCAGCCGACGGCCGCGGCGTCCAGGACCCGATGTTCTCGAGCCAGTAAGGAGATCCGAGAGTGCAGCTCGACCGCCAGACCTTCCAGGACCGGCTCAACGAAGGCAAGGCCGCGTACGAGGCCGGAGACCCCTCCGACGCCTGCCCGTACAACATGTACGGCGACGCGGAGCAGCAGTTCGGACACCGCTACTGGACCAAGGGCTGGACCATGGCCCGCTCCGCAGCCGAGAGCAAGGCCCAGCGCTCCACAGCGGCCAGCGCAGGACAGTAGGCGCGCACTGACGGCACGGTGCCCGGCGGCCCACTGTCCACCGCCGGAGGTTTCCCGCCGTGCCGACCGCTGCTCCACCGTCCAGATCCGCACGCCCCAGCACCACACAGCGAGGCACCAGCCGGGCAATCTACGCCGTCACCGGCGTGGTCGACGAGGTCAACGACCTCATCATGCCCGGCGCCTTCGCCCGCACTTTGGCCACCCGCCCCGTCAAAACCGTTTGGCACCACGGGTGGAAGGACCCCGTCGGGGTCATCATCGAGTGCGAGGAGTGGCTGCCCGGCGACCCCCGTTTCGCTGACATCCCCGACCTTGAGGACTGGCCTGCGGAGGCCGGCGCTCTCGTCGCCACGGTGCTCTACAACCTCCGCACCCGGCAGGGCCGCGACGCCTACGAGCAGGTCCGGCAGTGGCACGAGCACAAGCAGGCGGCGTTCTCCATCGGCTACCGGGTGCCCGAGGCCAGCGCCAGCCTCCGTGGCGACGGCGTCCGCGTCATCCACCACCTGGACCTGTACGAGGTCTCGCCCGTCCTGCACGGCGCGCACCCGCTGACGCGGAGCCTCGAGGTGAAGTCCGCCGTCGATGCGGGCGGACTCGAGTACAAGACCACGCCCTCCCACGTAGAGATCGACGTCGCCACGTCCCCGAAGGACAAGGCCATCAAGGTCGCGGGTCTCGCGGTGAAGGCCGCCGACACCGGCCGGCTGCTGATGATCCAGCGGGCGCTCGAAGACGACGACCCCGCAGCCGGGATGTGGGAGATCCCCGGCGGGCACCTGGAGGACGACGAGGACCCCCTCGCGGCCGCGCTGCGCGAGTGGGCCGAGGAGACCGGCTCGACCCTGCCCGGAAGCACCAGCGTCGTCGGATCGTGGACCGCCCCGAACGGCATCTACCGGGGATTCGTCGCCGTGGTCCCCACCGAGTCGTCGGTGCCCATCAACACCCCGCACAAGGAACGCCGCGTCGCCAACCCCGACGACCCCAAGGGCGACGCGACGGAAGTCACCGCCTGGTGGCCCATCACCGCCCTCCCCGACATGCCGCTGCTGCGGCCGGAGTGCCGCGACTTCCCGTGGGACCTCCTGGCCGGCGCCGCCCTCCCGCAGGCGCCCGCTCCGAAGGGCTCCACCCCGCACGCCAAGGAGTTCGCCGACAAGGTGATGGCCCGCTTCCAGGCTCTCGGCGGCGACGAGGAGAAGTCCGCGGCCGCCGCCGTACGAGCCGCCCGCACCCTGCCCCGTATCGAGCACAAGTCCGCCCGCTCCACGGTCCTGGAGGCCAAGAGCAAGCACATCGCCCACCTGGAGGCCCTCACTATGTCCCCCAACGCTGCCCTGCCCGAGTCGCAGGAACAGTTCCGCGGCCGCCTCGCCGACAAGATCCGCGAGCTCCTCGACCAGGACGGCGGTACGTGGACATGCATCGAGGGCACCTACCCGGACCGCGTCATCGTGTCCGTGCACGGGGAGGAAGACGGGCGCCGCACCATGCACTACTCGATCCCGTACACGGTCACCCCCAAGGGCGACATCACGCTGGACCAGCCGCAGCCCGTCGAACTCGCCACCATCGTGCTGCCGGAAGGAACGACCGCCCACCGCGCCGCCACCATGGACGAGGACGTCGACGCCCGCGTCGTGAAGCCCACCGTCGGGGCCCTCACCGACGCCACCGCCCGGGTCACCAGCTCCACCGCCGAACCCGAGCAGCTCGAGGGCGTCCGCGACAAGGTCCGGGAACTGATCGCCGCCCTGTCCGCGAAGGGACTCGACGTCGACGAGGACGCGCCCCCGGCCGCCGACCGTTCCGCGGCAAGCATGCCGCTCGGGCTGGACCTGTGGGACGAAGAGACCTTCGACGACGACCTGGCCGTCGACGACGACGAAGACGAGGAGGACGACGGCCAAACCCCCGACGACGAACCTGCCCCCGGACCGGACGACACCGTCCGCCTGGACCCCAACGAGGTGAAGGCCGCACTCGCTGCGCTACGAAGCTGAGTTGCACCCCCGCCCGTGCCGAACCCGCACGGCCACCCCTCACCACCGATAACAAAAACCGCAGGTCAAACCCCATGCGCTGCCCGCTCTTGACGTCCTGAGCGGGCAGCGCGCGACGTTAACACCCCACTGCCTTTTCCATTCCGCCTCGCGTTGAGGCGTCCCGGTGCTGGCCGGGCGAGCGACGCACGTCAACCGCACCCAGCACAGGGAGAGACACCCAAATGCCCACCAGCCGTGTCGAGGAACTGCAGAAGGCACTCCAGCTCAAGTCCGCCGAGGCCGAACGCATCAGCCAGACCTTCAAGGTCGAGGACGGCGGCCAGTTCGTCGTCTCCAGCGAGCAGGCGAAGGCCTTCAAGAAGGTCTCCAGCGAGGCCGCGGAGATCAAGAGCCTCATCGACGCCGAGCAGGGCCTGATCGAGGTCAAGCAGTACCTCGAGGCCCCCGACGCGCCGCCGGCCGCGGCCACGCACTACGGTCAGCGACCCGGCATCGAGGAGAAGTCCCTCGGTGACCTGTTCGTCGAGTCCGGCTCCTTCAAGACCGCCACCGCCCAGCAGTTCCGTGACAAGCCGTACATCCGCGCCGACATCGAGGGCAAGAGCATCTTTTCCCTCTCGGCCGGCACCGTGACCCACCAGGTCCTCGGCTCCGCGCAGAACCTCGGCATCGCCGAGCGCCCGTTCCGGAAGTTCCACATCCGGGACCTGTTCCCGAAGTCCACCACCAAGAACGCCGTCCTGTACGGCGCGCGAGAGACCGGCTGGACCAACGCCGCCCGCCAGGTCAAGGAGCGGTACGCCGCGGACGGCACGTCGCCGGCCACCGGCGCCGACACCGACACCTGGGGCCGCGCGCCCCGGTCCAAGCTGACGCTGACCCCGGTGATGTACCCGGTCGCCGAGGTCGCGCACCTGCTCGACGCGCACAAGAACATCCTGTCCGACGAGCCGCGCCTGAAGACCTTCATCAACACGCGCATGGTCGAGGGCGTGAAGTACGCCGAGGACTGGGACCTGCTCCACTCCGTCGGCGACGGCCAGTCCCTCACCGGCATCTACAACACCCCGGGCGTCCAGCAGTACACCGGTCTCGCGACCGACCAGTACAGCGTCCAGATCCGGCGCGCGATCACCAAGGCGTTGCTCGCCGAGTACGACCCGACCGGCATCGTCCTGTCCCCGACGATGTGGGAGCACGTCGAGGTCGAGGAGGACAAGAACGGCGCCTTCCGCGTCGCCATCGCCGTCGCCATCGGCGCCGAGAAGAAGGTGTGGAGGCTCAACGTCGTCGAAACCACGGCCATGGCCGACGAGGACTTCCTGATCGGCGCGTTCGGGCTGGGCGCCCAGCTCCACGACCGTGAGTCCGTCTCCGTCACCGTCTCCTCGGAGAACGCGGACAACTACGAGAAGGGCCTGATCACCTTCCGCGCCGACGAGCGCCTGGCGCTCGAGGTCCCGCGGCCGGAGTCCTTCGTCATCGGCACCTGGACCCAGCCGACCGGCTGATCCGCGCCGGAGTGAGGGGGTGCACCCGGCCCACGGGTGCGCCCCCTCCCACGTAGCACCATCACGACGACGAAGAGGGACGCTGATGATCGAGAAGCAGCCTCTGGGCCTCGCGGACGAGCTGCAGGCACTCGCCACCGCGCCCACCACATTCCGAGGACCCCAGTGCAGCGTCGGGGCCTTCCTGGACGCCGCCGACGCCAGCGACGCGGCAGCCCTCCGCCAGGCTCTGGACAACGACCGCATCACCGCCAGAGCCATCGCCGACACACTCAGCCGGCACGGTGACTCCATCACCGCCTACACCGTTGCCCGGCACCGCCGCCGCGGCGAGTCCAACGGATGCCGGTGCGAGCGATGAGCCTGAGGACCGACCTGCAGGCACTCCTCGAGCCTGCCGCCCACGCACAGACCCAGGCCCCCCAGACGCAGCGCGCCCACCCGGCCCCGCCGCGCGGCTGGGAGTCCGGGGTCAGGTACGAGCCGGGCGGCACGATGGTCGTCACCGCCCCGCCTGCCGAGACGCAACCGGCGGGGGACGACGAACTGCGGCAGCGCATCGAGGAGATGGGCCTCACCATCCCCGAGGGGTTCCGCGTCCGGCTCGTGGAGGCCAAGCACGACCCGGCCGCCTGGCACCGCGACGCCCAGGGCGACGACGCCGTCACACGCGCCGTATGGCGCTGCCGGTACGTCATCGAACCGGCCGAGCCCGCATGGATGTCCGCCGGCGACGTCGACACGCTCGTCCGGGACGCGATGCGCCGCCGCCGCAAGCCCCGCCCGGCCGTCGACACCGCCGAGCGGGCCCTCGTCGTCGTCTACGCCGACGCGCAGGCCGGGAAGGTGGGCCGAGACGGGGGCACCCCAGAGCTCATCGCCCGGGTCGCCGACCGCTTCGACCGGCTGGACGACCACATCCGAGACCTCAAGGCCATCGGCCGCGCCCCAACCGTCGCGTACTGGGCCGACGCCGGCGACTGCGTCGAGGGATTCGAGAACACGACGCAGCAGGCGTTCACCAACGACCTGACCCTGACCGAGATGGTCCGCGTCCACCGGCGCATCACCTTCGAGGGCCTGGACCGCCTCGCCGGGAAGTTCGGCCGCGTCGTCGCGGCCACCTGCGGCTCCAACCACGGCCGCGTCCGCCGCGGCAAGGACGCCGTCGGCCCGCCCGTCGACGACTGGGGCATCGAGGTCATGTCCCAGATCGCCGACGCCTACGCCCGCAACGAAGACGCCTACGGGCACGTCTCGTTCGTCATGCCGGAACGGTGGCGGGACACCGTCAGTCTCGACATCGCCGGGCGCATCGTCGGCCTGGCCCACGGCCACCAGTACCCGCGCCCCGAGAAGGCGGGCGACTGGTGGCGCGGGCAGACCTTCGGCCGCCAGCCCGTCGCGGACGCCGACATCCTCATCACCGGCCACTATCACCACTTCCGCGCCCAGCAGATGGGCAACGGCCGGCTGTGGATTCAGGCCCCCACCCTCGACAACGGCAGCGACTGGTACGCCGTCCGCTCCGGCGAGGTGTCCACGTCCGGCCTGCTCGTGTTCAGCGTCGGCCCGGACGGCTGGGACGACCTGCGGGTCCTCTGAACGCGACGCAAGCCGCCCGGGAAGCCCACGGTCCGGGCATGACTGAGAAACCACGGTGGCTACTCACCCAGAACAGTGACCTACGGCGGCAGGGCATATGGAACTGGTCCATCCCGGCGTGGGCCGGGACCCTGCCCGACGGCCGCAACTACAACACATGCCCCTCAGCTGGGGTGTGCGCTCCGCTCTGCTACGCGCGGCAGGGCACCTACCGGTTCCCGAGCGTCAAGGCCCGGCACGAGGCGAACCTGATGATGGTGCTGGACGATCTCCCCGGCTGGGAAGCGCAGATGACTGCCGAGCTGCAGCACAAGCGGTACCAAGACCGCTGGGTCCGCGTCCATGACGCCGGCGACTTCTTCTCCCGGGAGTACACCGAGGCGTGGCTGCGGATCATGCGGGCGTCGCCGGCCGTTCGTTTCTACGCGTACACCAAGAGCGTCAGCCTGTTCCGTGAGGTCGTCGAACCGGACCCGCCGGACAACTTCAAGTGGGTGTACTCGCTGGGAGGCCGGGAGGACCACCTGGTCGACGTGACCGTGGAGCGGCACGTCGACATCTTCCCCGACGAGGAGTCCCTGGCCGAGGCCGGATACGCCTCACGGGCCGAGCAGGGGTGCCTGGTGTCCGTGCTGGGCCCGCAGAAGGTCGGGATCGCAGCGAACAACATCAAGCACCTGCGGAAGAAGCAGGGCGACAAGCGGTTCAGCGAGCTGCAGAGCGCCCAGGACGCGCGCCGCCGCGGGCCCGGCAAGCAGTTCCGCAGCGGAAGGCCGTAACCCCTCAAGGTCACCCGGCACCGGATCCGTGCCGGACGACACCAAGATCATTCTTGCCCAATTGTGCAAGCGGCCCCCTCGCCCAACAGCGCGCGACTCAAGCCAGCGCGGTGCCGCATCCTGCGCCGGCCACCGACCCCAGGAAGGACCCCAGCCCATGCTCTACAAGGAAGACGGGACCCTCATCACGAAGGCGGCGTTCCCCGCCTCCGCCGTCCCGGACACCCCGATGCGCGTCACCGCGGACGTGTACGAGACGAAGCCCTACGGGCCCGGTGACGGGCGTCCCGAAGGTTCCCGGCGCCACCTGCTCTACCAGGCCGGAACCGTCGTCCCCCAGTCCGAGATCGACCGTCTCTTCACTCCGGCCGCGACCGTGACGACCATCAGCCCGACCACCGGCCCGGCCGCGGGCGGCACCACCGTCACGATCAAGGGCACCCGGCTCGCCGGTGTGACCGCGGTGAACTTCGGCTCCACCCCGGGCACCGACCTGCGGCGCATCTCCGACACCGAGCTGCGCGTGAAGACTCCCGCCGGTGTGGCCGGCGCCGTCAACGTCGTCGTGGCGGCCGACTCCGGCAACGTCACGAAGAACGGCGGCTTCACCTACTCCTGACCGACACAGCGGGTGGCCCCTCCGCACGGGGCGTAGGGGCCACCCGCGAACGACGTACGCCCTTGCCAGCCCGCTCGAGGTAGGACGCGACACAAGCGCCGCCCAGCGTGCAGGGTGCGCGCCGACCGGACCGACACCCCGAGAGGGAGCCACCCATGGCAGGCACCACCCGAACCCGCAAGACCGCAGCCTCCAAGGCCGCTGCCGAGAGCGCCGCGACGGCCGAGGAGACCACGCCCGAGGGCGGCGACACCCCGGCGACCACCGAGGACACCACGCCCGGGGCCAAGGACAAGGTCCCGGCTGACAGCACCCCGCAGGCGCCCGACGCGGCCCCGCTCGAGCCCCCGGCCGTGCAGGAGCCCCCGGCGGCCCCCGCCGAGCCTGCGTACGCCTCACCGACCGAGGTCATCCCCGACGACGCCAACCTCTCCGAGGTCATCCTCGACGACGCCACCAAGCAGCCTCCGACCGATGTGGACGCCGTGTTCCGGCCCCTCACCGAGTACGGCTCCGTCCTGGTGTGCACCGTCCGCCTCGTCGAGCGGACGTTCCTCGGACCGCACCGCAACCCCGTCCACCGCCTCCTGCAGCCCGCCGGCGCTCACCTCTCCGAGAGCGTCGCCGCGCGCATCCGGGAGCGGCTGGAAGCCCAGGCCCAGCGGCTCGCCGCCCAGGCCGACGCCGCCAACGAGCAGTAAGGAGACCGGGGGTGTTCGACTACCAGCCCATGTACGGCGGGGCGCACTACGACCCCGAACCGGCCGGAGGGCAGGTGACCAGCCTGACCCTGTACGACGGGCCCGACCGCACCACTGTCGTGGGAGCGAGCGGACCCGCCACCCGGCTGCGGGCCGGGGTGTACCGGTTCGCCCTGCCGGACGTGCCGCCCGGCCGCTACTGGGCCACCGTCGCCTTCACCCCAAGCGAGGGAGCCCAGCCCGTCAAGGACCAGGCCGTCCGCCTGGACCTGCCCCTCGGGCTGGGCCTCGTCACCTCTCCCGAGGCCGTCGCCAAGGAACTCGGTGTCCCGCTCCCACTCACCGCGGAGCAGCGCGACGACCTGCTGACCGCCATCCGCAAGGCGCAGGCTGACGTCGTCGCCTACCTCGGCCGGCCCGTCATCCCCCAGCTCGTCACCCGCACCGGCCTCGCGCCCTACCTGGGCGGCGACGAGCGACTTGAGGACGCCGACTCGTGGCCGTTCGACGCCGACGACCTGGTGCAGGTCTCCGCCTACCGGCTGCGCGAGGATGGCACCTACGACGTCGACTTCCTCGTCGGGTTCGACGGGGCCGCGAACGACGCGGTCGTCCGGTACGTGACCACCCACGCCGCCGAGTCCGAACGCAACCGGCCTGGCGGTGTCGGCGCTCAGGGCCGCCGCGTCGCCTCCGTCAGCGCGGAGGGGCAGTCGATCTCCTACGCGGCCGAGCCGACCGCCGGCCAGGCCGGTGCGCTGCCGACTCTCGACAGCCTCTCCCGCTGGAAACGCCGCCTGTTTCAGCCGCTGAACCGCCCTGTCCGCGCGCCGTGGCCGTACTCCTCCCACAGCGCCTACCGGCGCCGCTGAGGGGAGCTGCCGACCGTGGCCGTCGTCCTGCCGAACGCCATGCTCACGGTGTACGTGCTCGACCACCCGTGGGAGCGCGACGCCAACGGCGTACCCGTACCGCCGAACCCGAACCAGAAGCCTGCCCCGCGCGGGCCCTGGCCCGGGTCTGTACTCGAGCAACCCGACGCCTCATGGTCGGTGCGGCTCGACCCCCGAGCCTGGCCGATCAAGGAGGGCGACACCATCTCCGACGAGACCGGCCGGTCCTGGACGCTGACGAGCACCCGCAACCACGCGGTACCCGGCTGCCCGGATGCCGACTACGTCCAGGCCACCGCCACCCTCAACCCTCCCGAGGTGCCGTAATGGCCAAGTTCACCCCCGTGCCCGGCCTGGAGGAGCAGCTCGCCCGGATGCTGGCCCCCGCCGTGCAGCGCATCGCCCGCCAGGTCGAGGTCGAGGCCAAGCGCCTCGCCCCGCCCGTGAAGCGGTGGGTGACGATGGGCGACGACCACGTCCGCCCCACCCACGTCCTGGCCCAGGGTCAGGAAGTGCCGGGGAACCTGCGCTTCGAGCTGAACTCCATGCGCTGGGACATGGAGCACCGCGGTGTCGGCCCGCACACCTACATGACCGAACCGCGCGACCGCAGCTCCCGGGCCATCGCCAACCTCAAGAACTGCCGCTGCAGCACGCACCGGGACCCCGACGGCATCGCCCGGCGCATCAACACCGGTCCGCCCGTCGTCGCGGGAAAGAAGGTCACGGTCACCGTGTCCGTGCAGGCCCCCAAGGTGGTGGAGGCCGAAGTGGGCACCGTCTACCCGGGCAACCTGGTCGCAGAGGGCACGTTCTTCATGTCCCGTGCGGCCGCCATCGTCGCCGCCCGCCGGTAACCACGCGACACAAGCCGTGTGCGTGCGCACAGTGCGCGTCATGGCTACGAACCCCACCACCAAGAAGCCCGCCGCGGCCGCCGCGGCGGAAGAGTCCACCGAGCCCGTCACCGAGACCGCCCCGGCCCGGCCCGCACGCAACCCGGCCGAGACCTCCGAAGCGGTCGTCGGCCCCGCCCCGGTTGCGGGAGCCGACCCGGTCAGGGTCAAGCTCTCGCACCACCTCACCATCGACGGCACCGACTACCGGCCGGGCGCCCACATCCTCGTCTCTCCGGACTACGCCCGCCGGCTGCGTCGCCAGGGCTACGCCACCCAGGTCTGATGAGCGAGCTGACCCTGGCGGACGCGGATCCGGTCTCCGCGCTCCTCGCCTGGCTGCAGAAACACCCGGCGGTCGCCGACGCGCTCGGCGGCCCCGGCCGCGTGTCCGGACTCATCGAGGCACCCTGGCCGCACTTGCGCATCGACCACGGCCCCGGCGGAGACCTGCGGGACATGACATGGGCCATCTCCCCGGAGGTCACGCTCGAGGCGTACGGCGACCCGGGCGGATGGCCGGGCAAGGCCGAACTCCGGCGGATCCTGTTGCGCTGCGCCCAGGCCGCTCAGGAACTCGGCGAGGCGCCCCACGTCCCCGGCCGGCCGGTCCTCAGCGGTATCAAGCCGTCCGGGCTGCTGCTGTGGTCACCGCTCGTCGGAGGCCAACCCAAGTGGGTCATGAACCTCTCCCTCACCGTGCATCCGTGACGACGCGACGTTAACCACCCCGGCTCTCCAAGGTGTCCGCGCCCTAGCACCGGACACCAAGGAGAAGCCCGCCATGGCTGGCGAGACCACGAACAACAACGAGATTCTCATCCCCCAGCTCAGCCGGGTGTGGCTCGCGCCCGTCGGCACCCCGGCCCCGGAGGACGCCACGTCGCCGATGCCCGAGGGCTGGTTCACCGTCGGCCTGTTCACCGAGGACAGCCTGAAGTTCAACGCTGAGCCGAACTTCGAGCAGGTCCGTAGTGCGCAGTCGTACTACCCGACCCGCACCTTCCAGACGCAGGACGCGGCGACCATCGAGGTCGACCTGCAGCAGTGGTCCGGCCGCAACTTCAAGGCCGTGTACGGCGGTGGCTCCATCACCGTCGTCACCCCGTCCGGCGGCGGCCCGAAGCACTTCAAGTTCGCCCCGCCTCGCGTCGGCGGCCGCACCGAGATCGCCGCGGTGATCGAGGTCATCGACGGCGGCAAGCACTACCGCTACATGGTCCCGCGGACCATGCAGATGGAAGGCGTCTCCAAGGACCTCGCCAAGACCAAGGAGTCCGTCCTGCCGCTGCGCCTGGCCGTCCAGGGCGGCGACGACACCGATGCCTGGTACGTCATCACCGACGACCCGGCCTTCCAGCCGCCGGTACCGACGATCACGGCCATCAGCCCGACGAACGGCCCGGCCGCGGGCGGCACGACCGTCACGATCACCGGCGCCGACCTGAGCGGCGTCACCGCCGTGAACTTCGGGACCAAGCCGGGCACCGGCCTGGTCGTCCAGAACGACACCGAGCTGTCCGTCATCAGCCCTTCCGGATCGGCGGGCGCGGTGGACGTCGTCGTCGTCGCGGCGGGCGGCGACGCCACCAAGACCGACGGCTTCACCTACGCGTGACCAGGCCCGCGGCCGCTCCTCCCGCCCAGTGAGGCAGGGGCGGCCGCAGGCCGCGACACAAGCCACGCAGCGCTGCCACTGTCCGCGCGCTGCCACACCCGGCAACCCAGCTACGCACTCACGAAGAGGTCACGCACATGTCGTTCGTCATCGACCTGGACGCCGAACGCCGCGAGGTTCAGTACCCCGACGGCATCCCGGTACGGCTCGGCGGAGAACAGTTCATCTTCCCGGCGGAGCTCCCCGCCGAATCCCTCGACCCGATCCTCTCCGACGAGCTCGGGCTGGTGAGCCTCCTCTGCGAGGTAATCGAGTCGACCGAAGGCGACGCCGGCGTCAAGGAAGTTGTCAACGCCCTGTTCCGGCGCCCGACCCTGCCCCGGAAGTTCCTCGAGGCGATCCGAGAGACCTACGGCATCCTCCTGGGCGATCAGCACGAGGAGTTCCTCAAGCAGCGCCCGACCATCGGCGACTACGTCCGCCTGACGACCGGCCTGGCCAAGGTCTACGGGGTCGAGCTGGGAAAGCTCTTTCGGTTGGGCGACTCCTCCGCGAGCGATTCGCAGACGTCGAATCCGACCTCTCCCGCTACCACCGCGTCGACGCCCGACGCGTCTGGCTTCGTCCCGGACAACCCGAGTTCCTCGGACTCCGACGACTGATCTCCCTCGTCGACGGCCTGCCGCACGACTCCCGGGTCCGCTCCGCCCCCCAGGGGGGTTGGAACGCCGTCCTGGAGCTGCTCGCGCTGATCGTCGAGGAGATCGGGATCCTCGCCGCAGACAAGCGCCGCGAGGAGCCGACCACCATCGTTCGCCCGCCGCGCTCCACTGACGCGCCGCGCCCCGGCCCCGGTTCCGCACCCCGGCCGCAGCCGCCCGCCCAGGAGCCTCCGGCGCCCCGCATGACCGGCCACAAGCAGATGCTCATGGCGGCCATGCAGAGAGGAATGGTCCGCAGTGGCTGAGGGCCTGCAGGCCGGCCGCCTTGAAGTGCCGGTCGTCGCTGACCTTTCTGGGTTCGCCGCACGGCTGCGCACGGCAGTCGAGACGGCCGCCGAAGGCCTCGCCGCGAAGGTCAAGGTCGAGGTCGACTCCAAGGGCCTGCGGCGGCGACTCAAGAACGCCGTCAAGGAGGCGTCGAAGGGCGTCACGGCGAAGATCCGCGTAGAGATCGACGAGGACCGGTTCAGGGCCTCCCTGGACGGCATCCGACGCCGCATCGACGACGTCGACCTGAACCTCCCCGTACGGCCCGACGGGGAGGGCGACGGCTCACCGAGCGGTATCCTCCTCGGCGGGCTTCGCCGGCTCATCACCGGCGCCCAGGGAGAGGCAGACCGCAACCCCGTCAACGTCCCTGTACGGATGCGGATGCCGAGCGGCCGCCGGGGGCTGCGGATGCTCGGTATCGGCGCCCTCCTCTCCCTGCTGCAGCCCGCGGTCGCCCTGATTGGCCAGTACGGCGCCGGGCTCACCGCCCTCGTCTCGGCGGCCGCGCCCGCGGTCGGTGTCCTCGGCGCGATACCGGGACTCATCACAGCGGCGGGCACCGCAGCGATCGGCACGAAGATCGCGTTCAACGGCTTCGGTGAGGCGCTCAAGCAGACCAACGCCGCCCAGCAGATGCTCGCGACGGACGGCAAGGTCACCGAGGCGCAGCAGAAGAAGCTCAAGGAGGCGCTGGACAAGCTCTCGCCGTCGGCAAAGAAGGCGGTCTCTTCGGTCTCCTCGCTGCAATCGGCGTGGAGCAAGGTCCGCATGGCGGTCAGCGAGCGGTTTTTCAGCAAGGTCGCCGACGACATCAAGCCGCTTGCGACGTCGGTGTTCCCCCTTCTCGAGGACGCCCTCGGCGACTCGGCGGCGCAGATGGGCAACCTGGGGGAGCGCGCCGCGAAGGCCATGCGCAGCGGGCCGTTCCGCAAGGACTTCAAGACCATCGCGGCGACGAACTCGAGGGTCGTCGGTCATCTGACGGACAGCTTGGCCAACCTCGGCCGCGGCACGGTCGACTTCCTGGTCGCCTCCGGCCCGTTCACGAGGCGAGTGGCGGCGGCCGGCGAGCGGATGACTGCCTGGTTCCGGGCCTCCGTCCAGGCCGGCCGCGAGACCGGCAGCCTGGCGAGGTTCCTGGACCACGCCGGGGACAAGGCGGCGCAGCTCGGCCGGACCACCGGCAGCCTCATCAAGGGGCTCGGCGGTGTCGGCCGGGCCGCCATGGACACCGGCAACGCGCTGCTCAACGGCCTCGAGGGCTCGATGAAGAGGTTCGAGCGCTGGGCCAACTCGGGCGCCGGGCAGCGCGCCATGGAGCAGTTCTTTTCCGACGCTGCTCCGGTGTTTCACGAGGTCAACCTGCTGTTCGGGGACCTCATGCGAGGGCTCGGCCGGTCCATGAAGGACGGCGGCATCCTCGACCTGGTCCGGCAAATCCGCACGGAGTTGATGCCCGCGCTCGGCACGTTCTTCAACGCTCTCGGCCAGACCATCGGCCCGGCGATCATCTCCATCATCTCGAACATCGCCACGGCGATCGGGAACCTGTCGGCGGCCGGCTCCGGGCTCGGCATTCTCCTGGTGGCCTTCGGGGGTCTGCTCAACGTCTTCAACACGCTGATGACAGTGATCCCCGGCGCGAACACTGCCCTGGCCGTGTTCCTCGGTGGGCTGCTCATGCTCAAGGTCGTCGGTGCCGTCTCACGCGGGGTGCAGGGACTCGCCACGTCCATCCGCAACGTCGGCACCGTCGCCACCACCACGGCGGCAGGAGCAACCACCCAGACCACGGTGTGGCAGCGCATGGGAGCGGCCTACCGCTCCGCGGCGGGCGATGGGCGACGCCTGTCCGGAGCGATGGGAGCCGTGCGCGTCGGGATGGGCGGCATGCGCACTGCTGCCAGCGGCATGGTGTCAGCGATGGGCGGCCCGCTCGGCCTCGCCCTCGCCGGCGTGACGATCGGGCTCGGTCTCCTCGCCTCCCGGCAGGCGGAAGCCGCCCGCGCCACCCAGGCCCACAAGGAACGGGTGCAGTCCCTGACGGACGCCCTCGTCGCGTCCGGCGGCGCGATCGACGCGAACGTGCGCGCGCAGGCGGCGCAGCTCCTGCAGGACACGGAGCTCGCCGACGGTAAGGGCAAGCTCGTCGACATGATGCGCGAGGCGGGTGTCAGCCTCGGGGAGCTGACGAACGCCTACCTCGGGCAGGGCACCACCCTCGAGGCTCTGCAGGAGCAGCTCCAGGAGACCGCCGACGTCAATAAGATTTTCGCCCGCACCGCGACGGGCGCTGTCCAGACCTGGGAGGACGAGGGCCTGGCCGCGATCCGCGCGAAAGACGCTCTCGGCCAGGTGAAGGGCGAGCTCGAGGAGAGCCAGAAGAAGCACAAGGAGCTGGCCGACGCCGTCAACCAGTCCGGGACGACCGGCACCACCTCCTACGACCGTCTGCAGGCCGCGGTGCAGGTGTTCAGCGACAAGACCAAGAGCGCGGACGACCGGACGGACGCCCTCAAGCGGGCGCTGGACGCCCTCAACGGCAACACCCAGAGCTTCCACGACGCGCAGGCACAGCTCAACGCCGTGATGCTGCAGGTCGACGACACCATGAGGGGCACCATCGAACGGACCAACGGATGGGGCAAGGCCCTCGTCGGCACTGACGGCCTCGTCAACACCACCACCCGGAACGGCCAGACCCTCAACACGCAGCTGCAGGAGCTGCGCGACGGCATGCTGGGCGTGGCGACCCGGGCGATGGAGGCCGGCGAGCAGGGGCTCATGCCGATGTCCAAGGCGATGGACCAGAGCAACGCCGCGATGGAGCGGGCCCGCGCGAAGGCCATCGAACTGGCCACGAGCATGGGCATCCCCAAGGACCAGGCCAAGGCGCTCGCCGACCAGATGGGATTCGTCCCCGACACGGTCAACACCCTGGTCACCGCGACCGGCATCCCGGAGGCGACGGCCGAAGTCCTCAGCCTGCGGGCCAAGCTGGAGAGCCTGCCGGCGGGGAAGTCCACCACGATCAAGGCGCCCACGGCGCAGGCCCGAGCACAGCTCGAGGCGCTGGGCTTCACGATCCAACGCGTGCCCGGCAGCAAGAACGTAATCATCACGGCGCCCACGGGCACGCCGCGCGCGAACATCTCCGCCCTGGCCAAGGACATCGCCAACGCGCCGGACAAGAAGAAGGTCACCGTCCAGGCGATCATCAAGCAGGCCACCGGTGACCTGCAGGCGATCCGCGACAAGGTCGCGGGTCTGCCGCCCGGCAAGAAGCTCAAGATGGAGGCCCCGACAGCGACGGCTCAGCAGGCGATCAAGGATCTCGGCTACAAGGTCAAGGACCTCAAGGGCAAGAAGATCGAGATCACCGCGCCGAACGCGACGCCGCTCGCGCAGGTCCAGCGCATCCAGGACAAGATCAACGGCCTCACGGGCCGGACCATCCACGTCACGGTGCAGTACAGCGAGTCCGGGAAGCCGTCCGTGGTCCGCACTCACGCCGACGGCGGCATCGTCACCTACGCCAACGGCGGCATCCGCGCCGCCGCCAGCCGCATCAAGGCGTTCGCGGCCGGCGCGGAACGGCACATCGCACAGATCGGCAGGCCGGGCGAGATCCGTGTATGGAATGAGCCGGAAACCCAAGGCGAGGCTTACATCCCCCTGGCGCCCGGGAAGCGGAGACGGTCCGAGGCGATCCTGCAGCGCGTCGCCGAGATGTTCGGCGGCCGCGTCGTCTACTTCGCCCAGGGCGCCCTCCGGCAGTACGCCTCTGGGGGCCTCCGCAGCTCGGCCTCGTCGAGCCCCGTCCGTTCCGTGACCGCCGCGGCGACGGCCGCCGCGGCGCTCGTCGGCGGCGACCTGAACCTGACCATGACCGGCCAGCCGATGACTCCGGGCGAGGCCTTGAACAACGCCCTGTTCGAGCTGCGCCGTATCCGCCGAGGAGGCGCGTATGCCACCCCGTGAGGGCGAATGGAACCTCTCCTACAGCGCGAACGGCGTGTACCCGGGCGCCAACTTCACGTTCGGGTCGATCCGCACCGGCTACTACCTGCTCGAGCCGTACGAGATCACCTACTCGGACACCGACGCCGGCGATACCCCCATGCCGCAGGAGGACGGCGTCCGGCTTGGCCAGGACTACCGCGGCCAGGCGACCATCACCTTCGAGGTGGGCGTGGACACAGTCGACGACGCCCCGACCGCCCACGGCCGGCACGGCGCGAACCTCGATGCCGTGTCCACCATGCTGCAGGCGTGGGACGCCGAGGGGCTCCGGCGACGCTTCGCCACCCCCGCGGTGCTGTCGACCACGCAGGGCGGCCGGAGCCGCCGCTTCTTCGGCCGCCCCAGGAAGCCCGCCCCGGCCGGATCCAAGCTGACCCGGCAGGGCTACACACCCGTGGTGTGTAGCTTCGTGTGCGTCGACTCCACGGCGTACGACGACGTCGAGCAGAGCATCCGCGTCAGCCTGGTCCCACCCAGCCACTACGGCCTGGTGGGGCCGCTCACCACGCCGCTGACGATGACCCGCGAGAGCGAGGGGAAGGTCGCCGGGGACTTCATCGTCGGAGGGACCAAACCCGCGTGGCCGGTCATCACGTTCTACGGGCCGATCGCGAACCCCGTGTGCGAGCTGGTGGGCCGCTGGAAGGTCGGCCTGAACCTCACCCTCGGGGTCGGTGAGCGCGTCGTCGTCGACCCCCGGCCGTGGGTGCGCACCGTGATGCGGAACGGCAACGCCTCCGTGGCTGGACTCCTCACCCGGGGCACACCGCGGTTGAAGGACCTGCGCCTGCCACTGGGCAGGCAGGACTTCGTGCTGCGCGGCACGGACGCCACCGGCACCGCGTACATGACGGTCGCCTGGCGAGACGCGTACGCCTACCTGTAACCCCTACCAAGATCGTTCTTGCCCAATCGGGCAAGAACGATCTTGGTCAGCGCGCGACGTAAGCCCTGCGGCCACTCGACACTCCCCGCCGGTTCGATCCAGCAACCAGCGGAGGTAAAGAGATGGCGTGGGACAGCGTGCCGTGGTTCACCGAGGGCGGCGCCGTGCACTCCAGCGAGGTGGCGCGTCTCCTGGCGTACGCGGCGTTCGGAGGCGCGGAGGGCGTGGTCGGGTCCGGTGACCTGCGAGTGCGAGCCCTGTCGACTCCCGGCCCAGAAGTGCAGGTGCTGCCCGGCGCCTGCGCCGTCACGAACCGGGCCGCCGGCGCCGCGTACCAGGCGTACGCGGGCCGCCTCCCGACAGCCGACCGCGTGAACATCGCCGCGACCGGGGTGTCCGCCCGCTCCGACCTGATCGTGGCCCGCGTCGAGAACCCGTACTCCTACGGCGAGACATGGCCGAACCCCTCGGATCCCGAGGTGGGGCCGTACATCTACACCCGCGTGATCAGCAACGTGCCGAAGACGACCACCCGTGTCTCCCAGGTGCGGCCGTCGGACTCGGCCGTCGCCCTCGCGCGGATCGACCTGCCGGCCAACACCAGCAGCGTCACCCAGGCCATGATCACGGACCTGCGGTCGATGGTGAACCCGCGCCGGGACCGGCGCATCTACACGGCGTTCCCTAACGCCCTCAGTCAGCTCACCTACTCCGACAACAAGTGGCACAACTGGCCGGGTGAGCCGGCGCGGTGGAACATCGACGTGCCGCTGTGGGCGACCCGCATGAAGATCGTCACCACGCTGGCCGGCTTCCGGTACCTGCGTGCCGACGTCTTCGCCAAGATGCAGAACGTGTTCGGCGGGATGCTGGGTCAGGACACTGTCATCGACGACGACCAGGGCGCCAACGCCCGCCGCTCGACCATCGTCCTGGCCGACAACATGACCGTCCCCGCGGCCATGCGTGGCACCACGCAACTGCTCTACCTGCAGACCTACATGTACAAGTCTGAGACCGGGGACGTTGCCGTGGACGCTGGCACGTCCATCGTCGCCGACGTCGAGTTCGTCGAGGCGCCCGACGACGAGGAGCTGTGAGGTGCCTACGGGGTGGCGCTTCATCGCGCAGCGCGCCACGGGAATCGGGCGGGACGCCGTCGAGCCGATCCTCGACTGGGAGGTGCCGCTGGCGCTGACGTCGAACCCGCGGCGTGACCTGTCCGGCCCCGGGTCGATGAACGGCACCATCGAGCCCGAGTACACCCACCTGATCGGCTCCGACGGCTACCCGATCCTGCAGGAGTGGGGCACCAAGCTGTACCTGGAGATCGACGGCCGTATCCGGTGGGGCGGCATCGTGACGAAGACGGCGTACGACGGGCCGAAGGCGACCATCAACTGCGAGGGCTTCACCGCCTACCCGCAGGGCATTCCGTACGAGGCTTACATGATCTCCGGGGCGCTGATCACCCCGAAAGACCCGTACGCCGGCAAGGACAAGAACCATGACGGCTGGGTCGACGGGAAGAAAGGCAAGGAGCGTGTGCCGCCCCCGCCGAAGCCCTACGGCGGCCCCCGCATCGACGTGTACGACGCGTTCCGGAACATCTGGAACCACGTCCAGTCACGCCCGTACGGAAACCTCGGCCTGCAGATCGACCAGCACGACCTGGGCGAGAAGCTGGGCGCGGCGGACGGCTCCGACCCGTGGGAACTGGCCTGGTGGAACAACCCCGACTGTGGTCAGACACTCGACCAGCTCGCCCGGGACACCCCGTTCGACTGGGTCGAGACGCACGCCTGGAACGGCAGCGGGAACAGCTTCACGCACCGCCTGGTGCTCGGAAGGCCACGGCTCGGCAGGAAGCGCACCGACCTGCGGTTCGCAGACGGGGAGAACATCGCGGCCATCGCCAAGCCGGAAGGCATGGGCGACGACTTCGCCAACGAGGTGATCGTGCTCGGCAAGGGCGAGGGCCGCAAGATGAAGCGCGCCCAGATCGCCCGCAACGACGGGCGCCTGCGCCGGGTGGCCACCGTCGTCGACAAGTCCCTGTCGTCCGCCAAGGGCCTGACCACGCGCGGCAACCAGGAGCTGGCCGGCCGGACCAAGGCCCTGCAGATCCCCGCCATCCAAATCATCGACCACCCCAACGCCCGGCTGGGTTCCTGGTCCCTGGGTGACGACATCCGCGTCCAGGTGCATGTGCCGTGGGTGGGCGACATCGACGTGTGGCACCGCATCATCAGTGACGAGATCAGCGCCGACGGCCTGTGCACCCTCTACCTGAGGCGGTCCGACTCCTTCGTCTACTGACCCGGGCCAGCGCGCGACGTAAGCCCCCGCCGCCGTCCAGCATCCGCGGCCATGGCCAACTTCCTGGATATCCAGACGGACGCGCGACGCCTCGCGCAGGTCCTGGCCGACCTCGACAAGCGTCTGCAGGACCTCGAGCGCACCAGCCAGGCCGGGTACCGGTCGATCGACGGCGGGGCCCTCGACATCTACGACGAGGCGGGAAACCTCCGCGGCTCGGTCGGCGTCCAGGACGACGGCTCGGTCGCGGTCGTCGTCGTCAACTCGGACCCTCCACCCACCCCGACCGCCCCGACGCTCGAGCCGGTGCTCGCTGGGCTCGTCGTCACCTGGGATGGGCAGTGGGACGACTCGTACGACACGCCCGCGGACTACGAACGCATGCAGGTGCACGTCGGCCTGGCCCCCGACTTCACCCCGGACCAGACGACCCTCTCGGCGACGATCAGCAACCGGGCCGGTGGCTCCGTCACCGTCGCCACGGCCACCTACGACACCGCGCACGTCCGCCTGGTCGCAGTGAATACCGCCGGTCTCACCGGCCCACCGTCCGAAGCCGTCGCGGGCACCCCGAAGCAGGTCGACGGGCCGGACCTGTCCGCGCTCCTCGACCTGGCGGTGTGGCTCAAGGACGAGTCCGTGCCCGGCTCCAAGCTCGTGAAGGAGACCATCGGCGCGGATCTGCTGGCCGCCAACTCCGTCGTCGCGGGGAAGGTCGACGCGGGCGCGATCAGTGCGCGGGAGCTGAAAGCCCAATCGGTGACGGCCGGGAAGATCGCGGCCGGTGCGGTCGACACGACGCACATCTCCGTCGGCGCGGTCCGCCCGGACCAGATCGCCGTCGGCCAGGGCACCAACCTGGTGCCCGACCCGAGTTTCGAGACCGCGGCCACCGCCAACACCATCGCAGCCCAGGGCGCCCCCTGGGCTTTCGCGCCCGGCAACCGCACCGGTGTCGGCATCCTCTGCGACTGCACCGCCGACATCCCCGCCTACTTCACGCTTCCCCTGGCCACCGTCCCGGTGCTGCCCGGCGCCCAGTTCTGGCTCGGCAGCGACGTCCTCGTCAGTGACGACTTCGCTGCCCAGGCCGTGAAGATCCTCGCCCGCTGGGAGAGCGTCACCGGCGAGGTCCTCGGCTATGGCGTGGTGGAGGCGACCGCCCCGGAGCCGGGACGGTGGCAGCGGATCACCGGACAGGTCGCCGCCCCGCAGGGCACCGTGCAGGCCGTGCTCTGCCTCGAGGCATCCGCCGCCACCCGCGGGTGGGCCGTCTGGGACAACGCGGAAGCGACCACGATCTTCGGCCGCGTCAGTGGCGGCGCGCGTGCCGAGGTCGGTCCCCAAGGCGTGAGGTTGTTCGACGACGCCGGCGATGAAGCGGTCTCGCTCGTCACCGGGCAGCCGCAGTTCCTGACCCTCCGCAGCGGCGGCACCGCCGTCTCCACCATCGACGACCAGGGCAACGCGTCGTTCTCCGACGTCAACGTGGCCGGCGGCCTCACCGTCGGCGGCGAACCGATCACCACGTTCCTCGGGGCGGGCCCGCGCGGTCTGGTGGCGATCGACTACCAGGCAAGCAGCGTCACCGGCGGAACCAGCGAGATCGGGTTCGTGGAGCTCGGGTTCGAGGCCGAGACCGATCGGATGTACCGGGTCGTGCTCGACGCCCTCGCCAACCCCTCAGCAGCGGGGGGACAGATACAGATACGGCTCCGCGACGGCGGAGGGGGCAAGCCCACCATCACGTCGACGCAGCTGCAGCTCGTCGCCTACCCAATGCCGATCGCGGCACCGCAGCGCGTCCGGCTCGAGCACATCATCGACGGCCGGAACCTCGGGGCAGGCCTGCACCGGCTGCTCATCACGTTCCGGTGTGTCAACGGCCCGAGCGGGCAGACCGTCAACCTCTACGGCTCCTCCTCGGGCGTGGGGTTCCTGTACGTCGAGGACGTCGGCCCGTACGTGCCGGAGACCGGCGGATACAACACCGGTGGCGGCACCGAGCCGGACCCGGTCCGCAAGTACACCAAGACCTACACCGCGACCTGGTCGGGCTCGTACGCCAACCGCAGCGGCTACAACTCATACTACGGCGCCAAGTGCATGCAGGGCTACTACAGCGGCACGAACGGCGTGCAGGCGTCGCTCGTCGGCTTCCCCGCGGCCCTGGCCACGGACCTGTCCGGCGCGACGATCCAGAAGGCCGAGGTCTACCTCTACGCCGATCACTGGTACAACGCGGCCGGCGGCAGCGCGGTCATCAAGGCCCACTCACACACCAGCCGCCCCGCGAAGTTCAGCAGCGACAGCGAAGCAAAAGTCGTCTCGTGGCGCCGCAACGAAGGCAAGTGGGTCGACATCACCAGTGTCTTCGACAGCACCAAGTGGCGCGGGATCGCTCTGGACCCCAACAGCACGAACCGGACGTACTACGGCTCATTCCGAGGCGCCGGCCAGACCTACCCGCCGAAGCTGCGGGTCACCTACACCAAGTAGAGGAGCACCATGGCCGGCACGTACGGCGACCTGGTCACCAACCACGATTTCAGCGACGGCATCACCGGATGGTGGGCCGGTGACCCCACCAAGATCACCATCACTCAAGGGCCCGGCGGGCTGGACGCCACCGCGAACACGGACGCCGTCAACCTGTGGGACGCCCCGTTCGGCCAGGACGGCATCACCCTACGCAAGGGCGCCCGCTACACGCTCACCTTCACCGTGCGGGCCTCCCAGGCGAACACCCAGCTCCGCGCCCAGGTCGCTCTCAACGCCGACCCGTGGACCGCGGCCCTGGACCGGACCGTCGTCATCGGCACCGTCGACACCTCGTTCGTCTACACCTTCGTGTCGGACATCGACACCACCACGGCGCAGGTGTCGTTCCAGATGGGGCAGCAGACACCGGTCACCATCACGCTCGCCGAGTGCCGACTGACCACCTCCACCGTCCGGGAAGGGTTCTACGTCGACCCTGACAGCAACGCCGCAAAGTGGCTCGCCCTCAACCCCACGGACGGCCGCGCCACGAAAATCCGCAACTCGATAGTCCGGCGCCCCGGCGCCAAGTGGTTCGGCGACTGGAACACGAACATCCAGGCTGACGTCGACGCGTACGTCTCTGCGGCGGCCGCCGCAGGGAAGATTCCGATCCTGGCGGCGTACGCCATGTACTGGCGGGACAACGGTGGCGAGTCCCACGGCGGGGCGGCCACCCCCGAGGCGTACCGGGCGTGGGTCGATGCGTTCGTCGCGGGTATCGGGGACCGGCCCGCCATCGTCATCGTCGAGCCGGACTCCCTGGCCCAGGCCGAGTACCTGCCCACCCCGGAGGCCAAGGCCACACGTTACGAGCTGTCCACGTACGTGGCTCAGGCCCTCGGGGCGAAGCCGCTCGTGCAGGCGTACATGGACGGCGGCAACGCGACCTGGCTCAAGCCCGCACAGATGGCGGCACAGCTCGTCAGGGGCGGCGTCGCGGCCACCAAGCGGATCGCGATCGGGGTGTCCAACTTCGACGCAACCGACATCTCATGCGCGTACGGGCACCAGGTCGTCGCCGAGCTCACCAAGGCCGGCGTACCGGGCGTCAGGTTCGTGATCGACACGGCCCGCAACGGCAACGGCGCGATGGATGAGAACGGGCAGCACGTCGACTACTGCAACCCGGCCGGACGCCGCCTGGGCGTGCCCAGCTCCATCGGCGTGGGCGGCGCCGAGTACCTGCTGTGGATCAAGTACCCGGGCGACTCCGACGGGCAATGCGGCATCGCTCCCGAGGGGACCCCCGCCGGCACGTTCTCCCCCTACCTCGCCGAGCGACTCATCGACGGCACCTAACCGCTGCTCCCACTCCCTGAAACGAGACCCTGGTGTCCCTCATCATCGAGCACGCCCTGGCGATGGATCCGACGTTCCGCGCCCGCGTGCATCTCGCGTTCCTGCACATCGCCAAGGAGGTCGCCACCGAGCCCGCGGACACCCCGGGGCACCCGCTGAGAGCCTCCCTCGCCCGATCCCTGTACGCCCCGAATCTCGACTCCGACGGCTACGCCCCCGCCGTCGCAACGTGCCCGGACGTCTCCGCGGCCGCGGCCGCCGCCTACTCGGAGGAGAACCCCGCGGCCGCGCAGGCTGCCGTCTCCGACGCCGTCCTCTTAGACGCCGTGCGGACCCTGTGGAACAGCCTCTGCGGAAACACCGAGGCACCGGTCGCCCAGGCCGCGGCCGAGTAGCGCGCGACGCAAAGCACCGCCTTCTCCCAAGGTCACTCCTGCGGGGAGCCGCGGGTCTTCGGGCCCCGGCTCCCGCGCACCCCAATCTGACGACCGATGACCGAGGAGGCGCTCGTGGAGTGGCTCATCTCTCTGGCGCCTGTCCTCAGCCCTCTGTTCGGCATGACGGGCGTGCTGGGCGGGGCCTGGATGGTGTACCGGCAGCAGCAGCGCAAGAACGACACGGACGAGCAGACGGCGGAAGCCACCACGTTCGTGACGTCCGTCCAGACCGTGACCAACGGCTTCACGCAGCTCCTCGAGCAGCAGCGTGCCACCAACGCCCAGACCCTCGAGCGGGTCGCCACGCTGGAGAACCGCGTGGAGCGCCTCGAGGAGGAACAGCGGCAGTGGAGGCGCTGGAAGGCCGCGGCCGTCGAGTACATCCAGCAACTTCGGACGCTGGTCGCCAGGCTGTACGAACGCCCCGTCCCGCCCGCGCCCGAGGAGATCGCCGGGGACCTGGCCGACGGAGGGCCGTAGGCCAGGAGCGACGCAAGGCCCCGGCCGCGCGCACAGTCCGCCCGTCACGCCACTCCGCATGAAGGGCAACACCTGATGTCTTCAACGCTCGATGCTCTGTCCACCGGCGCCCAGGTCGGTGCCGTGCTCCCGCTGCTCACCGCGGTGGTGCAGCGTCCCGCCTGGTCGGCCACGTACAAGAAGGTCGTCGCGGTCGTCGCCGCGCTCATCGCCGGCGTCGCCGCGGTGGCGGCGGACGGCGGCTGGGGCCAGTTCCAGCACGGCCAGCTCACCATGGCCACCGTCGTCGGTGTTCTGGCCGCCTCGCAGACCAGCTACGACCTCCTGTGGAAGCCCAGCAAGCTCGCCCCCTGGGTGGAGTCGCTGACGTCCAAGAAGACGTCTCAGCAGGCCGAATAGGACTGGCGGCGTCCAGCCGGCTACCCGCCGGCGGGTACCATCTGCGCAGAGGTGGCCGTACCGCTGCCGCGAAAGACGCGTTTGAGATCCCGGTCAGGGCTAGTGGCGCAAGACCATCACGGTTCGTAAGAGCTGGGGTGTTCCTCCCGCCAGTGGTGGCCCCGACCACTTGGATTCGAGCAACCAGGTGCGTGCAGAGCACTTGGGGCCGGGGAGTGGATGCTCCTGCGATGATCCGGCACACGCTGTTCGCGACCGTGCGGCCACCTCGCTTGTCTTCGCGCAACTCCTACGGCCCGGGAGCACGGGCCATGCCCCGAAGCGGAGGAACCTCATGGCTGACGCGTTTGTCGAGGCCGAGATCAAGCGCCTGTCCCAACTGGACGACGACGCCTTCATGGACACGGTCGTCGGGTACGTCACCGGCGGCACCGGCCGGCGGATTCCGCGGAACGTACAGGGCGCGGCCCTCGGATCCGCCCGCCTTGCTCCGCGCACGCTCGACGCCCTCGAGTTGGCCATGCGACGGGCGAAGTTCTACAACCCGATCCGTGAGGGCGAGAGCAAGCGGGAGCAGCAGGCCCGCATTGCACCGTGGCGGGCGAGGATCAAGGCGGCCATGGGCCCGGTCCAGGACGTCGTCGACGACCTGGCCCACGAGCGGGCGAAGAAGCTGGCGGCGCTCGACGACGACGCCTTCACCGGCCGGTGGACAGCGTTCGTCCTCGACGAGTTGGAATCCCCTTCGGCCCGTGTCGAGGCGCTCGCCTTTCGCTCACCGAGAGTAGCGGCTAGGGCAGTCGGCGTCTGCCGCCTGATGCTCGAGGAGCCGGCCCGGTTCCTGCCGCCGGCCCCGCCCGGCGAAAGCCGCAAGGCGCGGGACCACCGCATCACGGGCTTCCGTCTGCGGGTACAGACGGAGGCCGGTTTCCTGCGGTACGCCGTGCAGTACGCGGAAGCGCGCCAGGGCCGGATGCCGAACGAACCGAACCACCGACTGCAGGCACTCAAGCTCTTGGGCAAGGCTCACCCCGAGGAGCTGCTGCAGTTGCTCCGTCAGGTCCGCGGCGAGGCGCGCGCGGCCAAGCAGGACGCGCGTCGGGAACAGCGGGACCTCCGGCGCGCGGCGCGGCCGGGCGCGCGGTAGGCCGCGCGCGCCGAACCGATCGACCCTCCAGGGCGCGCCCGATGGCGCGCCCTTCGTCATGTCTGGGCGCGCGCCGGAGAGCGGCCGCGCGCGCGATCATCGCGCGGTCCTCGGGCGCGGCCGGCCGGTCGGCGCGCGCCGCGCGGCCCTTCCGCGCCGTTGAGCGCGCGCCCTCAAACGGCTCCGCGCGCGGCCGGGGGCGCGCCGCTACGGGGCAGCACGGTCCTCGATCGGAGCACACCGCCGAAGGGCGCGCCGACGATGGGCGCGGGGCGCGCCTCGGTAAAAGTGCAGGTCAACGGGGCGCGCCTGGGCGCGCTCATGGAGGCGCGCCTTCGCGCGGGGCTCTCGGCGCGGGCGCGCGGCGCGGCCGGATGGGGCGCGCGCGTGATCGGCGCGGTGGCGCGCCGCGCGGCGCGGTCCCTCGAGGCGCGGCCCCTCGCCGGGCGCGCCCCAGTGGCGCGCCCGGCCGGCGCGCGGCGCGGTCGGTGTGGGCGCGCGCGGTCTCGAGGCGCGCCTGGGCGCGCTCGGATCGGCGCGCCGGGAGGGAGGCGCGGGCGCGCCGGTAAGGCGCGGCGATCGGGGCGCGATCGGCCGGGCGCGCGTCCGCGTGCTGGGAGCGCGCAGGCGCGCGGCGTGCCCGTTGTGAGGTGAGGTGAGGTGACGAGGGCGCGGAGAGGATCTGTGGCGGAGGGGCGCGCCCGGAGGGGTCGGGCGCGCGTCACCTCACGTCACTTCGGCCCGGCGGGCGCGCCCTCGAAGTAGGCGGCGAACATCTGCCGGATCTTCGGCTCGACCTTCGGCGCGGCCTTGTAGGCGGCGGCGAGTGCGGTGTGCCCCTCCTGCTCGAGCTGAGCGATGAGCGCGGGCCGGTGATGCTGCAGGTGGTTCCGGAGGACGGTCACGTCCGGTTCGCCCTCCCCGGAGATCGGCCCGAGGTGCTCACCCACAGTCATCATTCTGAGTCGGGCCTGTACGTCCGCCTCGGCGTGCAGTGCCTTGAGAGCGAGGGTCTCGTTCCGGCTGCGCCGGGTCGCGCGGGCCGGGGTAGGCGGCGCGCTGGGGACGTCCTGCGGCTCCTCGGCCGCGCTGGTGTCCTCGGGGGACTCGTTGGGCGGGGGCTCCTCGGCCTGCGGGTCCGGCGGCGGGGGAGCATCGCTCTCGGCCGGCGGCTCCGGCTCGGCGTGCGCCTGGTGCTCGCGGGCCTCGTCCTGCCCGGCCGGGGGCGCGGGCGTCCCGGACTCGGTGCCCGTGCTCGGCGTAGGGGTGGCGGCCTTCCGCCGCTTCTCGGCCTCCTCCTTGACGTAGGCGAGAGAGCGAGTGATCAGGTCGGCCGCGTTGAGTTCCCCCCACATCTTCGTGAAGGTCGGCACCTGCTTGAGGGTGCGGGTGCCCCACTCTGCGCGGATGGCCTGCAGACGCTTCTCCGGGTCGGCCGGGTCGTTGAGCGCCTGGTGGATCAGCGCCACGACCTGCTTTCCGACCTGCTCAGCGTTCTGGTTCTGCTGCGCGGGCGACGCCTCCTGCCGTTGGTTCCGCTGCTGCGGCTGCTGCTGGGGCCGCTGTGCCTGCTGCTCGTCCAGATACGCCTCCGGCCGGACCTCGGTGACCTGGCGGGCGGCGGCGGCCTCGTGGAAGCCCATGCGGCGGAGCAGGGCGTCGATGCTGAAATCGTCGAAGCGCTCGCTCTGGCCGGGGGCGACTTCCCAGTGCAGGGTGCGCACGCCCGTCAGGTATGCCTCGCCCAGGGCGTGAAGCTCGACGATGGCGTCGACGGCGGAGGGGAGGTTCTTCTCGGCCTTGATCTTCCGCGTCTTGTCGCGGGTGGGCTTGTCGTTCTCGAACGCCGTGACGATCTCCTGCCGGGCGATCAGGACCGTGGGGCCGGTGTGCCGCCGCAGAAGCCACAGGATCTCGCCCCACCGGTCCTTCGCCCGGTTCCACAGGTCGGGGTCCACGGTGACGGGGAGGTCCGGGTTCGGGCCGCGGCGGCGCTGCTCCTGCGCCTTCTTCTCCGCGCGCCACCGGGCGTACATCGCCTGTTCGTCGCTGAGCATGTCCCAGAGCACGGTGACGTTGTCGACGACGATCATGTTCCTCTTGCCCTCGACGGCGGGCGGCTGTGCGACGGCCCACCGGACGGCATCGAGGATGTCCTGGTAACTGCCGTCGTGCGGAACGATCTCGTAGTGCGCTCCGGGGAGGCGACCGTAGTAGTCGGCGGTTCCCTCGGACCCGCCGATCTCGATCCAGTAGGTCATCCCGAGCAACTCGGAGGCGGTGCCTTCGGCGGCGATGCGGCTCTTACCCGTCTTCTCCGGCCCGGCGAGGAGGATCATCGGGGGGTTCGGCAGCCCGGTCGGCCGCCGGGATGTACGCGCGCGTTGAGGCGCGGTGATACCAGGCATTGGGTGTTCCTCACTTCGTGGTTCCCCGGGTGCTCTCCCGCGGAGGATGCAACGGCGGAGGGCTTAACCTCTCGCCGTTGCCATCGGCTTACCATTCTACCTGCCTGGTGAGGTAGATCAATGCCGATTCAGCAGATCAGCGACGGGAGTTGTCAGCTCCGGGTCCTGGTCTTCGCGGTGGCGGGCATACCACCGGTCGAGGTCCTCGGACCCTTCGGCCGCAGCCGCCATCTGCTCCTCCGGAAGGGCCTCCCACTCGGCCACCGAGTCCGCGTACTCGGTTTCGACCGTGCCCGGGTCACGACGGTTCAGCGCGTGCGTGATCTCCTCCCACGAGGCGCCACCGAGGGCTTCGCCGAGGACGACCAGGTCGACGATCTCGTTGACCATCTGCCGCAGCCGGCGGGCGTTCTCGATGCGTTCGGCCGGGCTGGTGGCGGTGGCCGTGGCCGCGAGTGCCTGCCGGGCGAGGTCGGACAGGTCGCGGTATCCGCGGGCGGTGGCGATCCGGGCCAGGATCTCCGGTGTCATGTGGAAGGGTCCGATCATGCAGGCGGCGGGCACCCCAGGTGGGGAGCCCGCCGCTTCGGTACGGGTAGGGGCAGGATGCCTTACGGGCTGACTGCCGTCATCGGGCGGGCGAACGCGGCGAGGACCTGGTCGATGGTCGCCCGCGGCGGCAGATCGATGCCTCGCTCGGCCGCGTACGTCTTGATCAGGCGCTGACGCACCTTGCGGCCGTTGCCCTCGCTCTGGCCCATCACGCCGGCGATCTCGGAGCCGGTCAGCGCGCCGCCGGGCTCGAACACCTCACGACGTCCGTTGTCGAGGACGTCCTTGATGATCTCGTACAGCTCATCCTCCGTGCTCCACTTCGGGACGGCGTACTGCCCCTGCGGCTGCTGCTGAGGCGGCTGCTGCTGCGGGACGGTCGCCGTGACCGGACGCGGCTTGCTGGCCGCCGCAGGGACCGCCGCGGGGGCGGGCGCCGGAACCGGGGTGGGAGCTGCAGCCGGGAGCGCCTTGTGCTGCTCGAGCGGCTCGGCCGGCGACAGGGCGAACACTCCCGTGGGCTCGAGACCAGCCGCGCGGAGACCGGCGGCGGCCGTCTCCTGCAGCGGGATACCGGTGCGCGCGAGACGGAGCGGCAGCAGGGCCTCGACAGGGGCCTTCCGGCGCCACGCCCGACCGAACCGGCCGCGGAGCTGCGCCTGGTAGACGATGCGCTCCTGCTCGAGAGCGAGGACGGTGTCGTAGTCCGTGATCTCCCACAGCTTCATCCGTCGCCACAGCAGGAACGTGGGCCAGGGCGCGAGGAACCAGCGCGACCACCGGACCTTGTCCATACGCCGGCGGCGGCCCGTGACCGCGCCGATCCGGACGGCGTAGATGTGCGCGGCGATCTCGGAGACGGCGACCCACAGCAGCGACATGGCGCCGTGCGCGATCTTGGACCACAGGGAATTTCCGGCCGCGACGTTCAGCGCGCAGGTAACCAGACTGAGGAGCCAGGGCACGAGCCGCGCCCACCACAGCGGCATGTCCATCCGGATGAGGAACAGGTACGCCCCGGTGAAGACCGGGATCGCCGAGTCGATCGCGGTGGGCAGCACCCACGGCTCGGTGAAGCCCCACGACATGGCCGCCTGGGACACGGAGTCGAACGACGCGTAGAAGCCGAGTCCTCCGACACCGGCGCCGCCCACTGCGACCAGGCCGGCGCCGAACTTCTCCCAGCGGGTGAACGGCGGGACGCCGGCGCTGTCGAGGTTCTTCGGCTTCCCGCCCCGGCGGGAACGGGGGAAGAGACGGATCAAGACACCTTTCCTCTCGTTCGGGTCTCCCCGGTCGGCTTATGCTCATGGCCTTCCGGGTCGACCAAACGATATAGCGTCTTCCGTCTTCTGCGCCGGTATGGACGACCACGCCCCGTCAGCGACGTGGACGATGCGGGCATTTCGACCCCGTGGTTACCAGTCGAGCGGCTTTGCTGGCTTCCTGCGGTCCGGGCCCACGATCTTCGCCAGGTGCGCCGAGGACTCCAGCCGGGACAGCAGTCGCTCGCCCAGGATGTCCACCACGCCCATCGCCTGACTGCCCGGCTGGCGGCGGCTCCCCAGGTTTGTGGTGTACGCCGTGGGCCGCCCGGCGGAGATCCGCGCGTCGATCAGGTCGATGGTCTCCCTGCGCGCGAACTCCGTGGCGGTCACGTCCATCTCGCCACACAGCTCGTCGAGGATCAGCAGGTCGCACTCCACGAACTTCTTGCGGACCTCCCACGCCTTCATGTTGTGCGGTGCGGAGTCCGGCCTGCGCCACGTCAGGTACGTTGCGTGCTTCACGTACAGGGTCCATAGGCCCCGCTCTGCGGCTTCGTTGCCGAGCGCGCACGCGGCAGCGCTCTTGCCGCTGCCGATGGGGCCCGGCATGAGCATGTTCAGGACGGTGGGGCGCGCGTCCAGCTTCTTTGCCTCGACCAGGGAGTCGAGCCAATTCCGCAGCGTGTTGGGCTTCTGCATGTCGTCGAGGTGGCTGAACCGGAACGCCAGGTACTCGTTTTGAGCGGCGTCCTCGATGCTGTTACGCCACATGTTGAGCCGCGCGCGGGCCTGCGGCACCGACACGTCCTCCCAGAGTCCGTCCTGGGGCGCGGGCTGGGGCGGCACACCGAGCTGGGAGATGTCGGCGCCGTTGCGCTCCATCACCTTCACGATGTGGGCGCTCAGGTCGCCGAGCACGTTCAGGCCGCGCGCCGGGGCGGAGGGCGTGGTGGTCGACATCGGGGCGGCTCCTTACGGTCGTGCGATGACACCGAACGTGGCGTCGTCGGAGTCGTGCGGGGTGCTGTCGGCGTTGTCGCCGCCGGGGGTGGTGGGCGCGTCCTGGCGGCCCCAGGTGGCCTCATCGCTGTACGGCACGCGGCCGGCGGGTCGGCTGGGGACGATGTGGTTCGTGGCCACGCCGAGGGCGGTCTGCCACTGCTGTGCGCTGGGCAGGTGCTTGCGTGCTTGGCGGAGGGCGTCCGCGCACTGCCGTTGGGTGTATCCCGCCTCGAGTGCCTTCTTCACCATGCCGCGCATGGCCAGGTAGCCGTTGGTCCGGCCGACGTACTTGCCGAGGTGCTTCTCGGCGTCGTCCCACCACCACTTCGCGACTGCTTCAGCGGCCGCGTCCAGGGCGGCCTTCTCCTCGTCCTTCTGCTTGGCTGCGGCCGCCTTCTTCGCGTCGTCGGCGGCCTTCTGCTCCGGTGTGCGACGGGGGCGCCGCTTCTTCGGCGGTGCGGCGGGCGGCTCGGCGTTGGCGGCCGCGGGTTCCGGCTCGACGTGGGCGGGCGGCTCCTCGTCGGCGTAGGGGTCCGGCTCGAAGCCGTCGCTGCCCAGGGTGCCGTCGGGGTACTGCACGAGGAACGTGCCGTCTTCCTGCTCGATGACGGGGACCGCGGGGTCCTTCTGCGTGCTGAAAATCTCGTGGTCGCGGACCCACTGCTGCAGGGGCGTGCCTGACAGGGCGGTCCCCATCACGCACTTGCCGTTGCGGAGCTTGCGGCGCTCCAGGCGGTAGTGGCCGGCGACCTGCAGTTCCCGAAGGGCCGTGCGGATCGCTTCGCGCCCTTCGCGGCCTTCGCCTCGGGAGAGTTGCTCGGCGCGGACCTGCCATCCCTCCTTCTGGTCGAGGAGGTAGACCAGGAGCCCGAGCGCGCGGTAGCTGAGGCTGGTGTTGCGGACCGTCGCGGATACCACGTGCACGAAATGAGGCTGGTTGATCCGGACCCCGGCCGGGTTGGACAGGCGGCTCATGCGGAGGCCTCACTGGCGGTGTCGGTCAGGCGGAAGTACGTGCGGTGCGTACGGTGGCCGTCGTCGCGTACGTAGCAGCGGCGTCGTTCGGCCATGCCCGCGGTGCGCAACTCGTTGAGCGCGGCGCGCACCTGGTGGGAGTTCAGGCTGAGCCCTTTGCATATGGACGCCACGGCCACCCACTCGCCGTCGGGGTGAAGGGCAAGCTGGAACAGGACACGGTGCGCGCGGTCGGAGAGGTCCCGGGTGCTGGTGGTCACGGTGGTGGTCATCGTTGTGGTCCCTGGGGAAACGGGCCCGGCCGCGGGGGGCCGGACCCATGCGGCCGTCGTCACTCGCTCGCGCCGGGCTGCGCCGTGGGCAGCAACTCCGGCGTCTCCCGCAGGTACTCGTTGAGTTCGCCCCGCCTGTACGCGGCGAGGAGCACGGCCTTCCCGATCGGCTGGCCCTTGTGCTTGTTCCAGGTCCAGGTGACGGTGCCGGTGGGCTTCCCGCCCGGCACGAACTTGATCCCCGGGACGACCTCACCGGTCCGCGAGTCGAAGATCGTGCCCGTCTCTGGGTCCCGCTGCGCGTGCGCCAGGACCGCGTTCACGAACGCGGGCTTCGGGACGATGACGATGTCGATCTCGTCCTTCTCCTCCGCGTACGCCTCGAACGCGGCGGCGTCGGCGACCTCAAACCGGTCCTTCGTGGTGTTGACCTTGTAGTGGCCCACCTTCTCGCCGCCGACCTCGACAACGAGTTCCGGCCGCTTCGTCGCCTGGAAGTCCTCCACCAGAGGGTCGCGCGGAGCGTCCTTGCGCGGCTTGATGACCTTCTGCTGGTGTTCTTCCATCGCGCGGGCGAGCGCGCCTACCAGCGCGAGGGTGGACAGCGGGATGCCCTGGGGCTCCTCGGACTGGGTGTCCTCGGTGACGTCGTGCGACATCTGGGTGTTCCTCTCCTCCCCGGACGCGTCGGCCCAGGGTTTGGGTCCTCCCGGGCGGGGTGTTCTCGGGGCGTCACCTTGAGGTACGTCGCCGGCCGATTTTTGTTACACCTAGGCCCAGGTAGCTGGGTTGCTCTCCCAACCGCTCCGAATAGTACACCGAGGCAAAGGGCTTGTGGAGTGCGCGACGTAAGCGGCGCACCCACCTACGTTCCTCCCGGCTCTGCAGCGTGCGGCGACGTCACCGAACGCGGCGGGGCCCCGGCTCCACCCCATCCGGAACGAGGGCGGAGCTGGCCCGGCGGCGGGTGAGGACCGGCCATGACGGCATGTCCCGCTTGCGAGGCGGGGCGCCGCGGTAGAAGTCCGCGGGCTCGCAGCCCTCACCCGTCGCCGGACACCGACCGCATGGGAGAGGACCGCACCAGCCGTGACCGAGACGATCGCCAGGCCGCCGCGCTTCATCGCCTACCTGCCGCTCACCGACCTGACACCGGCGGACCGCAACCCCAAGCGGCACGAACTCGAGCTCATGATCGCGTCGATCGACATGCACGGCCTGGTGGAGATCCCGGTCGTCGACGAACGCACCCAGAAGACCCTTCACGGCCACGGCCGCCGCGAATCCCTGATCGAGATGCAGAACCGCGGCATGCGCGCGCCGAGCGGCATCGTCATCGACGAGGACGGTGGCTGGCTCGTCCCGGTCCTGCGCGGCTGGGCGTCCAAGAGCGATGCCGATGCCGAGGCCCTCGCCATCAAGCTCAACCGGCTGCCCGGCGAGGGCGGATGGAACCCGCGCGAGCTCGCCGAGATCCTCGAGGACCTGGCCACCGGTGAGCCGGAGCTGTTCGACTCCCTCGCCATCACGGACGACGAGATGGACAAGCTGTTCGCCCAGGTCGACCCCGAGACCCTGCCCGGCGGCGGCCGCGAAGACGAAACGCCCCTGCTCCACCTGCCCGACGACGGAGAACGCAGCGGCGACGACCTCAGCCCGGACGATGAGGGACGCGCCCCCCACACCGCGTGCCCCGCCTGCGGGCACATGTTCACCCCCAGCCGCTGACCGCCCCTTCCGAGGAACACCATGGCCACCCGACGCAAGGCACGCCGGCCCCAGAGCCGGGCCGGCCGCCCGCGCCTACTCTCCGAAGAGGTCGAGCAGCGTCTCGTCGCGGCCTCGCGCACGGGCGTTGCTGTCGAACTGGCCGCCGAGATGGCCGGCGTCTCCCGCTCGAGCTTCCTCGCATGGATGGCCCGCGGCCGCGCCGAGATCGAGGCCCGCGAAACAGGCGAGAAGCCGAACCCGGACGAGGAGGAGTACGCGGCCCTGTACGAGAAGGTCCGCACCGCCCGCGCCTCCGCGGCCGCGCGCGCCATGATGAACATCCGCCGGGTCGCCGACGGCGGCATCGTCACCAAGGTCACCACCCGCAAGTTCCGGGACTCGGTGACCGGCGAGATCGTCGAGGAGACCGTGGAAGACCGCACGGCCCCCGACTGGCGCGCCGATGCCTGGTACCTGGAGCGGCAGCACCGCGACCAGTACGGCAAGGACGCCACCCTGGCCGTCGAGATCACCGGCCTGGGCGACATGCCAACCGGCGGCGACGACCAGGCCGTCGACCTGGCTGCGCTCGCCGAGCGCCTGGACCGCTCCCTCTTCGCGGTCGAGTACCCGCCGGAACTCGAGGACGGCAGCATCGTCGACGCCGAGGTCCTGGAGTGAATGTCGGCCCGCTGAGCTAGGGTCCGCCCGCATGGGAATCGCTGACACGTCCATCGCAGCCGCTGCCGCCGCCCTCAGCGGCGTGGCTGCCTTCGCCTCCTGGCGGGCCTCTAGAGAAGCCAACGCGACTGCCGGCTCCGTCGCCCAGATCGAACGGGACCGGTGGCACAACGCGCTGACGCCGCAGCTACGGATGCGGCAACAGCCCGACGGCCTCGATGTCCTGTATGAGGGCCCTGGGTCCCTGGGGCGCCTGCAGGTGCACCTGCAGGTGCGCGACGACCGCGACCGCTCGAACGACGTCGAACTTGCGGGCAGCGTCACCAGGGAGATGCGGGCCGAAGTGATCTGGGGCCCGCGGCGCTTCCGGCCGGGCATCGACGGGGCGGACGGGCAAGGCCGCACGGTGGGCCCGTTCTTCCTGGAGCCCAGCGACATGACCCGCCTCGCCACCGACTCCTCCGTGCGGCCGTCCTGGTACGAGGGCGTGGAGGGAGAGCAGCGTTGGCGGGAGCAGTACAGAGATGGCCGCATGCGGCTGTGGGCCACCTGCACCGCCGAGGGCCACAAGCCGTGGCGCCTCAGCTTCGTGGTGCCGGGCGGAGGCCACTGGGGTCGCACAGGCCCCATCGCGCAGGTGTGACGGCCACGGCGCGACGTTAGCCGTCGACGCCTTGCACGGTGCCCCTCCCTGATCACACAGCGGAGGGCACCACCGTGACGAACATCGACATCATCTCCCGCGGTACCTGGGGAGCACAGGCATGGAACGGCACTCCGGCGTCCGTTCCCCTGAGCCGCCGCACCGAATTCTTCATCCACTACGACGGCGGCACCCCGATCACCCGCACCGGCTACTCGATCATGCGCGCGATCGAGGCCGGGCATCTGGCACAGGGGTGGTCGGGGGTCGGCTACCACTTCGTCGTCGACCAGGCCGGCAACATCTACGAGGGCCGCGGCTGGTACCTGCAGGGCGCCCACTGCCCCGATCACAACATCACCGGCATCGGTGTGCAGATCGCCATCGGAGGCGACCAGAAGCCCAGCGCGAAGGCCCTGGCCGCAGCCCGAGCCCTGTACGAGAAGGCGTGCGAACTTACCGGCCGCCGACTGGCGATGAAGGGCCACCGGGACGGCTTCGCCACGCAGTGCCCCGGCAAGCACCTGTACGCGTGGGTGCAGCAGGGCATGCCGGCCGGGGACTACAAGCCCGCCCCGGACCCGGGCGGCTCGATCCCGGACGGCGGCTCGGGCTCCATCGCCCGCTACAAGGTCACCATCAAGGGCCTCGAGTACGGGTACGGGGCGTACGGCGCCCACGTCACCCGGGTCGGTCAGGAGCTGGTGAAGCGCGGGTTTGGACGGCACTACACCTCGGGCCCCGGGCCGCGCTGGACGGACGCCGACACCGCCAACTACGCGGAGTTCCAGAAGTCCCTCGGCTACACCGGGAAGGCCGCCGACGGCATCCCGGGCGAGGCGTCCCTCAAGGAGCTTCTCGGCACCCTCCCGAGCAAGGTCACCGTGAAGCCGGCGCCGCCGTTCCCCGGCCGGGACAAGTTCGGGCCGGGGAAGTCGAACGCGCACATCACCACGCTCGGGCAGCAGCTGGTCCGCAAGGGCTACGGCAGGCACTACACGAAGGGGCCGGGCCCGCGCTGGTCGGACGCGGACCGGGAGAACGTCCGCGACTTCCAGCTCTCGCGCAAGGAACTGGCAGGTGACGCGGACGGCCTGCCCGGACCGCTGACCTGGAAGCTCCTGTTCTCCTGACCGTTCAGCCGGCCCCCTGCCTGGGGGCCGGCTCACATCGAAAGGCCCTCCGTGGCAGGCGAGACCGTCATCACCGTCGTCGGCAACCTGGTCGACGACCCCGAACTCCGATTCACCCCGTCCGGCGCCGCGGTGGCCAAGTTCCGCGTCGCCTCGACCCCCCGCACCTTCGACCGCCAGACGAACGAGTGGAAGGACGGCGAGAGCCTGTTCCTGACCTGCGCCGTGTGGCGCCAGGCGGCGGAGAACGTCGCCGAGTCTCTCCAGCGCGGCATGCGCGTGATTGTGCAGGGACGCCTCAAGCAGCGCTCCTACGAGGACCGTGAGGGCGTCAAGCGCACGGTCTACGAGCTGGACGTCGAGGAGGTCGGGGCGAGCCTGCGCAACGCCACCGCGAAGGTCACCAGGAGCGGGAGCACCGGGCAGCGTTCGTCGGCCGCCGCGGCGCAGGGGCGCCCTGCGGCCGACGACCCGTGGAACGCCCCGAGCGGGGACGAGCCACCGTTCTGATACCGCGCACGACGTAGGGCCCCCAGATCGGCGTCTGGGGGCCCTACGGGTCTTTCAGGCGGCTGCGACCGTCCAGGCCGAGTCCAGGATCAGCAGATCGTTCCTGCCTTCCTCCTGCGGCCGTGCCGGGAGATCGGCGGGGGGCGTCTCGCCCGGAGGCCCCTCCGGCGTCGGGTCGGGCGCCTGATCGGCCGGAGGCTCTACGGGGTCGGTGGGCGGGGGGTCCACCGGCGACACCGGCTCCGTGGGCGCAGGCGGCTCGACCGGGGGCATCGACGGTTCCTCTCCCACCGGTGGTGTCACCGGGGGTGTCGTGGCCGGCGGTGGCGTCACCGGCGGCGGGGTGGTCGCCGGTGGTGACGTCGGGGGCGTCGTGGCGGGCGGGGTGGTCGCCGGAGGTGTTGCCGCGGGCGGCTTGGTCGGCTCCTGCGGCGGGGCCGTATCCGCAGGCGGCTTCGTCGGCTCCGCCGGCGGCGTGGTTGCCGGGGGCTTCGGCTCCACTGGGGTCGTGGACGGCTGCGTCGCCGGCTGGGTGGTCTGCGGCGGGCTGGTCGGTTCTGTGGTCGGCCCACTGGGGCCCGACGCCGGTTCGATACCCGCAGCGATGGCCACGATGTCCTCGCCCCCGGGAGCATCGACGCTGGGGCCCAACGGCGCCTGGTCCAGGCCCAGTACCAGCCGGGCCGCCATGATGGTGGGCGTGTCTGCGGGCACGGGGACCGGCGTCTGCGCGATGAGTTGGTGCACCTGGTTCTGGTCCAGGCCCAGCGTGCCGAGAGTCAGCGCGGCCAGTCGGGGAGGAAGAGGCGTCGCCATCACCTCGCCCATCGGGGTGACCCCGCGGTCAGCCTGGGCGATCAGCGTGCCGTACTCCGCAAGCCGCGCCGCGTCGGTGCCCCACAGCGCGTACCGGCCGTGAACCTGCAGGTTGGGGTAGAGGTCCTGCGTTCCGTCCTGCCGCGCCCACGTCTGCGCATAGGCGGCGTCGTAGAAGATGCGCAGGCCGATGCGCTCGCTGCCGTAGCTGAACGTGAAGATCGTGCTGTCCGGGCCGGTGGCGGCCTTGGTCGCCATGACCTTGCCGTCGGCGTCGGTGCACTCGGCCTCGAGGGGACTGATCGGGTCACAGTCGATGTTGTTGGCGCCGGCGAAGTGAGTGAACCGCGGCTCCAGGAACGGCGCCCGCTGAGGGTCGGCAGGCGAGTCGGGGGACGCGTCGGGTGCAGTCGCCGCTGTCTGTGAAGGAGCTTCGGGGGCGGTGCTGCCGACGTTGGTGTAGCGGCCCAGGGCCCAGCTCGCGGCCAGCGCGGGAAGCAGAGCAGCGACGAGGACGGCCCTGCGGCGCCGCCTGTTCGAGGGCTGCTCCTTGACGACGTCGTCGAGAGGGGCCACCGGCGGACGGTCCACGCTGGGCGGGGCGGGCCTGGTCAGGCCGAGCAGGTCGTCGAAGTCCTTGAACTCCCCCGGGCACTGCTCACGGATCATCCGCTCCGCTGCCTCGAGGGCGATGCCCGGCATCACGTTGCGCACGTTGCGCACGGCGCTGCTGAACGTCTGCCCGGAGGACAGAAAGAGCGTCCGGGCGCCGTTGATGTTGTAGAGCGCGGCGTCGGTGGGGAACTCCCCAACGACGATGCTGAGCTTGTCGGTGGGGCTGCTCAACTCAGGTGATCCTTCGCCCGGCGCTCGAGTATCTTCGCCATCGCCTGGGCGGTCTCCTCGAGGCGCTCAGGTGTGATCTCCTCGATGTCGGAGACCACGAGCTGGCCCCCGCCGGGCAGCGCGACCTCGGTGCGGTGGAGGTCCGTCTCCTCCAGGCCGTCGTCGGTGCCGGCGTCCTCGCGGCTCTCAACTGGGTTGAGGGTCCGCATGAAGGCGGTCATCATCGCGTCGTGGGTCTGCTGGATCCGCTCCGAGCTGCGGATGTGACCAGGTGCCAGGGCGCCCGCGGCCGCCAGGGCGCGCCGGGTGTCGGTGTCGTGGGGGATGGGGCCGCCCTCGAGCGCGCGCTCCAAGCGCTCGGAGCCCTTGTCAGCGCGTCGCAACATGAGGCGCCCTCTCCTGTGTCGTATTGACCCGAACACCGACAACTCTTCCTCTGCCCACTGCGATGGTCAGGAGTTCCTCCACCAGGTCGGCGGAAGAGTCCCCCTCCGGCAGCACCTGGGCCAGTCTGCGCAAAGACCGTACCGTCAGGGTGCGCACTGCGCCCTCCGTCTTGCCCATGATCTGAGCAGTATGCGCGGGACTGCAGCCGTCGAAGAAGCGGAGCCGTAGGCAGGTGCGCTGATCCGGCTTGAGTTCGTTCATCCTCGAGGCGATGGCTTCGGCGAGCTGCCGGCGTTCGACCTGCTGGGGCACGGACAGGCCCGGTCGCGGGCGGTCGAGCTGCAGGTGGTCGGCCTGCAGGACCTCGGTGGGGCGCCGCTGTTCCTTGCGCAAGTGGTCGACGGCGGTGTTCCGGGTGATGGTCATCAGCCAGCCCATGAGGTTCGTGCCGGGCCGGTAACGCGCCACGTTCTGCGCCACCTTGATCCAGACCTCTTGGGCGATGTCCTCGGAGATGTGGGGGT
Source organism: Streptomyces sp. NPDC085937 (assembly GCF_044540535.1). Lineage (NCBI taxonomy): Bacteria > Bacillati > Actinomycetota > Actinomycetes > Kitasatosporales > Streptomycetaceae > Streptomyces > Streptomyces sp. NPDC085937. The sequence continues at coordinate 40,220 of NZ_JBITSH010000017.1, read as the reverse complement.
CGCGGACGTACTGCCGCACCCAGTTGTGCACCGTCGAGTGCAGCCGGGAGTACAGCTCGCTCATGGCCGACGGGGCGTCGGCGCCGCCGGCGGCCGCGCGGGCGATGAGCTGGTCATTGGTTGCTGCAGTTGCGGTCACGGCGTGGTGTCCCCCCATGTGCCGACGAGGCGCCCGATGTGCGGGGTCGGATTGCTCGGGACACCCAACCGGGTACAGGAGGATCGTCTTCCGCTGTGGCGCGAACGAAGCATAACCGGCCATGTTGCGACAGTCACCGCACGTATGACCGATAGTCGGTTTCCCTTGGCGTACTGTAATCTGCCGACCGCCGGCGCCGTCGGGAGAGCAACTCGGCGGACGCCCCACCGCGAAGAGAAGGAGCACCCGTGACGACCTCGCCCGCACCCGCGCCCGCCCCGGCGGCTGATGCTTCCATCTACGCGGCACTGATGCGGTTCCCGTACGAGCAGTGGCTGGACGCCCCGGCGGCGGCCGCGCATGTAGAGGACGTGGGACTACCTCGTGAAACCTTGCGCCTGGTGATCCGCGCCGGCCGCCGACGTGGTCTTCTGCTTACGAGAAGGGAACCCGATCGGCGCGGGTTCTACGTGATGCGAGTCGCCGGAAACGGCGGCCGCGCCAACGCCTGACTGATCTTTTGGATAACGGGCCTGGGCGCCTCTCCCTCCTAGCCAGCCGCGCCGCGAGGCGCGTGGCCTGTGCGCGAAAAGCACTTAGGGGAAGGAGGGGCGCCCAGGCCCGTTATCCGAAGACATGTGGTGGGTAGTAGCGTGGCACATTCTCACCGCTCATCGTGGGACAGGAGCTGCCGTGTCTGACTCGTTCACCGCGACCGCCGCGGCGCTGAGTGAGCAGGTACGCAGAGCCCGCGGCCGCCGCGACGAGAAGCGCGCGCACCGGGCACTGCAGGAGCTGCTCACCCTGTACGTACAGCTGGGCAACCGCGAGGTGGGCACGCTCCAGGAGCAGAACGACTACATCGTCGCCCGGCACCTGGGCCAGCTCCCCGAAGCCTTACAGGACCTGGGCGTCCGCCCGGACGACCTGCCGGAGCCCCCCGGCCGCCGGCGCCCCGCTCCCCCGGCCGTCGACCCGGAACGCATCGCCTCCCACCTTGCCCACGTCGGAGCCCCCGACGACGAGCCGCACGACCGATTCGTCGTGCAATACCGGCCGGAGGACGACAAGCGGTTCAAGGGCCGACTGTGCCCCTGGGCCGTCATCGACACCAGCGACGGTCTTCCTGTCGCCTGGTACTACGACAAGGACTTCGCCGAGCTGACCGCCGACGCGGTGAGCCAGCTCCGCCGCCCCGAGGACTGACCGCCCGCCCCGGACTGGGGCGGGCCTCAGCCGACGGCGTCGTCACAACGCCAGCTCGGGGACCCGGGAGCAAGCCGGGCAGAGATCCCCCTTCGCCTCGACGGGCACCCCGCACAGCCCGGCGCGGCCCTCACACTCGTACCGTCGCCGCACCACGGGATCCGAGTCCGCCGTGTACCGCGGAGGCGTGGGAGTCTCCTCGCTCTCCGCCGCACGACGGGGGCCGGGAAGCGGTGAGTCCAGCGCGTCCCGCAGACGTTTGGCGATGACCGCGCTCACGTCCTTGCGAAGGGGCTCCGGCAGAGGCCGTGTGAGCAGCTCCCACAGAACCTCGTCCTTCCAGCCACGCGCGAACAGCTCGTCGACGACCGTCCCCTGATCCCGCAAGGGCTTGCCGGTGATCATCAGGCGGGGGTGCTGGTTGCCGAGCTCCTGGAGGAAGCGCACCCCTTCGGTGCGGGGTACCTCCTGCTGCTGGGGGGCCATCTCTCCGTCCGTCCGTCCTTCCGTCTGGAGGATGCGGGTGGAACCTACGGAGGGACGGACGGTTCCGTGAGGGTTCTCTGGTGGATCACTGACGGTTAGTGGCTCATCTTGACCCCAGGTCGGGCTCAGGTTGACCCCGAGGTCGGGCTCATCTTGAACCGGGGTCGGGCTCATCTTGAGCCCAGGGTCGGGCTCATCTTGAGCCATCAGCAGGTCAAAGGGGGGTTCGGTGTTGTCCACAGGGTCGGGCTCATCTTGAGCCGTCAGCAGGTCAGCGCGTCGTGCGGTGCGCTTGGGAGCCTGCTTCTTCTTCTTGGTCGGCACCGGTACGTCGTCGCCGAACGTGAGCTTCTCGACCACGTTGTCGTCGTACTCGGTGCGCTTGCGACGCATCGCCGCCAGCAGTTCGAGGTTGACGCGCGTCAGGTTCGAGATCGGCTCGCCCGTCCGTGGGTCGACACGGCGCATCGAGGCGATCAGCTTCTTGTCGATCAGCCTCTTCTTGACGCGCTTGACCGTGGCCGTGGACGTGCCGCAGTCGTCCGCGAGACGCTGCTGCCCCGGCCAGCAGTAGCCGTGATCGTCGGTTCTGTTGCAGTAGGCGATCAGCAGCAGCTTCTCGGGCCCGTCCAGCCCTTCGGCTTCAAGCACCATGGCGATGTGCTTGATGGTCACGCCGGGACACCTGCCGTTTCTGCCAGGAGCAGGCGCTCGATGGAGCTGATGTCGGCTGGGATGTCGAGCGCGACGCCGATGTGGGTAGTGCTCATGAGAACTCTCTCTGTCGTACAGAGAGCAGGAACCGCGCATCGCGGATATCACAGGTGGGCACGGAAACGAGTGGTCCGCGCCGAGCAGCCTGTATGCTCGATGCCAAGCAGTCCCTACCCCCTTTGGCGAGGAACTGGGTAGGAAGATTGGGGCGTCGACCGGGCCAGGTTGGCGCCCCTTCTGCGTTTCTGCCGCTACTTTCGGTGTTGGCGATCACACCTTACACCCGCGTCATCCCGACGGTAGGATGGATGGCATGACGACACCGAAGATGCCCGCAAGGAGCAAGGTCAGCATCACGCTGCCTCCCGAACTCGAGCAGCGAGCCAAGGAAGCCGGCGGCTCCAACTTCTCGGCCTACGTGGAGCAGGCCCTCGAGGAGAAGCTGCTGAACGACGGGATGCTGGAGTACGCCCGCCTGCGTGCCCGAGATGCTGCCGACGACGTGTTCGAAGCCTCCGAGGCAGACATCGAGGCCGCTGCGTGAACCAGATCCAGCGGGGGGCGGTGTGGCGTATCCCCACCGTGGGCCGTGAGCGGACCGTCTTGGTCATCGAGAACAACGCGGTGATCCGGCTGCACCCGGGCGGCATCCTGTGCGCCTTGATCCAGGAAGCAGACGACGCTCGGGACACCCTGGTCACCGTTCCCGTCGAGAACCCTGTGCGCGGTGTCGTCATGGCTCCTGACATCGCAGCGTTCCGCCCCGTGCGCTTCGAGCAGGGCAAACTCGTGGGCTACCTCTCTGCCGCGGACATGGAACGCGTCGACCGTGCGGTTCGTGCGGTCCTTGACCTGTAGGACCACGTTGTCGTCTCGCCCCCGCCGGGCTCCGGTCGGGGGCGTTGTCATGCCGGGACCGCGGCCCAGGTGACCCGGCCGCCGTGGTCGCCGGCGTGCTGGCCCACTTCGGCGGCAAGGCGGTGCACCAGGTACAGCCCCGGCTCAACCTCGGGTGCGGGCAGCCGGCTGTCCATGTCTCCGATCGACACGGTGACGTGCGCACCGTCGTAGGAGATGCGGCCGGTCATCGTGGGGCCCGCCTGGTGGCGGGCGGTGATGTCGATCAGTTCCGTTGCGACCGCCTGCACGTCCTTGCGCGTCTGGTGGGCGTTCGGCACTCCGTCGAGCAGACGGGGCAGGGCCAGGGAGACGGCAGCAGAGGCGCGTTCCAAAGCCTCGGCAGGGGTGGCGGTGGGGCCCATGGCGAAGTCCACGGAGCTCTCGGTCCTGAGAGCTTCGGTGGTCCTGCCGAGCAGGCTTGTCCACTTGTGGGGTGTCGCATCGGAGAGCGTCACGGCTGGTCCGTCCCGTCGGCTACGTTGTGCGAATACTAGTTCGAATACCGTCAGCGGTCGCTGGGTCTTCGACTGGGGTTGGTGATCATGTCGGCTCTCGGTGGGGGCGATGGATGGTCCTGTGGCAGGTTCTGCGCGCGGCTACGCGGAGTGGCCGGATGGACCGCTTCCGCACATGCCGGATCTTGCAACGGCCTGGACCTTGGTGTCAACGATCGTTATCCGTTACTGAACGATCGTTTCGCGCCTGGGGGCTGACAGCGTAATGTGCACCAGACAGACGGACCATGACTGACCTTCAGGAGCGATTGGTGGCGTACTCCCTCGCCGAGACTCTTCGACGCCTGAGAGCGCATATCGGGGAGCAGGAGCTGAATCCCGAGGAGCTGGCCGATGAGACGGCTCTGCCCGTGACCGTCGTGCGGGCCCTGCTCAATGGCGACGATCCCGGGACAACGACCGTCGAGGAACGGGTGTGCTCCCGCATCAAGAACCTCTCCGACGCCCATCTGCACAAGTACGGAAAGCGGGAGGGCGACCTGGTTGCGGAGGTTCATACCCGGCTCGGCATCTCCGACGTGTGGGCGCGCAAGCTGCTCCGCGGTGAGAAGGTGCCGAACGTGACGCTGCTGCACGGCATCGCCGACTTCTTCGAGGTCGACGGCGGAGAGGCATTCTTCACCGCACCCCCGGCCGAGGCCCTGAACAGAGTCCTGCAGCTCAGGCTCAACAGGTACGAGACGCCCGAAGTCGACCCGGTCCAGGTCCTCATGGAGCGGTACGGCGTAGTCGGGTCCGACCTGCGCCTGCACGGCGCCGCCCTGACCAATGAGCAACTCGAGGCTCTCCTGGCCGGCGTCATCAAGTCCGTCATGCCGACCATCCAGCAGCAGGGGGACGCGCCGCGATGAGCACCCGCGCCATGAAGGGGCTGCTGTCGGCACTCGGCAAGGAAGCAGGCAAAGCCATCCAGCGGCCCGCCGAACCGAGGGTCGTCATGGAAGAGTTCTGCAAGGCGATGACTGCCCGCACCGGCCGGCCGATACAGCTCGTCTTTCGGTCCTTCCCGGCCGACATACCCGTCTCCGGCATGCGCCTGGACTGCGGCGACTACTCCATCATCGTCGTGGAGGAACGGGCCGTCCCCGACTCGCAACTGGTCATCCTCGGACACGAGCTGTACCACGAGGAGCAGGGAGAATGCAGCCACGGCATTTCCGCAGCGGCTCGCAGTCTCACCACGGAGCAGACCCCGGACATGCTCCAGCGGGCGGCCGAACAGATCCTGTCCAGCCAGGAAGTACCGCGCGAAGCGCTCATGGCGTTCGCCGCGCGCGCCGACTCCGCGGACGAGCACGAGGTCGAGGCCGAGACGTTCGGGCTGCTGTTCGGCCGTGAGGTCCGCACGTGGATCACCGGCCGCCACGCGAAGGGCCCCGTCACCCCCTCCACCGTTGAGGGCCGGATCGAGCTGTCGATGACCAACCGGCGAGGCCACCTCCTCTGATGAGCCTCGACGACCTCCACATCCCCTACGCCGTCCCCACCCTGCTGCTCGCCGTCGCGCTGGCGTTCAAGGCGCCCACCCTGGCCCGCGCCTGGAGGGACGCCGACGTCCGAGCAACGTCTCTCCTGCTGGGGCTGGCTACCTGCGTGTTCGTCTCCGTCACGCCGGTGAACATTCACCGCATCAACGAGGTCACCGGCGTACCGAACATCGCGGCACCGTGGACGTACTCGCTGCTGACGGCGTTCTGCGCGACCTGCCTGACGATGATCATGCGGTGGCGGGAGGAACCCTCACCGGCCCGCGACCGGCGGATGCGGCTCGTGTACGTGATCTACACCGGCATCATCGTCGGCCTGTGGGTGACGTTCCTCCTGGCCGACGTCGGCCAGGAACGCATCTACGACCTGGACACCTTCTACGCGAACACGCCCTTCATGCGTGAGCACGTGCTGCTCTACCTGGTCGCGCACATGGTCTCTGCCCTGGTTGCGGCGTACATGATCGGCACCTGGTTCTCCGCGGTGGAAAGCCGCTGGCTCAAGGCCGGACTTGTTTGCCTCCAGGCGGGATACGCCTCCGGACTCGTCTTTGACGTGGCGAAGATCGTGGCCGTCGGTGCGCGATGGAACGGCGTCGACTGGGACTTCCTCAGCACCAAGCTGGCCCCGCCGTTCGCCCTACTGGACGCCGTCCTCGTCGCCGTCGGCTTCATCATCCCCCAGGCCGGGCCGCCCCTGCAGCGGTGGATCTCCGACCGTCGCCAGTACCAGCGGCTGTACCCGCTCTGGCGTGCGCTGCGCACCATCGAGCCCTCCTCCGCCCAGGCCCGGGTCAGCCGCTTCGCACCTCTGGACCTGCGGCTCCTCCAGCGGGAACAGCACATCCACGACGCCATGCTGCGCCTCGCCCCCCACTACGACGCCGACCTGTACGAACGGCAGTTCCGCGCGGCTCGCGCCGCCCTCGGCGACGAGGAGTCGGCGCGCGGAACCGCTGGCGCAGCAGCCATCAAGGCCGCCGTCGCCTCATTCCACGAGCGGACACCACGAGAGACCACCGACCAGCCGGTCATCGGGCCCGAGATCACTGAGCACATCGAGGCCATCTCCCTCGCGATGCGCCGCCGCCCACGCCGCTCCGCCCGCCGGACCCCGACCGACAGCAGCGGCGACCTCGCCGCCACGAGCAGCGCAGAACCCAGCCGGTGACCCTCACCGGACCGACCGCCGCGAAGGAACCGCCCACCGTCACCTGATCGCCCGCACCCCTGGTGCGCCCTCGCACCGTCGCCAGCTCCCGCCAAGGGGCGACCAGAGCAGAAAGCCATGCCGAACATGTCTGAAAGCGTCTTCACCCGCCGGCCCACGGCGATAGTCATGGGCGCCAGTGCCGCCGGTCTCTTCGCGGCCGCCGCGCTCACCGAGTTCGCCGACGTCACCCTCATCGAACGCGACACCCTGCCCGACGGCCCTGAGGCACGCCGCGGTGTCCCCCAGTCCCGGCACGCACACCTCGTGTGGAGCGGCGGCGTCGACGCCTTCAACGAGCTGCTGCCCGGAGTCGTCGACGACATCGTCGCCAGCGGGGCCCGACTGGCTCACATCATGGGCGACATGGTCTCCCGCGCCCCCAACGAGGTGTGGTTCCGCCGGTTCACCTCGACCCACCACCGGAACCTGGTCTGCTCCCGCCCCCTCCTCGACTCCGGACTGCGCACCCGCGTCCTCGCCGACGAGCGGATCACCCTGCGCGAAGCCACCCACGTCGTCGGCCTCGAGGGCACCCGGGGCCGCATCACTGGCGTACGCGTCCAGGCCGGTGACCGTGAGGAGGCCCTCACCGCGGACCTGGTCGTCGACGCCACCGGGCGCGGCTCACGCACCCCGCAGTGGCTGGGCGACCTCGGCCTCCCCACGGTCACCGAGCGGGAGGTCAACGCCGGCGTCGCCTACGCCACCCGCCTCTACCGCGCCCCTGGCTCGACCGCCGACACGAACTTCCCCCTGATCAACGTGCAGGCCAACCCGGCGAAGGCGCCCGGCCAGGGCGGCATCATCCTGCCCATCGAAGACCACCAGTGGATCGTCACCCTGTCCGGGACCCGGGGCGGCGAACCCACCGCGGACCCGGACGCGTTCGTCGATTTCGCCCTCGGCCTGGGCGACCCCATCATCGGGGAGCTGCTGAAGAACGCCGAGCCCATCAGCGACGTCGCCACCACACGCAGCACCGCCAACCACCGCCGCTACTACGAGAAGATGAAGGCGTGGCCGGACGGCTACCTCGTCCTGGGCGACGCCATCGCCAGCTACAACCCCGTATATGGCCACGGCCTCACCGTGGCGGCGCAGTGCGCCATCGCTGTGCGCGACGTCCTGCGCTCCACGAACCTGACCGCGCCGGGCACCGCCCGCAGCCTCCAATGCGCCGCGTCCAAGCCGGTAGCCGCCGCCTGGGACCTGGCTGTCGGGCAGGACGCGCTCTATCCCGGCGCCGCCGACACCCCGCCCACCGCCGTCGAGCGGTTCCTGGCCGGGTACGTCGACCGGTGCGTCGAGACCGGCGCCAGCAACCCCCGCGCCCTCGGCGCGCTCCTGGACGTCATGAGCCTGGAGAAGCCACCCACCCGCCTGTTCTCGCCCGACATGGTGTGGCCCATGTTCTTCGGCCGGAAGAAGCCGCTCCTGTCCGCCGCGCCCCTCAGCGACAGCGAACGCGAAACGACCCTCACCTGACCAAGATCATTCTTGCCCAATTGGGCAACTCCCGGGCCCCGTACGAGTGACGTGCGGGGCCTTATCACGCACCACGCCCGGTACCGATACGGGATCGCTGACCGAAACGACGCAACGGTCTGACTATCGTCCCTCCCATGACGACACCACGAGGGGACACCAGTCCGGACCCCACCGCACCCGCTCGAGAGACACGCACCCTCTGCGTGACCAACTACAAGGGCGGCGTCGGCAAGACGACCACGATCATCAACCTCGCCGGCGCCCTCGCCTACTACGGCAAGCGCGTCCTCGTCGTCGACGGGGACCCACAGGGCAACGCGACCGACGGATTCCGGGTCGAAATGCTCGATGAGGACGAAGGCCCCACACAGGGCACCGTCGTCATCGACGGCTCGGACCCCCACCCGCTGGTGGCGAAGCCGTTCGACAACATCCACGTCCTCCCCGCCGACCTGGACATGATCTATCTGCCGTCCCGTCTCCGTGAGACCGAGGGCGGCGAGTTCCGGTACGCGCGCATGCTGCGCCACTTCCACGGCGAGTACGACATCATCCTGATCGACCAGCGGCCCGCCATCGACACGGACACCAACGCGCAGGCCGTGGCAGCGGACTCGGCCATCATCCAGGTCGACGTCGACCGCTGGGCCATGAAGGCAGTCACCCGACAGCTCGCCGCGCACCTCAAGGTGAACGACGCCCTCGGCCGCCCCGCGGACGCGCTCAAGCACCTGGGCCTGATCATCGGCAAGGTCACCAAGCCCATGGGCGCCTTCGACCAGGCCGTCTACAGCAAGCTGCAGCAGCATCCGCGCCTCCCCTACCTCGGCGAGATCCCGATCCGCTCCGCCGACCTCAAGGAGGCCCGGGAAGAGGGCAAGCCCGTGCAGTTCTTCCGTCCCCGTTCGGACACAGCAGGGTTCTTCCGCGACATCGCCGTCAAGGCCGGCCTGGTGGAGGCAGCGTGAGCAAGAAGTTCGACGTCGAGTGGGACGACGACGAGAAGCCTAAGGAGACCGCGGCCGCTCTGTCCCGCACCGAGCAGCGGGTGACGACCGAACGGCAGAAGACGGTCGAGCAGCAAGTCACCGCCGCCGTCGAGGCCGCCAAGCCCGGCCTGCACAAGATCCCCGACCCGGTCGAGCCCGCCGGGGAGGGCGCGCTCACCGACGAGGAACGCAAGCGGTACGAGGAGTGCCTCGAGGGCGTCGACCTCGGCAACACGGCCTGGTTCATCCAGGGCAAGGCACTCGACACGATCGCCACCGGCCGGCTGTTCCGCGACACCCCACACAAGCTCGAGCCCGAGCGGAACTACCGCACGATCGAGGAGTGGGCGCCCCTTGAGAAGGGCATCTCACTCAGCCAGTGCGGCAAGCTACGCGCCGGCTGGGAGATCGGCGAGGTCCTCGCCGCCCGCGGTTACCAGGTCAACCCGGGCCAGGTCCGCGAGCTCGTTCCCGTCAAGAACGCGTACAACCTCAACGCCGCCGTCGCGGTGTACGTCCTGGTCGCCGAGAGCGTCGGCACCGGCAAGGTCACGGCCGAACGGATCCGCGACACCGTCAAGATGCTGCCGGGCGACCTCGAGCTCGACCAGGACGACGACGTCGACACCCTGGCGAAGACCATCCAGGGCGTGCTCGTCGACGAGATCCAGCCGCAGGTCTCCCGCGCGATCCCGCCCGCGGTGACCCGGGCCGTCGACAAGCGGGCCATCAACATCGCGGACGCCCTCAACCGGCCCCGCATCCCCCGCTCCGAGGTCACCCTCCGGCTGATGGAGGCGTTCGCGGACCCGGACGACTCCACAGTCTTCGATGCGGTCCTCGAGCGGATGAAGGCCGCGGAGAAGGCCGCCAAGAAGGCCCTCGACTAGACGCACCACCCACCAAAGCGCGGAGGCCCGGTCATAGGTGGTGACCGGGCCTCCGCGCGTGACTTCACGGGCAGGATACGGCAGTTACCGCCGGCGCGGGCAGGTCATACCGTCCGCAGCCGGGCCCGCGGAGCTGCCAGACTCACACGCCAGCGCGTCGGCTCGCTCGCCGGTTCCCACCGCGGCCCGTCGCTCCCCTTCACCGGCTGAGCGCGCTCAGGCCGCTCACCGGCCCACTCCCACTGACTGATGATGACGTCCGGGTCGACGACCGCCTCGACGACGGGCCACACCTGAAACGGGATGGTCTTCCCGAACTCGGCGAGCAGCTCCTCGGAGTCCTCGCCCAGGCCCTCGAACAGGCCCCGCACCGTGGCCATGGACCCGTGCGCCAGTTCGCGGCTGGACGCCAGAAGCGTCGGCCGGTCGAGCAGCACGGGGTGCGGCTGGAGGCCCTCCCAGGTGCCGTCCGTGTCCACCACCAGGCGCAGCTCCGGCCGCCCGTTGTTCGCGTCGTGCTCGAGGTGGATGAACACCCCCAACGGCCACCGCAGCGGGCCCGCCTCCGTCGGCCGGTCCGCCTGGGGAAGGGCCACATACACGCAGTGCTGGGGCAGGCCGTCGACGAACCGTTCGGCGCCCAGCACCGGATCCACGGGGACGTTCGGCGCCCGCCACAGCCGGGTGACGTGTGCGTCCTGGGCGTCCGGCTCCAGCCAGTACACGCCCTTCGTCAGACGCCACGCCGCCAACGCCCCGAGCCGCCCCATGTCAGCGGTGCGGGAGTCGGTGGCCGTGAGCCGGTTGGAGCCACCGCCCGACACCACCGCGTACGACGCGCCCAGCGGAAGCCAGCACCAGTCCGGCCAGTCCGGCATGCCCGGGGCGCCCTTCTGACGCACCATGCGGTTGAGATGCGCGAAGCCCTCCGGGTACCGCTTGCGCACCTCGGCCAGGTACCGCTTGGTGCGCTTCCCGGCCAGGGCAAGCACCGTCTCGGCATCATCGCCGGCCTGCGGGACCAGACCGCGGCCCGAGCTACCCATTCCGTTCCTCGTCTCTGTAGATACTGGGGCGGGGTGGAGCCGCTACCTTCGGCTCCACCCCGCTCACTCTTCCGCACCGCACCGACAGGCACGGTGCGCTTCGGTCACTCCAGACCGGCCGCGACCTCTTCCACGGCCGGCTGGAGCTGCTCCACGTAGTCGTCCACGTCGTCGGCGTCGGGGTCGTCGCCGAGCGCGTCGACGACCTCGTGCCGGTGGACGATGACCTTGGAGTGGTGGACGTACGCCGACACCCACACGTCGGGCTCCAGTTCCCCGCCCTCATCGTCGGGCCCGGCCTTGAGGTACAGGACCGGGTCCTCCCCGGTAGCGGCGAGGAGCTGCTCGATGTCGGCACGGATGATGACAGGGGTGTTCATGGCAGGGGCCTTCCACGGTGCGAGAGGTTGACGGATCGCCGCAGCGCGACGCATCCCCGCCACGCGGGGAAGAACCAGGCCCAGGCCCGGCAAGAGACCCCGCCATTGCGGGGATGAACGACGCGCACCGGCTGATCGGCGCGCCGTGCTTTCCACGATATCGACGGCGGCCGCCCCGCAGGGCTACTGCCGCAGGAACGGCCGCATCAGGCACCGGCGCAGCCCGAGTTCCTCCGTGCACGCGTGCGGCACGTCCTGCGGGTGAGCCCTGCGGACCGCCTCGAGCTCCTCGGCGGCCAGGCCCTCGATGTGGTCACGCCCGGCCAGGGCGGCGTTCTTCTGCGGGTAGGGCTGCCAGCCGCACGAGCACACCGCCGCACGGACCATCGGCGTCAGGGGGTATGCGTCCGGCCTGGGCAGGTTGATCGTCGGCCGGACGAGGATGTGCGGCCCCAGGTCCTCCCGCTGCAGCAGCTGCAGCAGCCCCAGCGCCCGCGCGACGTCCGCGGCCGCCACGGTGACAGCGCCCGCGATCTCCCCGCCCCGGTTGTCAATCCACCAGGCCGCGGACGTCTGGGCGAGCAGCGCCGCCTCGATGATCCCGGCCGGGTTCTCCTCGAGCTCCGGGTACTTCTCCGGCCACCAGGCCGCGGAGTCCCGCGTCTTGGCGACGGCCGCCGCGCGGAGCGTCTCCGCCCACGCCATCTGTCGCTCGCTGCCGGTCAGCGTCGGCCAGCCGGCCGCCCGCGCTGCCGCCGCGTTCTCCTCGTTCTCCTTCTGGCGCTTCTCCTCCACGCAGGCGTAGCAGTCGCTGCCCTCCATCTGCTCGAGGGCGTACTCGCGCTTCCTGTGCGGGCCGATCAGGTCCACCCGCTCCTGGTGCCCGCAGGCCCGGGTGACGGTGTACTTCGCCATGACGGCGTCCTCCCCTTCGTGGTCTGGGCGGTGCTCTCCGCCCAATCAGCATGTCGGGCGGCACTGACACCGCCCGCAGATCACGCGATTTCCATCCCGGCACGGCACGCCGAGTGGTCCCAGCCCTCGGCGACGGGGTATCCGCAGAAGCACGTTCCCTCGACCGCAGGCAGACCCCGCATACGGCGTCGCAGCGCCTGCATCAGCTCGGTCTCGTGGATCCAGCCCCGCCGGCCCACCATGTCCAGGAGTTGCCCAAGGCCGCGGTCGTACGCGTCGAACGCCACGTCCCCGCTGGGCACCGGCGCCCGGGTCGCCTCCCATGCCAGGCGCGTTCCGGTCTCGTCCTCGTGCCGGGCGACGAACCCGTAGATGCGGCTGCACCGCATCTCGTCGAGCTCGTCCAGGCGCCAGATGCTCCCATCGCGGTCGTGCCACCAAGTCGACTGGAACAGCAGCTCCGACCAGTGGTCGACGGGCGTGGGCGGCTCGTAGTCGCCAGGGTCGCAGTCGCTCAGGTCGACACCGAACCAGTCATCCACGGGACCGGTTCCTGCCCGTGCGTTCGTGCAGCTCCTCGCGGGCGGCCTGCCAGTCGTCGGGGCTGGGCGGCAGGATCTGCAGCGCGCCGAGGACGGCCCGCAGGATCGTGCCCGGGTCGGCGCCCGGCTCGCCGGCGGCGCCCTCGATCGCGTGCCACGCCCGGTCGTGCTCGGCCGGGGTGAGCACGTACGGCTTCCGCGCGGCGGCGGCAATGCGCTGCTGGGCGAACTGCGCCGTGCTGGTGAGCGCGCGGCGCAGCTCCGGCAGTCGGGCGGTGAGGACGACAACGCGCACCGCGGCGGTCGCCCCGTACTGGTCCTCGAGCCGGGCCGCCTCGAACGTGGTCCACGTGCTGCCCGGCAGCACGGTCAACGTCTCGCCGGTGTGGTCGGTGACCTGGTGCTGCGCGCTGTCGCTGAGCGCGGCATCGAGGCCGGTGACCTGCTCGAGCGTCAGCCACACGTCCACCAGGTCGCCGCCGTGGGCGAGGTTCTCGGCCGAGACCCACACGTGCGGCTCCCCGGCCTCGGTGACCGCGGTGCGCAGGGTCAGACGATGGTTCTGGCCGTCGGTGTACTCGTACGGGTAGGTGAGGCGGTCGTGGGCGTCGGGAGCACTGGTCATGGTCTTCTCCTGGTGGGGTGGTCAGGCGGGGCGGGGGACGGACAGGGACGGGATGTCGAGCGGCCACGGCCGGCGGCGGACGGACTCGGTGCGGTCGGCCTTCCAGCGGCCGGAGTTCGGCTTGCGGCGGCGGGGCGTGACGTTCCATCGCATGGCGGTGCCTTCCTGGGCGGAGGATGGTCAAGCGGCTTCGGTGTCGGTGGGGTTGGGCACGAGACGCAGGTGACGCGGGCGGCCTGCGCGCTTGCGGTCGCGGCTGCGTTCCCGCTTGCGCTCCGAGGTCTGGTCCGGCAGGTGCCAACCGTGCTGGGCCTGGTCCAGGGCGGCGCGGCGTGCGGCCTGCTGCTCCGGGGTCGACGGCGCGGCCGGCGTCTTGCGGGCCCGGCTGTCGTCGGGGCGGCCGAACCTGCCGGTCGGGATGGCTTCGTTCATGAGGCGCTCGTACGGCGTCGTCATCTCGCATCTCCTGCCGGGTCGAACGGGGCGGTGACCGGGGCCGGGCGCGGAGGGCGCCCGGCCCGGGGCGGGCTACTCGGTGGGGGTGCCGCCGGTGCCGCACTCGCACTTGTGGGCGCACCGCTCGCAGTCCTCGCAGACCTGGTGCGGGCAGCAGCCGCACGGCAGGCGGCGGGTGGGCGGCAGCGTGCAGTGGTGCGCGCGTCCACCGTTGAGCGCGGCGTTCAGCTCGTCGTCGGCCTGCTTCTTGGCGGCGAGAGCCTTGACGCACGCCTGGCACGTCACCTCGGCGTCGGGGGCCTCAAGGCTGGACTCCTTGTCGCGGGGGAAGTACGCCCCGCACGCCCCGATGTTGCCGATGCCGTCGTGCATCTGCCGGGTGGCGTGCACGGCGCGGCCGCGCGTCCCCTTCTTCCGGCTCGGGTAGCCGTGCGGGTCCTGGCGCTCGAGCTCGGCCAGGGCCTGGCGCACGGCGTCGGCGTCGGCGTCGCTCCGGATACCGACGGCGCGCAGCGACCGGCATGGCCACGGCACCTGACCGCCGATGGTGTGCTCGCTGCTCCGGCACTCCGGCCGGTGGCTGCCCTTGCAGAGCTTCGGCCTGCCACAGCATCCGTGCCGGGGGTTGTCGGTCTTTGGGTGCAGGGCGAGCATCGCGCCCTGGAGGCGCAGCGTGCCCACCGCGGCGGCGGCCCGGACGGCGTCCTCGTGCGCGTCGAGGAGCGCCTTCGCCTCCTCGTGGAAGACGGGCCCGCCGGCCTCCGGGGCGACGAGCTGGTTGAAGATCGGGCGTCGGGTGTTCTTCACGCTCGGGTCGGGGGCCTGCCCGCCCAGCTCGTCGGCCTTGCCGTCCAGCCGCAGCGCGGAAACGAGGATGGCGTCATGCGTAAGCGTGTGGGCCGTGCTCGGCAGCTCCAGCTCGGTGCGGCGCAGGTACCGCGCGGCCCGGCGCAGGGCGGGGATGTCCTTCGGGGTGAAGTCGAGGGGTTCCATCGGTGTCCTTCCAGGGACAGGGGTTGCGGGAAGTGCCGGGCGCATGGGGGAACGTCGCGCCACGGCGGGCTGTGTCAGAACCGGGGTCCGGGGCGCGGTGGGGCGCCCCGGGGAGCTGCTGCGGGTCAGGCGGCGAGCAGGAGCTGCGGGTCGTCCGGCAGGGAGTTGAGGAGCTGGTTACGCCAGGCGCGGGCGTACTTCGGGCAGTTGCCGCAGTGCACGTGCTTGCCCACGCAGCCGGGCATCGGGGCCCGGTTCACGGCGTTGTACGACCAGGCGAGCGAGTCGGAGCTGTAGAGCTGGTGGGCGACGCGCCGGAGACCGGTCTTTTTGAAGCCGAAGCCGTGCAGGCGGACGCCCATCCCCCAGATCGTTTCGATGATCCGGGCGGCTTCGTCGGTCTGCTGCAGGCGGCACACGGAGCCGATGCCGACGACCGGTTCGAGGGTGAGGTCGACGCCGACCTGGTCGTACAGGTCGATGCACCGCAGGTAGTCGTCGAGGGTGCGGCCCTGGATCACCGGCATCCACGGCAGGTCGGCGTCCAGCGACATCAGGTTCAGGAACGACGCCACCGTCTTGAGCTGGTGGTCGGCGATGGTGCGGCCGGTCTTGGCGAGGATCTCGTCCTCGCACATCCAGTCCTGGATGGCGCACATGTCCATCAGGCCGATCTCGTCGTAGTACCGGCGGGCCGCTTCCGCGTAGTGGTACGGGGACACCGTCCACTCGCCGTACTTCGACAGCTCCGTGAAGCCGCCGGAGTCGAGCATCCACGGGGTGACGGCGCGCGGCATGGTCTTGCGGCCGTCGAGCCGCTGGTGGGCGACGCACAGCGGGATGCAGTCGTTGCCGAACTCTTCGCGGGCGAGCCAAGAGGGCTGGTGCGTGCCCAGGTAGGTCACGCGGTCGACGTCGGCGAACCAGCGGCGTTCGGCGTGCACCGGGGCGGGACGCTTTGCCTTCGGCTGAGCGTTCCCCGCAGGGGTGGGAATGTCGAAGAGGGCGGCAGTAACCATGGTGTTCCTCGCTTCGTGGTCTGTCGGCGCTTGCTCTGCACCAACACCACAAACACTACACCAACGGAAATCAATTGGGGTAGGGATCGGCGAAAAACGAAACGGCGGCCGCCCACCAGGACGACCGCCGCTGTACGGACCGGCTCAGCTCTCAGGCGTCAGGAGCACCGGGGGCCGGCCGTCGTCGTAGCGCATCCGCAGCGCCCGCCCGTCCGCGTGCCGGTCCAGCCGCATCCCACGCTCACCGAGTGCCTCGGCCACCCGGCGCGCCACCTGCTCGCCGGGCACGGCCTGGTCCTCGTCGACGTTCCCGACCGTGACCCGGTAGGTCGCCCCCTGGTCGACGATCCGGGCGGCCATGCGGGGGCGCTGGTGATCTGCGTATACCGGCTGTCCCACGGCCTCCCGCACCCACTCCCGCGGCGGCAGAGGCGGCAACTTGAGGACCTCGGGCCAGCCGTCGGCCAGCCCGATGATGATGTCCGTCACGGGCCCGCGCTTCCGCCGGGCGGGCGTGCCGTCCATGCGGAGCCGGTCACCGGTCACCCACACCACGCCGGACGCCACGTCGGGCGACATGCGAGCACTGGTCACGCGGAACAGGTACGGCCGGCTGTCCGGAATCCCCGACAAGGCCCCCGTCACCGTGATGGTCCGGCCCACCAGCGCGCGCACCGCCTCCGGCTCCGCCTCAAGGTCTACGGGCTGTTCGAGCATCGTCATCTCTCCATCGGGAACGGTGGGCGGGCGTACAGGGGTGGTACGGGCCCGGGGGCGCGCGGGGGCCCTCCGGAGCGGCCGTCAGCGGTACCAGTGGCCGAACTGGTTGCGGGCGGTCACGTACATCTCCGCGTGGTCCTGGTCGTGCCAGTCGCTCGGCGGCAGCGCGTAGCGGACGACGGCGCCGAACCGGCAGGTGGATACGACGGTCGCCGTGTCGCCGTCGTGAAGGGTGATCACGTCGCCGGGCTCCAGCCCCAAGTAGTCCGGCGTGGGCATGCTGGCCTCATCCCTCCACCAGGCGCCCCACGCCTTCGGCCCGGACGGGGGCACCGGCAGCGGGGGGAACTGGTCGCCGGGCCGGTGGTCGACGGCCGCGGCCGTATTCGCCTTCGGGCTGTAGAGGTGCTCCCGGTCGTACGCGGCCGGGACGCTCGAGACGGGCAGCTCCCCCAGCGCGAGGGGCCTGCGTCGGCGCGTCGGCCTCACGGCCTCGGCGGGGGGGAGTTCGAAAAGGGTGATGGTCTGCATGACAACGTCCTCAAGAGCGGGAGCGGGTGGAGGCAGGCGGTGAAGGCCGGGCGCAGCAGCGCACCCGGCGAGGCTCGCGGGTCAGAGGGTGCGCACGAGGGCGGCGGTCGCCTCCTGGCGGTGGATCCGGGCCTGGTCGAGCGCGAACATGCGCCGCTCAAACGTCCCCGCCCAGCCGCGGCACGTGCAGCTCGCCGCGCTGGTGCCGTCGTAGATGGTGCCCCCGCGTCTCCCGCCCTTGTTCAGGCCGATCGCGTTGAGGCCAACGTCCATGGGCTTCACGTACCCGAGCGGCTCGCCGGTACGGGTGCGGTGGTCCTTGGCGTGCAGTGCCAGCCGTGCCGAGAGGGAAAGACGAACCGGGGTACGGGTCTCGGGCAGGTAGCCGTTGGACGTCGACGGGTACGGGGTGCCGAGGACGACCAAACTGCGGTCCACGAGCCGCTTCGATGCGGTCGGCGGAATGCTTTCGAGGCCGGCACAGATCCGGCCGTTGCGGGACCGGAAGATGTCCACGGCGTCGGTGACCAGGTAGGCGTCACGGGCGGCGATGGCGTCCAAGGCGCCGCGCATGGTCGGTGTGATGCTCCCCAGTGGGGTGAGCGGCTCAAGGTCGATCTTGCGCGTGCGCATGATTCCGCCCTCCCACATCCGCCGCTCGATGATCGCGCCGCCCCGGCGGGTGGCCTCCACGGCGCAGTGCTCCCACCTCTCGGCCCGCCGGAGCAGCGACAGGGCGTGCGCCTCGGTAGCGGTACCGGTGCTGCTTGTGCCGTCGGTGCGGGTGATTGTCGTACGGAACATGCGGGTTCTCCTGATCGGGGATGTGGAACGGGGAAGGGACGGTCAGGGGCGCAGCGGGGGCCGCGCCCCGGGCGGGGGAGCTGTCAGGCGGCCGTGGTGAGCGTGCGGCGGGAGGGAAGGGGGGCGGGGCGCCGTGCTGCGCCCCGCCCGGGGGTGGTCAGTCGCCCAGGTACCGCTTCGCGGCCTCGCCCGGGGTCAGCTCCTCGCCGCCGGGGAGGACCCAGCGCAGGGCGCCCGCGGTCTTGCTGAACGCCATGCCGCCCGGGGCTCCGGACTCCCGCAGGCGCGTCGGAATCGACTTTCGGGTGACTCCGGCGGTGACCGTGATGGTGCGGCCGTTGCTGGTGGTCGACGACACGACCCGGGGTGCGGGGGCCTTCCGGGGGAGTCCGCGCAGCTCCCCGACGGGGACGGACAGTTCAGAGGAGCGCAGCCGGCGCAGGCCCACGCCGCCTTCACGGCGGGACACGGGACCGGCCACCGGGTCGGCCTCCACCACCTTCATCGCCTCGGTGCGGGTCTCCCCGCCCTGCACGCGGGCGACTTCCCGGCCCTCGCTGTCCACCACGGACCACACCTGGGTCAGTTCGCCCTGCGGCTCCGAGAGCGGCGCGGGGATCGGGTGCAGGTCCGCCAGAGCAACCCGGATCATCTCGCCGTTGAGTCGGCCGCTGACCGCGTCGGCCTTGCCGTCGGCGTCCGGGGCGGACTTGACGATGACGACATCGCGCGCTCCGCCCTCGGGCACGTAGACGGCCGTGGAGTCGACGGGGAACTGCTCGGCGAGCGTCGGCCCGGCGGGCTTGTCCTCGACGACCGTAGCCGGGGTGGCCTCGTACCGCTCGGCGTACGGGTTGGTCGAGCGGGGCGCCCGCACGGCCTTCGCGTACAGCTGCTGGGAGCTGTAGCCGAAGTGCACGAACCCTTCGCCCTTGCCGAAGTCCCCCCAGGTGATCCACCGGATGGGACGGCCGCCCTTGGTGAAGGTGACTTCCTCGCCGGTGCCCGGGTGGACGGTGCGGTACGTGGTCTTGGCGCTGGCCATGATGCGTTCTCCTGGAGTGGTGAGACGAGACGGGGAGGGTGCCGGGGCGCGGCGCGTACGGTCGCGCCCCGGCGAGAGGGACCGGACCGGTCAGATGACGTCGGTGACGTCGTAGAAGCTGGCCAGGCCGCACCGGAACCGCTCGCGGTCGAGCGTCAGGGTGGGGTCGGCGAACTCGGCGAGTACGGCGGTCTCGTACGCGGACTCGGCCACGGGGCGGTGCACGTGGTCGGTGGCCCAGTAGCCGTTGATCGACCAGTAGTCGACGGCGTACCGCGTCCACTGGGAGACGGGGTCGATGTACTTGACGAGCCGGACGAACAGGTCCGGGGTGCCGTCGGCGCCGTTGATGACCGACTCCCGCAGCGTGTCCCCGCCCAGGATGTTGAAGACGTGCACGGGGTGCTGCTGCGAGGGGATGGCGGTCGGCGCCGCGTGGTGCAGCACGGTGCGCATCGGCCCGTACTGCGCGGTGAGCTCCTCCAGGGGCTTCACTGCAAGGGAAACGTTCACGAGGGGTGTTCCTCCCTTTGTGGTCTGGCGGGTGCTCTCCCGCCAACATGAAGAATAGTACACCAAGGGAAATGACGGGAAGGGGTAGCTCCGAAAAAATGGGGGAGGTTCCCCTGGGATTCCCGACGGCTGACCGTTCGGGAGGGTCCCGGGGGTGACGCGGGGGAGCGGTCAGGCCACCGGGGCGTACCGCCGGCGGTCCGTACTCACCTCCGGCCAGATGCGCTCAGCGGCGCCGGAACAGGCGGGCCAGCCAGCACGGGCGGCGACGGCCGGGACGCACCCCCCGCTCGTACGCCCGGACCATCGCGGCCACCGTCTCCGGACTCGGGGACTGATGCCACTCGGTGAACAGCCGCACCCCGTCGCGCAGCTCCCCGTACGGGCGCTCGAGGAACAGGGACGCGCCACCGTCCTTGTACCGCCAGACCATCCAGACACGGTCCGTGTCATACCGGCGCACGTAGACCTCGGACGGGGACGCGGGCGGCAGCTCCAAGAGCCGGGCGACCGCGTCGGTGAACGCGACGAACGTACGGGTGGGCCCGCTGGGGAGATGGGAGCGAAGCCACGGGGGCAGGGACATGACGAGCTGAGCCTTCCTGGGAGCGCCTCGCAGCGCCCGGCCACACAAGGACGCCGGGGAGCTGCTGGCAGGGCGGGAGAGCAGGACTGGGAACGTCAGGAGACGGCCGAGGGCTCCGTGGCGGCGGGCGGCGACATCACGTCCCCCAGGAGGGACCGGAGGCCCTCAACGGTGCCGCAGAACTCGGCGAGGAACTGCACCTGCGCCGCGGCCCCCTGGTTGTTCACGCTGCTCGCCCGCGCGTCGGCCTCGTCGTGGACTTCCTCGTACGCGTCGTCATCGCTCAACTCCGGGTGCGCGCCGCCGTTGTACTCGTCGGCCCCGTCCTCGTTGGCGGCCTCGTACACGACTTCGTCCAGGTCGCCCTCCCCGATGCCGAACTCCGCCACCAGGGAGTCGGCTTCCTCGTCGGAGACGACGGGGGCGTGCTCCTCCTCGGCCGGGGGCGTCACGTCCACCCGCAGAGCGCGCCGCGTCGCCGTACGCCGGCTCTCGACCCGCCACACCGTCCACCCCGCGTCGCGGAACACGCCGGCGACACGGTCGAGGGCCTCGTTACGGGCGGCCCGCACGGTACGCGTCTGCCTCGACCGCATACCGCGCTCATCCTGCGCCCCGTCGATGAACCAGGAGACTTTCAGCATCCGACCGGCGCCGGGCCAGATGAACGCCCCCTGCGGCCCCTGGGAGCTGTGCCACTCCCGGTACAGCAACTTCCGGCCCGGCACCGTCGCCACGGCGACACCGGCCGCCCGCAGGATCTCCAGAGCGGCCACCACCCCCGGCGTCCGCGCGTACTCACCCATGACGCCTACCGCGTCCGCCTCCACCGGCCGTACAACCGTCGGCGTGCTGCTCATCAGGCTCTCCTCTTCGTGGTACCGGCGTGCTCTCGCCGGAGATTGCGCCGGGCACGCCCGGCTTGCGTCACCGCCTGGAACGGCGTCTGACGCGGGTTTCTGGACTTTCTGGACCGTCCACACGCGCGCGGGCGCATATGGGGCCGCTGGGGGCGCCGCCCGACCCTTCCCGGCCGGGCGGCGCCCCTGCGCGGTCAGTGCCGGACGGGGAACGGCTGGAGCCGGTACGAGGTCGTGCCACTCGTCGGCTGGATCTCCACGCCTTCGAGGGACTGCCAGACCTTCGAGCCGGAGCGCAGCGATTCGACGATGAGGCTCAGCGCGGACTCGCGGGCCACCGTCAGGTACTCCGCCTTCTCCGGCTGAAAGGTGTGGCGGATCCACTTCTCGCCGTCGCCGAGGATGGCAGCGGCCTGCTGCTCCTTGGTGGAGCGTCCGCCGCTGCACGGGCCGTCACCGTTGGTGGCGTACGGGGTGCCGCAGCCGGGGCAGAGGTCGGCGGAGTAGTCGGCGATCCGGGCGGCGGGGGTGTACCGGGCGGCCTGGCGGCCGTTGGACAGGTAGACGGTGCCGTCGTCGTCCAGGGTGGTGCGGGCGCGGCCGGGGGCGTTGTCCAGGGTGCTGCGCAGCGCGTGGGCGACCTGGCCGCGCGTCATGGTGCACCCGTCGTCGTGGTTGGGCAGGGTCCAGATGCCCGCGTCGCGGAGCTGAACGACGTAGGCGGTGTGGGTGAGGACGTCGGCGGGGGTGCGCAGCTCCTGCCGGGTGATCTGGCGGCCCGGCATGCCGTCGAGGACGGAGAGGCCGGCGGGGATCGGGTCGGCGGCGAGGACCTCAGCGGCCGGGCGCGGGACCGGGGCGGTGCCGTACAGCCGCTGGAGGGACTCCACGGTGACCATCAGGTGGTGGAACGGCGCGAAGACGCGGGCGTCGCCCATGACGCTGTCGGCGGGGGTGCGGGTGGTCCAGGTGACGCTGACCCACGGGGAGGGGCCGTTGAACGCGGTCACGGTGTCGACGGTGCGGTCCTCGAGGCGGACGGCGGCGATCACGTCCATGCCGGGCCGGATCATGTCGGCGCGCACCGGGACGGCGGTGCCGTCGGCGACGGCGGCGTACGTTTCGGCGTACTGGGCCATCAGGCCGTCGTCGATGGGGCCGGTGAGTTCCCGCACGGTGGGGCGCTGCGCCTGGACGGTGAGGGTCTCGCCCTTGTGGGCGGGGCGCAGCTCCACGGTGCCGCGCTGGCGGTTCTTGTAGACGATGCGGGCCCAGCCGCGCGTCTCGGACATCTCGCGGACGTCGCTCCGGCCGCCCATCATCGCGTGGTTGATCTCGGCGAGGGCGTCGCGGGTGGGGATGAGCACGGGCGTGCCGCCGTTGATGCTGCGGAAGTGGTAGCGCTCGGCGGCGGGTGCGCCGGCGGTCTGCTCGCCGGTCGTGGGGACATAGCGGCGGTTGTCGCTGACGATGGCGCGGGCGTCGTCCTGGTGGACGTGCCAGCCTCGGAAGCGGCGGTTCTTCACGATGGTGCGGACGTGCGCGGCGGGGATGCCCTCCTTGCGGAGCTGTCCGTCGATGTAGAGGGCGTGGGGGGCGTCGACGACGTCCTCGGGCTGGGGCGCGGTCTCGCGGGCGTACCGGTTGGAGTCGCGGCCGAGTGTCTCGATGTGGGCGCGGACGGCGCGCAGGGTGCGCAGCTTCCGCTGGTCGGACGTGCCGTAGGCGGTGGCGTCGTCCAGGCGGCCGCGGCCGGCCTTCTTGCTGCGGGTCCAGAGCATGGTCAGGGTGTCGTTGCTGATGGCGCGGCCCAGTTCCGTACCGGCGTACGCGGTGGGGACGGGGATGGAGATGCGCACGACGTGCGCGGTGATCGTCTCGCGGTCGGTGGTTTCGACCGTGACGGTCAGGCCGTACGCGGTTCCGAGGGTGATCAGTTCGTCCGCGTTCTTGATGCCGGTCAGGGGGGTCTGGTCGCTCATGGGGTGCTCCTCGCTTCGTGGTTGCCGGGGATGCTCGCCCCGGCCCCGCCTTAGTGGCGTGTGCCGACCGTACAGCCACCCCTCAGAATGCGCAACCAATGGAAACGGTGGGGTGTCGACTCGTGAGGGAAAGCGGCTGATGGGGCGGCATTTTCGCGGGAATTCCGGCTGTAGGGGTTGCGCAGCCTTTCCCTAGGTGTACTGTTCTCTTAGCGGTTCACCCCGCCGCCCCGGAGAGCACCGGGGCCACCACGAAAGCGAGGAACACGACATGCCCGTGACCCTGGACAAGACCGACCGCCGCTTCACCGTCGTCTACACCGACGGACCGGTCGCCGGTCTTGAGATCCGTCGCGTCCTGCCGGACGTCGTCCGCGTCGGCGACCCCACCAACGCGGCGTGGGTCTCCCTGCGCGACACCGGCCTTGACTGGTTCTCCGTCGCCGCCGTGAGCGTCGGCGACGCGCTCCTCAAGGGACGCGCGGAACTCGCCCAGGACATCGCGGCCGACTGGGCGTTCCAGGGAATCGAGATCGGCGACGAACACACCCCCGCCACGTACTTCGCCGACGTCCTGGTGAACGTCGCCCTCGCGTAACCGACCCGCACCGCCCGCCACCCCCCGGCGGGCGGTGCGCCCCGCCCCCGGGCCGGCTGTCCGCCGGAACGGGCGCAGGGCGCACCGCCCCACGGCCCCGGAGAGCACCGGGACCCGCCACCACGAAGCGAAGGAACACCCCGTGAAGCACTTCCCCCGCATCCTGGCCCGCCGCCCCCGCCCGGCGTCCCTCTTCGCCGCCGGTCTGGCCGTGGCGCTCCTCGGCACCCTGGGCGCGCTCACCGCGTCCGACGCCACCATGGACGACTTCCGGGCCGACCGGCAGGCGACCGTGACGAGCGGCCAGGCGGACGCCCTCGGCGACGACAACCGTGACGGCCGCATCGACGAGGACGAGAGCGGCTGGGACTGCCGCACGATGGGCAACCGCCAGTGCGGCACCGCCTCCCTGTGCCGGGGCGAGGTCGAGTTCGCCGACGTGTGCGCGACGGTAGCCGCCCGCCCGGCCTACGCCTGGACCGACGACAACGGCACCCCGCACAGCGTGCCCAGCGGCCGGGAGCTGCTCGCCCAGGTCGACGCCGAGCCGGGCACCGAAGAGTTCGCCGCCGCCCTGTTCGCCCTCGACACCCAGTGGGTCCAGCACAACGAGAACTGACAGCCCGTCGCCCCCGGCCGGGGCGCACCTGCCGCGCCCCGGCCCCTGCTCCCCTGAGAAGAGGCCACCGTGTCCCTGCCCCGCCACATCCCCGCCAAGCACATCGACCAGCTCCGCGCCGCGCTCACGGCCGCCGGGGTGACCTTCCCCGAGACCCTCAAGCCCGGCTCCCGCATCGCGTACGCCGTCGAGCACCAGGGCCACACCTGGGAGCTGCGATACGTCCTGTCGCACGGCGGTGAGGCGCTGTGGAAAGTGACGGGACCGGGCCCCGACTACGAGTGGGGACCGGGCCGGCTGACCTCGGAAGTGGCGGACGCGATCACCGCGCCCGTGCCCGAGCCGGAGCCCGAGCCGGTCGACCCGCACCCGTCCGCGCCCCGTACGCACCTGGGGTTCGAGCTGCCGGAGTTCGTCCGCGCCGAGTGGGACAGCCCGCGCGCCGAGTGGTTCCGCCTCGGTCTCGCCGTGGCCGTCGGCAAGCTCCCCGACACCCGCCCCCGCGCCTAGCAGCTCCCCCCGCCCGCCGGGGCGCGCCCCTCGCCGCGCCCCGGCCGCCCGCACCGCACAGAGACAGGAGAGACCCCGTGAGCACTGCCACAAGCCCTCAGGGCCGCGACTGGACCGCCATGCGCCGGGCCGACTTCGACGAGGGCGCGCCGCTCGCCCTGGTCGACGACGACGCCGTCACCCGCCGCGTGGAGGCCGTGCCGGACGAGTACGGCACGGCACCGTTGTTCGGGGAGGCACCGGCCCCCAGCCGCGCCCCCCGGACCCGGAGGCCGGCTGTCGGGGCCGCGCCCCAGGACGACGCCCTGTTCTGACCACGGGAACAGTACGCCGACGGCAAGACATCCGGTCGTGAGCGATCCGGCCGGACGTGCTGCCATCTGCTAGAACACAGGATTTTTTCAGGCAGGGTGTTCCCTTCGGTGTTTCCTCTGGTGTACTATTTCCTTGTTGGCGGAGAGCACCGCCGACACGGACCACGAAAAGCGAGGAACACCATGGCTTCTGCCGTCGCCCGCCGAGTTCTCCGGGACCGCACCCGCGCCAACCGCGCCGCCGCCGCCCAGCGCCGCGCCACCGCCCGCGCCGCCCGCCGCGTCCGCACCGCCCCCCGCTCCCTCACCACCCACGTGATCGCCACCGGCGCGGACGCCGCCACCGTCAAGGGCGTCACCACCGCCCTCCGCACCGCCGCGAAGAAGGCAGGCGTCAAGGGCCGCCCCGCCCGCATCCGCCGCTCGTTCACGGACGGCCGCCGCGCCGTCAAGACCGTGTACCGCTACACCCGCGAGCAGGTCCGCGAGATCGCCGCCGCCTACAAGCCGCGCAAGGCCGAGTACAAGGCCACCCGCGCCGCGCTGCTGGCCGCCTGACCCTCCCCAGACCGCCGGGGCGCGCGCGGTCCCCTCCCCGCCGCGCCCCGGCCCCCGACTCACGGACCCGGAGACACCACCCGATGGACACCACCACCAGCCCGTACCTCGCCGCCGCCGACCGCGCCCACGTCATCGCGCAGATCGCCCGCGACCGCTTCGCCTCCCACGGCATCGTCCGCGTACTGCACGACATCGCCCGGCACCTGGACGCCGCCGCCGACATGCTCGCCAAGTTCCAGCCGTCCACCATCCCCGGCATCGCGGGCCACGAAGCCCCCATGGACGCCTGGGAGGAACTGTTCATCGTCGAGACCCTCGCCGACGACCGGCCGCAGACCCTGTTCCCCCCGGAGATCACCGAGTACGTCAAGGCACCCGTCATGGGCCGCGCCCTGCCGTTCCCGGAGCCGCTGAACCCCGTCTCCGCCCGCTTCGCCGCCGAGGAGACCAAGTACCGGGCCCGGCTGGAGCAGCTCCACCAGGACACCGCGCGCGCCGCCGACGACCCGGCCGGATGGCTCACCGACGTCTGCACCGTCTGGCGCGACTGGGTGAGCCTCCGCGAAGTCGTCCGCGTCGACAACGCCCGCCCCTGCAACCGCCGCTGACCACCCCTCGCCGGGCGGGCCGGCTGTCACACGCCGCACCCGCCCGGCGTTCCCCCCCGGCGAGAGCACGCCGGGGCCGACCACACACCGGAGGAACACCCCATGACCAGCACCGCCACCGCCTACGACGAGCACGGCCGCTACATGCCCGCCCCTGGCACGGAGTACCCGTTCAGCATCTCCGACATCGCCCGCGCCACCGCCCGCATCCTCGGGCCCGACTGGATGGCCGAGTCCGGCTACTGGGGCGTCTCCGGCACCCTCTCCGGCCCGCGCTCCGCGCAGTTCGAGTTCTTCATCGACGAGTGGGGCGACCTGTGCATCGGCTTCCGCCGCTCCACGGACGACAACTGGCCGGAGGAGCCGGAGCTGCCGGACGGCATCCTCCGGGGCGACTTCGGCGTCTACCTCGAACTCGCCTCCGCCGCCGACGGGCTGGACAGCCTCGCCGAGCGGTCCGCCGCCGCCGTCCGCGCCGTCACCGGCGCCCAGTAGGCCGCCGCACCCCGGGGCCCGGACATACGAGCCGCCCCGGGGCGTGGCCCCCACCACTCCCGCAACACCCCGGAAGGAACCCACCCGACATGACCAGCGCGACCGTCCTGCCTGCCCTGGACACGCTCGAAGACCACGAGCTGCAAACCCTGCACGCCGAGGTCGGGCGCATCCTCCGCGAGCGGATCGAGGCCGACCTGCCCGCCGTGATCCTGGAAGCCATCCGGGAGGCGCTCGCCGAAGACGGCGACACCCGCACCCCGCTGCGCGCCAGGTTCTCCACCACCAAGTGGGACAACGGCTATTTCTGGTACGCGGCCGGTGCGCGCGTGACCTTCTTCGACGGCAAGACCGAGGAGATCGAGACTCTCGACCTCGACGACACCGGCGCGGACGAGGCCCTCTCCGATCACGCCTCCTACCAGGTCGACCCGCTCGACAGCTCCGACACCCTCACCGTCACCTTCGAGCCGCCCAGCGTGCGCATGAGCTGACAGCCGGCCCGCAGGCCCGGGGCCCCTGCGCGCCCCGGGCCCGCGCGACGCAAGCACCCCCCGCGTGACCCCCTACCGGCCGGAGAGCACCGCGCCGGACCTACCCGAAGAGAAGGAACACCCCGTGATCCCTGCCATCGCGCACGCCGCCACCGCCGCCCCGCTCGCCGCGCTTCTGCCCGCCCGGCGCGGTGAGGCGTGGAAGGTCGAACCGGCCCCGTACGCCATCCGGCAGAACGCCGCGACGTCCCGCCTCACCAACCGCGACCGCGCCCTGATCGTCGTGGAGCAGGCGGGCCGCATCGAGGTCTACGCCGACCGGGCCGACCGGTTCCCGTACACCCCGGACGCCGTCGCCGACGCGGCCGACCCGGGCCACCTCGCCGCGCTCGCCTCCCGCATCCTGCGGCACATCCTGCCGTCGCTCGCCAAGGACTCCATCGACCGCGTCCGCCAGGAGCGCGGGCAGGAAGGGGTGATGCTGGCGCGCGCCGAGGCCCTCCAGGAGGTGTACGCCGCGCTCGCCGCCCGCCTGCCGGAGCCGCCGGAGACCGGGCGGGGCTGGAGCGGTCCGGGCCTGATGTGGAAGGCCGCCAGCGGCGGACAGTGGGGCCTGGACAGCGTCCTCACCTACGACGGGCCCGTGCGCGGCCTGTACGCCCTGCTGCCGGTCCTGCTGCCCGCCCCCGACGGCCAGGAGCCCGCCGACGTCGGCAGCGTCTTCACGCGCCACCTGACGGACCGCTTCCCGCAGCTGAGGCCCCTCAACGCCGACGAGGTCGAGTTCGGCCGCTTCCAGGACGTCAACGGGTACATCGCGCTGCCCGCGAAGGACGAGCCGACCGACTACGCGGACGACGACCGCCGGGTCGTCGCCGAGTTCGGAGCCGTGGGCGTCGACCTGCTGCTCACCGCCGTGCCGCACCTGGTCTGACCCCTCGCCCACCCCGGCCGCACCCCGGCACCCTGCCCGGGGTGCGGCCCCTCGAAAGGCCCCACGACATGACCCCGCCCACCATCACCCCGGCCCGCACCGACTGCCCCGCCCGCGTTCTCGCCGAGCAAGTCGCCGCGATGCTGCCCACGCGCGCCGGCACTCCCTGGACCGTCGAGCCGTACAACGCGTGGTGGACCGCCCGGCACCCCGCCGCGCGCCTGGTCCAAGGCGACCGCGCGCTGGTCCTGGTCCCCCGCCCGTGGGACACCCAAGTCGGTTGGCAGCTCCCCGACCGTGAGCCGTACCGGCCGGACGTCACGCTGCACGCCCTGGCGCCCGGCCGGATAGCCCGCGAGGTGCTGCGCCTGGTGCTGCCCGTCGCCGACGACGAGGCCGCCCGCACCCGCACGGGCGACCCGGCCGCCGCGCGTATCCAGCTGCTCGCCGAGATCGGCACGGCGATGCGCGCCCAGGGCGCCGCCACCTATGAGCGGGGCGGACTGCTGCGGAACACGTCGACCGTCACCTGGACGTCGTCCGGCGTGCGCTACTCGGCCACCCTGCACGGCACCAACCCCGTGGCCGACGTCCAGATCGAGGGCCCGGTGCGCGCCGTCGAGCGGGCCACCGCCTACTTCCTGCCCGACGCGCCCTCGCAGACGCCCCGCCGCCCGGTGCGGGACGCCGTCCGGGGCCGGATGCAGCGCCGCATGGCCGCGTTCCTCACGCAGTACGTGGAGGTCGAGCAGACGGAGCAGGGCGGCCTCGCGTTCGGTACGCGGCCCGGCCCGTACGGGTACGCCGCGCCCGCTCAGGACCCGGCCGCCCGTGTGCGGGACACCAGCCCGGCCTCCGTCGAGATTCACGGCGTCGGCGTCGACTTCCTGGCCGCTCTCGCCCCGTACCTGGCCCGCTGACCGCCCGCGCCCCGGGCCGGCCCCCGGGGCGCGCCCTCTCCCGAAAGGACATCCGCTCATGCCCGCTGCCACCCTGACGCCCGTCTCCGTCCTGGACGACGCCCTGGCCAAGGCGCGCGCCGCCGCCCGCGCCGTGCTGTCGCTCGTCTGCGAGACGCTGCACCACCAGTTCCCCACCGGCGCGTACCTGGTCCTCACCCGGCCGATCGACGACTACGACGACGACGTGTCGCTGGACTCCATCCGTGATGCACACGGGGAGACCGTGCAGGACCTGAGCCCGTACGGCCGGGGTTCCTACAGGCTCCCGGCCGTGCCGGACGACGTGGCAGCCCTGTGGGGGGACACCGACCCGCGAGATCCGCGCGCGGTCCTGAACCTGGTCCAGCGCATCGACGGGGTGTCCCCGTACGAGTTTCTCGACTTCCTGCCGTCGGAGCTGCGCACGCCGGAGGAGGTGCAGGCGGAGAACGGCGGAGGCCGCACGCCGCTGGGCCTGCCGCTGCGCGCCGCTGACTGCCCGGTCCACGGCGCGCTGTGCGAGCCGGACGACCACGTCGAGCCCCCGGCTTCCCTCTGACCCTGCCCGCCGCGCCCTGGGCCCGCCACGGCCCGGGGCGCGCCGTCTCCCTGAACTGGAGTGCCCCTGTGCTGTACGCCGCTACGCCCGAGGATCTCGCCGAGTTGGACCGTCTGCTGCGCCCCAGCTCGGCCGGGTCGCTCGCCGTCGCCCTGGACGCTGCCGAGGTGCACGCCGACACGATCAACGGACGGCACACGACGGAGGCACTCGGCAGGTACTGCCGCACCGCTCTGCCGATGCTGCTGCGCCGTCTGCTGGCCACTGAGACCGCGCTGCTCACGGTGCGCACGAAGGTCGCCGGGCACGTCGCCGCGTACGACCAGGGCGACGACCCGTCGGCTCTGGAGCTGCTCGAGGACCTCCGGCGTGCCGGGGTTGATCTGAGGGCGGACGTCGAGATGGCCGCCGCTGTCCTCGAGGCGGAGGTGCGCGCCGCGACGTTCGGCTGACGGCCCGCCCACGGCGGCGACCGGTCCCGCGGATTTGCCGGGACACCACACGGAACGCGCATCCCAAGGCAGTGGGGTGCGCGTTTCCGCAGTTCCCCACCCTCTGTATTTCCCTTGGTGTAGCATTCGGGGTGTTGGTGGAGAGCACCACCGACGCGGACCACGAAGCAGAGGAACACCAGATGCGGATCATGCCCCCAGCGGTCGCAACCGCCGTCCACGTCGCCACCCTCGCCCGGAAGGCCGGACGGCCCATCCCGCCGAAGGTGTACGCCGTCCTGGAGGCCGCCGCGAACCCGTGGCCCGCCGAGTGGCTCCTCGCCCCGCTCCCCGGCGACCCGATCCGCGTGGTGGAGCTGTTCGCCGGCCCCGGGGGCTGGTCCGAGGGCATCGCCACCGTCCTCGGTGTCGTCGTCGACTCCGTCGGCGTGGACCTCTCCAAGGACGCGTGCGCCACCGCCCGCGCCGCCGGACACCGCCGCATCTGCGTCGACATCACCAGCCTCGACCCCGAGCACATCGCCCTGCGCTACACGCGCGGCCTGATCGTCTCCCCGCCGTGCCCCTCCTTCTCCCCGGCCGGGAAGCACAGCGGGCAGGAGCAGGCGAACATTTTCACCCTGTGCCGCGTACTCGCCCAGTGCTCCGAAGCGGGCGGGTTCCTCCCCGGCAACGAGCTGGATGACTGGTGCGAGGGCTGCGCCGTCTGCGACGAGCTGGGCTACCACGACGGCTACGCCCCCCGCTCCGGCCTCTCCTGGGATGACCTGCGCGCCCAGCTCGCCCCCCTCACCGACGCCCGCATCGGCCTGATGGCCGAGGTCCTGTTCTGGGGCTTCGGCCTCCAGGCCGCCGGGGCGCCGCTGGAGTTCATCGCCATGGAGCAGTCCGCCCGCCTGCCGCAGCAGATCCTCGACGACATCCGCCTGGAGCTGCGCGGCGGACAGGGCGAAGGCGAGTGGGCCGCCACCACCCACAAGATCCTGGAGGCGTCCGAGTTCGGTCTGGCCTCCCGCCGCGAGCGCGTGTTCTTCCTCGCCACCCGCCGCTACGTGTCCCTGCCCACCCCCACGCCGGAGATCACCACCACGACGATGGCGCAGGCCCTGGGCTGGGGCGACGGCGAGCGGATCAACACCCGGGGCATCCGCCCGATCGACCCGAAGACCGGCCGCCCCAAGGGAGGCAACGAGTTCTCCGCCGACAAGCCGTCCAACTGCCTCACCGGCAAGGCCCGCACCTGGAAGCGCGTCCGCGACGGCCTGCGCCTCACCGTGCAGGAGGGCGGACTCCTCGTCGGGTTCCTCCCCTCCTACCTCTGGCACGGCTCCCGTACGAGCGTCTTTCAGCAGGAAGCCGACGTCGTCCCCCCGATCATGGCCGCCGCCGTCCTAGGCGAGGTCCTCGGCGTGCCCTGGAAGCCCCGCGTGCGGGACTACACCGATCAGCTCTACCGGATGAGCGACTACCTCGACCCGGACGCCGACGACTTCGACACGGTCGCCTGACCGGCCCCACCGGCCCTCGCCCGCCCGGCGGGGGCCGCCGTCGTTCCCCGGCACTGTCCGCCGCTCGAACTAGGCTCGAAAGCATGAGCACCCCTGCCCCCGATCCCGCCCCGTTCGATCCGCACGCCTTCCCCGACGACCTGGTCGCCGCGCAGCGCACGGCCGCCGAGCTGTACGCCGCACTGCACGCGCTGCAGGCCCGGCTTCCCTGGTCCCGTGAGCCCCACGAGGGATGGCCGGCTGAGACGGAGCGGGGACGGGAGCGCCCCGGACGGCCCGCGTCGCCCGGCTGGTCGCAGGAGGAAGCCGCCGAGTTCGACCGGCTCCTCGAGCGGCTGCGCGCGGCCACCGCCGCCGTACAGACGCACGCCTGGTGGGAGCGCTGCGACCGCGAGGGCATCAAGGGCCAGGCCCTGGTCGCCGCCCGTATGGCGCTCAAGCACGCCGAGGGCGCCGTGCCCGCCCGCAGCGTCCCGGCCGCAGAGGGCGCGGCCCTCGAGCAGGACGACGTCCGCCCGGCCGCCTGAACCGCCTTCTCGGGCCCGGTCCTGTCCGGGCGGGTCCGAACGCACCCATGGGGTACAGGGCGGCCCGCACGGGGCGCGCCCCCGCTCGAAAGGCCACCCCATGGCTCACATCGCCCGCACCTACCTGGTGACCAACCCCACCGCGCTGTTCGGCCCCGGCCGCCGCATCACCTTCCGCAGCGCCGCCCCGGCCGGTTCCGTTGTCTCCCTCAAGGTCGACGGCCGCCCCGTCCGCGTGCTGCTCACGGACACCCCACTGACCGGCGGCCGCCGCGCCGCCGAGCTGCGGATCAGCTACCTGTAGCCGAACCATCCTGCGGCCCCTTGTGCGGCCGACGGTGCGGCGCCCGGGGCAATCCCCCGCGGTGCTGCCCGTCGGCCGCCCTGGACGGCTCCGAGCCGCTCCCGTGGGCCACCCGCAGCCCTTCCTGTGGCCACACGTACGTGCGCGTCACCACCCTCGTGTCCCCGTGCAGGTCCACCTCGACCTGGTAGCGGACCGTGCCGTCCGGCCAGTCCTGCCGCGCCCGGACCGGCGCGTACCTCCACCGCCCGCCGGACCAAACCTCGAGCGCCGGGCGGTCGTTGAGCGGCCACGTCCACACCTGCGGGCGCGGCCCGTCGTCCGGCCGCCACGGGCGGGTCGGCTCCGGCTCCTCGATGGTGCTCATGCCCTCGAGCGTAGGCAGCGCGCGACGCAAGACCCGCCCGGCCTCCACGCTCCCGGCCTCATCCCTCGTATGGAAGGCCACACCGTGAAGAACACGCACGACGACCGCGAGTCCCGCCTGATCGTTTCCTTCGCGGTCGGCTGTCTGGTGCTCGCCCTGGTGCTCCTGGTGGCGTTCCTCGCCGACGACGCCGACGGCAACGAGGGCAGCACCGGCACGAGCCGCTGTCCGGCCGCCGTGGGATCCGTGGACCCCGTGACGTGCCGCCCGTACGGGAGCACGAGCGCCGGCACCCACTCCGGGAGCAGCGCCCACCGGCCGAAGACGCCCGCGGCCAAGGCCCCGGCCGCACCGAAGGCCCCGGCTGCGCCGCCACGGGTCCGGCTCACCAAGTGACGACGCGACGCAAAGCAGCCACTCAGGACACAGTCCGGCCGTCCAGTTCCCAGCCAGAAGGGCCCACCGTGCCAGAACCCGCCTGCAGCTCCTGCCCGACCCCGCTGGAGCCCGCCGAGCTGATCTCCGACGGCACATGCTGCCGCGCCCGCGCCCGCTTCCAGTACATCCTCCTGGTCCTGATCGTGCTCAACCTGGTCGCCACGGTCGCGTTCGGCGTCGTCGGCCTGCTCCGGAACGACTCCTCAAGCTCGACCAGCCCCACGCCATCCCCGACGTCGACGCCAACGACAGCACCGCCGACGCCGGCACCGACGACCGCGCCGCCGTCGGAGCCGCCGAGCTCGGGCGGCACTGACGGCGGGGTCGACCCCACCCCGACCATGCCCCCGGACCCGACCGACGGCGGGAACGGCGGCTGCAGCAGCATCTTCGACCCCGAGTGCTCCGGCACCTCCGGCGGCATAGGGGCGTAGCCCCTCTCAATGCGCTCCTGCGCCCCCGACCGCACAACACTGCGGCCGGGGGCGCAGCCGTCGGCGCCGATGGTCCTCCGAGAGGCCTCCGGACGGATGATTACAGACAGCTGTGATAACACTCATATCCGTTACTGACCGTATATGAGTGTGGCTTGCAGATGACTCCACCCCAGGTCATCGAGCTGCGGGTGCTGAAAAAATCAGATTGCAAAGCGTCACGCTCGGTGACTTTGCGTAGTTCGGTGATCTTGCAACCGCGCGGGCGGACTGTGATCTACGGGTTTCAACCCCCACACCCTGTGCTTCTCTGTACCTCGAAATCCGCCGCGCCCGGACGACGTTTCCGGAGCGTGGTGCAGCCCTCTGGCTATGGCCAGAACTCAAGAAAGGGACCTGCATGTGTGATCGAGATCGAAGGGGAGGCTGGCGCAAGTTCCGCGTCGGCTGCATCGTCGTGGCCGGTGCCATGACGGCCACGTACTGGACGCTGCGCGTCGTCGAGGCCGGAGTCGACCTGTACGGGACCGCCGGCCCCTGGGTCTGAACACCCAGGAGACCGGCGATAGCCACCCAGTAGGGCCCCGAGAGTTTGCGGCTGGAAGGGCCCCGCTGTGACAGACGGGCAAGCCGTCCGTCCGTCACGATGGCACGTGACCCGGGTGAGGCGCTACCTCACTCGGGTCACGGTCACTACGGCGTGCCGTGTTGTCCCTGCCAGCACTTCGACAACGACCTCGTGCGCAAGGTCGACGAGCCGGAACTCGTCTCCGCTGCTGGTGCGCGCCCGCGGGCCATCATCAACACCCCGAACGTGTTCCGCGACATGGGCCGCGAGCGGTGCCGTAACTGCCTGCGACAGGGCCACGCGCCCGTCCGGCAGGCGCACGGCCAGGCGCCGGGGACGCACCGCCGTCCCGGTGAAGCCCACAACGACCGCGTCGACGGTCTCCGCGTGCCGGACCTTCCGCCACTGCCGCGCGCCCCCGCGGTACGTCGACCTCCCGGACTTCACCACCAGGCCCTCAATGCCGATCGTCTGCAGCGACTCGTACCAGAGGCGCGCGGTCTCCGCGTCGGTGGTGGTGGGCACGGCTTGGATCGGCGGCTCGATGCCGTGCGCGGCGAGGAGGTCCTCGAGGAGGGCGCGGCGACGGACGTACGACCGGCCGCGGACGTCCCCGTGCTCGGGGTGCTGCAGGATGTCGAACACCGCGTAGTGCGCGGGGTGCTCCTCCGCCAGGATGCGGGCCCGCGCCGGCGTTGAGGCGGCCCGGGACTGCACGGCCCCGAAGTCCACGCGACCGTCGACGAAGATGACGCCCTCCCCGTCCAGGACCGTCCCGGGCGGGAGCTGCATTCCGGCGAGCGCGAGGTCCATCCAGACGGGGGTCACGTCTCGGCCGGACCGGGTCTGCAGCCGCACCGACTCGGTGGTGCGCCACATGACCAGCCGGTGCCCGTCGAACTTCGGCTCGTAGTGCAGATCAGGGCCCACCGGCAGGGTGGGCACGGCCTGGGCGAGAGCGACGGAGACGGGCCAGTCCACACAGCGAGGGTGCGGCAGCCGGACTCGGCTCGCGCGGCGGCGTACTCCGGTCGGCCGCTGTGTCGGCGCGGTCGTGAACCACTCCGGCCAGCGAAGCGGACACAAAACCTCCACAACGTGCACGGTGCGCCCCTTGCCCGCTGCGTGACCTGCGGCTGCCGCCCGGCAGCCCCACGCCGGCGAGCGGAGAGGAGCAACGTGCAACCGCACGTCATGCAGGCGCTCAACGAGTGGCGGATCACCTGGGACGACCAGCAGCTCGCCGCGCAGGAGGCGTTCACCGCGGCGTTCCCCGCACTGGAACCGGCCTACCGGTGCCAGTGCTACGGCCCCACCCTGCGCTGGGAGAAGCCCGGTGAAGGCCAGGGAAAGGTGTGCCTGGACGACCACGGGCGCGCCACGGTCGAGTTCGAGCGCGTCCCCAAGGCGGCCGTCGGCCACGCCATGAAGGAAATATGGGGCGCCGACTGGTTCGACGAGGGCCCCGGCGGGTTCGCCGACGCCGAGCCCGGCAGCTACCACTACGACGACGAGTCGACGTACGCGGAGTACGCGTTCGACGTCCACGACGACGGCACCGTCACGTTCGGGATCTCCTACGTGAAGATCGACGACATCGTGGCGATCCTCGACGTCCTCGAGCAGGCGCTCGCCGAGCACCGCGCCGCCTGACGCCGCAGTACGGGAAGGTGACGCGGTGCCTCGGATCCGTATCGCGTCACCCACCCACCCGGGCAGAATCAGGGCATGGACTCTGCCGCCGCCTTCACCGCCGCGCTCGCTGTCACGGCCGCGGCCGGGATTGTCGCCCGCTACGTCGTCCGTGCCGGCGCGCCCCTCGCCCGGAGGCAGGCCGTCCCGGACTCGGAGGAATGGCGGCGCGCGCACACGCGGCGCCGCCAGGCGTACATCGACTTCACCGAACCCGCCACGCGGATCGCCGCCACCGCCGAGCTGTGGCCCGCTCTCGACGACCCGGCAGCCCGCCGTGAGCGCCGCACGCAAGCGCGGGAGCACCTGCAGGACCTCAAACGGCGGGAGCCGGTGATCGCACTCGACGCTGGGCCCGACGTCCGATCCGCCGCCCGCACGCTCGTGGAGGACTGCGAGCGGCTGGTCCAGGGCCTGGACGTGTCCGCGTCGACCGGGCCGGTCCTCACGCTGCAGCAGGAGCTCACGATGCCGTTCCTGCGCGCGTGCCGGGAGTACCTCGATGCGGAGTCCGAACGGCACTTCGCACTGCGCCGCCCCGCGGGCCGCAGCCTGTTCGCCCGCCTGTCGAGGGGGTGAGGTGAGGCGGTTCTCTCGCCCGTGCCGCATCACCTCACCCGAACCGTCACTGCGTCGGGCCACCGTTGAGATACCGGCGAGCTGCTGGCAGTAGTTCCTGATGCGCGTCTACGAACTGCCCCATCGCATTGTTCCTGCGAGCGTTCAACTCAGGTGAGGTGATGTTGCGGCGGAATAGGGCTCCTGCCCGGACTGTCGGCGTCAGGCGATACCCCCCCAGCTGCGTGGTGCTCTCCCAAATGCGGTCCGCGATTTGCGCCAGGCTGTCGGGACCCTCCAGCCGCACCATGTCCACGGCGTGCTCCAAGGCGTCCAGCGCGTCGTACATCTCGCGTAGCTCCTGAAGGACGTCCTGCGGCATAGGCCCTTGATGGTTCGAGGGTGCGCGTTCCACCGCGAGCTCGGCTTTCTCCCAGGCGTTGATGAACTGGCGTGCTGAGCGATACAGGTCGGCGTATGCCTCTCGCTGAACTGTGCGACGGGTGGCGTCTACGGGCCCGTGATAGGCGCCCCGACTCTGCGCCCGCCCCGCCAACCACGCTGCTGCGGCGGTGACTAAAACCGCAGGCGTGGCGATCAACGCGGCTATGACTTCAGACTCCATGAGCGCGGAGTCTGCCAGGCCGCGACACAAGGAACGGCCGTTCCTACGGTCCGCGGCCATGGTCCCGACTGCCGCACCGTCCCGTACCCGGCTCGCCGGCCTTGCTGCCCGCGCCCGGAACATCGTCGACTCCGGCCTGTGCAGGCGCGTGGTGGGAGTCCCCGAGTGGGAGATCCGCTCAAAGCAGCTCGAGCGCCTGGCCGCCGCTCCCGTACCGGAGCGCCGGGCCACCCTCACCCGCTACGACGACGCCGTCGTGGTCGACCTGCTGGTCCTGTCGTACCTGCGGCACGGCACGCCCTACTGGCTGTGGTCCGACACCCTCGCAGGGTTCGCCGAGGACATCCTCGGCGCCATCACCTGGGCGCAGCTTCACAGGCGACTGGACGCGGCGTGACGGCCCTGGTCGACGAGCGGATTCGCCGGGCTCGGACTCACCGATACCGACGGAGCTGTTGGGTCGGGAAGCGGTGCCAGGTCCCTGTCGGTGCTCGAGGAGAAGGACAGCAGGAGGCCGAGCGCTGCCACAACGGCAGCCCAGACGCCGACCGCGCCCATCAAGTCACCCTGCCCTGCGGGTCCACCTGGGGAGGCTGGCTTGCAACTGCGGCGGTATACGACAGCTGCGATCACAGAGGACGTCACGAAGATAAGGACGGCCACGCCGTCGATGAATACTGTCATCAGTAGGGCCTTTCCGGCTCGAGGGCCTGCCCGCGCTCCTGCCAGACCGATGGGCAGGCCCGACTCTTCTCGATCCCTGGGCGTTGCGAACAGCAAGGTACTGCCACCCTTCCTACGCGCGTAGATATCGCGAGGTAGGTAGTCGTCCCACACCGCGTCTCACCTGGGGTTTTCGCCGCGAAAACTGCGAGCTCTCGGCGTTGTCCTGACCCTACTCACCCCGCGCATCCCCACACGACGGCGCATGCCGCCTGCACGACGGCACAAGAGGGCGCATGACGGCCGAGCGGACGGGGCCGCTATGGCGGCATGCCCAGCTCGCGACGCAAGGCCCGGCCACCGTCCACTCTCCTCGCCTCGCCCCGGGCGCGCCCACCAGGGCCGTGAACGACGCGGTCCGGCGCCCGGGGCAGGCGAGGAGACCAGCGCTGTGAAGGCACGACGGCGGACCGGCCCGACCGATGTGGTGAAGGCGATCGTCTACGACCGGGACGGCGGCGCGTGCGCTCGGTGCGGCGCCCGGGACGACCTGACCATCCACCACCGCGTGAACCGCGGGATGGGCGGCGCCCGGGAGGAGTGGATCAACCAGGCGCACAACCTTCTGCTGGTGTGCCGGGTCTGCAACGGCTGGTTCGAGGACAACCCGCGGGAGTCGTACGAGAACGGGTGGAAGGTCCGCCGGCCGCAGCTCCCCGGTGAGGTCGAGGTCCGCTACCCGGACGGGAACCTGTACCTGCTCACCCCGGACGGCGTCCGCCGTACGACCGTGGCGGCCGCCCGATGAGCCGGGCCCGCCGCAGCCGGCGCCGCGCGCCGCGAAGGGGCCTGGCGGAGTGGGCCGCGGTCATCGCCGAAGGCCTCGTCGAGGGGCTCCTCGACTTCCTGTTCTCCTGGGGGCGCAAGTGAATCCGTACGAGCCTTCCCGGGCGTACCGGCTGGGGGAATGGGCCTACGACCTGGTCGTCACCGCGCTGCTGTTGTGGCTGTTCTCCCCGACGTCCGCGGTCGTGTTCCTCGGCTTGTCGCGGCTGCAGTCCGTCCGGCGGGCGCGCTTCTTCGACCTGGGCCGGTTCACGGTGGGCGTGTGCGTCGGCCCTCGTGTGAAGTTCCTGTTCGGGGTGGCCTTCACCAGGTACAACGGGGATGGTCGGATCAGCGGCTTCGAGGTCCTGATCAGGCGGCACTCGCTGATGGTGTGCGCCCTGGCGCCCCGGGACGAGTGGAAGACCCGCCAGCGGCGGGCGGCCGAGCGGCGCGCGGTCCTGGAGAAGGGCGGCGACCGGTGAGCCCTCGTGTCACCGTGCGGCACCGGGCGCGTGAGCCGCGGTTCCTGCGGCTGGGCCCGTTCCGGCTGTGGGCCGTGCGGATCCCGCAGGGGCCGAACCTCGGAGTGGGCCGGATCGCGACCACCGACACCCCCAGCAACCCAGCTTCCGGGCAGCGGTACATGCGCGATGGGAGCGGCTGGGTGGTGGTGATCGCCGGCGTCGCGTTCGCCGCGCTCCGCTGCAGGTCAGTGCCGGTCCGGCCGCAACACCCCTGACAAGGGTCTTTACCTTGGTGTACTGTTCTCCGTCGTGGTGGTAATGGGGTTGCCCCAGTCACCGCGCCGGCGCAAGACCGCGCCACCGTTGGACGGAGAACAGCCACCATGCCCAAGGCTGGGATCAAGTACGGTCCGCGCATCGCCGCGCCGGACTACGACGAGATCGCCCTCGAGGCGGAGCAGCAGGTCCTCAAGCAGCTCGGTATCACGCGACCCGAGGACCTGGTCAGCAAGCAGCCCACTGACCTGATCGTGAAGGCCTGGAGCGCCCTCGAGCAGGCCGACGCGGAACTCGGCTCATACCTCGACGAGCGGGACCAGGCCCTTGCAAGCCTGTGGTTCTACGACCCGCGCCTCGGCCTCGCCCGCACCGCCGGCCTGTCGACCATGGGGTACCGCGGCGCCATCGCCCGCGTGGTGTACGGCGACAAGAACCACGCCCTTCCGGCCGTCGAGTCGAACGAGGCGCTCGCCCGACTCGGCAAGGATCTGCGCGTCAAGCACATCAAGGACGCCGAGGCGAAACTCCTCGAGGCGGCCCCGATCGTGTACGCCGCGCGGACCCGCCGCGACGCCGCCGTGCGCTACATGCAGGAGGCCGTCCTCGCGCTGTCGCTGCCGCCGTACAACTGGAAGCCCGAGCAGATCGCCGACCACGTCGGCGTCGACCGGAACCTGATCTACAAGCAGCGGGCAGCGGCCCGTAAGCGCCACGGCCTGGCGTAGGCCACGCTCGCCCGAAGGCCGGCCCCGGCACCATCCGGGGCCGGCCTTCCTGCTGTCCCTCCCCCTGGTTACACCGGGGACGGGTTTCTGGGCCCCGGTCACCGGGGACGG
>NZ_JBITSH010000016.1:0-149685 GCF_044540535.1 Streptomyces sp. NPDC085937 | reverse complement strand
ACGAGCAGGGGCAGCGGGTCGCTGCTGGTGACCAGCTCACGCAGCGGATGCTTCGCCAGCACCGCCGCCACCTCCG
The DNA here is from genome assembly GCF_044540535.1 of Streptomyces sp. NPDC085937. NCBI lineage: Bacteria > Bacillati > Actinomycetota > Actinomycetes > Kitasatosporales > Streptomycetaceae > Streptomyces > Streptomyces sp. NPDC085937. The sequence continues at coordinate 149,609 of NZ_JBITSH010000016.1, read as the reverse complement.
GCGTCAACGCCGCCGCCAGGCGCGTGGCGCAGGGCAGGGAGTCGTCGCGCAGCGTCGCGGCCGCGGCGAGCACCACGTCCTGTCCGGCGTCGCGCGGCACCCCGGCCGCCGCGCGCCGGAACAGGTCCGCGCCCTCTTCCAGGACCAGCCCGGTGTCGATGCCGGCCGGGACCTTGACGGTGGCGACGCTCCGCCAGGTCGCCACGGGGTCGCCCCAGGCCTCGACACGGTAGGTCCACCGGCCCGGTGCGTCCGCCGCCACCTCCGCGCCCCACCGGTCCGAGCCGGGCGCCAGCTCCCGCATCGGCGTGAACGGACCCGGACGCCCCTCCGGATCCTTCAGCACCACATTGGCCGCCACCGCGTCGTGTCCCTCCCGGAACACGGTCGCCGTCACCTCGAACGCCTCGCCGACTACGGCCTTCGCCGGGCGTCTGCCGCAGTCGACGGACGGCCGGACGTCCCGTACCGGGACACGACCGATGGTCGGGGTCGTCTTCATGGGCCTGTGCACCTCCGCCGCTCGCGATGCCCGGGCCGGCGCCCGGGCGTGGGACCACTGGAAGGCGGGAAGGTCATTGCCTTCCCGCCGGGGAGCGCCGCTCGACGGCCGGCGGACCGCGTCGGACCGTGGCGGCCGGACGGGGCCTGTCGTTCAGTTCCTGCAGATAGGTGACGGCAGTGGTGCGCAGGTACCGTTCCGCGGCGTCGGCCGCCTCCCGCGCGCAGCGCTTCCCCATCAGCACGCACAGGGTGTAGCCGGAGTCCTCGAAGGTCGCCCGCACCGTGTGGTCGGTGGGGGCGGCCAGCATCACGCGTTCCCAGGCCCGGTAGCGGCGCAACTGCCGGGCAACTTCGGCTTTGGCGGGTAGCAGCATGCGCCGTTCACCTTTCCGGGGCTCGATGGGTGCGCGTTGTCCCGACGGTCGGGCGGAGCCGTGCGCACCGCTGCACGGACCCGTAACGGCGATCGAGGTCTTCACACATGGTGCACGGACGGTGACCCCTCGTCTTGTTGGAATTTCAACCACTGTGCCGGAGGCTCCGTGCCTGGCCGGCGGCCTGTCGCCCGCTCAGATGTCACCTCAGGAATCTCACCCGTGCGCTCGTGTTGCACGAATGGACCAACCCCCTCAGTCTGAAGGTGACTCAGAAGCGATACCCGCTCACGTTCCGTGTTCGGGGTCCCGTCCGCCGGACGGGAGGAGCGCGAGCTTCGCGGTGAGGAGCCCACGACGATGAAGACCGCAGTGCCCTGCTACTACCACCTCGATGTGGAAGTCAGCCCCGAGAGGGTGGGACAGGTCAGCCGGATACTGGCCGCCCACCTCCGGTTCTGGGATCTGGAGAACCTGGTGGAGCCCGTCTGCGGCGGTGCCGAGATGCTGCTCCACGCCATCGACGAGCACGCCACCGACAAGAACACGTCCATCGAGATGTGGTGGAACGGCCAGCACCTCATCACGGCCATCGGCGACAACGACCGGGCCCTGCGACCCGACCAGGAACTGCGCGGCTGCCTGGAACATCTCGCGGCCAGCAGCGACGGCTGGGGCTGCTGCGCCACCGAGACCGGCAGCAAGGTCATCTGGTTCTCCCAGCGGGCCCGCGCCGGCGAACGCGTGCCCCTCGTGCCCACCGCGCCCGACCCGCGCGAGAGCGAGGGCCTGGACCTGCCCCGCGAGGTGAGCGTCACCACGGTCACCGCGCGGATGCGAACGCCGGGCGGCCTCCTGGAGGAGGTCCGGTGACCCGGCGAAACAACCGGAAAGGGGCGCCCGCCTGGAGCGGGCGCCCCTACCCGCTGGGTGCGTCCTACGACGGTGAGGGCACCAACTTCGCGCTGTTCAGCGAGGTCGCCGAACGCGTCGACCTGGTCCTGGTGGACGACGACGGCCGGCACCGCACCGTGCGGCTCACCGAGGTCGACGGCTTCGTCTGGCACGGCTACCTGCCCGGCGTGGGCCCCGGCCGGCGCTACGGCTACCGGGTGCACGGCCCCTGGGCGCCCTCGGCCGGCCACCGATGCAACCCGGCGAAGCTGCTCCTCGACCCCTACGCCACCGCCGTCGACGGCCAGATCGACAACCACCCCTCGCTGTACGAGCGGAACCCGCACGGACCCGACCCGGCGGACAGCGCGGGCCACACCATGCTCGGCGTGGTGACCGACCCCGCCTTCGACTGGGGCGACGACGCACGGCCCGGCCGCCCGTACTCCGACACCGTGATCTACGAGACCCACGTCAAGGGGCTGACCCGCACCCACCCCGACGTCCCGCCGGAACTCCGCGGCACCTACGCCGGGATGGCACACCCCTCGGTGGTGGAGCACCTCACCTCGCTCGGCGTCACCGCGGTGGAGCTGATGCCGGTGCACCAGTTCGTCCAGGACGGCGTGCTCCAGGGGCGCGGCCTGGCCAACTACTGGGGCTACAACACCATCGGCTTCTTCGCCCCGCACAACGCCTACGCCGCCCACGGCACCCGCGGCCAACAGGTCACGGAGTTCAAGGAGATGGTGAAGGCGCTGCACGCGGCCGGGCTCGAGGTGATCCTGGACGTCGTCTACAACCACACCGCCGAGGGCAACGAGAAGGGCCCCACCCTCTCCTTCCGGGGCATCGACAACTCCTCGTACTACCGCCTGGTGGACGGCGACTGGCGGCACTACTACGACACCACCGGCACCGGCAACAGCCTGCTGATGCGCCACCCCTACGTGCTCCAGCTGATCATGGACTCGCTGCGGTACTGGGTCACCGAGATGCACGTCGACGGGTTCCGCTTCGACCTCGCGGCCACCCTGGCCCGGCAGTTCCACGAGGTGGACCGGCTGTCGGCGTTCTTCGACCTGATCCAGCAGGACCCCGTGATCAGCCGCGTCAAGCTCATCGCGGAGCCCTGGGACGTCGGCGAAGGCGGGTACCAGGTCGGCAACTTCCCCCCGCTGTGGTCGGAATGGAACGGCATGTACCGGGACGCCGTACGGGACTTCTGGCGCGGCGAGGACCACACCCTCGGCGAGTTCGCCTCCCGGCTGACCGGCTCCTCCGACCTGTACGCCCACCACCGGCGCCGGCCCCGCGCCAGCGTCAACTTCGTCACCGCGCACGACGGTTTCACCCTGTGCGACCTGGTCTCGTACAACGACAAGCACAACGAGGCCAACGGCGAGGACAACCAGGACGGGGAGAACGACAACCGCTCCTGGAACTGCGGTGCCGAGGGCCCGAGCCGCGATCCGGCGGTACGGGAGCTGCGCGCCCGCCAGCAGCGCAACTTCCTCTCGACGCTGCTGCTCTCACAGGGCATCCCGATGCTCTCGCACGGTGACGAACTGGGCCGCACGCAGGACGGCAACAACAACGCCTACTGCCAGGACAACGAGATCAGCTGGATCGACTGGCGCCTCGGCGACGACCAGCGCGGGCTGCTGGACTTCACGCGCCGGCTCATCTCCCTGCGCCGGGACCACCCGGTGCTGCGCCGCCGCCGGTTCTTCCGGGGCGAGACCCCGCGCAACGCGGACCAGCCGCTGCCCGACCTGGTGTGGCTGGCGCCCGACGCGCGGGAGATGACCGACGACGACTGGCTGCGCTCCGACGCCCACTCGGTCGGCGTGTTCCTCAACGGCGACGCCATCGCCGAACCGGACCCGCGCGGCCGGCCCGTCATCGACGACTCGTTCCTGCTGCTGCTCAACAGCCACTGGGAACCGGTCAATTTCCGGCTGCCGGACGCCTCCTACGGCGAACGGTGGACGGCGCTGATCGACACCGCCGACCCCGACGGCACCCCCGACGAGGCGGAACGCAAGGCGGGCACGAGGCTGACGGTCGACGCCCGCAGTCTGGTGCTGCTGTCCCGTCCGTCCCGGCGCGCGCGGTAGGCGCCGGACCACCCGGGGCGCGCGGTGAGCCGCGGGCCCCGGGGAGGCGTCAGTGCTCGCGGCGCGAGGTGACCGTGAACCGGGCACCCTCGTTGTCGCTCAGCACCGCCTCCTCGGGGCCCAGGGCGAGCACCGTGCCGCCCCGCTCCTCGGCGACGCGGGCGCAGGCGGCCACGTCCGTCACGGTGAAGTGGACCTGCCAGTGCGGCCGGATCCGCGGATCGGGGGCCGACCCCAGGGCGCCCGACTCGATGCGCGCCACCACGTCACCCCGGCTGCGCAGCACCACTTCCTCGCCCTCGTAGTGCACCTCGCAGCCGCCCGGCCCGCCGGACGCCCAGTCGAAGACCTCGCCGTAGAAGATCGCCGCGTCGAAGGCGTCCCGGGTGTGCAGCCGGACGAACGCCAGCTGCGCACGGCGCCAGGTGGACCAGTCGCTGAACAGCTCGCCCTCCCACACCCCGAACGTCGCCCCGTCCCGGTCGGCGAGCAACGCGGCACGGCCCGGCGGCAACGAGATCGGGCCCACCGCCGCGGTCCCGCCGCGCTCCTGCACCCGCCCGGCGGCCTCGTCGGCGCTGCGCACCGCGAAGTACGGCGTCCACGCCACCGCCATCTGCCACATGCCGGCCACGGCGGCGATCCCCGCCACCGGCCGGCCGTTCGCCAGGGCGACGCGGAACCGGTCGCCCAGCCGCATGGGGCGCCACTCCCAGCCGAGCACGGCGCTGTAGAAGTCCTCGGTGCCCTGGAGATCGCGGCTGGTCAGACTCACCCAGCAGGGGGCGCCGTAGACGGCGTCCGTCGAGACGACGTCCGTCGCGCCGGCGGGGGAGGGCATGTCGTGGTTCATAGCAGTCGCGTCCTGATCTCGTCGGCCCGGCAGCCACCCGGATGGGACCAGTGTCGACGGGACACCGGCCCGGGCGCCTGCCGAGTACCCCGGCGGCGGCACCGAAACGGTGACCCCGGCCACCCGCGGGCCACCCCGGTGGCACGGGGCGGTCCGAGTGGCGACCATGGAGGGATCGGACACTGGGTGAAGGCACCTAAGCACTAAGCGAAGGCACCACGAGAGCGGCACACCGGAACCGGAGGTGACCATGCCCACGGACGGGGGCGCGGACCGGATCCTCCAGCTGGAGGAAGAAGTTCAGCAGCTGAAGGACGCGGTCGTCTCGCACGCGGTGGTGGACCAGGCCATCGGAATGATCGTCGCGCTCGGGCGGGTCTCGCCCGACCAGGGCTGGACCGTGCTGAAGGAGGTGTCCCAGCGGACCAACATCAAGCTGCGCACCATCGCCGACATGATCCTCGTCTGGGGGCGCACCGGAGCGTTGCCGGCGGACGTCCGCACCGTCCTCGAGGAGGTCCTGGACCGCCTGGGCCCCACCCGCCTCCCGGAAAGTCCCCCGGACCCCTGACCGCCCCCGGCCTCCCAGGGGGGCGCCGGCCGGATCGCCGGGTGGGGTGGACCGGGGCTGACCGGATCGGGGCCTACCGGTGGGTCAGTCGGGGTCGGTGGAGAGTTCTTCGCGGACGTGGGCGAAGCAGCTGCTCAGGAGGCGGGAGACGTGCATCTGGGAGATGCCGAGCTGGTCGGCGATCCCGCTCTGCGTCATCCCCTTGAAGAAGCGCAGGTAGAGGATGAGCCGTTCGCGCTCGGGCAGCGCCTCCAGGCAGGGCCGGACCGCCGCCCGGTCCACGACGGCGTCGTACGCCGGGTCCGGGCCGCCGATCGAGTCGCCCAGGGCGTACCCGTCGGTGCCCGGCATCTCCGCCTCCAGCGAGAGCGCGGAGAAGCACTCCAGCGCCTCCATGCCGGTGCGCACCTCGTCCTCCGTCAGCCGGGCTTGGGCGGCGATCTCGGCGACCGTGGGCGCCCGGCCCGGCGTCGTCTGCGCCAGCTCCTTCGCCGCGCCGCGCACCCGGTTGCGCAGGTCCTGCACCCGGCGCGGCACGTGCAGCGTCCACATGTGGTCGCGGAAGTGGCGCTTGATCTCACCCGTGACGGTGGGCACCGCGTACGCCTCGAAGGCGTTCCCGCGCGCCGGGTCGTAGTGGTCGACGGCTTTCACCAGACCGAGGGCGGCCACCTGGTACAGGTCCTCCAGAGCCTCTCCTCGGCCCCGGAACCGCACGGCGATCCGCTCGGCCATGGGGAGCCATGCCGTGACCAGCTCGTCGCGCAGCCTCCGTCGCTCCGGCCCGTCGGGCAGACCGGCCAGACGTATGAAGTCCCGGGTCGTCTCGGGCGCGTCTTCATGGGAGTGGGGCTTCCTGGGACTGACGGTACGCATCACGCGCACCTCCCTGAGCGGGGTGCCGGATGGACAGAACCCGTGGGAAGCGGCCTTCTCGGACCTGGCAGGTCCGGGGCCGGCCGACCGGTTCCCACGGACGTGCCTCCTGTCCGAAGCACTGAGAATTCCTTTCCCTCCCCGCCGCCATTCCAAAACGCATTCCGGAAAGCGGCGGAGAATATTTTCCGGAATGGGCACGCTGTGGAAACGAGGGAATTCATGCTGTGAATTACGCCAGGCACGGGCCTCCGCGCGGGTCCGCCTCGCGACGGGCGCGGCCGGGCGTACCGGCGGCGTGCCCGTGATCATCACGGCGGACGTGATGTACGGCACGCCGCCCCGCGGCGCCGATGGGCCGGTCGGGGGATTCCTCCTGCGCAGCGCTTGATCACCGATCAGATGGGGCGAACTACCTGACCACAGCGCATTCCGCTCATTTGACAGTGCGCTGAGCCCACAGATAGGAAGCAGCGGACAGAAGTCGAGAGGTGCACTGTGTACGAGCCGAACGTGGTCGGGGACTGGCAGGAGTACGACGAGCATGCCGGTCTGCGGGTCCGCGTCCATCGTCTGGAAGCGGGCGAGCCGCCGCGCGGGCGGGACGAGGCCGCCGAGGGGCTGTCGTACTTCCGGGTCCGGGTGACCGTGGAGAACCGGGGTGACCGACCCGTGTGCATTCATCTCGAGGACGGCCAGATCGACGTGCGCACCGGGACCGACGGCGAGAGCGCATTCATCGACTGGCGCAACTCGCAATTCATCGAGGGGTTCGACGTCTATCCGCTGCGCCGCGCCACCGCCGTGCTCTACGCGGCCGGACCCGAGGGGTCCCTGGCACAGGTGGACGTCCAGGTGCAGCTGCGCGCCGACGAGGAGTGGGCCGGGCGCCGGCTGTGGACGGGCGGCGTCGGGGTGCACGAGCCCGCCCCGGGCACGCCGGCCGGTGCGGCCCGGGAGTCCCTCGCCCAGCAGGTGAGCCTCTTCCTGCAGGAGCAGGCGGAGGAGGGCACCGCCTGACCACGGGGCGGGCGGCGGACACCGCCCGGCCCGCCCGCTCCCCACGGTCGGTGCGTCGGCGCGATCAGTGCGGAATGCCGTCGATGACGTCGCGGGCGCCCTGACGCAGCAGGGCCACGGCGACCGACGTGCCGAGCGTCGCCGGGTCGAGCCGCCCCGCCCACTCGTGCGCGTTCAGCCGGGTCTTGCCGTCCGGCGTGAAGACACAGGCCCGCAGGGACAGCTCGCCACCCCGGTCGACGCGGGCGAGGCCCGCGATCGGGCTGTTGCAGTGCCCCTGGAGCACGTGCAGCAGCATGCGCTCGGCGGTGGTCTCGCGGTGCGTGTCCGGGTGGTTGAGGACGCCGACCGCCTCGATCAGCCCCGTGTCGCCCTCCCGGCACTGCAGGGCCAGGACGCCCGCGCCGACCGGCGGCAGCATGACGTCGGCGGACAGCACCTCGCTGACCACGTCACGGCGGCCGATCCGCTCCAGTCCGGCGACCGCCAGCAGCAGGGCGTCCACCTCGCCGTCCGCGAGCTTGGCCAGCCGGCGGTTGGCGTTTCCGCGCAGCGGCACGCACCGCAGGTGCGGGTGGGTCGCGGCCAGCTGGGCGACCCGGCGCACCGAGGAGGTGCCGACCCGGGTGCCGGGCGGCAGCTCGTCCAGGGTGAGACCGTCCGGGTGCACCAGCGCGTCACGGACGTCGTCCCGCTCCAGGAACGCCGCGAACACCGTGCCCGCCGGGAGGGGGCGGTCGGCGGGCACGTCCTTCACGCAGTGCACCGCGAGGTCCGCCTCACCGGCCAGCAGGGCGGCGTCCACCTCCTTGGTGAACGCGCCCTTGCCCTCCACCTGCGACAGGTCACCGAGCCACTTGTCCCCGGTCGTGCGCACCGGGACCACCTCGGTGCGCACCCCGGGGTGGGCAGCGGCCAGCTCCGCGCGGACGCGCTCGACCTGGGCGAGCGCCATGGGCGAGTCGCGGGAGACGATACGGATCAGTTCCGGGACGGCCATGGCGTCACGATAGACCCCCGTGACCCCTCGGCGCCGGGGACACGATGTCGCGTCCCCGGACGTCAACTCGCCCCACTTTGTCATCCGTTCGGGTCGAAGGCGATGCCCGAGGGCTTGGCCGCGGCGAGGTGGGAGGCGAAGCTGCCGTCCTTCAGACCGAAGTGGGCGCTGCCGAAGTCGTGGGCGACGAGCTTGTCGCGCAGCCCCGGCGGGTAGCCGTTCCAGCCGACCAGGGCCGGGTACTGCCAGGTGCCCTTGTGGTTCTCGGGCGGTTCGTCGCCCGCGCCCGCCGGCCGGAAGCAGTGGGTGCTGATGCCGTCCTTGTGGTAGACGACCTTCGGGTGGGTGCCCTCGAAGCGGACCGAGGAGCGGGGGTGGATCGTGAACGAGCCGTGGTTGGACGTGGCGACGTACTGCACGGTGTCGTTCTGCACCCACACCACGACGTGTTCCCAGTCGTGGCGGTGGCCGCCGAGGCTGACGCCGGGCAGCGCCTGGTCCTTCTCGAAGTACAGCGCGTAGACGACGGCGCACCAGCCGTTGTTGCAGGTGGCGCGCGCGTAGCCGTTGGTGTTGTCCAGGTCGGAGGCGTCCCGGCAGTTGCCGTTCAGGGCACCGGTCGGCTTCAGTCCGGCGTTGATCGAGCCGTCCGGGCCGATCGCGGCGGAGGAGTAGCAGCCGTCGGTGTCGTAGTCGTAGGCCGGCTGGTAGGTACTCTCCAGGGCGTCGGCGTTCGCGGGGAGCGCGGGCGGGGGAGCGGCGAAGGCCGTCGCGGGGAAGGCGACGACGAGGGCGGCGGCGCCGGCCAGGCCGGTCAGCCATCTTCTGACGTGCGTACGGGGCGTGCTCGGCGACACCGCGTCCTCCTCGTGGACAGGCGCAGCCCAACGGGCGTGGGGGGCTGGGGAGTTCACAGCATCGCGGCCGGACGTGCGCATGCCAAGAGGGCGGTGTCATGTCGGTGGGGGAGGGCCGCGCCCACGCCGAGCCGCCGGCGCCGGAGGGCGGGCCGGGCGGCGGCGGGCGCCGCGCCGGATCACGCCAGGTCGTCGGGAAGGTCGGCCGCGGCCTCCTCGGGCGCGAGGTCCGGCCGCAGCCGCAGCCAGGACGGCTGGCGCAGCATCCCCTCACGGGTGCGGGCGCTGTACCGCACCTCGCCGACCAGGCGGGGCACCACCCAGTGGGCGCCCGGGACGGCCGGCACCGGGTCGAAGGGGCAGACGTCGCTCGCGGCGGCCCGCAACAGCGCGGCCAGTTCCGTGCGTTCGGTCTCGTTCCAGCCGGTGCCCACGCCGCCGACGTAGCGCAGCCGGCCCGCCGCCCGCTGGCCGACCAGGACGGCGCCCGGCAGTCCGGTCAGCCGGCCCTTGCCCGGCAGCCAGCCCCCGACCAGCACGTCCTCGCTGCGCATGTTGCGGATCTTGATCCAGGCGCGCGAGCGGGCTCCCGGCTCGTACACGGAGTCCAGCCGTTTGCAGACCAGCCCCTCCAGGCCGTGCTCGACGGTGGCCCGCAGCGCCTCCGGGCCGTGGCCCACGAGCGCGGCCGGGGTGGACCAGGCGGGGCCGTCGAGTCCCAGGTCCTCCAGTGCCTCGCGGCGGCGGACGTAGGGCTCGCGGACCAGCGAGCGGCCGTCGAGGTGCATCACGTCGAACAGGATCAGGTGCACCGGCACGGTCTCCGCGCGCCGGGCGGCTCGGGCCGGGGAGTGCGCCAGGCCCATCCGGGACTGCAGCAGCTGGAAGCTGGCCCGGCCGTCCGCGTCGAGGGCCAGCACCTCGCCGTCCAGCACCGCCGGCCGGGGACCGAGGGCGGTGGCCAGCGGGCGCAGCTCGGGGTACGCGCCGGTGATCTCCTGGCCGGACCGGGCACGCAGGACGACGCTGCCGTCCCCCGGGAGGTAGACCACGGCCCGCTGGCCGTCCTGCTTGGTCTCGTACGCCCAGCGCGGGTCCGCCGCGGGGGGCGGCAGCCGGCCGGGCGTCGCGAGCATGGGCGGGATCAGTGGCAGCGTCACGGGTGAGGTGTGGACGGACCTGCCGGACGGCACGCGTCCGCGTGTCCTGTTTCGCCTGAACGGAGCCCGGACGGAGCCCGGACGGAGCGCTGAGCGGAGGGTTCCGTTCCTCGCCGCTCAGTTGATTGAGTTACGCAATGAGATGGTAAAGTGCGGGTATGGCCACACCCCCGCCCCCCGACGGTTCCCCCTCCCCGGAGGTGGTCGACATCGAGCGCGCGCTGTACCGCATCACCTATCTGAGCTCGCGCGCCCGGCAGCACGAGCGGCTGATGGCCGCAGCGGGGGTTCCGCTGGACCGGGCCGGGGCGGCCCTGCTGCGGAAGATGGCCGACGCCGAGCCGATGCGGCCGGGGGAGCTGGCGGCCCGGCTGGGCGTGGAGGCCTCGCACGTCACGCGCACGGTGCAGCATCTGGAGAAGTCCGGTCACGTCGTGCGCGTCCCCGACCCGGACGACCGCCGCGCCCAGCGCATCCAGCTCACGGACGCCGGGCGGCAGGCCGTCGCGCGGATCCGCGAGACCGGGGTGCGGGGCATGCAGGCGGCCCTGGCCCACTGGTCGCCGGACGACCTGCGCCGGCTCGCCACGCTGTTCCACCGCATGGTCGACGACTTCCTCGCCCACGCGGCCGACGAGGACACGGAACCCACGACGAGCTGAGCGGTTGCCGCCGCGTGTCTCTCGCGCCGCCCGGTGCCCGGACCCACCGTCCACCACGTCGCCGCCGGCCCCGGGCCCGTCCCGCAAAGGCCCGCAGCACGCGGCCCCTCTCGCCGAAGCCCGCGCCTCGGGCCGCCGCACGCCCCGCCGGGCTCCTGGTTCGCCGAAGGGTCGCGCCCACCGGGCTCGGGGCGCCGCCGCGACGCCCGCCTTGGGATGGGCGCCCAGTGCTCAGGGCTCCTGGGCCCGCCGACCGTGCTCTGCCGGCGGCTGGTCCTCCGTCGACGCCCCCCGAAAGCTGAGGGCTTACCGTCCGGTAACGTGCGCGGGAGTCGTTGGAGGAGGAACCGTGTCACGGTCCGAACGCTCGCCCCTGCTGCTCGCCGGCCTGCTGGCCGTCGCGGGCACCGCGCACTTCGCCGCGCCCCGCCAGTTCGACCACATCGTCCCGCGCTCCCTGCCCGGCACGCCGCGCGCCTGGACCTACGCGAGCGGAGCGGCCGAGCTGGCGCTGGCCGCCGGAGTGGCGCTGCCCCGGACCCGTAAGACCGCCGCGCTGGCCGCCGCGGCCTTCTTCGTCGGGGTGTTCCCCGCCAACGTGAAGATGGCCGTCGACTGGCGCCACCGCCCCGCCCCGCAGCGGGCCGCCGCCCTGGGCCGGCTGCCGTTGCAGGTGCCGCTGGTGATGTGGGCGCGCGGCGTCGCCAAGGGTGCGGAGGCCACGGCATGAGCGGGCGCGTGGAGAAGGGCGACACGGTCGAGGACTTCGCGGCACCGGACGAGACCGGCACCGTCCGCAGGCTGTCGGAGCTGCTCGCCGACGGCCCGGTGGTGCTGTTCTTCTACCCCGCCGCCCTGAGCCCCGGCTGCACCGCACAGGCCTGCCACTTCCGCGACCTCGCCGCCGAGTTCGCCGAGGTGGGCGCCCGTCCCGTGGGCGTCAGCGCGGACCCCGTGGAGCGGCAGGCCGAGTTCGCCGGACGGCACACCCTGGGCATGCCCCTGCTGTCGGACACCGACGGCGTGATCCGGGAGCGGTTCGGTGTGAAGCGGGGCGTCTCGGTGGCCCCCACCAAGCGGGCCACCTTCGTCATCGGCCAGGACCGGACCGTGCTGGAGGTCGTGCGCAGCGAGCTGCGGATGAACACGCACGCCGACAAGGCCCTCGCCGCACTGCGCGACCTGCGGGGCTGACGCCCGCCGACCGGACCGCCGCGGTTGAGAGGCGACGGCCGCGGGCCGATGCTGGAGCAATGGACGACGCCTCCGCCGCGCTGGTCGTCGATGCCCGCGGCGTCGTGACGGGGTGGAGCGAGGGAGCCCGGACACTGACCGGGCTCTCCGCCGACGAGGCCGTGGGACGTCCCGTACGGGATCTGCTCGCCGACGAGCCCACGAAAGCGCGGCAGCCCCGGGACCCCCGGCAGCCGCCTGAGCCGGAGGGAGTACCGTCCGGCGCCCCGCCCGTCCCCTCGGGAATCGTCACCGTGCGTCATCGCGACGGCAGCCGGGTGACGCTCCGGCTGGCGGTCTGCCCCGTCCGCGGCCCGGGGGACACGGACGCCGGATACGTGGTCACCGCGCGGCCCGCGGTGGCCGCCGAGACGTCCCTGGCCGGCCAGGCCTTCCAGCAGTCGTCCCTCGCGATCTCCGTCCTCGACACCGAACACCGCTTCATCCGGCTCAACGACGCCGCCTGCGCCGCGATGGGCGGCACCGAGGAGACCCTGCTCGGGCACGGCTTCCTCGACACCGCGGGACGCAGCGAGGGCACCCTCGGTATCGACCGGCACATGCGCCAGGTCGCCGAGACGGGCAGGTCGCTGCGCGACGAGAGCTTCGGCGAGGCCGCCTCCGACCTGCACCGGCACGCCTGGAACGTCGAGATGTGGCCGGTGCGCGACGCCGAAGGCCGGCTGGTCGGCACCGCGCTGGCGGGACTGGACAGCAGCGAACAGCACCGCGCCCGTCGCCGGCTGGCGCTGCTCAACGAGGCGGCCGCCGCCCTCGGCACCACCCTCGACGTCGTCCGCACCGCCGAGGAACTCGTGGAACTGCTGGTCCCGGACTTCGCCGACTTCGCCTGCGTCGACCTGCTCGACTGGGTGCTCGACGCCGAGGCGCCCCCGCTGCGGTCCGACGCCGACGTCGTCCTGCGCCGCGTCGCGCACGGCTCCGCCGGACCGCGCGCTCCCGAGACGGTCGTCCCCCTCGGCCGCACGGACGTCTACCCGCCCTACTCGCCGCCCGCGCGGGCGCTGAAGGACGGCGGAGCGGTGCTGGCCAGAGCCGGGGAACCGGACTTCGACCGGTGGATGGGCGAGCGCGGCACCCCGTCGCTCCCGTCGGGGGCGACGCCGCCTCCCGCGATCCACTCGGAGCTCGCCGTGCCGCTGCGGGCCCGCGGTACCACCCTCGGCGTGGCGGTCGCCGTCCGCAACGTCCACCCCGACGGGTACGCCGTCGACGACGCCGTCCTCGCCGAGGAGCTCGCCAGCCGGGCCGCGGTGTGCGTGGACAACGCCCGCCGCTTCGCCCGGGAACGCGCCACCGCGCTGACCCTCCAGCACAGCCTGCTGCCGAAGGTGCTGCCCGGCCAGGCCGCCGTCGAGGTCGCCCACCGCTACCTGCCGTCCGGCTCCGCGGCGGGCATCGGCGGCGACTGGTTCGACATCATCCCGCTGTCGGGCACCCGGGTCGCCCTGGTCGTGGGGGACGTCGTCGGCCACGGCATCCCCTCCACCGCCACCATGGGGCGGCTGTGCACGGCCGTACGCACCCTGGCGGACGTCGACCTGCCGCCCGACGAGCTGCTCACCCACCTGGACGACCTCGTCACCCATCTGGCCGCCGAGGACCCGGACGGAGACGTGGCGGAGCTCGGCGCCACCTGCCTGTACGCCGTCTACGACCCGGTCGGCCGGCGCCTGGCGGTGGCCGCCGCCGGCCATCCCGCGCCGGCCCTGCTGCTGCCCGACGGGACCTGCCGGCTCGTGCCCGTGAACGCGGGCCCGCCGCTGGGCGTCGGCGGACTGCCGTTCGAGGCGACCGAGCTGGACGTGCCGGAGGGCTCCGTCGTCGCCCTCTACACCGACGGACTGGTGGAGGGCCGCGACCGCGACATCGACCACGCGACGCGGGAGCTGTGCCGCTCCCTGACGGTGCCCGTCCAGTCGCTGGACGACCTGTGCGACGTCGTACTGAAGCAGGTGCTGCCCGAGGAGCCGGGCGACGACGTCGTCCTGCTGCTCGCCCGCACCCGCGCCCTCGGCGCCGGCCAGGTCGCCACCCGGGACGTGCCGCAGGACGCCGAGGCGGTGGCCGCCGTCCGGCAGTGGGCGGTCGACCTGCTGGCCGCCTGGGGGCTGGGCGAGGTCGCCTTCGTCACCGAACTCGTGGTCAGTGAGCTGGTCACCAACGCCATCCGTTACGGCGAGCCCCCGATCCAGCTGAGACTGATCCGGGACCGCACCCTCATCTGCGAGGTCACCGACACCAGCTCCACCTCGCCCCACCTGCGGCGGGCGCACGCCTTCGACGAAGGGGGCAGGGGACTGCTGCTGGTCGCCCAGCTCACCCAGCGCTGGGGGAGCCGGCAGGCGGACGGCGGCAAGACCATCTGGGCGGAACAGACCATCCCACCCCGCTGACCCGCCGCCCGGCCGACGCCGGGCTCCGGCGTCTCAGCCGTCCTCCCGCGCGACCTGCGCGAGGGTGCGGCCCGTGCGGGCGGAGCGGGCCCGGCGGGGATCGGGTGCGCCCCGGCCGCCCGAGCCGCCCTTGGCCGCGCGGACCAGCAGCCACGCCTCCTCGCCGTCGTCCCCGCCGCGGAAGCGGGTGAGGGCGTACTCGCCGCGCAGCTTCGAGCCGTGCAGCCGGAAGGTGGCGTGGCCGCGCTCCAGGGACCGGGCGAAGTCCACGGCGTGGCCCCGGCGGTCGTGGCTGAGCGGCTCGTACGTGCCGTGGTCCCAGACGATCACCGTGCCCCCGCCGTACTCACCGTGCGGGATGACGCCCTCGAACTCCTCGTACTCCAGCGGGTGGTCCTCCGTCGGCACGGCCAGCCGCTTGTCGTGCGGGTCGGCGGACGGCCCCTTCGGCACCGACCAGGACTTCAGCACGTCGCCCACCTGGAGCCGGAAGTCGAAGTGCATCCGGCGCGCGTCGTGGATCTGCACGACGAAGCGGGGTCCCGCGTCCGTCTTCCGGCCGCCGCCCCGGGGCTCCCGGGTCAGGCCGAAGTCCCGCTTGCCGTGGTAGTCCCGCAACCGGTCCGGTCCGCCCACCGCGCCGCTCCCTTCCGTCCTCCGACGCGCATCCGCCCCGTCCGTACGGGACGGACGCGCCGCACGTCCGTCCCGTCCGTACGAGCGGCGCCCGGGTACCCGGTCAGAACTCCTCGTGCACATCCGGGTCCCCGCCGATCCGCCGGTGCGCCCGGTCGGAGACGGTCCGCATCTGGGCGTCGTCCAGCTCGAAACCGAAGACGTCCAGGTTGGCGCGCTGCCGCTCGGGGGCGGACGACTTGGGGACGGGCAGCGCGCCCAGCTGGACGTGCCAGCGCAGCACCGCCTGCGCCGGGGTCACGCCGTGCGCGTCGGCGACGGCGGCCACCGCGAGGTCGTCCAGCAGCTGCGACCCGCGGCCCAGCGGGCTCCAGCTCTCGGTGAGCACGCCCTTGTCCGCGTGGTAGGCGCGCAGTTCCTCCTGCGGGAAGAACGGGTGCAGCTCGATCTGGTTGACCGAGGGCAGCACCCCGGTCTCCTTCTCCAGCCGGTCGATGTGGGCCGGCGTGAAGTTGGAGACGCCGATCGACCGGACCAGCCCGTCCTCGCGCAGCTTGATCATCGCCTTCCAGGAGTCGACGTACTTGTCGACGCGGGGGAGCGGCCAGTGGATCAGGTAGAGGTCGACGTACTCCAGGCCGAGCCGGGCCCGGGACTCCTCGAAGGACGCGAGGGTCTCCTCGTAGCCGTGGTGGCGGCCGGGGAGCTTCGTCGTCACGACGATCTCCTCGCGCGGCACGCCGGCCCCGGCCACGGCCCGGCCGACCCCCGTCTCGTTGCGGTAGTTGGCGGCCGTGTCGATCAGGCGGTAACCGGCCTGCAGGGCCCCGGTGACCGCCCGTTCCGCCTCGGCGTCGTCCATCGGCCAGGTGCCCAGGCCCAGGGCGGGGATCGTGGTGCCGTCGTTGAGGCTGTGCTGCGGGATGCTCGTCACGGGAGGGCCCTCCGGTCGCGGTGTGTCGTCCCGTCCAGCGTCGGGCACGACGGGGGCGGTGATCAACCGGGCGGGCCGGGGCGTACCGCCGAGGCCCTGTCGCCAGGGTCCGCTTCCGCTGCCACGATCTTCCCGGGAGCCGGTCCGTCCGGGGCCGGCGGGTACGAGCGACGGAGTGGGGACGCATGACCACGGACAGCGGCGCCGGGACGGACCAGGAGGACGCGGGGAAGGTGGAGGTGCACCCGGCGGCGGGGCACATCGGGGCCGACGTCACCGGGGTGGACCTGGCCGGCGACCTCGACGACGCCACGGTCGCCGGTATCCGGGCGGCGGTACTGCGCTGGAAGGTGGTGTTCTTCCGCGGCCAGCGCCTCGACCACGCCGGGCACGTGGCGCTGGCCCGCCGGTTCGGCGAACCCGTCGTCCTGCCCCGGCGGGGTTCGGCCTCCCCGCCGGACTTCCCCGAGATCGAGACCACCGCCGACCGGCTGGAGCTCGGCGGCCGCTTCGGCATGGACCACGACGAGTGGCTGCGACGGCGCCGCCACACCGTACTCCGCGGCTGGCACTGCGACCACGGCGCCCGGGTCGACCCGCCCGCCGCGACGATCCTGCGCGCCGAGACCGTGCCGCCCTACGGCGGCGACACCACCTGGGCGAACCTGGCCGCCGCCTACGCCGGACTGTCCGCCCCCGTACGGGAGTTCGCCGACCGGCTGCGCGCCGAACACCGGCTGGGCGTCGGCTACCAGCCGCGGCCCGGCGACGACGCCTACCTGCGCCACCTGCTGGACCACCAGACCGCCACCGAGCACCCGCTGGTGCGGGTCCACCCCGAGACGGGGGAGCGGATCCTGTTCGTCAACGGCTACTACGTCGAGCAGATCACCGGCCTGTCCCGCCCGGAGAGCAGGGCGATCCTGGAGATGCTGCTGGAGCAGGCCACCCGGCCCGAGTACACCGTGCGCCTGCGCTGGGAGCCGGGCACCGTGGCGTTCTGGGACAACCGGGCCACCATCCATCTCGCCCCCGGTGACACGGCCCACCTGGACCACCCGCGGATCATGCACCGGGTGATGCTCGCCGGTGACGTCCCCGCCGGCGTCGACGGCCGGCCCTCGCGGCCCCTCACCGGCACCGCGCCGGGCCGCTGGTAGGCCCGCCCCAGGCACGTCACAGGCACGTCTCAGGCCAGCGGGATGGTCACCTCGTCCTCCACGGGCGGGGCGACCTCCTGCGCCCGCTGCCCGGTCGCCGCGTGGCAGCGCAGCCGTATCGCGTCAGGCCCCACGTCGATCCGCAGGAAGGACTTGAAGAACGGCGGGCTGTACGTGGCCGAGCCGGGCGAGAAGAGGGACTGGTACGCCTTGCGCACGGGAAGGCGGAACCGCTTGCCGCGGTCCGGCCGGCGTCCGGTGCCCAGCAGCCCCGCGACCCACCGCATCCGGCGCGTCACCCGGGCCGGCGCGCCCGGCGCGCGGGTCGGTCCGATGCCGAGCCGTTCGGAGATCACCGCCGCCGCCTCCGCCTCGGTCAGCGAGAAGAACCGGCGCAGCCGCGTGCGCCGCCCGTACAGCGCGCTGTAGAAGGCGAGGGAGTCGCCGCGCAGCGGGTAGCAGCGGAAGTCCGCCTCGGTGACCCCGGCGACATCCACCCGGGGGATGGTGTGGGTGGCGTGCGTGAACGCCCCGCCGCCGCCCGCCACCACGTACTGCAGGGTGCGGCCGTCCTCCAGCCGCACCGGGTAGCGCTGGTAGTTGTGGATGTCGCCGCCTATAGCGGCCACGTAGCGGTGCGCCGGGTCGCGGACGATGTCGTCGACGGTGCCGCCGCCGTCGATCGGGCACGGGTGGTGCTCGCCGTCCACGTACAGGGGCGAGCCGGTCACGAGGATCTTCGGGCGCGGATCGCGGGACACCTCCCGCAGCCATGCGCCCTGCTCGGCGTCGATCGTGCCGAGCAGCCCGGTGTCGATGCCGACGATCCGTACCGGACCCGCGTCGATCGCCCAGTACGGTCCCGGCTGCACGGCCCGCTGGGCGGGGGAGGAGCGCAGCTTCCGCGCCTCGTCCAGCAGCGCGCCGTCGCCGGGGCGGGGCCGGTGCCACAACAGGGAGCGCAGCCATGCCCGGCTGAGCGGGCGCGGCGCGGGAGCGGGCGGCAGCGGCAGGGCGTCGTCGCAGAAGACCCGCATGAAGCCGGCCAGGTCCTCGTACCAGTCGTGGTTGCCGGGTATCGCGTAGATCGGCGCCTGGTAGTCCCGGTACGGCCGGAAGAACTTGGGGCCGTAGTCGTCGGCGCTGCCCACCGGGTAGATGACGTCGCTGGCGAGCACGGCGAAGGCGGTGTCCCGCCCCTCCTCCAACAGGCCCGGCACGACCGCGTACTGGGGGTCGCCGCCCTCGCCGGTGTCGCCGATGACGAGGAAGGAGAACCGGTCCGGGTCGTCGCGCCGGACGACCCGGTCGGCGGGCGCCCCGGCCGCCGCACGCTGGGCCGCCCAGCGGGCCCGGACCTCGCCGGTGGGGTCGCCGAACCAGGAGGCCAGCACGCCGTTGCGGGCGGCCCACAGCATGCGCGGGTCCAGCCAGGAGATCTTCTCGGTCTGGCGCGGCATCAGCCGCGCATACTCACCGCGTTCGGAGGCGCCCCAGCCGGCGCCCTCGGCGGTGTCGCGTGAGGAGTCGGACACCGGTGCACCGTAACAACGGTGCCCTCAGGGCGCGGTGGCCGGGGCGCTCGGTCAACCCCTGTGTCGCGCCGCCGTGTTCACGATGCGGGACGGACGGTGCGGTCCAGCAGGCCGAGCAGCTCCGTCCAGTGACGTTCGTCGGCCTTCTCGTCGTAGGACTCCGTGTCGGACTGGGTGAAGCCGTGCCGGGCCCCCGTGTACACCTCGCAGCGGTGCCGGACACCGGCGTCCGTCAGGGCCTGCTCCAGCCGCTCGATCTGCTCCGGCGGCAGGGACGGGTCCTGGTCGGCGTGGCCCAGATACACCTCGGCCGTGATCCGTCCGGCCGCCAGGTGCGGGCTGTCCGGGGCGTCCGTCGCCAGCCGGCCGCCGTGGAAGCCGGCCACCGCGGCCACCCGGTCCGGGAAGGCACCGGCCGCCCGCAGCGCCAGGCCCGCGCCCAGGCAGTAACCGACGAGGGCCGCCGGGCCCCCGGCCGCCTCCGGCCGCCCGGCGAGCCACGCGAGATACGCCCCGGCGTCACCCGTCGACCGCTCCGGCGTCAACTCCTCCAGCGCCGGTGACAGGTGACGGAACACCTCCGCCCGCGCCCCGGCGTCGACGAACGCGGGCACGTCGACCACCGGAGCGGGTCCCCGCCGGTGGAAGAGGTTCGGCACCAGCACCGTGTACCCGGCCGCCGCCAGCCGGTCGGCCGCCTCCCGCACCCGCGGACGCAGACCGAACGCGTCCGTGAAGCAGAGCACCGCCGGCCGGGGCGTGCCGTCCGCACGACACGCCAGGTACGCGTCCGCCGTGCCGTCGTCCGTCGGGACCTGGACCTCGGCCCCCTGCACGTCCGTCATCCGTACGTCCCTCCCGTCACTCGAAGCGCGAGACGTCGCCCGCGCCCACCCGCACGATCTCCGCCTCGCCGCCGGAGAAGTCGATCACCGTGGTCGGTTCGGTGCCGCAGTCGCCGGAGTCCAGCACCGCGTCCACCTCATGGTCGAGGCGGTCCTTGATCTCCCAGCCCTGGGTCATCGGCTCGTCCTCGCCGGGCAGCAGCAGCGTGCTGGACAGCAGCGGCTCGCCGAGCTCCGCCAGCAGCGCCTGGGTGACCACGTGGTCGGGGATGCGTACGCCCACGGTCTTCTTCTTGGGGTGCTGCAGCATGCGCGGCACCTCCTTCGTCGCGGGCAGGATGAACGTGTAGCGGCCCGGCGTCGACGCCTTGACCGCGCGGAAGACGTCGTTGTCGATCCGTACGAACTGGCCGAGCTGCGCGAAGTCCCGGCACACCAGCGTGAAGTGGTGCCGGTCGTCCAGCTTGCGGATGGTGCGGATGCGGTCGGTGCCGGTGCGGCTGCCCAGACGGCAGCCGAGCGCGTAGCAGGAATCCGTGGGGTACGCGATCAGGGCGTCGTCGCGGATGGCGGCGGCGATCTGGCCGATGGTGCGCGGCTGGGGGTTGTCGGGGTGCACGTCGAAGTACTTGGCCATCCACCGAGCTTATGCCGACCGCGGCCCGGCATCGTGCGCACCGGTGCGGCGTCACCCGCAGGAGCACGGGGACCGTCGCGCCGGGATGAGCCACGCCCACGTGTGGGGTAACGTCCCCCGTCCGGACCAAGGAGGCGAGGAAGACGAGGGGAAGGCCGAGGTGACAGGCCGAAAGGACGTGGCGCGGGGGACGACGGAGACCGGCGGGCGCCCCGGCTGGGCGCGCGAACTGCTCGAGCACCTGCGGCCCGCCGGGCGGGACGTCCGCAGGGTCGTCGACTGGCTGGCCGGGGCGGTGCACGCGGAGGTGGCCCTGCGCGACGGCGACGGCGGCCTGCTGGCCGGGACCCCGCTGCCGCTGGACGAGTCCGTCGCCGCCGACGTCGCCTCCGGCCGGATCGCCTCGGCCGCCTGGGACGGCGACGGACGCCACCAGCGCCTGGTACGCGTCGGACACCCCTCGGGGGGCTGCGTGCTCGCCGTGTCCCGCGGGGCGCCGTTCGACCGGGACGCCTCCGACGTCGTCACCCACACCGCCCAGGTGATCGAGGTGCTGCTCACCGTCCACGAGACCCGCGCGGCCGGCGTCCGGCTCCGGCGGGCCACCGCCGACCTGCGGCTGGCCATCCTGCAGTTGCTGATGGTCGAGGACACGGTCTCCGCGCGCCGGGTCGCCTCGGGACTCTGGCCGGGCCTGCTGGACGCCGAGACCGCCTGCGTCTACGTCATGGAGTCCGACCCCGCCGTAAGGGACCGGCTGGCCGCCGAGTGCATCGAGCGCACCCGCGAGGAGGCGCTGGTCGTGCGATGCCCGGCCGTGGACGGCCATGTGATCGTCCTCAGCCCGCGCGAGGCCACGGCCGACGACCTGCGGTCCGTGGCGGAGAGCCACCCGGACACCTTCGTCGGGGGCAGCGTGTGGCAGAGCCTGGCGCGCACCGCCACCGCCTACGGACAGGCCGTCAGCGCCCTGGCCGTGGCCCGTTTCCGGCCCGACAAGACGGCCGTGTACGCCGAGCGCACCCACCCCGAGCGGCTGATGGACCCCGCCGCCCTGCGCACCTGGGCGGCGCGGGTGCTGCGACCGCTCGACGCGCTGCCCCACCACACCCGCGCCGAACTGATCGCCACCACCCGGCTCGGCCTGGAGTTCACCGCCGTCAGCACCGCGAAGATCCTGGGCGTCAGCCGGAACACCGTGCGCGCCCGCATGGACCGCGTGGAGTCCATGCTCGGGGTCGACTTCGACGACGTCACCGTGCGCGCCGTCGTGCACCTGGCGCTGCACACCCAGATCAACCTGCTGGACGGTCAGGGGCCCGCGGGCTCCCGGGGGAGCTCCCGGCGCCTCGCCGAGCTGCTGTCCTCCCCGGGCGTCGCCGGCTGGGCGCGGGGGCTGCTGGACCGGCTGGACCCCGACCCCCGCAACGTCCGCCGCACCCTGCGCACCTGGATCGCCGAGGGCGCCAACGCCGAGCGGGCCGCGCAGACCCTCGGCGTCCACGCCCAGACCGTGCGCGAGCACGTACGCAGCGCCGAACCGGTCCTGGAACGCCAGCTGCTGTCCGCGGGGACCGATCTGTACGAGGTGGCCCTGGCCCATCTGGCGGTCGGCGACCTGGACCGGCCGCCGCTCGCGGGGGAGTGAACCGGGCGTTTCGGACTCACCTGTGCACGGGTGAGTGCCGCGGCCCGCGCAGCGGGCACGGGTGCGATACACAGACCGGTCCCGCGTTGCATAGTTTCGAGCCACGGCGGGGGCACGACCGGAACGGGGGACCGGTCGCGCTCCCGCCTCGTGGTGTGCCCGCCTCCGGGTGGACGCTGAGAGCACCGGCGCGGGGGTGCCCGCCGTGGACGCTCGCCCGCGACGGCGTCGCACTCCTCGGTGCGAAGAAGACCGGCCGGCCTGACCGCTTCCCCGCCCGGCCGTGAAGCCGGCCCTCACCCGCGCTGTCGCCCGCTCCGTCACCCTCCGCCCCGCTCCGGTCGCCGTCCGTGCCGAACGGGGGCAGCATGGCCCTCGTACGCACGCCACCGGCGGGACGTGACCGGTGGCCGGGCGCCCGTTCGTCCGGCCGTCGCCGCGAACGGGTCCACGGACGCGTGAATGACGCCGCGGCGCCGGGTACCCGGGCCGCTCGCCAGGAACCGGCCGACGGCCCGGAGGCAGCCGCGCCCCGGCCCGTCACCGGCCATGAACAGCAGTGCAAGGAGCCCCACGATCATGACGGACGTTTCGAGCCAGGGCCCCGCTACCGGCGACGACCGCAAGGTACTCACCAACCGGCAGGGCCATCCGGTCTACGACAACCAGAACCAGCGCACCGTGGGCTCGCGCGGCCCGGCCACGCTGGAGAACTACCAGTTCCTGGAGAAGATCAGCCACTTCGACCGGGAGCGCATCCCCGAGCGCGTCGTGCACGCCCGCGGCGTCACCGCCTTCGGTTACTTCGAGGCGTACGGCAAGTGGGGCGACGAGCCGATCTCCCGCTACACCCGCGCCAAGCTCTTCCAGGAGGCGGGCAAGCGCACCGACCTCGCCGTCCGCTTCTCCACCGTCATCGGCGGCCGGGACTCCGCCGAGACCGCCCGCGACCCCCGCGGCTTCGCGGTGAAGTTCTACACCGAGGACGGCAACTGGGACCTCGTCGGCAACAACCTGGGCGTCTTCTTCATCCGGGACGCCATCAAGTTCCCGGACGTCATCCACGCCCTCAAGCCCGACCCGGTCACCTTCGAGCAGCAGCCGCGCCGCATCTTCGACTTCATGTCGCAGACCCCCGAGTGCATGCACATGCTGGTCAACCTGTTCAGCCCGCGCGGCATCCCCTCGGACTACCGCCACATGCAGGGCTTCGGCGTGAACACGTACAAGTGGGTCAACGCCGAGGGCGAGACCAAGCTGGTCAAGTACCACTGGATGCCCAAGCAGGGCGTGCGCTCCATGACCGAGGAGGATGCGGCGAACGTCCAGGCGCAGTCCCTCGGCCACGCCACCAAGGACCTCTACGAGGCCGTGGAGCGCGGCGAGTACCCCGAGTGGGAGCTGGTCGTCCAGATGATGGACGACCACGAGCACCCGGAGCTGGACTTCGACCCGCTGGACGACACCAAGACCTGGCCCGAGCAGGACTTCCCGCCGAAGCCGGTGGGCAAGATGGTGCTCAACCGGATGCCGGACAACTTCTTCGCCGAGAACGAGCAGATCTCCTTCGGCACCGGCGTCCTCGTCGACGGCCTGGACTTCTCCGACGACAAGATGCTCGTCGGCCGGACCTTCTCCTACAGCGACACCCAGCGCTACCGGGTCGGCCCCAACTACCTGCAGCTGCCGGTCAACCAGGCCAAGAACGCCGAGGTGCGCACCAACCAGCGCGACGGCCTGATGGCCTACCACCAGGACGGCGGCGGGGAGAACCCGCACGTCAACTACGAGCCGTCGATCACCGGCGGACTGCGCGAGGCCCAGTACCCGACGCACGACGAACAGGGTCCGGAGATCCGGGGCCGCGTCACCCGCAAGCGCATCGAGCGCACCAACGACTACATGCAGGCGGGGCAGCGCTACCTGCTGATGGAGGACTGGGAGCGCGACGACCTGGTCAAGAACTTCATCGGCCAGCTCTCCCAGTGCGACCGCCCGGTCCAGGAGCGCATGGTGTGGCACTTCCTGCTCGTCGAGAACGACCTCGGCCGCCGGGTCGGCGAAGGCCTCGGCATCATGCCGGAGGACGTCGCCCACCTGGAGCCGCTGGCGAGCCAGGACCTCACCGACGACGACCGCAAGCGGCTCGCCAACCTCGGTGACAACCCGCCGCGCGACGTGGAGGGGCTCACCATGACCCACTGCGTCCCCGACGAGCGGCACGTGGTGACCCGCTGAGAGGTCACCGGGACAGCGCCGAGCGGGCCGCGTCGAGCGCCTGCTCGGCGTAGCCCCGCCCGAACAGCACGGCGTGCACCAGCAGCGGGAACAGCTGGTGCACGCCGACGCGTGCGCGCCGGCCGTCCGCCAGGGGCGCCACGTCCTGGTAGCCGTCGAGCACCGCGTCCAGCAGCGGACAGCCGAACAGCTCCAGCATCGCCAGGTCGGTCTCCCGGTGCCCGCCGTGCGCGGCCGGGTCGATCACATGGACCCTCCCGTCGGCGCCCCAGAGCACGTTGCCGTTCCACAGGTCGCCGTGCAGCCGCGCGGGCGGCTCGGCGGGCCCGGCCAGCTGCGGCAGCCGCGCGCACACCCGCTCGACCAGCGCCGCCTCACCGGACGTCACCGTGCCCTGGTCGACCGCCCGGCGCAGATACGGCAGCACCCGGTGCTCCGCGTACCAGCCGGGCCAGTCGTCGCCGGTGACGTTGCGCATCGGGGCCAGCCCGATGAACGCCTCCACCGGTCCGCCCGGCGGCGGTGCCCCGAACCCGGGGGCGCCCGCCGCGTGCAGAGCCGCGAGATCCCGCCCGAAGCGGACCGCCGCCTCCCGGCCGGGCCGGCCCTCCGCCACCCGGTCCAGCACCAGCCACCGGCCCTCGTGGCCGTGCAGCCGCGGCACCGGCGGCGTGCCGGCCGCGGCCAGCCAGCGCAGCCCCGCCGCCTCGGCACGCGCCGCCTCCGCGCCCTCGGTCCGCTTCACGACCACCGGCGGACCGTCGTCCAGGGCGACCTCCGTGAGCGCGCCGGACAGCGCCCGCACACCGGTCACCGCCCGCCCGGTCAGCCGCGCCACCACCTCCCCGGGCCCCTCCGCGGCGGGCGCGGGCGACGACGACAGGGGCATGGGCGGCTCCTCACCTTCGGCACGGTCCGGCCCAGCGTACGAGCCGGGCGCGGCGACGGCCGCTCACGCGGGACGGTGAAAAACCGGCACCGCCCGAGGGAACGGCTCCGTGCCGTGGGAGCACTGGACTTATGACCAGTTCATCGTTCCAGCGCACCCTCATCCTGCCCGCCTCACTCTGCGAACAGGCCGCACAGCACCTGGAGCAGGCCGCCAGGCGGACGGTCGACGGAGCGGGAATCCCGCTGAAGGCGTTCCGCGCGGCCGCCGACAGCGACTACACCCTCCCGGTCTCCGTGGTCGAACAGGCGGCGGGCTGCCTGCTGGTCCTGGCCACCGAGACCGCGCAGAGCGTACGGCCCTCGGTCCTGCGCGCCACCATCGGCGTCGCCCTGTGCCTGCGCGACGCCGTCGAGGCGACCCGTCAGCCCGCCCTCACCACCCGGTTCTGGTGACCGCACGCCGCATGTTCCCCGCCTCTCGGGGAACCCGGCGCACCGCCCCCTCCCACCTCAGGAGTAGGACATGAGTCTGTTGCGCGTCCTCGGCCGGCCCATGCTGGCGTCGATGTTCATCGCGGGCGGGCTGGATTCCGTCCGCCACCCGGATCGCGTCTCCCCCCTCGCCGAGCCCGTCGTACGGCCCGTCGCCGGCCGGGTCTCCCTGGTGCCCGACCGCACCGAGGACTCCGTGCGCCTGAACGGCGCCGTCCAGGTCGTCGGAGGCCTGCTGCTGGCCACCGGACGGCTGTCCCGTCCGGCCGCCCTCGCGGTCGCCCTCACCCTGGTGCCCACGACGCTGGCCGCGCACCGGTTCTGGGAGGAGGAGGACGCCGACCAGAAGGCCCAGCAGCGGATCCACTTCCTGAAGAACCTGTCCATGCTGGGCGGTCTGCTGATCGCCGCGGACGACACCGGCTCCGCCCCCTCGATGCTGTGGCGCGGACGGCACGCCGCCCGCGGCCTCGGCCGTGACGCCCGCGTCGCCCGGCGGGCCTTCAAGGCCGGTGCCGGCCCCGGCGCGGTCGCCGGACGCGCCCGGGCCAAGCTGTCCCACTGACCGTCCCCCGGGGAAGCCCGGGACGGCGGGTGAGGGCCCGGTCGCGAAAAGCGACCGGGCCCTGTTTTCCGCGTTTCAAACCTCTCTGTGAGCAAGCGCACTCGGGCGGCCAAGTGCCGCCGGGTACCGCCTTGTTGACGTCTTCCGCAGCGCACGGTGCGCCCGGTCCGGAAAGGACTCGGGGGTCCCTTCTGCCACGATGGGCCGCGCCCCTTCCGGCGACGGGAACCACCGCGCAGCGTTGCCGGTCTCGGCCTCCCGCGCCCACTCAGCCGAGCCCCCCCGCGGGCTCCTCCCCGAGTAGCGCACCGTGTCTTCCTCCCCCACCTCCGCCCCGGCCGGGTCCCGGTCGCCCTGGCGTTCCCTGCGGCACCGCAGCATGCGCTGGTGGTCCGTGGCGAACTTCGTGTCCAACGCCGGTACGTGGATGCAGCTCACCGTGCAGAACCTGCTGGTCCTCCAGATCACCGGTTCCGCCGCGGCCACGGGTCTGTCCATGTCCGTCCAGGCGGCCCCGGCGCTCCTCATGAGCGTCCTCGGCGGCGCTGCCGTCGACCGCTGGCCGCGGAAGCTGACGGCCGCCGTCAGCCAGGCCCTGCTGGCCGTGATCGCGTTCACCACCGCCACCCTGGTGGCGCTGGACCGGCTCGACATGACCACCCTGATGGTGCTGGCCGCCGTCACCGGCATGGTCGCCACCGTGGACAACCCGGCCTGCGCCCTGCTGGGCAACGACCTCGTCCCCGCCGAGGACGTGCCCTCCGCCATCGGCGTGGGCGCGCTGGTCTTCAACGCGGGCCGGCTCGCGGGCGCCGCCCTCGCCGGTGTGACGGTCGGCTTCCTCGGCACCTCCGCCGCCTACTTCGCCAACGGCTTCTCCTTCCTGTTCGTGACGGCGGTCATCCCGTTCCTGCGCCCGGCGGCGGGCGCGGTACGGCAGGTCGTCGAGCGCGGCCGGCCGGCGGCGTCCACCATGTCCGTCCGCGAGGGGCTGACCTTCTTCGCCCGCCGCCCGCGGCTGCTCGCGCTCGCCGGGGTCACCGGCATCAGCGCGGTGTTCGGCCGCAACTACGGGCTCACGCTCGCCGTCCTCGTCACCGGCCCGCTCGCGGGCGGGGCGGGCGCCTTCGGCACGGTGTCCACCGTCCTCGCGGCCGGCGGCATCGTCGGCGCGGTGCTGGGGGCGCGGCTGCGGCGGCCCTCCGTACGGCTGGTCGGCGCCCTCGCGGCGACCGGTGCGCTGCTCCAGATCGTGGCCGGCCTGTCGCCCTCCCTGGCGGTGCTGTTGGTCCTGGTCCTCCCCATGGCCGTCGTGGAGTCCGTCTCCGACACGGCCGGTACGTCCGTCCTGCAGACCGACCCGCCCGCCCATCTGCGCGGACGCGTGCTGGGCGTGTGGGGCAGCATCGGCACCGTGTGGAGCCTGGGCGGCCCACCGGCCCTCGGCCTCCTGATGGAACTCGCCGGTCCGCGCGGTGCGCTGATCACCGGCGGGGTGGTCATCGCCGTGTCGATCACGGCGGGCCACTTCCTCCACCGCCACCGCACGCCCGCGCCCTCGGTCACACTGCCCACGAAGGACCCGGTCCCCCAGCCGGCCCTGCAAACGGCGGCGTGATCCTCTCCGGACCCGCGGGGAACTGCGCGAACGGCACCCCGGGGAACGGAGCCGCCAAGGCACGCGGTGGCAGACACCCCCAAGGGGCGCGGGGAACTGCGCGAACGGCACCAGGGGAACGGAGCCGTCACGGCACGCGGTGGCAGCTCGCCCTCAAGGGGCGCGGGGAACTGCGCGAACGGCACCCCGGGGAACGGAGCCGTCACGGCACGCGGTGGCAGCTCGCCCTCAAGGGGCGCGGGGAACTGCGCGAACGGCACCCGGGGAACGGAGCCGTCACGGCACGCGGTGGCAGCTCGCCCTCAAGGGGCGCGGGGAACTGCGCGAACGGGAGTCCGAGGTACGGGGCCCTCGAACACACGGTGAACCGGCGTCGCCGGATCCGAGGGCTCCGCCCCCGGGGGCGCTACCCTTCCGTCGGCTTCAGAGCCACCCTCACCGCATCGGCAGCCCGTTGCGCGAGCAGCGTGGTCGAGCGGCCGTCGAGGTACGGGAGCACCACCGCCTGCCCGCCCCACGTACGCAGGACCTCCGCCTCCGGCAGGTCCTGGACGGAGTAGTCGCCGCCCTTGACCCACACGTCGGGACGCAGGCGCCCCAGGATCTCCTCGGGCGTGTCCTCCTCGAAGACCACCACCGCGTCCACGCTGCCCAGCGCGGCCAGCACCTTCGCCCGGTCCGCCGCCGGTGTCAGCGGACGGCCCGGGCCCTTGCGGCGGCTCACGGAGTCGTCGGAGTTCAGGCAGACGATCAGACAGTCGCCGATCCGCCGGGCGCTCTCCAGCAGCCCCACGTGACCCGCGTGCACCAGGTCGAAGCAGCCGCCCGTGGCCACCACCGTCCCGCCGCGCGCCCGTACCGCCCGCGCCAGCTCGAACGCGTCGGCGGCCGGGTCCTGCGCGGGGACCGGCGCGACCGGCGTGTGCCACAGGTCCGGGTTGCCCGCGCCGCCCGCCGCGACGAACGCGGCGGCCTCGGCCACCGCCCGCTGCAACGCCTCCTCCGGCAGCAGCCCGTCCGCCAGCGCGGCGACGGTCGTCGCCGCGAAGCAGTCGCCCGCGCCGCACGGGTCGCCGTCCGCGTGGAAGGGCGCCGGGATCAGCATCGGCGTGCCACCGCCCGGCCGGGTCAGCAGCACCCCGCGGTCGCCCAGCGTCACGGCGACGCCCGCCGCCCGCCAGCGCTCGGCGAGTTCCGTACCGCGTTCGGCGAAGGCACCCAGGGACGCGCCCGACACCCCGGGTGTGCCCGCGCACAGCGCGACCGCCTCGCCCGCGTTGGGCGTGACCAGCCGCGCCCCCGCCACCGGTGTCTCGCCCCTGGGGTGCGGGTCCCACACCAGCGGGGTGCGCCGGGCGACCTCCTCCAGGTGCGGGCGCACCGCGCCGGCGGTGTGCCGGCCGTAGTCCGCGACGAGGACCGCGTGCGCGCCGGCCAGCGCCTCGCGCACCGCCTCGTCCGGCTCGCCCGGCGTGCCGCCGCCCCGGTCGATGCGCACCAGCGGCCGTCCGCCCGCCAGCACCCGCGTCTTCACCGGCAGCGTGCCGTGCAGCGGCAGCTCCAGCAGCCGTACCCGCCCGCTGAGCTGCTGGCGTACGGCCTCGCTGGCGGGGTCGTCGCCGAGCGCGGTCACCAGGACGACGTCCCGGCCGCCACGGGCCGCGAGCGCGGCGGCCAGCCCGGCCCCGCCCGGATGCCGGTGGTCGCCGGTGACGTCGACGACCGGGGCGGGCGCGTCCGGGGCCAGCCGGGTCGCGACGCCCTCGATGTCCTCGTCGAGCAGGACGTCACCCACCACCACCAGCGGCTTGGGACCGGTCATGTCAGCCTCCCGGGAACAGCCGCCACGGCCGGCGCCGGGGGCGCGGACACGGCGGCGTCGAAACACTCGCAGAGCAGGTGCACGGCGACCAGGTGCGTCTCCTGCACGGTCGCGGAGGAGGCGGCCGTCACGCACAGCGCCTCGTCGGCGGCCTCCATCAGCGGGTTCGGTCCCGGCCCGGTGAGCGCCCACACCTGCAGACCGGCGCGGCGGGCCGCCACCGCGGCGGCGATGAGGTTGGAGCTGCGCCCGGAGGTGGACAGCAGCATCAGGACGTCACCGGGACGTCCGTGGGCGTCGACCTGACGGGCGTAGACGTGGTCGAAGCCGTAGTCGTTGCCGATGGCGGTGACGCTGGAGGTCTCCGCGTGCAGCGCGAGCGCCGAGTAGGCGCGCCGCTCGCGCCGGTAGCGGCCGACCAGTTCGGCGGTGAGGTGCTGGGCCTGGGCGGCGCTGCCGCCGTTCCCGGCGGCCAGCAGCCGGCCGCCGCCGGCCAGGACGGTGGCGAGCCGGCCGCCCCAGTCGGCGATCCGGGGCAGACCGTGCCGGCGGAAACCGTCGAGAGCCTCCTGGAGGGACCGGCAGTGCAGACGGGCGGCGTCGAGTGCGGGATTTTCGGTCATGGTGTGTCGGGCGCGCCGCCCTCCGGGGACGGCGACGGCACCCGCACCTCCTTCCAACGTCGGACGTCGGCGGGCCGGTCCTGGCCGGCGGTTCAGCCGGTCCGGGTCACGGCCGGCTCGGTGTCGAGGACCTCGCAGTACGCCGCCTCCGTGGCCGCGGCGACCCGCGGCCATCCGTAACGGCTGAGCACCCGGCGGCGGCCGGCCGCCCCGCGGGCCTCCCGGGCCGCCGGGTCGGCGAGCAGACCCGCCACGGCACGGGCCAGCGCCTCCGGGTCGCCCGGCGGGACCAGCCGCCCGGTGCCCGGGTCGGCGACCGTGTCGAGCTGGCCGCCGACCGCGCTGGCCACCACGGGACGGCCGCAGGCCATGGCCTCCAGCGGGACGATGCCGAAGGGCTCGTAGTCGGCGGGGCACAGCACCACGTCGGCGGAGCGCAGCAGCGCGGGCACCCGCTCCGCGTCCACCCCGCCGAGGAAGCGGACCCGGTCGGCGACCCCGGCGTCCCGGGCGACGCCACGCAGCCGGCGTACCTCCGGGTCGTCGTCGAGCCGGTCCGCCGGGGGACCGCCCGCCACCAGCAGCTCGGTCTCCGGCAGCCGGGCCAGCGCGGCCACCGAGACGGCCGCGCCCTTGCGGGGCACCAGCCGCCCCAGCTGGACCAGCCGGTGGCGGTGCGGGCCGCGCGGCAGGCGCCGGCCGAGCGGGGTGAACCGGTCGGTGTCGACGCCGCACGGCACGACACCGATCCGGTGGGCCGGCACGCCCATCCGGACCAGCTCGGCGATCTCGTCGCGGCAGGTGGCGACGACCCGGTCGCAGCCGAGGCCCACCTCGATCTCACAGCCGATCCGCTCCGGGGGGCTGGTGTCGGCGTCGCCCTGGTGCCGCCGCTTCACCGTGCCCAGCGCGTGGAAGGTGTGCAGCAGCGGCAGGCCCAGTTCCCGGGTCGCGCCCAGCGAGGCCAGCCCGGACATCCAGTAGTGGGAGTGGACCACGTCCGGGGTGCGGGCCCGCCACTCCCGGACCAGCCGGCGCCCGAACTCGTCCATGTACGGCAGCAGCCGGTCCTTGGGGACGGGCTCGGCGGGCCCGGCGGTCACGTGGTGCACCTCCACGCGCTCGCTCAGCCGCACCCGGTCCGGCAGCCCGGGCGCGTCGCGGCGCGTGTGCACCGTGACCCGGTGTCCCCGGTCGGCGAGCGCCGTGGCCAGGGCGGCGACGTGGACGTTCTGTCCGCCGGCGTCCACCCCGCCGAGGGCGGCGAGGGGACTCGCGTGCTCCGAGACGAGCGCGACGGACAGCACGCCGGGGGGGACTGGGGCGAAGTCCGCGGTCATGGGCTCACCTCCGTGATCGGTCGCGGCGGGGATGCGGACACCACCGCCCGCGGATCGGGTTCCGGCCGCGGGTGCGGCCGGGAGCGTGCCGGCGACGGACCGTCGCGGGCCGGGGACGGTCGCCGGGTCATGTGGGGAGCCGTTCGCCGGACGGCGCGGCCGGCGCCTGGGCCTGGTGCGCGGCCCGGTGCCGGTGCGCCGAGGCGGCGCGGTGCAGGATCTGCCCGCGCAGCCAGTGCCAGGTGGCGGCCGCCGGGACGAGGGTGCTGGTGAGCGCCATGGTGACGATCTCGTCCCGGGTGCGCGGGCCGGGAAGGATCCGGGCGAGCGCGAACTCGGCGGTGCCCGCCAGCCAGCCGGCGGCGCAGACGGACGCCGCCCGCGGGTGCCCGGTCAGCGCGCACACCGCCGCGGCGGTCCCGGCCGAGGCCGTCGCCAGGTGCAGGGGAAGACGGCCGCGCGGCGCGTCGGCCCGCCGCCACCAGTCGCGGCCGTGCAGCCGGGTCATCAGCACGTCGTCCGCGTTGCCCGCCTGGAGCCGCACGGAGACCATCCGGTCCGCCGGCCGCACCGGATGGGTGGTGGTGCGCCGCCCCTCCGCCAGCGTCCAGCCGGCGTCGAGCATCCGCAGCGCCAGGTCGGCGTCCTCCCGGAAGGCCCTGCGGAACCGTTCGTCGAAGCCGCCGACGGCCTCCAGGGCACGGCGCCGGTACGCCATGTCGGCGGTGATCCAGCGGGCCGTGGCCAGCCCGGCGACATTGCGTTCCCAGTCGGTGGGCGCCCGGTCCGCGGGCAGCGGCACCTCGATCCGGGCGGTGATCCCGGCGGTCGCGACGCTCGCCCCGGCGAGGTCGAGCGCCAGGTCGTCGGCCCAGGTGGGGCCGGGGACCACGTCGTCGTCGAGGAAGACGATCCACGGCGCGTCCCCGGCGGCCCGCAGGCCGGTGTTGCGGGCGGTGGCCGGACCGCGCGCCTTGCCGGGCACCACGACGGTGCGGGAGCGCAGGGACGGCGGGACGGCCGCGGTCAGCGGTACGGCCGGGTCCCGGCGGTCGTCCACCAGCACGACGCGGGCCGGGAGCGGCCCGTCCGACTCGGCCAGCGCCCGCAGACACGGGGCGAGGGAGGCGCGGCCCAGCGTCGGCACGACCACCGCGTACTCCCCGGCGGGAGCGGCCGGCCTGGTCATCGCGGGTCCCCTTCCTCGAGGGAGCCGCCCGTGCCGTCGGTGTCGCCCCTGTCGCCGGTGGCGAAGAGCGTGCCGCGCCGGACCGCGTACGGGCCGATCGCCAGCAGGTCCACGGGGGAGGAGCCGAAACACTCCAGGGCGTCGCGCGGGTCGTCCACCATGGGCCGACCCGCCGTGTTGAGGCTGGTGTTGACGACGACGGGCAGCCCGGTCAGCCGCTCGAACTCGCGCAGCATCCGCGCCAGCAGCGGCTGGCGCGCCGGGTCGACCGTCTGGATGCGGGCGGTGCCGTCGACGTGCACCACGGCGGGCACGCGGTCCCGCCAGGCGGGCGCCACGTCGTGCACGAACAGCATGTACGGGCTCGGCAGCGGCCCGTCGAAGATCTCCGCCGCCCGGTCGGCGAGCACCATCGGCGCGACCGGCCGGAACTGCTCGCGGCCCTTGACGTCGTTGAGCCGCTCCAGGTTCCCGGCGTGCCCGGGGTGGGCGAGCAGCGAACGGTGGCCGAGCGCCCGGGGGCCGTACTCGCCGCGCCCCTGGAACCAGGCCACGATGCCGTTGTCCGCCAGCGCCCTGGCCACGGTGACGGCGATGTCCGCGGGCTTCTCGCAGGGCACGGCGGCCGTCTTGAGCCACGCGCCCAGTTCCGCGTCGGACCAGTCCCGGCCGAGGTCGGCGCCCGTCATGGCCTCCGGCGCGTCACCGGCGCCGGCGGACAGCAGCAGGGCGCCGCCCAGGGCGGTCCCCGCGTCCCCGGCCGCGGGCTGCACCCATACCCGGGAGAAGGGGCCCTCCCGCGCGATCCGGGAGTTGGCGACGCAGTTCAGCGCCACACCCCCGGCGAGGGTCAGCACGGAGTCGTGGGTACGGCCGTGCAGCCAGCGCACCAGGTCCAGCAGCGTCTCCTCCAGCACGGCCTGCGCGCTCGCGGCGACGTCGGCGTGGTCCTGGGTCCACGGCTCGTCGGGGCCGCGCGGGGCGCACAGGTCGGCCCAGGGCACCCCGGTGGCGTGGAAGCCGCCGTCGCCGGTCGGATACACGTACCGGCGCAGTTCGGACAGCATGCGCGGGGTGCCGTGGGAGGCGAGCGCCATCACCTTGAACTCGTCGGAGGAGCGCAGGAAGCCGAGGTGCTCGGTGAGTTCCTCGTAGACCAGGCCCAGCGAGTGGGGGAGGTCCTGCGCGCGCAGCGGTTCGAGGCGGGCGCCCACGCGGCGCGCGGCGAGGTGCGAGGCGCGTTCGCCGCGGCCGTCCAGCACCAGCACCGAGCAGCTCTCGGCGTCCGGGGCGGCGTACGCGCCGGAGGCGGCGTGCGCCATGTGGTGCGGCACGAAGCGGACGGCCTCGGGGTCGAGGCCGGGCAGCGCGGTGCGCAGGAAGCCCGGCGCCTCCCGCGCGTAGGTGAGCCGCAGGTGGTCCCAGGGGTCGTCGAGACCCATCGCGTCGGCGGGCCGGGCGAGCGCCGGGTCGAAGGAGTAGGCGACCGCGTCGAGGTCCTGGGGCCGCAGCCCGGCCCGCTTCAGGCACCAGGCGGCGGCCTTCTCGGGCAGCTCCCAGGCGGAGAAGGGCAGCGGGCGCTTGCCGTGCTTGCGCCGGGAGAACCGCTCCTCCTCCGCGGCGGCGACGGTACGGCCGTCGATCACCAGGGCGGCCGCGGGGTCGTGGAACAGGGCGTTGATGCCGAGGATGCGCATGGCGGACGGACCTTTCGCGGATCGGGGCGGCGGCCGTGCGGGCCGCCGGGTCCTTGAGGCCGGCGGGGGAGGACGGCTCAGGTGCCGGTTCCCTCGGCCCGGAACCAGTCGATCGTGCGGCGCAGACCCTCCTCGGTGCCCACCAGCGGCTCCCAGCCGAGCTTGTCGCGGGCCAGCGTGATGTCGGGGCAGCGCACGGCCGGGTCGTCCACCGGGCGCTCGATGTAGCGGACGTCGGAGGACGAACCGGCGAGCGCCACCACGAGGCGGGCCAGGGCGAGCATGCTGATCTCGGCCGGGTTGCCGATGTTGACGGGGCCGCGCATGCCGTGGGCGGCCGCCGCGAGGATGCCGGCCACGGTGTCGTCGACGTAGCACAGCGACCGCGTCTGCCGGCCGTCGCCGGTCACGGTGAGGGGCTCGCCCGCCAGCGCCTGCCGGACGAAGGTGGGCACGGCCCGGCCGTCGTGGCCGCGCATCCGGGGGCCGTAGGTGTTGAACAGCCGCACGATGCAGGTGTCGGTGCCGTGGGTCTCCGCGTGGGCGGTGGTCAGCGCCTCGCCGAAGCGCTTGGCCTCGTCGTAGACGCTGCGCGGGCCGACCGGGTTGACGTTGCCCCAGTACCGCTCGTCCTGCGGGCTCTGCTGCGGGTCGCCGTACACCTCGGACGTCGACGCCAGCACGAACCGGGCCTCCGACTCGTGGGCGAGGGCCAGGGCGTTGCGGGTGCCGAGGCTGCCGGTCTCCATGGTGTGCAGCGGCAGCCGCAGATAGTCCGCGGGGGAGGCGGGGGAGGCGAAGTGCAGGACGAGGTCGGGGCGCCGGTTCACCGGCAGCTCCTCGGACACGTCGGCCTGGACGAGGGTGAACCCCGGACGGTCGAGCAGCGGGGCGATGTTCTCGGGGCGCCCGGTGCTCAGGTCGTCCACGCAGGTCACGGCCGCTCCCGCGTCGAGCAGGGCGGTGCACAGATGGGAGCCGACGAATCCGGCGCCGCCGGTGACGACGGCGTGCTCCCACTTCCGGGATATGGGGCTACTCATGCCCCATACCCTCACCCGCACGGCGGGCAACGGCACGGTCGCCTACTGCAGTCGGGTGAACCACCCACGGTGAGCCCCCCGCCCACACCGGACACCGGGCCGGTCCCGTGCGGTCGTGGGTCCCGGACGGGCCCCGCCCGCGACCAGGGGAAAGCCGCGCGGCTTCCGCCCGCCGAAGCCGGCCGGGCCCCGGCGGCCTCCCCGGGTGGTGTCGCGGAGCGGACGGTCAGGCCGCGAGGGCCTCGTTCGGGTCCAGGCGGGACAGGAGGGAAGTGCGGTGGAGGTGGGTGATCGGGGTGAGGAGGTCCGGGTGGCGGAGCAGGGCCGCCGCCCTGACGTCCGTGGCGTCGGGGGCGAGCAGCCGGCGGTACTCACCGGCGCCCCCGCCCAGTGCGGCCACCGCCCGGGCCGCCAGTCCGGCGTCGGACAGCAGGCAGGCCGCCCAGCTGGCCACCACCTCGTCGACCCAGGAGCGCCACGGTTCGCCCTCGTGGTCGTCGGCCCCGGTGATCCGGTCCAGCGCGCCCGATCCGCCCGGGCCCGCGAGTCCCACCAGCTCCGCGTCCATCGCGGTCGGGTACCGCAGCCGTGCCGCGACCGTCACCGCCTGCCGTGCCTGGATCTCGCACAGGGCGGCGGACAGGGCCCCGCCGTGCGCGGGGAAGGAACGGATCAGCCACTGCGCGGTGGCCGTGATGACGGGGGAGAGACGCGTTGCGGGCACTACGGGTCCGTCCGAATCGGGGAGGAAAGGAGAGGACGCCAGCACCGTAGTCCGCACTTCCGCGCCCTCGAAGTGACCCGGGTCTCGTTCGGGGCGTGGTCTGTGCCACGCCCCGAACGGGTGTGACGCCCGCTGCCCGGAGTGTCCGGGAAGGGCGGGCGGGCACCCGACGGCCATGGACGTACTCAGCCGCCCCTTGATCGACCGCACGCTCCCGCTCCTCGCCGAGGGCTACGCCTGGCTCCCCAACCGGATGCGTGACGCCGCCGGCTCCGTGGTCCGCACCCGCATCATGGGCCGCCCGGCCCTCGCCCTGCGCGGGCCGGACGCGGTGCGGTTCTTCTACGACGAGCGGAACGTGCACCGGCACCGCGCGATCCCCGAGCCGATCCTCGGCACGCTCTTCGGTCACGGGGCCGTGCACACCCTCGACGGCGCCGCCCACCGGGCCCGCAAGGAACTGTTCCTCCCGCTGCTGGACCCCGCCGCCGTGTCGGGTCTGACGGACCATGTCGTCGCCGCCTGGGACGAGGCCGTACCGGAATGGAGCCGGCGCGACAGCGTGGTGCTGTTCGACGAGGCGGCCACGGTGCTCACCCGCGGCGTGCACCGCTGGACCGGCATACCGCTGGACGACGGCGACGCCGCGGCGACCGCCCGGGACATGACGGCGATGGTGGACGGCTTCGCCACCGCCGGACCACGTCATCTGAGGGCCCGGCGGGCCCGCGGCCGTCAGGAGGAGCGGCTGGCCCGGCTGGTGCGCGACGTCCGCACCGGCCAGGTGACCGCGCCCGCGGGGTCGGTGCTGGAGCGGGTGTGCGGGCACCGCGACCTCGACGGCGAACCGCTCGACGAGAAGACCGGCGCCGTCGAACTGCTCAACGTGGTCCGCCCGACGACCGCCCTCGCGTGGTTCGTCGCCTTCGCGGCGCACGCCCTGCACCGCTGGCCCGAGAACCGCGTGCCCCTGGCGGACGGTGACGTCGCGTTCGCGACCGCCTTCGCCCACGAGGTGCGCCGCTTCTATCCGTTCGTGCCGTTCCTCGGCGGCCTCGCCGCCCGCGACCTGTTCTGGCGGGGCGCCTGGGTGCCCGCCGGGGGACTGGTGGTGCTCGACGTGTACGGGCAGAACCACGACGAGGCGCTGTGGGGCGACCCGTACGCCTTCCGGCCGCGGCGCTTCCTCGAACGGCCCGCGGCGCGCGACGAACTGATCCCGCAGGGCGGGGGCGACCCGGCGGCGGGCCACCGCTGCCCCGGAGAGGGCCTCACCGTCGGCCTGTTGGAGGCGCTCGCGGGGCAACTCGCCCGTATGGAGTACACGGTTCCGGAGCAGAATCTGGCCATCTCGCTGCACCGTGTCCCGACCCTCCCGCACAGCGGTGTCGTCCTTGCGGGCGTTGGCCGGG
Organism: Streptomyces sp. NPDC085937; assembly: GCF_044540535.1. Lineage (NCBI taxonomy): Bacteria > Bacillati > Actinomycetota > Actinomycetes > Kitasatosporales > Streptomycetaceae > Streptomyces > Streptomyces sp. NPDC085937. Next base: position 112,019 of record NZ_JBITSH010000016.1, on the reverse strand, counting down.
TCGCCGGTTGACGGGCCCTCGCTCCCTGCTCCCGTGGCCCCCCTGCATGTTGAAGAAGTGACGAAAGTAAGTATGAGAAAAGTGGCGTGATTTGTCCGATTCGGGTGATTCTGAAATGGAAGGTACTTCGCTACGCCTCAGGGAGATGGTGTTATGCGTCCCGACGAGAAGGTCCTCGAGAAGGAACTCACCGGAGTCCAGACCGCCGACATCGAAGCGGCCCTCGACCCGGTCGAGGCCGACGGCGTCTACCGCGACAGCCGGCAGTGCGCCGCCCTGGCTCTCCTCTCCGGTGCGACCAAGCTGCTGCTGTCGCCGCCGACCCCGCGCCCGAAGAAGGGCTGAACGGATCGACGGGAGTAGTCGAATGGAGCAGTCAGGCACTTCGACCCGCTTGCAGGCCGCAGTGCAGGACCTCGCTTCCGGTGTGGTCTCCGCCCTCAGGGGCGGGGACCACGCTCACGTGGTCCCCCAGGCGGGGGCCGACGGGGAAGCGGGAGACCTCGCACTGGCCGCCGTACGCGTCCTGGGAGCGGACGCGTTGCTGCCGGGCCTCCTGTCGCACACTCCGCCCGACCTGGCGGAGCTGGCCGTCTTCCGCAAGGCGGTCGAGGCGTACCCGCCCCGCGCGGACGCCGCACCCACCGTCAGATGGAGCCACTGGGCGATGGCCCGCACTCTGCGCCGGGCCGACCCCTCGGCCGCCGGAGCGCCGGACGAGCCCGGCACCACCTGGCTCGACGGGGCGACCTGGCAGGTCCTCACCCACCAACTCGCCGTCCTGGCGCCCCTCGCGGTCCCCGGAGAGGACTGCGCGGTGAGCCGCCTGGCGGAGCGCCGGCCCGTGGACGTCGCCCGCGGGTTCGTCCGCGCGGTGCGCCGCCGGGACTGGCGGCAGGCCGCCGGCGCGGGCCGCTGGCTGACCCTGCTGCCCGGCGTGCCGGACACCGTGGGCCTCGACTCCGGACTGGACTTCGTGGAACTGATGGGCGGACAGGACCCGCTCGTCGCCCTCCAGGTGCACGCCGCCCGGCGGATGCGGACCGGAGCACGCGGGTGACCGCCCCGCCCGGCACCGCGGAGGGTCTCCGCACCGTCGCCGAGGACGCGCTGGCCTGGGTGGACTCCCGCAGGCCCGGCTTCGCCCTCGGCGACGACGCGCTCGCCGTCGACGGCGAGGTCGACCGCAGCTGGAAACCGCTCGGCGAACTCGCCCAGGTCTGCGCGACCGTCGTCCGGCTCACGGACCCCTCCGACCCGCTGCACGCGCGCGCCCGCGGACTGCTGGACTTCGCCTGGCAGGAGACGCACGAGGGCGAACTGTTCCTCCGGCTGCAACGCCTGGAGCCGTTCGCCACCTACCCGTTGGAGGTGTACGCCGCCCTCGCCTCGGCCGGGCTGCGGCACCCCGCCTTCGAACAGGCGGCCGCGGTGGTGGCGCGCACCCGCGGCTGGCGGCTCACCGAACAGGATCCGACACGACGGCTCGGCGTGCTGCGCGCCGAGGAGTGCTGCGGCATCCACCGCTTCGGGCAGGCACCACCGGACCTGCCGCAGACCTGGCTCGGCGGACTGCCCGAGCCGTGGACCTTCGGCCGCGACGCCGGATACGCCCTCACCCACGTCGTGTTCCACCTCAGCGACTGGGGGCGCGACGCCGCCGCCATGCCCCCGGACCTCGTCGCCTATCTGACGGACTGGCTGCCGCCCTGGCTCGACACCTGCCTGGAGGCCGGGATGTGGGACCTCGGCGGCGAACTCCTCGCCGTGTCCGCCGTCGTGGCCCGGACGACCGGCGAGGAGGCGCCCGTCGACGCCTGGCAGCGCCTGGTCGCCGCCCGCGGCCCGTCCGGCGAGATCCCCCTGGACGACCGGGACCTCGGCGCCCTCGGCGCGAGGCCCGGTGACGGGGGCGGCGACCGCTACTTCCTGCACCACTACCACTCCACCCTCATGGCCGCCTTCGCGGCGGTCCTGGCCGGTGCCCGCCCGGACGCCCCGCCCGCCGGAGCCGTGACGGGGCAGCGGCCCGACGGACAAGGAGCGCCGGCATGACCGACACCCGTCTCGTCCACAGCGTCGGTGTCGGCGCCATGGAATGGCTCTGGGCGCACCGCGACGGCTTCCGGCTGGAGCCCGAGGTGGACCCGGAAGTGGGCTTCCTCGAACGCTTCAAGCCGGTCGGTGAACTCGCGCTCGTCTGCAAGGTGCTCTTCCGCGAGGGCGTGTCCGGCTCCCGGCAGGCGGACCTGGCCCGCAAACTGCTCGACCACATCTGGCGCGAGACCCTGGACGGCGGCACCATGCTGGTTCGCGGCCAGCGCACCGAACCGGCCTCCCCGATCCCCTTCGAGGTCTACCTGCCGTTCCGCGAACTCGGCTACAGCCAGCCCGAGCTGGAACAGCACGTGGTGCTGAACAACCGCCTGGACAGCTGGTTCGCCTTCGAGACCACCCCCACCCGGCGGCTCGGACTGTCCTCGTTCCAGCGGCGCTTCGGCCTCACCCCCCGACCGGCGGAGTCCGAGGCCCTGCGCTTCACCTGGCTGGCCCGCACCCCCGAACCCTGGACCGTCGAGGGCCACATCGCCTACGACATCACGCACTGCGTGTTCCACCTCACCGACTGGGGCGAGAACCCCGGCGGGCTGCCCGAGGACATCGCCGCGTACCTGGCGACCTGGCTGCCCGCGTGGATCGACGACTGGCTGGACCTGCAACGCTGGGACCTGCTCGGCGAACTCCTCGTCGTCGACGCCTGCCTGCCCCGCCCCACCCTCGACGAGACGGCCTGGCGCGCGTTCGCCGCCGCCCAGCAGCCCGACGGCGCCATGCCCGCCATCCGCGACATGCCCGAGGGTGACGAGGAAGCCGTCTTCGACGTCGTGTACCACTCCACCCTGGTCGCCGCGTTCGCCTCGGTCCTGGCCACCTCCCGCGCCCTGACCGAGCTCGTCCAGGCCTCATGACGACGGCGTACCGCACCTCCTGGCCGGGCCCGCCCACCGACCGGGAGGACGGGCCGCCTCAGAGCGCGGACAGCCCTGCCCAGGACACGCGATGGACGGAGCGGCTGGCCGAGGCGGTCACCGCGGCCGACGCCCCGGACGTCGTGTTCGCGCTCTCCCGCCACGGCCGCCGCACCGTGGTCACCGGCGGGACCGCCGAGCCGTCGGGGCGCCCCCGCGACCGGCTGCGCTACGAGATCGGCTCGGCCACCAAGGCGTACACCGGACTGCTGCTGGCCCACCTGGTGGACAGCGGCCGGCTCACCGGCGGCGAACCGGCCGCCGCCCTCCTCGGCGCCCGGCGCCCGCCCGGCACCACGCCGGTCATCCTCGCGCACCTCGTCACCCACACCGCCGGACTGCCCGCGCTCCCTGCCGGCTTCTACCCCCGCGCCCTGCCCGCCTGGCGCACCAACCCGTACGGCCGCTACCCCGACGCCCGCGTCGTCGACGCCTTCCTGCGGTACCGCCCCCGGCACCGCCCCGGCACCCGCTGGCGCTACTCCAACTTCGGCGTCGCCGTCCTCGGGCACGCCCTCGGCGCCGCCACCGGAACCGACTGGCAGGACCTGCTCGCCGGCCATGTGCTCGCACCCCTCGCCCTCCACGACACCGCCCCGCACCCCGCCACCGACGGACACGACGCCGCCGGGCACGGCAAGGACGGCACGGGCACGCTGCCCGCCTTCGACCCGGGCGGCTTCCGGGCGGCCGGCGCGGTCCGGGCCACCCCGCACGACCTGCTCACCTTCCTCGAAGCCCATCTCGACCCCGGCCGCTGCCCCCGACTGGCGGGCGCGCTGCGCGCCGTACGCACGCCCGTCCTGCGGCGGGGCGTCGGGCACCGGCACGTGCACACCGTCGCCTGGTTCCGGCACCCGGCCGACGGCGGCCCCCTGTACTTCCACAGCGGGGCCACCCTCGGGCAGCAGGCGTTCCTCGGATTCCGCCCCGACACCGGAACCGCGCTGGCCGCGGTGTGCACCCGCCGGTTCCGCTCCCACGACCCGTTCCTCGCCACCGCCTATGCGCTGCTCGCCGAACAGCCCTGACCCGCACCGCCGGTGACGGCGACGACGGCGCACGGCACACGGTGCACGGCGTACGGCGTCGGCCGCGGCCGGGGGCCGCCGCCGACGCCGTACGGCCGGTCCGTCAGAGCCGCTGCCAGAGCGCCGGGGTCCCGGCCGGGGCCCACGCCCCCTGCGCCTGGTGCGTCTGCAGGCACTGGTACGTCACACCGTCACGGGTGACGGTGGAGCCCGCCTCGTAGACCGAGCCGGCGGTCCACGCCCGGGAGCCGCCCTCCTGCTGCCCGGTCGCGGCCTGCGCGGCCACCGTGGTCAGGGTCAGCCCGTACTCGGAGAGGATCGGGTTGACCGGCTGGAAGAACGTCGTGCCGCCGTTGGTGCAGTCCCCGGAGCCGCCGGAGGTGACCCCCTGCGCCTGGGCGCCCGCGACGTACGGCCCGCCGGAGTCGCCCGGCTCGGCGCACACCGTGGTCCGGGTCAGCCCGTCCACCGTGCCCTCCGGGTAGCGGACGCTCGCGTCGTGCTGCTCGACCGTGCCGCAGTGCCAGCCCGTCGTGGAGCCGGAGCGGCACACCGACGCCCCCACGAGCGCCTGGGCCGAGCCGGTGACCTGGACGTCCTGGCCGCTCTGCGCCTTGACGTCGGGCGTCGGCGTCCACTGGCTCTGGGTGGCCACCCACGCCATGTCCTTCCCGGGAAAGACGGACGCCTGGAAGGTGCCCTGCGCGGTGCGGTCGTAGCCGGTCGTCGTGGCGCCCGCCCTGCCGCAGTGCCCGGCCGTCACGAAGCCCGGCTGCGTGCCCTTGGTGACGGAGAAGCCGACCGAGCAGCGCGCCGAGTCGTTGATGTAGTAGGCGTCACCGCCGGTGATGTCCTGCAGCAGCCGGGGCCGTTCGGCCGACAGCCGGATGCCGACGTCCTCCTGCTCGAGTCCGGCGGCCTTCACGAGCGCGGTGCCCGCGGCCTGGTCGACCGCCTGCACCACGACCCGGTTCTTCGGCACGTCGACGTACCAGACGGGCGTGTCGAGGGCGGAGACCCGGCCGGCCGCCGCGTCCAGCTTCTCCTTCGCCGCCTCCAGCGCGGCCAGGGGCCGCTCCACCACCTGCGCGGTGGCGCCCTCGGCCTCGATGGCCGCCACGTCCCCGGCGTCGGTGGTCGCCACCGTCAGCTCGTCGGCGGTCGCGCCGCGCAGCCAGGCGCCCGCGTACCGCTCGCCCAGGGAGTTGCGCAGCCGGCCGGCACGGGTGCCCGCCTCCGCCTCGTTGACCAGACGCGTGGACGCCTGCTCGGCGTCCAGGTCCAGGTCGCGCTGGAGGGCCGTGAGCAGATGCGGCGAGGGCCGGTCGGCGCCGAGGGTCTGCGCCGCACCGGGCGCGGGGCCCGCCACGGGGGAGGCGTCCGCCGCCGCGGCGGAGGGGAGTCCGGCGAGGACGAGGGCGCCGAGTGCCATCAGGGCCGAGTGGCGCGCGGTCCGGGCGTGTCTGAGGACCATGCGGTACGTCTCCTTCGTTCGGGCGGCGAGCTGTCGAGGAGACTTAGGCCTTGCCTGGCGTGCCCGACGGAATGTCAGGACACGCCGGGATTGACACGATCGATACGACGACCGGCCCCAGGTGCAGTACGCGGACGGGGTCGGCCGGGTGACGTCAGACGGGCGTGAGGCCGGGCGCGCCCGCCTCCGTGACGAAGGAGGCCGCGGTGGTGACGGCCGCGCCGGGCGTGGTCACGGCCTGCACGGTGCGGAAGTCGGCGCGCGCGTTCTCCCGGTTCAGTTCGACCCGCAGATAGCCGCGCCGCCCGTCGTAGAACCGCAGGTGCGGGTTGGCCCTCGTGAGGGTGTCCCAGTTGGCCGGGCGCTCCGCCCCGTCCCGGCCGCTGGTCACCGAGGTGCAGGTGAGCTCCGTGCCCAGGGTGGCCGAACCGGCGTCGTCGAAGTCCTCCTTGATGTCGAAGGCGTACGCCACATGGACGTCCCCGGTGAGCACCAGCCAGTTCTCGACGCCGGCGGCCCTGGCCCCGGCGACGAGCCGGCCGCGGTTGGCCCGGTAGCCGTCCCAGGCGTCCATGGACAGCTTGGCCTGCGCGTTGAGGTCCAGCGCGCGCTGCGAGAAGCACACCTGCTGGGGCATCACGTTCCACAGCGCCCCGGAGGCGGCCCAGCCGTCGAGCAGCCAGCGCTCCTGGGCGTCGCCGGTGAGGCTGCGCGCCGGGTCGTCCGACTCCGGGCCGGGCACGTGGGTGACGTCGCCGTAGGCCTGGTCGGAGCGGTACTGCCGGGTGTCCAGCACGTCGAACTGGGCGAGGGTGCCCCAGTTGAGACGGCGGAACAGCTGGGCGTCGGGGCCGTCGGGGAGCTGGCCGGCGCGCAGCGGCTGGTTCTCCCAGTAGGCGCGGTAGGCGGCGGCCCGCCGGGCCAGGAACAGCGCCGGGTCGCTGCCGTTCTCGTCGTGCTCCGCCGCGTAGTTGTTCTCCGTCTCGTGGTCGTCCCAGGTGACGACGAACGGGTGCGCGGCGTGCGCGGCCCGCAGGTCGGGGTCGCTCTTGTACAGCGCGTAGCGCATCCGGTAGTCGGCGAGGGTCGTCGTCTCCCGGTTGAACACGGACGGCAGCACCCGGTCCGTGTAGTTGCGGGCGCCGCCCGCGGAGTTGACGGCGTACTCGTACAGGTAGTCGCCGAGGTGGAACACCACGTCGACGTCCTCGCGTGCCAGCTGCCGGTGCACGGTGTAGTAGCCGTCGTGGTACGCCTGGCAGGCCACCGCGGCCAGCCGCAGGCGCGTGACGTCCTCGCCCGCCGCGGGAGCGGTCCGGGTCCGGCCCGTCGGGCTGATCCAGGCACCCGTGCGGAACCGGTAGTAGTAGGGGCGGTCGGGATCCAGCCCGCGCACGTCGGCCCGCACGCTGTGCGCGTACTCGGGGTGGGCCACGACGGTGCCGCCGCGCACCACGAGGGCGAACGAGTCGTCCTGCGCGACCTCCCAGGCCACCTCGACCTGCTGCTGCCCCAGCCCCCCGTCCGGCTGGAAGGGCGCCGGGGCGAGCCGGGTCCACAGGACCACCGAGTCCGGCAGCGGGTCCCCGGAGGCGACGCCGAGGGTGAAGGGGTCCTCGGTGATCCGGGCCGCGTCGAGCCGGGGCGCGGCGAACGCGCCGCGCGTGGGGAGGTTGGTGGAGAAGGCGAGGGTGGCGGCCGCGGCGCCGACGGTCAGGAAGCGACGGCGTGACACCTGGCGGGCGGCGGTGCGCAGTGCGGCGTCGTGCGGGAAGGGGGCGAGCGCGGAGGCAGGTCGTCCGGTGCGGCCCGGCAGCGCCATGCGGTGTCCTCTCGTACGGGGCGGGGTGGACGGCAGCCGCAGGCGGGCGGGGCCGCGGACACGAAGATCTGCATGCTAAGCAGACAAAATGCTCGTCAGACGTGTGTCGGACGCGTGCCGTGCGGGGCGTTCACACCACAGGCGGTACGGGAAGGGGCGCACACGAAAGCGCCGCCGGCAGGACCGACGGTGCTTCGGGAACCGGGGATCGGACGGTGCTTCGGGAACCGGGGATCGGACGGCGCTTCAGGAACCGGGAGATCGGACGGCGTCCGCGCCCACCCGTTCGCGCAGTGGCAGGTGGTAGACGTGGAAGGCCCGACCGATCACGGGCTGGGCGACGTTGCGCACCTTGACACCGCCGGTGGTCATCCCGTGCTCGCTGCCCGCGTGCGCGTGCCCGTGCACGGCGAGGTCGGCGCCGGCCGTGTCGATCGCCTCGGCCAGCAGATAGCTGCCCAGGAACGGGTAGATCTCCGCCGGCTCACCGGCCAGTGTCTCCGGCACGGGGGAGTAGTGGGTGAGCGCGATCCGCACGTCGCAGTCCTCCTCCGCCAGCCGCTCCAGCGCGGTCCGCAGGCCGTCGGCGCAGCGGCGGGAGACCCGGACGAACTCCTTCATCACCGGCTCCCCGAACTCTCCGGCGCTCGCCCCGACGAACCCGCCGCCGAACCCCTTGGTGCCGGCCACGCCGACCTTCGCGTCCCCGATCCGCAGCACCGTCGCCTCGCCCTCGAGGACGTGCGCGCCGGCGTCCCGCAGCAGGCCGGAGACCTCGTCCTGCCGGTCGTCGTGGTGGTCGTGGTTGCCGAGCACCGCGACCACGGGCACCCCGAGGCCCCAGATCTCGTCGGCCACCACCCGCGCCTCGTCGAGCGTGCCGTGCCGGGTGAGGTCCCCGGCCAGCAGCAGCAGGTCCGCGCAGTCCGGCAGCGTGTCGAAGGCGGGGCGCAGCACCCCCCGCGTGTCGGGGCCCATGTGGATGTCCCCGACGGCGGCGACCCGGATCATGACAGCTCCTCCGCGTGGTCGGGCGACGAAGGTTCGCTCACGACGATGTCGCAGTGCACGTCCAGTCCGCCGAGCTCCTCGCGCACCACCTCCAGGACGTCGTCCCGGCAGCGGGCCGAGGGGACGGTGCCGGTGACCAGGACGGCCCCGCCGCGGACCTCGGCCCGCACCCCGAGCTCGCCCAGCTCCTCCGAGGCGAGACGGTCCTGCAGGTGCGCGATGCGGTACTCGGGGCCCGCGGGCGGGGCACCGCCCGCCGGACCGGCGTCGTGGGTGTTCATGGGCGTTCCTTCCACGGGCGGGTCAGATGACGTTCAGGCGTTCCAGGAGGAAGAAGAAGGCGGCCGGCATGGGCGCGTCGCCGCAGTCGCGCCGCACCTGCTCCCAGTCGACCTTCTCGCGCAGCGCGCGGGCGATGGGCAGCACGGCGCCGAAGTCGCAGTGGTGCTCGGAGAAGGCGGCGACGAGGCTGGTCAGCAGGTCGGTCGGGGCCAGGACCGGCATCCGGACCGACTCCACGGGCAGTTCCCGCGCCCGCTCCAGCATCTCGGTGGACACCGGACGGTGGGCCAGCTCGAAGATGACGTCGACGTCCTGGCCGAAGCAGGTCGCCTTGATCAGCCAGTCCTCGGGCGGGGTGTAGACGGTCAGCCCGGCGTCCCGGAGCGTGGCGGCGACCGGCCCCGCGTCCTGCGGGCGGACACAGAAGTCGACGTCGTGCTGGAGGTTGCCGCTGCCGCCGTGGGCGTGCACGGCGACGCTGCCCGCCAGCGCGAAGAGGTGCCCGCCCCGCTTCAGCACCGCGCCGACCTGCTTGGCGGCCTCCAGGATGGCCTGGTTGCGGTCCCGGGGGAGGCCGGAGTCGTCCGCCTGCCCGAGCACCGGCTCCGCCCGCACGTCCAGCGGCGGCGCCTCACCCGGCGCGTCCGAGGCCAGACGGAGGTCCGGTGTCCCCGGGCGCCGCATCCGTGCGGCGTCCTCGCCGTTCTCCGTCATGACCCGACCACTCCCTTCGCGACCGGACGGTCCGCACGGCCGCTGTCTCCCGGTGCCCGTCGAGGGCGCACGCCTGTGTGCCAGTTCCTGGTACCCGGCGCGCCCGTTCCGACACGGGCCCGGAAGCGGGACGGGCGGCCCCCGACCGCTTCGGGTGTACCGGGAAGGCGCGCGGGCCGGTCACGGCCGACGATGGGGCGAAAGGCAACGAAACGGACGAGTGTGCCCGGTGGCGGTGCGCGCCTGGTGGAGGTCGACATGGAGCAGGACACGTCGCGTGCGTCGGATCTTCCGCAGCCGCTGCGGGCCGTCACCTCCCATCTGCGGCGGCTGCCGGGCGCCGGGCAGGTGGGCAGGGCCGCGGGCGGCGCCCTCGACGCCCTCGGCGCGGTGTCGCCGCGCGGGCGCCGGATCGCCGTCTACGCCGGCGCGGGCGTGCTCGGCGTCGCCGGACTCGTGGAGTGGCCCGTGGCCCTCACCGGCGCGGCGGTCGCCTGGCTGACCCGCCCCCGCGGGACGGAGGGGCAATGGGCGGAGGCCGCCGACACCGCGACCGCCCTGACCGACGGCACGTCGGCCGACGGCGATCCCGAGGGCGAGCTCCTCGCGGGAGCCGGCGACAGCGCCCCCGCCGCGGCGGGTGCACAGGAGGGCGGTACGCCGGGCACGGCCGCCGGTGCCGGGCCCGGGGGCTCCGGGTCCCGCAAGGCCGGTACGCCCGCCGCCGCGGGCCACGGGCGCGGTGCCGACGCGCGGGGGCCCGCCGGGCCCGGAGACCGTCTCATCCCCTCCAGGCACCGCCAGGTGCGTGAGCAGCCCGCCAAGGTGGGCGACACCACCACCGCCTCCGCGCTGCGGCAGGTCGCCGAGGCCACCACGCAGCACGCCCCCGGCAGCGACCGGGACGGCACGTCCCGGCACACCGGCTGAACCACGACCACGGGAGCCGGAATGCTCGCACTCATCGACGTCGCGCCGCTCGCCGGGGCCGTGGCGGGGGCCGCCGCCGAAGCCGCCCGCGGCACCGCCCAGGGCGTGACGTCCGTACAGGTCACGACCCGCCGCCTGACGAACGTCGCCCGCAACGCCCTCGGCGGCGGCCGGCGCTGGCGGGCCGGGCACCGCGTCCACCTCGCCCTGCGCCACCCCGACACCGCCGTCGGCCCGCTCGCCCGCGAGGTCGCCGCCGGCCTGCTCGACCACCCCGACGTCGTGGCCGCGTACTGGGACGAAGGGCTCGCCCGTCTCGTGGTGACCGCCGCGACGGACGCGGCGGGCGACCGCGTGACCGAGCGGGCCGTCGCGCTCGCCGCCCGCCTCGGACTCACCGAGGACCCCGGACCCGAGCCGGACGACGCCACCGTCCACCCCGGCGACCCGCGCGAGGTACGGGTCGCCGCGGCCGCCCTGCTGCTCGACGCCGCCGGTGTGGCCGGGGCCCTCGCGGGCCGGTCGCTGCGGCTGCCGCGCAGCCCCAAGGCGCTCACCGCCCTCGTCACCCTGCTGCGCGAGAACCCCCGCTTCCGCGCCCGGCTGCGCGAGCGGCTCGGCGGCAGCGGCATGGAACTGCTCCTCGCCGCGGCCAACGCCGCCGCGCACGGCGCCGCCCAGTCCCCGGTGTCCCTGCTGCTCGACGGCCTGCTGCGGACGGGACAGCTCACCGAGGCGACGGCCCGCGCGGTCGCCTTCGAGGCGGTCCACGACGACATCTGCAGCGAACGGCGCGCCGGCATCCCGCGCCCCCCGGACATCCGCCCCCCGCTGCGCGTGACCCCCGCCCAGGCCTACGCGGCCAACGCCGGCACCGGCAGCGTGGCCGGGGCCGCCGCGACGCTCCTCATCACCCGCGACAGCGGCGAAGCCGCCGAGGCCGTACTCGCCGGCTCCCCGAAGGCCGCGCGCTACGGCCCGGCCGCCTTCAACGCCGTGCTCGGCACCGCGCTCGCCCGGTCCGGCGTGCTGGTGCGCGGCGGGGACCGGCTGCGCCAGCTGGAGATCGCCGACTCGCTGGTCCTGCACACCGACGCGCTGCGCAGCCTCCCCCCGGCCGAGGACGAGGAGCCCGCCCCGTACCACGACCCCGTACACCCCTGGGCGGAGGCGGTGCTCGACGCCGCCCGCCGGGCCGGGCTGCACGTCGTCGTCACCGGAGGCTCCGAGCTGAAGGACATCACCCGCCTCGCCGACGAGATCGCCCCCGCCGACCTGCCGTTCGGCGACATCGTGCGCGCCCTCCAGCACGACGGGCACATCGTCGTCGCCGTCGCCCGCGTGCCCGCCGACGGCGACCGCGACATCGCCGACGGACTGCCCGCGGGCGACGTGGCGATCGCCCTCACCGACGGCCACTCGGCGATCCCCTGGGGCGCCGACGCCCTCGCCCCCGGCGGACTGGCGGACGTCTGGCGGCTGCTCACCGCCGTCCCCGCGGCCCGCCGGGTCGGCCGCCGCTCGCAGACCCTGGCCCGGGCGGGCGCCGCCCTCTCCGGGCTGATGGTGGCCCGCGGCGGCACCCCCGGCGGCCGGGTGTGGCAGCGGCTCACCCGCCACGCCCCGGTGAACGTCGCGGCGGCCGGCGCCCTGGTCAGCGGCTGGACCGAGGCCGTACGCGTGGCCCGGGCCGTGCCGCCCGAGCCGCGGCTGCACGTGCCCTGGCACGCCCTGGAACCGCACGAGGCGCACGCCCTGCTCCGGGACGCCCGCACCGCCGCCGAACCCGTCGGACTCGACCTGCTCACCGCCCGCGCCCGGCAGCGCGTCGCCCGCCTGGCCCGCACCGGCGCGGCGGCGCCCGCCCGCTGGACCTGGGAGGCGGCGGGTGCGGTCCGCCGCGAACTCGACGACCCGCTCACCCCCGTCCTGGCCACCGGCGCGGTCGCCTCGGCCCTGCTCGGCTCCGTCGTCGACGCGCTGCTCGTCGTCGGCGCCATGGACCTCAACGCGGTCGCGGGCGGACTGCAACGGCTGCGCGCCGAACGGGCACTCGCCCGGCTGGCCGCCCACCAGCAGCCCCGCGCCCGCCGGCACGTCACCGACAGCCGCACGGTCACCGTCGACGCCGTACGGCTGCGGCCCGGGGACCGGATCGACCTCGCCGCCGGAGACGTCGTACCGGCCGACGCCCGGCTGGTGCGCGCCGAAGGGCTGGAGGTCGACGAGTCGTCGCTGACCGGCGAGTCGCTGCCCGTCACCAAGGACGTCGACGCCACACCGGGCGCGCCGGTGGCCCGGCGGACCTGCATGGTCTTCGAGGGCACCACCGTGGTCGCGGGCCGGGCCGAGGCGCTGGTCGTCGACACCGGCGACCACACCGAGGCCGGCCGCGCGGTCGCCCTGGCCTCCCGCACCCCGCCGCCCGCCGGCGTGCAGGCCCGCCTGCAGGAGCTGACCCGCAAGGCCCTGCCCGTCACCCTCACCGGCGGGGCGCTGGTGACCGGGCTGTCCCTGCTGCGCGGAAGCCCGCTGCGGCGCGCCGTCAGCGGCGGTGTCGCCGTGGCCGTCGCCGCCGTCCCCGAGGGGCTGCCGCTGGTCGCGACCGTCGCCCAGATGGCGGCCGCCCGCCGCCTCTCCCGCCGAGGCGTGCTGGTGCGCACCCCGCGCACCCTGGAGGCGCTCGGCCGGGTCGACACCGTGTGCTTCGACAAGACCGGCACCCTCACCGAGAACCGGCTCCGCCTGGTGCGCGTGGCCGCCGCCGACGGCACCGTCCTGGCCCCGGACGCGGAGCGGGCCGTACCGGTCGTCCGGCAGGCCGCGCGCGCCTGCCCTCGGGAGGAGACCGCCGAGGGACGCAAGATCGCGCACGCCACCGACGAGGCGGTGCTGGACGCCGCCCCGCCGGACGACGCCTGGACCGCGCACGGCGAACTGGCCTTCGAGGCCAGCCGCGGCTACGCGGCGGCCGTCGGCCGCGACGGCGAGGGGACGTACCTCGTCGTGAAGGGCGCCCCCGAGACCGTGCTGCCCGCCTGCGCGGACCTGCCCGACGCGGCGACCGGCACCGCCCATGCCCTCGCCGGCCAGGGACTGCGCGTCCTCGCCGTCGCCCGCCGCCCGTACCGGGGCGACGACCCGGCGGCGGAGCTCCAGGACGGCCTGACCGGGCTGGAGCTCGTCGGACTGGTCGCCCTGGCCGACGTCCCGCGCGAGACCTCGCAGGAGCTGCTCACCGCGCTGCGCGCGTCCGGCATCCTGCCCGTCATGCTCACCGGCGACCACCCGGAGACCGCCCGCGCCATCGCCCTGCAACTGGGCTGGCCCGAGGAGACGCGGGTGGTCACCGGGGACGAGCTGGTCGCCATGGGCCGCGCCGACCGGGTGCGCGCCCTGCACGGCGCCGGTGTCGTCGCACGGGTCGCGCCCGAGCAGAAGCTGCACGTCGTGGAGGCCCTGCAGCAGGCCGGCCGGGTCGTGGCGATGGCCGGCGACGGCGCCAACGACGCCGCCGCCATCCGCGCCGCCGACGTGGGCGTCGGCATCGAGGCCCGCGGCTCCGCGGCCGCCCGCAACGCGGCCGACATCGTGCTCACCGGCGGCGACCTGTCCGTCCTGGTGGACGCCTTCGCCGAGGGCCGGGCGCTGTGGCGCAGCGTGGCCGACGCGGTGAGCATCCTCATCGGCGGCAACGCCGGCGAGGTCGGCTTCAGCGTGCTGGGCACCCTGCTCGCCGGCTCCTCGCCGCTGTCGACCCGCCAGCTGCTGCTGGTCAACCTGCTCACGGACATGTTCCCCGCCATGGCGGTGGCCGTGACACCGAGCGACGACCCGTCCACGGCGGCGCACGCCGCGACCGGCCCGATGAGCCTCGACGTGCTCGGCGCGCCGCTGCTGCGCTCCATCCGACGGCGCGGTGTGACCACCTGCCTCGGCGCGGTGACCGCCTATCTGATCGGCCGGTTCACCCCCGGCACCGAACGCCGCTCCACGACCATGGCCTTGTGCGGGGTGGTCGGCGCCCAGCTGGCCCAGACCCTCTCCGGACGGCGCCACAGCACCCTGGTGTGGGTGACCGCGCTGGGCTCCGCCGCGGTGCTCGCCGCCCTGGTGCAGACGCCCGGCGTCAGCCACTTCTTCGGCTGCGTCCCGCTCGGCCCGGTCGCCTGGACCGGCGTCGCCCTGGCCATCGCCCTGTCGGCGCTCGCCCCGCGGCTCGAGCACCTCGCCGCCGTACGCCACCTCTACGCCCTCGCCACCCGCCTCGCCCTGCGCCTCGGCGACTCGGCGCGGCAGACCCGCCACCTGCTCCACACCGGCATCGCCCGCCCCGTCGCCTGACGGGCCCCCGCCCGCCCGGCCCGCGGCCGGGCGTCCCACGCCGCGCGGCCGGGGGCGTCCCCTCGGGTGGGACCGCACGCCCCGGGCGTGACGCGGCCCCCGGCCCCGTGGCGTGGGCGCGCGCGGCGGGACCGGCGTCGGGCGCACAGACTGGAAGGGCAGGGGCGGCGCCCGGCACACCCCGGCTCCGCCGACGCAGGCGGGCCGCGCCTGCCCCGCGCCAGGGCCCGCCGCCACAGCGAGAAGGTGAGGATCGGCATGAAGGGTTACGTCTTCCACGGCCCCGGTCAGTCCGCATGGGAGGAGGTTCCCGATCCGGAGATCCGGGAGCCCGGCGACGTCATCGTCCGCGTCGACGCCGTCACCATCTGCGGGACGGACCTGCACATCCTCAAGGGCGACCTGCCCGAGGTGCGGCCCGGGACCGTGCTCGGTCACGAGGCGGTCGGCGAGATCGTCGAGGCCGGGCCCGACGTCCGCACCGTACGGCCCGGGGACCGGGTCCTGGTCTCCTGCGTCTCCGCCTGCGGCCGCTGCCGCTACTGCCGCGAGGGCATGTACGGGCAGTGCCGGGGCGGCGGCGGCTGGATCCTCGGGCACCTCGTCGACGGCACCCAGGCCGAGTACGTACGGGTCCCGTTCGCCGACCTGTCGGTGTACCCGCTGCCCGGTGCCCTCGCCAACGAGGACGCCGTGCTGCTGGCCGACATCTTCCCCACCGCCTACGAGGTGGGCGTCCTCAACGGGCGGGTGCGGCCCGGGGACACCGTGGTGGTGGTCGGCGCCGGGCCGGTCGGTCTGGCCGCGATCGCCACCGCACGGCTGTTCGGGCCGGAGCGGGTCGTCGCCGTGGACCTGGCGGCCGCCCGGCTCCAGGCGGCGAAGGAGTTCGGCGCCGACGCCGTGGCCGACGCGGGCGAAGGGCCGGAACAGCTCGTCGGGGACCTCACCGGCGAACTCGGCGCGGACGTGGTCATCGAGGCGGTGGGCGTCCCGGAGACCTTCGAACTGTGCACCCGGGTGGTCCGCCCCGGCGGCCACGTGGCCAACGTCGGCGTGCACGGCGCGCCCGCCACCCTGCACCTCGAGGACCTCTGGATCAAGAACGTCACCATCACCACCGGCCTCGTCGACACCCACTCCACCCCGACCCTGCTGCGCATGGCGGCGGCCGGACGGCTGCCCACCCGCCGCCTCGTCTCCCACACCTTCCGCCTGGACCAGATGCAGGAGGCCTACGACGTCTTCGGCAACGCCGCCGAGACGGGGGCGCTCAAGGTCGTCCTCGGCGTCCCCCAGCACGAGGTGGTCCCCGTCCACCCGACGGTGTGACCCGACCGCCGCCGGACCGACTCCGCGGTGCGGGCGGGGAGTTGGCGGAAAGGCCCGCCCCGCCCGTGCGGGCCGGGGCGGAACGGTCCACCCTGGAGAGGTGGCGCGGTCGGCACCCGTGCGAGGAGGTGACCTCCCATGGCGACGCCTGGTGCGAGGCGCGGGGTGCGTTGGTGGCGGTGGCGGAGCAACCCGCTGTGCCGCCGCAGCGACGTGGCCGAGGCCTGGCTGCTGATCGCGACGTTCGTCCTGGCCCTGCTCCTCGCCGGGTTCGGCGGGCTGGCGGCCGCCGGCGCGGTCGACGGGTCGCTCGACGACCGCCGGGAGCGCAGCAGCCAGGTCCCGGCCGTCCTGGTCGAGAACGCCCGCGACACGGCGCCCGTGTCCGAGAGCGGCGACGGCGGCGTCTGGGCCGAGGTGCGCTGGACCGCCCCGGACGGCACCCGTCACACGGGGCGCACCGAGGTTCCCGCCGGCAGCAAGGAGGGCACCGAGGTCACCGTGTGGAACGACACGTCCGGCCGGCTGGTGTCCGCGCCGCCCGAGGGCGCGGAGGCCGGCTTCCAGGTCGCCATGGCCGGCATCACGGTCGCCGTCGTCGTGGGCGGCCTGGTCCTGGTCGGCGGCTGGCTCGCCCGCGCCCGCCTGCGGCTGCGACGGCTGGACCAGTGGGAGGCGGAGTGGCGACAGGTCGAACCGGCCTGGCGCAAACGCATGACCGGCTGACCGGCTTCCTTGTGGACCGTGAGCAAGTAGAGTGCGGGCGACGCGACAAGGGGGGCACGGAGTGGCCAAGGTCAACATCAGTCTCGACGCGGAACTGGTGGTGGAGGTGATGGTCCTGGCGGGGATCGGCTCACCCCAGGACGCGGTCGAGGCGATCGTCCGGGACTACATCGCGCGCGGCCACCGCACCGAGGCCCGCACCGAGCTGAAGGACCGGACGCTGCGCGAGGCCGACGCGAAACCGCAGGAGTCGCAGGGCTGAAGGCCCGCCCGGTCGCGCGACACACACCTCGGCAGCGACGGTGCGGCGTCACCCGGTCTCCGTCGCGTCCCTGCGGGCGAGGAGCGCGATGGCGCCGGCGCCGTCCCAGCGGCGGTCCCGCGGGCGAGGCCGGGCCGGTTCCGTGACGGAACCGCCGGCCGTGCGGACCTCGACGGCGCGGAACCTCAGCCCTCGCCCCGCCGGCAGTGCAGGAACAGATGCGGCTCCGGGCGGGCCTCCGGATGGCTCGGGGTGAACATCGTGCTCTCCTCCCACTCCACCGTCAGTCCCGCCTCCCGCACCAGGGCGGTGACGTCCTGCGCCGCGAAGCTCGTCACCCGCACCGGCCGGCCCATGAACACGCCGTCGAACTCCTCCACGTCCAGCGGCACCGTCGCCAGCACCAGCAGGCCGCCCGGCCGCACCGCCGCCGCCAGCCGGCGCACCAGCTCGGTCTGCTCCGCCCGGTTCATCTGGAGCAGCGCGAAATACACGCAGACCGCGTCGTACGATCCCTCCGGGAGCGGCATCCGCCGGACGTCCGCGCGGCGGAACTCCGCCTCGGGCACCTGCCGGGCGGCGGTCTCCACCATCACCGGGGACACGTCGACGCCCAGCACCCGGTGCCCGGCACCGGCGAGCGCGGCGGCCGTGGGACGTCCCGTGCCGCTGCCCACGTCCAGCACGGAGCTGCCGGGGGAGAGCCGTTCGAGCAGCCAGTTCAGGGACGCGCGGTGGGCCGACGAGGACGCGAACGCCTTCTCGTAGTCGCTGCCCAGCGCGTCGAACACCGCCGCCGCCGGTGACTCCTGACCTTCGCCGCCCACTACGCACCCGCCTCCGTGATTGCCGATGCCCGGCATGGTGCCACCCCGGGGTCGCCGTCACAACGGCACCTCGCGGGCCCAGGTTGCGGGCGGGACGTCCGGCACGGCAGGGTCGGGGTGTGCCGACCCTGCTGATCGTCCACCACACGCCCTCGCCGAACTGCCAGGCGATGTTCGAAGCCGTCGTCTCCGGCGCCACCGCCCCGGAGATCGAGGGCGTCCGGGTGGTGCGCCGTGCCGCGCTGTCCGCCACCGCGACCGACGTCCTGGAGGCCGACGGCTGCCTTCTCGGCACCCCGGCCAACCTCGGCTACATGTCGGGGGCGCTCAAGCACTTCTTCGACCAGGTCTACTACCCCTGCCTGGACAGCACGAAGGGCCGCCCGTTCGGTTACTACGTGCACGGCGGCAACGACGTCACCGGCGCCGTGCGCGCCATCGAGGCGGTCACCACCGGCCTCGGCTGGCGCCGCGCCGCCGAGACGGTGACCGTCACCGGTGAACCCGGCAAGGCGGCCCTGGAGCTCTGCTGGGAGCTGGGCGCCACCCTCGCGGCGGGGCTGGCGGACTGACGCCCGCCGGGCCCCGCCGGGTCAGGCGCCGTCCATCTTCTCCCGGTCCTGCTCGTCCCAGGCGCGGGTGTCCCGCGGCTGCGTGTACGGCTCCTCCTCCGGCGGATGCCCGCCGGCGATGGCCCGCTGCCGGGCGATCTCCGCGTCGAACTCCAGGCCCAGCAGGATCGCCAGGTTGGTGATCCACAGCCAGATCAAGAAGATGATGACACCGGCCATCGTGCCGTACGTCTTGTTGTACGACCCGAAGTTGGCGACGTAGAGGGCGAAGCCGGCGGAGGCGAGCAGCCAGATCAGCAGCGCGAGGAAGCTGCCCGGGGTGACCCAGCGGAAGCCCTTGACCTTGGCGTTCGGGGCGGCCCAGTACAGCAGCGCGATCATCACGGTGACCAGCAGGACCAGCACGGGCCACTTGGCGATCGACCACACGGTGAGGGCCGTGTCGCCCAGCCCCAGCAGATCGCCCGCCTGCCGGGCCAGCCCGCCGGTGAAGACCACGATCAGCGCGCTGATCGCGGCCATCAGCAGCAGCGCGACCGTCACGCCCACCCGGACCGGCAGCACCTTCCACACCGGGCGGCCCTCGGGCATGTCGTACACCGCGTTCGCCGAGCGCATGAACGCCGCCACGTAGCCGGACGCCGACCAGACCGCGACCAGGAGACTGATGATCGCCACCAGCGACCCGACGCCCGCGTTGCCCTGCAGCTGCTCGATCGCCTGCGTGATGATGTCCCGTGCCGCGCCGGGGGCGGTGAGCTCCTGGACGTTCTCCAGCACCTTGTCCGTCGTCGACTTCCCGGTGAGACCGAGGATCGACACCAGAGCCAGCAGTGCCGGGAAGAGCGCCAGCACGCCGTAGTACGTCAGGGCGGCGGCGCGGTCGGTGAGTTCGTCGTCCTTGAACTCGCGCACGCTGCCCTTGAGCGCGCCTTTCCAGGCGCCCTTGGGCAGCTTCGTCGGGGTGTCCGGCGCCGCCCGTTCCACCGCGTCGCTCGGGCCCGGCTCCTCAGCCGGCTGCCCGGCCTTGCGCGAGGACGCGGACTCGTCCGGCGCGTTCTGGTGTGCCGGCCGGTCGTCCCGGCCCGGGATATGCAGCTTCATGGCCACCGGGTGCCCCGCGACCGGCATGTCACGCCCCGGCGGACGGGTGGACACAGTGGCCGTAAAGCGCTTGTGGGAGCGCTCCCACCAGGTGCAGGATTGCCGCCCATGAACGAGTCACCCGCGATCCGCCCGTACCGCCGCGAGGACCGGGCGGCCCTCGACGACATCTGCGTCCGCACCGCCCACAACGGCCAGGACAGCCGGCCCCACTACGCCGACCCCACCGTCTTCCCCGACACGTTCGCCGCCCCCTACGTCCATCTGGAGCCGGGGCTCGCCTTCGTGCTGGACGACGGGCGGGGGCAGGCGGTCGGCTACGTCGTCGGCGCGGCCGACACCGTACGGTTCACCCGCGAGTTCCGTG
Source organism: Streptomyces sp. NPDC085937 (assembly GCF_044540535.1). Lineage (NCBI taxonomy): Bacteria > Bacillati > Actinomycetota > Actinomycetes > Kitasatosporales > Streptomycetaceae > Streptomyces > Streptomyces sp. NPDC085937. The sequence goes on along the minus strand of NZ_JBITSH010000016.1, from coordinate 92,192 downwards.
CCGCGTGGCTCCCGCTGGTGGCCGACCGCCACCCCGAGCCGTCCGGCCCGCCCGCCACCCCGGACGAGGAGATCGCCTGGCTGCTGCACCACCCCGAGCGGATGATCGTCCCCGAACTCGCCGCCTGGCCCGCCCATCTGCACATCGACCTGCTGCCCGAGTGGCAGGGACGCGGGTACGGACGGCAGCTGATGCGGACCCTGCTCGCGGCGCTTGCGGAGCGGGACGTGCCGGCCGTGCACCTGGTGATGACGGTCGCCAACAAGCCCGCCCGGGCCTTCTACGACCGCATGGGCTTCGAGGAGATCAAGGGGGTGCCGATGGACGACTCCGTCGTCTGCCTGGGCCGCACGACAGGGGACCTCGACCGGCTCTGACCCGGGCGGAGGAGCGCGCGGCGGCGCGGCGGGAGCTGCAACGGCCCGGCGTGCGCCCGCCTGTCAGGCCGCGCCGAGGGCGCGGAGCACGGCGGTGACGGACGGGGCCGGGGAGACGGGCCGCGAGGACGCGGCCCGGCACGCTGGTCGGCGCTCGCCATGTACGTGATCCCCTACGGCGGGCTGCCGGCGGGTCCGCCCCGTGGAGCTGACCGGCGACGAGGCCGCCGGCCGCGCGGCGATGTCCGCGGCCGCGGAGGGCCCGGTCGACATGGTGCTCGACCTGCTTCCGCCCTCCGCGCCCGGCACGGCGGCCCGGACGGCGGCCCTGACCGTCCGCGAGTACGGGCGCGTCGTCCTCATGGGTAGCGTCGGCATGCTCGGCGGGCCGGAACTCGCGCTTCCCTACCCCTGGCTGATGCGCAACTCGGTGACGGTGCGCGGGCGGTGGATGTATCCGCGCTCGGCCAACGTCGGCATCATTGGCTCGCCGCCTCCGGAGCGCTGGACCTGTCGGCGACCAGGTGCGGACGTTCGGCCTGGAGGACGCCAACGAGGCCGTCGCGTACGCCGCCGCGCACCCGGGCCCCTACGACCGCACGGTCCTCCTCCCGCGCTGACACCTGGACGCGGGGGAGCCCCCGGTTCCCGTGGAGCGCATCCCGTCCGGTGGGGGTCGTGCGGCTCAAGTGGCCTGCGGTCGCTGAGATTTCCGGAAGAAATCGTGAGCCGGTTGAACACACCGCGGTCCGCCCGCGTATGGGGCGTGGGAATCGAATGCCCGACCCCCCGCGACAGAAGCGTAGGAGTACTGCCTTGGCACGCAACACACGCAGACGCCCCAAACAGCGCGCGACGCTCGCCGCTTTCGCCTTGATCCTCGGCGGCGGCGGCATGATGGCGGCCAACGTCTACGCTTCCGCGACGGACGGCGGGACGGGTGACGCGCAGGTCCTGTCGGGCGCCGCCACCATCGACTGCCCCGACGTGGCGACCCAGCTGACCGCGGTGCCGGACCAGGCCCGCGGCGAGGTCGACAAGGAACTCGCCAACCTCGACGCGCAGATCGCCGAGGCTTACAAGCGGCTCGGCGAGTCGGCCGACGCCATCCGCCAGGACCCCGGCTTCGCCGAGAACGCCGTCGCAGGCCCGCTGAAGGACAAGCGCGCCGCGGTGCTGGCCCGTATCGGCACCGCCATCGAGCGGGTGGGCGGCGAACGGCCGCAGGGCCTCGACGAACTCGCCGGCTGCGCCGTGCGCGACTCCGGCAACGCCCCCGCCGACAACGGCCAGGACGGCGGTGACGGCGGCGGGCAGGCCGGTGACGGCCAGGACCAGCAGGACGGCGACGGCCAGGACCAGGGCGGTCAGGGTCAGGACGGCCAGGGAGGCCAGGACGGCGGTGACCAGCAGGGCGGCGACGGCCAGCAGGGTGGCGGCAACGGCGGCCAGGCCGGCAACGGTCCGGTCCCCGGCGACTACGTCTCCATCGAGAGCGTCCAGCCCAACGTCTCCGCCCCGCAGCCGTCGGAAAACGCCTCCACCGGCACCTTCACCAGCGAGTGCGGTGTCAACGAGAACGGCGTGTTCAACTCGGACAACGTCATCGCGGCCCCCGGCGTGAGCAACGGCGCCCACCACTTCCACGACTACATCGGCAACCAGGCCACCAACGCCTTCGTCAGCGACGAAGACCTGGCGCGGGCGGACACCAGCTGCCAGGACCAGCGCGACAAGTCCTCGTACTACTGGCCGGTGCTGCGTCTGCAGAACGGCACCGAGGAGCGGGACGCCAACTCCCCGGGCGGCGGCATTGAGGGCAACGCCGGTGAGATCGTCACCCCCAAGGACGTCACGCTGACCTTCGTCGGCAATCCGAAGGGCGAGGTCACGGCCATGCCCCGGCTGCTGCGCATCATCACCGGCGACGCCAAGTCCTTCGTCAACGGCCCCGCGAACGCCAACGCGTCCTGGAGCTGCACCGGCTTCGAGGACCGGCAGCTGAAGGACAAGTACCCGCTGTGCCCGCAGGGCAGTGACGTGGTCCGCACCTTCGCGTTCCAGAGCTGCTGGGACGGCCGCAACATCGACAGCGCCAACCACCGTACGCACATGGCCTTCGCGGACGCCGAGGGCAACTGCCCGGCCGGCTTCCAGCCCGTCCCGCAGCTGGTGCAGCGGATCGTCTACGACGTGGACGCGCCGAGCGTGAACGACGGCGGCAAGACCGTCCCGCTGTTCGCCGTGGACTCCTTCCCCGAGCAGCTGCACAAGCCGATCACCGACCACGGCGACTTCATCAACGTCTTCGAGGAGGACCTGATGAACGAGATGGTCGCGTGCATCAACGAGGGCCGCAGCTGCGGCGCCGGCGGTGGCGACAACGGCAACGGCGGCGGTGACACCGGCGGTGACAACGGCAACGGTGGCGACGACGGCAACGGTGGCGGTGACACCGGCAACGGCGGTGGCGAGCAGCCGACCGCCACGCCCACCGAGCCGGGCCAGGGCGGCGACGGCGGCCAGGACGACGGCAACCAGGGCGGCGACAAGGGCGGCGACCAGGGCGGCAAGGACGACCAGGACAACGGCCAGGAGCAGCCCCCGGCGACCGGGAAGCCCGCGGACGGCAAGGGCACGGCCCAGCCCCGGCCCGACGTGAAGGTCTCGACCCCGGCCGCCGGCGGCGACGCCGGTGACCAGGGCGGCGACCAGGGGGCCGCGGACGACGGGAAGCAGGACGACGGCGGCCAGGAGGCGCAGGCCGCCCAGGTGCCCGGCAGCCTTCCCGAACTGGACGACCAGGCCCAGGCTCAGGCTCAGGGCGGGAGCGGAAGCCTCGCCGAGACCGGTGCCCAGCTCTGGCCGGCCGCCATCGGCGGGGTGCTGGTGATCTTCGGGTTCTTCGTCCTGCGCAGCGTGCGACGCGGCGCCTGACCCTCGGTATCCCCGGCTCTCCGGCACACGACGGCGGCAGGACCCCTCGGGGCCCTGCCGCCCTCGCGTGTTCCGGGGCGGACCCGGCACTCAGCGGTCCGCCGCGCCGCGTGCCCCCTCGCCCTTGGCGTCGACGTGCGGGAGGACCCGGTCCAGCCATCGCGGGGTCCACCACGCGTGCGGGCCCAGCAGGGTCATCACGGCCGGCACCAGCAGCAGCCGCACCACCGTGGCGTCGATCAGCACGCTCACCGCCAGACCCAGGCCCAGCATCTTCACCACCACGTTGTCGCTCACCACGAACGCGGCGAAGACGCTCACCATGACAATGCGGCGCAGGTGATGACCCGCGCGGTGATCTCCAGGGCGTGCGCGACCGACGCCCGCGCGTCCCCGGTGCGCCGCCACACCTCGTGGACCCGGGAGAGCAGGAAGATCTCGTAGTCCATGCTCAGCCCGAAGACGATCGCGAACATCATCATGGGCACGTAGCTCTCGACGGGCACCGTCCCCGAGACCCCCGGCGCGGGCCCGCCCCAGCCCCACTGGAACACCGCGACGACCACGCCGTACGAGGCCGCGATGGACAGGACGTTCAGCACTGCCGCCTTCACGGCGACGAGCAGCCCGCGGAACACCGCGAGGATGATCAGGAACGCCAGCGCCACCACCACGGCGATGATCCACGGCAGCCGCTCGGCGACCAGGTCGCGGAAGTCGACCTGCGCCGCCGTCGTCCCGGTGACGTACGTCGAGGCGCTCGTGCCGCGCACCGCCTCCGGCAGGGTGTCGTCCACCAGACGGTTGACCAGGTCGGTGGTGGTGGCGCTCTGCGGGCTCGCCGTCGAGTACACCGTGCCGACCAGCACGTCGCCGTCCTGCGTGGGCGTCAGCGCCGTGACCACGGCCGCCCCCTCGACGCCGTCCCGACGATGACGACGACGAAGTGCCGCGCGCACCATGCGCCCAGCCGTCGCAGCACACCGGCCCGGGGTACGGCGTGGGCCCCACCGCGTCTCGACGGCATCGGCGCGCTCTCCTCCGCCCGGCCGGGCGGATCCCGGCGCCTGCTGCCATGAGAGAGCGGGCGGAACACCCCGGCATCCCCGTGCGGCGGGGCGGGGGAGGGGGCTCACCTGCTCGGCGGGCTGGCGTCCTCCCCGGCTGCGGGGCGGCGAACACCCTTGCTCCGTTCGGCCGTCGGTGTGTGACACTGGCCGGAGGTGGCCCGCGGTGCTGTCCGAGGGGGGAGCGCCGTCGGCCGGAGAGGGGAAGTCGCCGTGAGCCGGGACCTGGTTCGCGCACCTGAGGAGGACGTGGCCGCCGAGGCCCGCCAGGCCCGTTTCGGACGCCTGCCGGAACCCGTCCGGGCGGAGGACCTGATCGAGGAACGCCCCGCGGTCGCCCCCGACCCGTCCCGCTTCGCCTACAACCCCGACGAATGGCTGATCCGCTACTGCGCCTGACGCCCACGGCCCGGCACGGCCCCCTCAGGGGCGCGGGGAACTGCGCGACCAGCCACGACGAACCCCGCAGCCACGGAACCGTCCGACGGACAACGACACGGCACGGGACCCGCAGACCGAAGCCTGCGGGTCCCGGAGATCAGAAGCGTCAGTCGTAGGCCGTGAGGAGCAGGGCCACGTCGTCGGGACGGTCCTCCGCGCGGCGGGCCGCTCCCAGCAGCCGGTCGGCCAGTTCCTCCACCGAGTCCGTCCGGCTGTCGGCCAGACAGCGGCGGACCGTGTCGATGCCCGTCGCGATGTCGCTGCCCGGCACCTCGACCAGCCCGTCCGTGTACAGCGCCAGGACGCTGCCGGGCTCCAGGGTGAGCGTCGTGACCGGGTACTCCGCGTCCGGCTGCACCCCCAGCAGCACCCCGCCCGCCAGTTCCACGGTCTCCGTGGTCCCGTCCGGGCGCCGCAGCAGCGGCGGGGGATGGCCCGCCCGTACGGCCTGGGCGCGTCCGGTCGCCGGGTTCAGCTCGATGTAGCAGCAGGTCGCGAAGACGTCCGTCTCCAGCTCGGCCAGCAACTGGTTGGTGTGGGTGATGACCTCCTGCGGCGGCCGCCCGCTCGAGGCGAAGGCGTGAACGGCGCTGCGCAGCTGCCCCATGACGGCCGCCGCGCCGACGCTGTGCCCCTCCACGTCGCCGATGACCAGCGCCACCCCGTGTCCCGTACGGATCACGTCGTACCAGTCGCCGCCGATGTCCATGCCCTTGGTGCCGGGCAGATAGCGGCCGGTGCTGCGCAGCCGTTCGATGGCGGGCAGGCGGTGCGGCAGCAGCCCCTCCTGCAGCCCGCGCGCCACGGCGGACTCGGCGTCGTAGAGCCGCGCCCGTTCCATCGCCTGGGCGGTCAGACCGGCCAGCGCGGTCAGCGCGCTGCGCTCCTCCGTGGTGAAGCGGTGCGGTGCGTTCCAGCCGAGGATGCAGGAACCGATCGGATGGCCGGAGGCGATCAGCGGCAGGAACGCCCAGGAGGACATCGGGTCCAGCGCCAGCCGCGGGTAGGCGCTGACCAGGTCCTCGGGCGACTCGAAGAACAGCGGCAGACGCGCGGTCAGCGCGTGCACACCGGGCAGCTCCGCCTCCAGCGGCACCCCCTCGAAGGGGTCGAGGAAGTGCTGCGGGTAGCCGTCCTCCCACAGCAGGTACATCCGCCCGTCGCGCACCGTGTACAGGGCGACCTCCGTAGCCCCGAACGCGGGCAGCAGCTGCTCGGAGACGGCGCGGCACACGTCCCGCACGGTGACGGACTCGGTCAGCACGCTGGCCATCTGCACCACGTGGTACAGCGCTCCCGCGCGGGCGGTCGTGACCAGCCCCGTCGGCGGTGCCGCCGACGCCCCGGCGGACGGCGGCAGAACCCGGCCCGGCTCCGGCCCGGCCGGCGCGGACGTCCGGAACACCCGGCCGGTCAGCCCGTGCACCCCGGGGTACAGCACGAACCCGAGCCAGACCCCGTCCGGGTCGTGCACCAGGTACGACACCGGCTCCTGCGTCAGCATCGCCGCCCGGTAGCGGTCCTCGTAGGCGGGGTCCCGGAGCCAGGTGAGCACCCGCCACGGATGGTGCCCGAGCAGCTCCTCCAGATCGCACCCGAGCAGGTCCTGGCAGCGGCGGTTGGCGTAGATGACCCTGCCGTCCTGGTCCAGCGAGAACAGGCCGTCGGGCAGCCGCTCGGCGGCCTCCGCGGCGGTGACGCCGCCGGCCACGTCGACCAGGGCGCCGACCAGCAGCCGGGCCGTCCCCTCCGCCCGCACCACGTGCCCCCACAGCTCCACGGGCCGGTAGTGCACCGCCTCGACGTCGTCCTGCGACTCGTCCAGCACCCGGAAGTGCCGGCCCCGGATCTGCCCGCTGTCCTCGGCCTCCCGCCGTGCCGCCCGCAGTTCGTACAGGTCGTCCGGGGACACCCGCCGCTCGACCGCGGCCATGGTGCCGCCGAACTCCTCCCGGGACACGCCCAGAAGGGTCAGCGCGTCGTCGTCGCCCGACCAGCGGTCGCTGTCGAGGTCCCACTCGACCATGCCGACCGACACCGCCTGGGCGGGCGGCGTGGGCAGCCGCACGCTGACCGGCTGGTCGTCGTACTCGATGCCGTACGCCACCGCGTCCGCGTCCGTCCGGCCGGGCACGCCGCGGGCGAACGCGGTGAGGCGCTCCTGCATGTCCTGGCCGGCCCGGAGCAGCCCCGTACGCACCGCCTCCTCGCGGGCCGGCCGTCGGGCGGAGGAGTGCAGGACCGCCAGGACGCCCACCGTCTCGCCACCGACGCGCACCGGCTGGTAGGCGTGCGCGAACGAGTACGGCAGGGCGGCGGTGAACTGAGGGAAGCGCAGCATCGTCGCCCGGTCGTCGGGCAGGTACTGGGTCTCCCCGCTCCGGTACGCCTCGCACATCGGCAGCCCGCCGCTCACCGGGACCCGCCACCACGGCTTCAGCAGCGAGCGGGGCACGCCGGACATCACGCACAGCACCAGCGACCTGCGGTCGCGGGAACGCAGGTAGACCGCGCCGCCGTAGCCCCCGGTGTCCCGCACGGCCGCCACGACGGCGTCCGCGAGCGCGTCCTCGATGCGTTCCTCGGGACGACGGGTCCGGCTGTTCTCCGCGTCGGGTACGGGCAGGCCCGCCGGCCGCTTCCCGCGCGGTGCGGCGGCTGCACCACCCATGTAGCGCCCTCCCGGTGCACACGGAACGGGACGTTCGTCCGGTCCCCACCAGGATGTGCCATGCCGGCCGGTACGGCGACCGGCCGGAAAGCACCGCAACCATCGGGGCATCCCGGTCGTCTCACCCGATATCAGAACGTTGCGTCCCAGGGGGCCGAAAATGCTTCAACCAAGAACAATCTGCGCGACCGTGGTGCTCCTCGGCGCCACGCTGGTGACGGCGGCGGTCCCGGCCGTGGCCGTCCCGGCGACGGCGACGGCCGCCACCACCGCCTGCCCCACCGGCTGGGGCAGCGCCGACAAGTCGGCGACCGCCGCCACGACCACGTCCGTGACGGCCGTCAGGACCGGCCGGCACGACTGCTACGACCGCATGGTCGTCGACGTGCCCGGCGCGGCGCGCTCCGACCTCGGCTACTCGGTCCGCTACGTCGACCGGCTGTACCAGGACGGATCCGGCCGGCACATCCCCGTCGCCGGCGGTGCCGTCCTCGAGGTGCGGGTCACCGCCCCGGCGTACGACCCCGAGACCGGCGCGGCCACCTACCCCGCGCGCGCCGGGGGCGCCCTGCCCGGCGTCGACCTGAGCGGGTACCGCAGCTTCCGGGACGCGCGGTTCGCCGGCAGCTTCGAGGGCGAGACCCAGCTCGGCCTCGGCGTGCGCGGCCGGCTGCCGTTCCGCGTGCTGCAGCTGGACGGCCGCCTCGTGATCGACGTCGCCCACACCTGGACCGCCGCCCGCTGAGCACGACGGCGGGCGGCGCGGTCAGCTCTCCGCGCCGCCCGCCTCGCAGATCTGCCGCGCCACGTCCCGCAGCTTGGTGTTGGTCCGCTGCGACCGGGTGCGCAGCAGGTCGAAGGCCTGGTCCTCGGAGACGTGGTGCCGGCCCATCAGGATGCCCATCGCCTCCCCGATCAGATGCCGGGTGGCGACGGCCTCCCGCATCTGCTCGTCGGTGCGGGCGGTGGCGAAGGCGACCGCGGCGTGGGAGGCCAGCAGCCAGCCCGCCGTCTCGCTGTCCTCGGTGAACACTCCGGGCTTGCGCGAGTACATGTTGAGGGCGCCCAGCTCCTCGTCCCGCGTGTACAGCAGGAACCCCATCATGCTGCCCACCCCCAGGTCCCGGCAGCGGGGCACGAACCGCGTCCACCGCTCGGGGGGCGCCGTCAGATCGGGGATGCGGAAGACCCGCTCGGGCCGGTCGGGCCGCGCCGCGTCGAAACACGGCCCCTCCCGCAGCGCCTCCTGCAGGTGGTCGCTGTCGGTCACGAACTGGTCCGTGGGGGCCAGCGACGTCACCCGGTCCCCGCGGAGCACGAGGATGCCGGAGGCGTCGCAGCCCTCGACGAGTTCCACTGCCGAGCGCGAGATCTGCTCCAGCGTCGCGTCGAGCGTGTGCTCCGCGAGCAGATCCCGGGCCATCGACGCCATGTGCCGCGCGAAGCCTTGCCAGTCCACCGTCCGCCTCCTCCGTGCGGCCTGCCCGCCCCCGGCCATCCTTGCATGCCGCCCGGGATGGCTCTTCCGGGGAACCACGTCGGCCGCATCGCCCCCGGTGAGCGCGCCGATCCCGGGCACACGGCGTACGTGATCTTCGGCGTCCCCGGCCACCGGGGCGCCGGTGTCCGGCCCGCGACAGAGAGGAACCACCACGGTGACCATGCCCGAGCGTCGTACCCGTCCGCTGCGCCCCGGCCGGCGCTTCGATCTGCGTTCCACCGCCATGTTCTTCGGCCTGCTCGCCGCGGCACTGGTCATCGGGGGGCTCGCGGTGCGGGGGCTGGCCGGGGTGGTGCAGCGGCGCCCGGTGTGGGCGGTCGTCCTGCTCTGCGTGGCCCTCGCCGTCGTCCTGGCCCGCGGCCGCAGGAAGCGGCGGATATCCGCGGCGCGGCTCGCCCGGCAGGCCGGGGACGCGCTGGCCCGCGGCACCTCCACCGCGCTCGACGCCCTGGACACCCCGGCGCCGGCCGAGCTCACCATCCCCGCCCAGGCCGGCCCGTACGAGGACGACGCGCGGTACCCGGGCGAGCTGCCGCCCGACGAGGTCACCTCGCCGCTGCCCGTCTCCCAGGGCATCGACCACGAGGCCATCACCCCCGACGAGTTCGAGGCCGCCACCGCGGAGCTGTGCGCCCGCGACGGCTGCACCCAGGTCCAGGTCGTGGGCGGCGCCGGGGACCTGGGCGCCGACGTGACGGCGCTGACCCCCGACGGCCGCCGCCTCGTCGTCCAGTGCAAGCGCTACGGCGAGGACAACAAGGTCGGCTCGCAGGACCTCCAGCGCTTCGGCGGCACCTGCTTCACCGTCCACGAGGCGGACGTCGCCGTCGTCGTCACCACCGGTGAGTACACCGCCCCGGCACTGGAGTACGCCGAGCAGTGCGGCATCGTCTGCGTGGACGGCGACGGCCTGCTCGCCTGGAGCCAGGGCCGGGCACTCGCACCGTGGGCGGCGGTGCCGCGGGAGGAGCCCGCGTAACGGCCCGTTGTCAGTGGCGGATGCCACCCTGCCGGTATGGACGAGCTGGAGTTCCTGCGCGGCAGGGTGTACGGAGCGGACCACGACGACCCCGGCCCGCGCGACGGACGGGCGTACGCGGAGCTGTCCGGCGGCCCGCTCGACGGCCTGCTGCTGGACGTCACCGACCACGGCCCCGCGGAGCGGCGGCACGGCGTGGGCCTGCCCACCGAGATAGGCCGCTACGGCCCGGGCGGCCGCGCGGTGTACGCGCCCCGCGCGGCCGGCGACCGGGTGTACGAGTGGCGGGGCGACGTCCCCTGACCGTCCCCTCGCGGGTACGGAAGGGGCCACCGGGGCAGACGTAGCGGTAGGACACCGGCCGGTCGTCGTCGCCGACGAGAGGGAGGTGCGGCAGGCCATGAAACCGCTCACCGACAGCGGCTCGGCGCTGCGCGGCCGGATCGGCCAGGCGATCTTCTCCCGGGTGGCCGGACCGGACGGCCCCGACAACCGCGCCCGCATCCACGGCACCCCGGGCCCCCGCTGGTTCGCCCCCGAGAGCCCGGTCCGCCGGGTGCACGGCGACGCGTCGATGTTCATCGGCGGACTGTCCGCCCTGCTGCTCCAGTCGCTGCACCCGCTGGCCATGGCCGCCGTCGCCGGACACTCCGGCTTCCGCGGCGACCCCTGGGGCCGGCTGCAGCGCACCAGCACCTTCCTCGCCGTCACCACCTACGGCACCGCCGACAGCGCCCAGCGGGCCGTCGACCGGGTGCGCGCCGTCCATGACACGGTCCGCGGCACCGCCGCCGACGGCCGCGCCTACGTGGCCTCCGACCCGCACCTGCTGTGCTGGGTGCACGTCGCCGAGGTCGACATGTTCCTGCGCGCCCACCAGCGCTACGGCGCCCACCCGCTCGACGACGCCGGCTGCGACGCCTACGTCGCCGACATGGCGCGCATCGCCACCGCCCTCGGCGTTCCCGACCCGCCCGTGGACCGGGCCCAGCTCGCCGAACGGCTGGCCGCCTACCGGGACGAACTGCACGCCACCCCCGAGGCCCTGTCCACCGCCCGGTTCCTGCTGCTCGACCCGCCCGTGCCGCTGCTCGCCCGGCTGCCCTACGGCGTCCTCGCCGCGAACGCCGTGTCCCTGCTGCCGCCGTGGGCGTCCCGTGCGCTGCGGGTGCCCCGCATGCCCGCCGAGGGCCTGTGCGTCCGCCCGCTCGGTACGGCCGTCACCGCCGGCATCCGCTGGGCGCTCGCCCCCACCCGCCCCGCCGTCTGACCCGTCCGGCGGGCACGTCCGGTTGACGCCGGGCAGACGGGGCACTCAGTGCTGACCGGCGGCGCTCAGGGACACGTCCGTGCCGACCGGGGGCGTTCAGGACACGGGAGGCAACAGTGGCGGTTCGTCATCGTCTGATCCGTACCGACCCACGGTCCGTGTGGGCCGTGCTGGAGGACGGCACCCGCTACGCGGACTGGGTGGTGGGCACGTCCGAGTCGAAGCCGGTGCGCGGACACTGGCCGCAGCTCGGCTCCGCGATCGGCTACGAGGTGCGCATCGGTCCGCTGAGGCTGCACAACGAGACCGTCGTCCGGCGCTGCGTCCCCGGCGAGGTGCTGGAACTGGAGGCCAAGGCCGGGCCCATGGGCACCGCCCGCATCGCCATCGAGGTGCAGCCCTGGGGCGACCAGTGCCTCGTCAAGGTGGACGAACACCCCCTGCGCGGGGCGGGCGGCCTCGTGCACAACGTGGCCGTCGAGGCGATCATCCAGATCCGCCACCGCGCCATGCTCGCCCGGCTGGCGCACCTCGTCGAGGCGGAGGCCGCCGAGGCGGAGGAGCACCGGCCGCTCGGCCAGGTCGTGCCGGAGCCCGAGACGGGAGGCGCCCGTGGCTGACGCCGTCGTCATCGGCGCCGGGCCCAACGGCCTCGTCGCGGCGAACCTGCTGGCCGACGCCGGCTGGAGCGTGCAGGTACTGGAGGAACAGCCCGTACCCGGTGGCGCCGTGCGCCACGACCACGGCGTCCACCCCGACTTCGCCAGCGACCTGTTCAGCTCCTTCTACCCGCTCGCCGCCGCCTCCCCGGTGGTGTCCGGACTGCACCTGGAGCGGTACGGGCTGCGCTGGAGCCACGCCCCGCATGTCGTCGCCCACCCGCTGACCGACGGCCGCTGCGCCGTCCTGGACCGGAGCGTCGGCGTCACCGCCGCCTCCCTGGACGCCTTCGCGCCCGGCGACGGCGACGCCTGGCGCCGGCTGCACGCCATGTGGGAGAGCCTGCGCCCCGACCTGCTGGACGCCCTGTTCACGCCCTTCCCGCCGGTCCGCTCCGGGCTGCGGCTCGCCGTACGGCTGCGCGGCACCGGCGGGCTGCGCATGGCCCGCACCCTGGTGCTGCCGGTGCGCCGTATGGCGGAGGAGGAGTTCCGCGGCGAAGGCGGAGGGCTGCTGCTCGCGGGCAACGCCCTCCACGCCGACCTGGCACCGGAGGCCGCCGGCAGCGGCGGCTTCGGCTGGCTGATGTCCATGCTCGGCCAGACGTACGGCTTCCCCGTGCCGGTGGGCGGTGCCGGAGCCCTGACCGACGCCCTGGTGCGCCGCCTGGAGGCACGCGGCGGCGTGCTGCGCTGCGGGCGGCGCGTGGAGCGCGTGGTCGTGCGCGACGGACGGGCGGCCGCCGTGCGCCTCGACGACGGTGAGACGGTCGCCGCCCGGCGCGCCGTCCTCGCCGACGTGTCCGTCCCCGCCCTCTACGGCGGCCTCGTCGCGCCCGAGGACCTGCCGCACCAGCTGCTGTCCGACCTGGAGCGCTTCCAGTGGGACTTCGCCACCTTCAAGGTCGACTGGGCCCTCGACGGCCCCGTCCCCTGGCAGTGCGAACAGGCCGCGGGCGCGGGCACCGTCCACCTCGCCGACGGCCTCGACGAGCTCACCCGCTTCGCCGCGCAGCTCGCCACCCGCCGCGTCCCCGACCGGCCGTTCTCCCTGTTCGGCCAGATGACCACCTCCGACCCCACCCGCTCCCCGCACGGCACCGAGTCCGCCTGGGCCTACACCCACGTCCCGCACCGCGTCGTCGGCGACGCGGGCGACGACGGACTCACCGGCTCCTGGGACAAGGACGAGCAGGAACGCATGGCCGACCGGGTGGAACAACAGGTGGAACGCTTCGCCCCCGGCTTCCGCGACCGCATCCGGGCCCGGCGGATCCTCGCCCCGCCCACGCTCCAGTCCATGGACCGCAACCTCCACGGGGGCGCCATCAACGGCGGCACCGCCAACATGCACCAGCAGCTGTTCTTCCGCCCGGCCCCCGGCACCGGGCGGCCCGAGACCCCCGTCAAGGGGCTCTACCTGGCGTCCGCCGGCGCCCACCCGGGCGGCGGGGTGCACGGCGCCCCGGGCGCCAACGCGGCCCGCAGCGCGCTGCGCCGGTCCTTCGCCCCCGGCCTCGCCGCGGCCCAGCGGCTGCTGGCCCACCGCGACCGCACCGGGAGCCGGCAACCGAACCGCGGCGGGCGGCCCTGACGCCGCCGTACGACCATCGACCACAGAAGGAGGCGAGACGATGAGCGGACACGACGACGGACGGCGCGACGGCCCCGACCAGGAGCACCTGCGCCCCGAGGGCGTCAGCGACGAGACGGTGGAGGCGCTCGGATCCCTGTCGAAGGCCCTGGAGACCACCGAGCGGGCCCGGGGCCACCTCTACAGCTTCCACCAGCTCACCGGCACCGCCGACCTGGAACTGGACCGGGCGGTCGACCTGCTGCACAAGGCCGGGCACGGGGACTGGGCGGAGACCGTACGGACCCAGGTGCTGGGACGCAACGTGATCCCCGGCCACTGGACGTTCCAGATCGTCGAGGCCTACGACCGCACCTACTACCAGCCGTTCCGGGAGCTGGAGCAGGCCGCCGTGGAGGAACTGGCCGACGGCCGCGACCACCTCTTCGAGGCGGAGATGAAGGAGGCCCGCAGGACCGCCGGGCACCCCCACCACACCGCCCGCCCGGACACCGACCCGCAGATGACCGGCGGGAAGGGCGGGGACGACGGATGAGCGGCGGCCCGCTGCGCGGACGTACCGCCGTGGTCACCGGGGCCGCGCGCGGCATCGGCGCCGCCCTGGCCCGCGACCTCTCCGGCCGCGGCATGCGCGTGGCGCTGCTCGGCCACGAGGGCGAGCGGCTGCGGGAACTCGCGGACGCGCTGCCCGGCCCGGCCCTCGCCTGCGAGGTCGACGTCACCGACGACGCGGCGCTGGCGCGTGCGGCGGAGGAGGTCCGTGCGGGGCTCGGGACGCCGTCCGTCGTCGTCGCCAACGCCGCCGTGGCGGACGGCGGGCTGTTCGCCGACTCCGACCCGGCCCGGTGGCGGCGGATCATCGACGTCAACCTCACCGGCAGCGCGGCGACCGCCCGCACCTTCCTGCCGGACCTGACGGCGACCAAGGGCTACCACCTCCAGATCGCCTCCCTGGCCGCGATCGGCGCCGCCCCGATGATGAGCGCGTACTGCGCCTCCAAGGCGGGGGCGGAGGCCTTCGCCCACTCCCTGCGCGCGGAGGTCGCCCACCTGGGCGTGGCCGTGGGCCTCGGCTACCTGACGTGGATCGGCACCGACCTGATCCACGACGCCGACCGCCACACCGTGATGCGGGAGCTGCGCGGGCACATGCCGTGGCCGGTGCGGAACGTGTACCCGGTGGACCGGGCCGCCGCCCGTCTCGCCTCCGGCGTCGAACGGCGCCGCACGGCCGTCTACTTCCCCCGCTGGCTGAGGCTGGGCCAGCCGGTCCGGGCCGCGATGCCGTCCGTGGTCACCAGGGCGACCCGCTACTACCTGCCCCGCCTGCAGTCCCGCGAGCCGCTGCCCCCCACGGACCTCCTGGGCGGAGGAGGCCGGGCGGACACGAAGGCCACGGCCGGACCGGCCTCCTGACACCGACTGCACCGCCCGGGCGTGAGCTTCGGCCGGGGCGGCGCCCCTGCCCGGTGTCTCCACCGGGCGGGGGTTCTCAAGTGCCCGGGAAGCGGCCCGTGGAGCGGAGGGCCCAGCGGCGTTCCGCGTAGGCGAGGTCGTCCCGCCAGAGGCGGGCCGAGGCGGTCCGGACGAGGGGGCGCAGGAGCGGGGCGGCGGCGCGGGCGAGGGCGAAGCCGCGGCGGTCCGAGGCCGCCACCACCGCCTCGATCACCGCGGTGCGCGGCCTGCCCGACGCGTCCGGTCCCAGGGGAGTGGCGTGGGTCTCGACGACCGACCCGACCCCCTCGCCCTCGGTGATGTGCATGACGACCGTGCGCGGCTCCGGCGCCGTGAACACGGCCCGCACCGGCACCACCAGACGGCCCGCCACCTTGAAGGACACGTCCACGGCGAACGCGTCCTCGCCCGCGTCACCGGGCCCGTCCGGTCCGTCCGGCGCGTCGGCCACCGTGAGGTCGACGAACGAGTACGGGTGGAACCAGGCCCCGTGCCAGGGGTCCAGCCGGTTCGCCACGACGTCCTCGGGCTCGCAGACGCCCACCCCCGCGTACACCGCCGTCAGGGCACGGGCCGGCACCGGCCGGCGCGGCACCACCGGCGCGTCGAGCGGCTCCTCGCCGCCCACCGCGTCCAGCCGTACCCACACCAGCACCCCGTCGTCGTACGCCGGGAAGGGGTCCCAGCCCGCGAACGGGCCGCCGTTCAGGGAGAGTCCGTGCCAGTGGCAGACGAGCGTGCCGCAGCGTACCGGGCTGTCCCGCAGTGGCGCCCCCAGGTGCGGGCAGACGCCCGGACCGGCGACCACACCGCCGCCCGCGTCCCGCCAGACCACCACCTCCTGCCCGGCGACGGTCCGGCCCAGCGGGCGGTCGCCGCCGACGTCGCGGGAGGCGCCGACGACGTACCAGTTGCCCGAGGGGCGCGCCTGCGCCCGCTTGAGCGCCCCGGCGATGACGGCGGGCCTGGCGTCCCGCCAGGTGGGGCGCTGCCGCTCCCAGGCCACCGCGTGGCGGCGCAGCGACAGCGGCAGCCGCCCGCGTCGGCGTCCGTTCCCGGCCATCACGCGACCTCCTCGACCATCCGCGGGGCCGACGGCTCCGCCGCCGTCAGCGGAGGACGGCCGGGTTCCCGGGCGGCGGCACCGCGCGCCTTGAGGCGGGCGGCGGCCACCCGTGCCAGCCCGTCCGCGGCCACCACGGCGCGCCGCCGGCGCGGCACCACGGACCGCCGGTGCAGCACCGCGTAGCCGTCCTCGGCCACCGCGTCCAGGATCCCGCCGTACAGCACGAAGGCGGTGCGGATGCAGGGGCGGGACACCGGTTCGAGCATCGCGAGGCCCGGTGCCGCCTGCCGGTACACGCCCCGCGTCAGCGCCTCGAACGCGCGCAGCGCGGAGGTGACGCGCGGGTCGCGCCGGCCCGTGTCCCGGCTCCACCGCAGCAGCTCCCGGTCGGCGCCGTGCGCGGCGAGCAGGTCGGCCGGCAGGTACACCCGCCCCCGGTCCAGGTCCTCGCCCACGTCCCGCAGGAAGTTGGTCAGCTGGAAGGCGACACCGAGGGCCGCCGCGTGCGGCGCCGCCGTCCCGCGGTCGGTGACCGTGCCGAGGACCGGCAGCATCTGCAGCCCGATCACCGCGGCCGAGCCGTGCATGTACCGGCGCAGGGCCGCGTAGTCGGCGTAGTCGGTGACCACCAGGTCGGAGCGCATGGCGGTCATGAAGTCGGCGAAGTGACCGTGGTCGATGCGGTACCGCCGCGCCGTGTCGGCGAGCGCCCGCACCACCGGTTCGGCGCTGTCGCCGTCCCGCAGCCCCTTCTCCAGCTCGGCCTCCAGCACGGCCAGTTCGGCGTCGCGGCGGGCGGTGTCCGCGCCCGTGCCCAGCGCGTCGACGATGTCGTCCGCCCAGCGGGCGAAGCCGTACAGGGCGTGCACGGCGGGCCGCCGCTCCACCGGCAGCAGCCGGGTGGCCAGGAAGTACGTCCTGCCGTGCCGGGCGTTGAGCCGGCGGCAGTGGCGGTACGCCTCGCGCAGCGCCGGATCGGTGACGCCGGCCGCGTCCAGTTCACGGTCGGTCATACGGGCCTCCTGTGCGGAAGTGAGGGGGAGACGCGTCCGGCGGAGCCGCCGGCGCCGGTGACGCGCGCCGCGGCCAGCTTCCCGGACAGCAGCACGGTGGGCACGCCGACGCCGGGCGTGGTGCCGCAGCCGGCGAGGACCGCGTTCTCGGCGGAGCGCACCAGGTTGCGGGGGCGGAACGGACCCGTCTGGGCGAAGGTGTGCGCGGTGGCGAACGGAGTACCGGCCGCGTGCCCCTGCGCGGTCCAGTCTGCGGGCGTGACCACGCACTCCGCCTCGATCGCGGAGGCCAGCCCGGCCAGGCCGCGCTCCTCCAGCGTCCGCAGCACCGTGTCCCGGTAGCGCGGCGCCAGGTCCGTCCACTCGGCGGCGCCCGGCCCGATGTCGGTGTTCGGGCAGGGCGCGAGGACGTAGTGCAGATGGCGGCCCGGCGGCGCGAGCGAGGGGTCGGTGGCGGTGGGCCGGGTGATCAGCAGCGACGGGTCGCTCATCAGCCGGCCCGTGCGGGTCAGCTCGTCGAACGTGCCGCGCCACGCCTGCCCGAAGGAGAGGGTGTGGTGGGCCAGTTCGGGCCACGTCCGGTCGGTGCCGAGGTGCAGCACCACCGCCGACGGCGAGTGCCTCAGCCGCACCGGACGGCGGGGCGCCCCGCCGAGCAGCCGGTAGGTGACGGGCAGGTCGGGGGTGAGGACCACCGCGTCGCAGGGGATCCGCTCGTCGCCGGTGACCACCGCGGTGACCCGGCCGCCGGAGCGCTCCAGCCGGGTCACCTCCCGGCCGAACCGCAGGCCGGCGCCCGCGTCGGCGGCGGCGTCCGCCATCGCCCGCGGCAGCGCGTGCATGCCGCCGCGCGGGAAGTACACCCCGGCGACCGTGTCCATGTACGCGATCACCGCGTACGCGGCCAGCGCCCGTGCCGGGGGGACGCCCGCGTACAGGGCCTGGAAGGAGAAGACCCGGCGCAGCCGCTCGTCCTTCAGGAAGCTCCCGACGCGCGCGTCCAGCCGGCCGAAACCGCCGAGCGCCGCCAGCCGGACCAGGTCCGGGTGCAGCAGACCCAGCGGCGAGTCGAAGTTCGCGTCGATGAACCGGCGCATCTGCGCCCGGTACAGCCGCTCGAGCCACTCCCGCATCCGCAGGTAGCCCGCCGCCTCCCGGGCCCCGGCGAACCGCTCCACCTCCGCGGCCATCGGCTCCGCCCGGGTGTGCACGTCGAGGCCGCTGCCGTCGGCGAACCGGGCCCGGTAGGCCGGGTGCAGCGGCACCAGCTCCACCCGCTTGCGCAGACTGTCGCCGACCGCGGCGAACGGCTCGTCCGCCAGGTCCGGCATGGTCAGCACGGTCGGCCCGGTGTCGATGCGGTACCCGCCGAGGTCCAGGCGCCCGGCGCGTCCGCCCGGCAGCTCGTCCCGCTCGACGACGGTGACGCGCCGGCCCGCGCCCAGCAGGTGCAGTGCCGCCGACAGACCGGCGAGACCGGCCCCCACGACGACGACGTGGTCCGTGCGCCCGGGAACGGTACGGGTCACCGGCCGGCCCCCGCTCCGGCCGCGCTCCCGCACGGCTCGCCGCACCCCGCCGTACGCCCGTACGGCGGCCGTGCCGTCACACGACCGGGCCGCACCCGGACGGTGTATCCCGGCGGGTGGGCCGGGCGCGGCGCACGCGACCCGTCCGTCGCGCGGTGTCTCTTGGCCCCTGTGGGGAGCATCCGGTGTCTTCCTCTCGTCGGCACGCACATCGCTCCGGTACGCCGGACGACCGGCGCATGCCTTCCCGATCGCGCCCGTCGTCTCACGCCCGAGTGACCCGGATCCGACCGGGCACACGGACGGAACAACTGGTCGAACGCAGGAGGGAGGTGACGCCGCGTGCTGCAGGCGGACGTCGCGATCGTCGGGGCGGGTGCGGCGGGGCTGTCCCTCGCCCACCGGCTGGCCGGTCCCGGCAGCGGTGGCACGGGGCCGTCCGTCGCCCTCGTGGAAGCACCGCCCGGCCCGCTGCGGCCGCCGCGTCGCACCTGGTGCTTCTGGGAGGCCGGCCCCGGCCGCTTCGACGCCGCCGTCACCGCGTCCTGGCGGCACCTGCGGGTCCGCGACCCCTCGGACACGGTCATCGACGGGGACATCGCGCCGCTGCGCTACAAGATGATCCGCTCCGACGACTTCGAGCACCTCGTCGCGCGCGACCTGGCGCACCGTGAGGACGTACGGCGCGTGGAGGGGACCGTCGACACGGTCGAGGACGTGCCCGGGGGAGCGGTGGTGCGGCTGCGGGACGGCGCCGGGCACGCCCGCGCCGTACGGGCCCGCTGGGTGTTCGACTCACGCCCGCCGGGCAGCCTGCCGGCCGCCCGCACCACGCTGCTGCAGCACTTCCACGGCTGGTTCGTGCGCACCGCCCGGCCCGCCTTCGACCCCGGTACCGCCGAACTGATGGACTTCCGCACCCCGCAGCCCGCCGACGGCCTGTCGTTCGGCTACGTCCTGCCCCTCGGCCGGCACGACGCCCTGGTGGAGTACACGGAGTTCTCCCCCCGCCCCCTCACCCCCGACGCCTACGACGCGGCCGTACGGCACTACACCGGGGACGTGCTCCGCCTCGGCGACCTGGAGGTGCTGTCCACCGAGACCGGCGTCATCCCGATGACCGACGCGGTGCTGCCCCGGCAGACCGGCCAGTCCGTGTTCCGCATCGGCGCCGCCGGCGGCGCCACCCGCCCGTCCACCGGCTACACCTTCGCCGGCCTGCAACGCCAGACCCGGGCCGTCGCCGCCGCCCTGCGCGCGGGCCGGCGCCCGACGCCGCCGCCCGCCCACTCGGCCCGCTCCCGCGCCATGGACGCCGTCCTGCTGCGCGCCCTGGCCGGCGGCCGGGCCGACGGCCCCGCCCTGTTCTGCCGCCTGTTCGACCGTGTGCCCATGCGCCGGCTGCTGCGGTTCCTCGACGGCCGCACCCGGCTGCACGAGGACCTCGCCGTCGGCCTGCACGCGCCGGTCGGGCCGATGCTCCGCTCCGCGCTGGAACTGCCCCGCCTGCCCCGCCGCCCCTACGAGGGCCCTTGACGGCCCGCCGCCCCTACGAGGCCCTTGACCGCCGGCCCCCCCTCCCTACGAGGGCCCTGACCGCCCGCCATCCCTACGACGACTCTGACCGCCCGCCGCCCCCCCACGAGGGCATCTGACCGCCCGCCGCCTTTCACGACCCCCTGACCGCCCGCCACCCCTGCGACAGCCCTGACCGGCCGTCGACCCGCCCGCCCCGCCATCCCGGAGAAGCCATGACGCTGTTGCGCGACGAGCACCTCGCCGCCGCCTTCGACCACGCCGCCCGCAGTTACGACACCCTGGTCGCCGCCAACCCCGGCTACCACGCCCACCTGCGCCGCTCCGCACGGCGGCTCGGGCTGCCCCGGGGCGGCGACGGCCTGCGCGTGCTCGACCTCGGCTGTGGCACCGGCGCCTCCACCGCCGCGCTCGCCGAGGTGCTGCCGGGCGCGGACATCACCGCCGTCGACGCCTCCGCGGGCATGCTGGAACGGGCCGCCGCCAAGACCTGGCCGCCGAACGTCACGTTCACCCACGCGCCCGCCGAGCGGCTCGCGGAGGCCGGCGTGACCGGCCCCTTCGACGCGGTCCTCGCCGCCTACCTCTTCCGCAACGTCACCGACCCCGACGCCGTGCTGCGCACCGTGCGCGGGCTTCTCGCGCCCGGCGGACGGCTCGCGGTGCACGAGTACACCCTCGGCGGACGCCGGAGCGACCGCGCCGTGTGGACCCTGGTGTGCCGGGGCGTCGTCCAGCCCGTGGCCACCCTGCTCGGCGACGGCGGCCTGTACCGCCATCTGTGGCGCAGCGTCGTCGACTTCGACACCGCCGACCGTTTCGCGGACCGGATGCGGTCGGCAGGGTTCGACAGCGTGCGCCGCCTGCCGCTGCCCGGCTGGCAGACGGGCATCACCCACACCTTCACCGGGCGCCGCCCCCACACCGCGGAGGCCGCGCGATGACCCGGCCGTCCCGCCCCGCCGCCGCCCGCCGCGGACGTGACCGCCGCGCCCGGGTGCTCGTGGCCCGGCCCGGCGCG
Organism: Streptomyces sp. NPDC085937; assembly: GCF_044540535.1. Classification (NCBI taxonomy): domain Bacteria; kingdom Bacillati; phylum Actinomycetota; class Actinomycetes; order Kitasatosporales; family Streptomycetaceae; genus Streptomyces; species Streptomyces sp. NPDC085937. The sequence goes on along the minus strand of NZ_JBITSH010000016.1, from coordinate 71,076 downwards.
GCACGCGTCGACGGCGACCGCCGGCCCGGCACCGCCGTCGTCGGTGGCGGCATCGCCGGACTGGCCGCCGCCACCGCCCTCGCCGAACGGGGCGTCGCCGTCACCCTGTACGAGAGCCGCCCTTACCTGGGCGGGCGCGTCGGCGGCCGGCCGGTCGACCTGAAGGACGGCACGCCCGCGACGATGAGCCGCGGCTTCCATGCCTTCTTCCGGCAGTACTACAACCTGCGCGGTCTGTTGCGCCGTACCGACCCCGCCCTGGAACGCCTCACGCCGCTGCCCGACTACCCGCTGCGGCACAGCGACGGCCTGCACGACAGCTTCCGGCACGTGCCGCGTACCCCGCCGTGGAGCGCGCTCGGGTTCGCCGCGCTCAGCCCGTCCTTCCCGCTGCGCGAGCTGCCCCGGATGAACGCGGCGGCCGCGCTGCCCCTGCTCGACGTCCGCGTGCCCGACGTCTACGAACGCCTCGACGGGGTCAGCGCGCACGACTTCCTCGACGCGGTGCGCTTCCCGGAGAGCGCGCGGCACCTGGCGTTCGAGGTGTTCTCCCGCAGCTTCTTCGCCGACCCGAAGCTGCTGTCGGCGGCCGAGATGGCGCTGATGTTCCACATCTACTTCCTCGGCTCCTCCGAGGGCCTGCTGTTCGACGTGCCCGCCGCGCCCTTCCCCGCCGCCCTGTGGGAACCGCTCGCCGCGCTCCTCGGACGGCACGGCGCCGAGCTGCGGACCGCGACCCCCGTCGAACACGTCGAACCCCTCGCGGACGGCGGCTACGCGGTCACCACCGCCCGGGACGAGCGCCGCCACGACACGGTGGTGCTCGCCCTGGACGCCGCCGGACTGCGCGGCCTGGTGGAACGCTCCGGCCGGCTCGGCGACGCGCCGTGGCGGGAGCGCGTCGCCCGCCTGCGCAACGCCCCGCCCTTCCTGGTGTCCCGGCTCTGGCTGGACCGGCCGGTGGCGCCCGACCGCCCCGGCTTCCTCGGCACCAGCGGCTACGGCACCCTCGACAACGTCACCGTCCTGGAGCGCTACGAGGACGAGGCGGCCCGGTGGGCGTCCCGCACCGGCGGCTCCGTCGTCGAGCTGCACGCCTACGCCCTGCCCGCCGACGCCTCCCCGGAGGTCGAACAGAAGCGGCTGCTGGACCAGTTGCACCGGGTCTACCCGGAGACCCGCCGGGCCGGGACCGTCGACGCCCGGCACGAATGGGCCGCGGACTGCCCGCTGTTCCCGGTGGGCGGCTACCAGGACCGGCCGACGGTCCGCACCCCCGACCCGGGGGTGGTGATGGCCGGCGACCTGATCCGCACGTCGCTGCCGGTCGCCCTCATGGAACGCGCGGCGACCACCGGATTCCTGGCGGCGAACGCCCTGCTGGAACGCTGGGGCGTACGCGGCCAGACGCTCTGGACGGTCCCCGACCGCGGCCGCAGCGCACCCCTGCGGGCCCTGGCGGCGACGCTGGGACGCCACAGCACGCCGCACGGAGCCTGACGGCCGACCTACCGGCCGACCGGCCCGGCCCCGCGCACCCCGTGGCCGGCCCACCCGTGCCGCGAGGGCGTGCGGGTCCCTGGCCGGGTGAGGTGTGCGGCTCCTGCCGCGGTCGCGGCACGCCCTGACCACGGTGGTGGCACGCCGGGCAGCGCGACGCCCGAACACTGACGGGCGCGGCGCACCTTCGGAGACGTTCCGGACCAGGTGCTCGGCGGCGCCGGCGCCGTGACCCCGCCGTCGCCGGGGCCTGCGAGGTGTGGGTCAGACCACCGTGTCGGTGACCGCCGGGTCCGTCCTGCCGGTGAGGTGCGCCGCGCCGGCGCGGACGACGGACAGCGCGCGCGGGAAGTCGTGCAGGTGGTCGCCGATGATGTCCAGGCCGGTCACCAGCGAGTGGGGCGGGACGCTGCGGGCCGACAGCACGTCCGCCGTCCAGCCGAGGAAGTCGGTGAACACCTCCACGTCGTCCACGTAGAGGGCGGTGGCCAGGAAGTCGACGACGTGCGCCAGGTCCTCCGCCGTCCGCTCCCGCTGGGCCTCGTCGTACTCCCGCATCGGGGGGAACCGGCGCTCCAGCTCGGTCAGCGTCTCCTTGACCAGCCGGCCGCGCGACTGGGCGACCATGCTGTACTCCTGGTCGGCCAGGTGCGGCAGGTCGTCGATGGCCTGCCGGGCCCCCGTCGGCCGGGCCAGGCCGGCCTCCAGCACCGCCGCCGCGCCCCGCGCGTCCGGGGCCCACGCGTCGGCGCCCAGGGCGCGCGCGTACCGCCCGTCCACGCCGAACGCCCGGCCGCCGGCCACCACCGGCACGCCGACGGACCGGCAGGCGGTGATCGCGGTGTGCGCCCGCGGCAGGTGGGTCGGGATCGACCCGGAGAGCAGCACGGCGTCGGAGTTGGTGTGGTGCTGGTGGGCGACCAGATGGGGCGTCGGCGTCTGCGCGCCGAGATAGTCGACCTGCCAGCCCCGCAGCCGCAGTGTCTCGGCGACCAGCCGGGCCGGGAACGCGTGCCACTCGCCGTCCACGCAGCTGACCGTCACCCGGCCCCGCCGCGCGGTGGGGCGGGTGCCCGTCGGCCGGTGCACCAGGGCGGTGATCACCCGCTCGTTGATCGCCGTGGCCGCGTGCTCCTGCGCGACGGTGATCCGGTCGGCGGCCCACTCGACGCCGATCTTCGCCTGCACGGCCGCGACCACGTCGAGCAGCAGGTCCTCCTCCCGCCAGCCGTCGGCCAGGGCCGCACGGACGACCTCGACGGCGTCGTACTCGTCGCCGTCGATCACCGCCCGCCACAGCGCCTCCGCCGGCTCGGCGGCCGAGGCCCGCGGGCCGCTCATCCGTTCCTCCTCGTTCATGCGTCCGCACCGGTCGCTTCGTCGTCCGTGCCGCGACCCGTGCGCGGCGCGCCGATGGCGACGACGGCCATGTCGTCGTGGCGGCTCCCCGGCTCCAGCCACTGCGCCGCCAGCATCTGTACGTGTTCCACCATGGCCTCGCCCGGCATGCCCCCGCACCCCGCGAGGGCCTGCCGCAGGCGCTCCTCCCCGAACAGCTCGCCGCCCAGCGGTCCGCCGCGGGCCTCGGTGATGCCGTCGGTGTAGAGCAGGCAGATGTCGCCGGGCGCGAGGACGGTCTCCACGGTCCTGGCGGTCACCTCGGGCAGCGCGCCCACGAGGGTGCCCTGAGTGGGCACCTCCTCGACCCTGCCGTCGGTGCGCACCACGAGCGGCGGGAGGTGCCCGGCGCTGGTCAGCCGCAGCCGTACGGAGCCGTTGCGGCGTCTCACGGAGGCCAGCACCAGTGTGGCGAACCGGGCGTGGTGGGAGGTGAGCAGGGCGCCGTTGAGCATGCGCAGCACCCGGAGGTGGTCGGAGGCCAGCGGCAGCAGCGCGTGCAGCGTGTTGCGGATCTTCCCGGTGAGCACCGCCGCGTCCAGTCCCTTGCCGGCCACGTCACCGAGCGCCACGAAGGTCTCGGCGGAGGCGTCGGGCCCGGGGTGGACGTCGTAGAAGTCGCCGCCGACCCGTTCGTGGTCCATGGCGGTCCGGTAGCGGCCCGCGTAGTCGACGCCGTGCACGCGGCTCAGCGGCGGCGGCAGCAGCTCCCGCATGAGGGTGCCGGTGATGGCGCTCTGCTCGCTGTAGAGGCGGGCCGCCGACAGGGCGGTGCCCGCGCGGGAGGCGAACAGCCGGGCGAACCCCTCCTCCTCGGGCGTGAACCCCTTCTCGGTGTCCGACCGCAGCAGGATCAGCGCGCCGGCGGGCACCCCGTGCCCGGGCAGCGGGGTGACGAGCACGGACCCGAGCGGTCCGGAGAAACCCTCGGGGACCACCCAGTCCGGTATGGCGGCCGGGTTGATCCAGCGGGCCGGCACCGGCGGGAAACCGCGCAGGGCCTCGTCCAGGCCGGGGACGGAGAGCGGGTCGATCTGCCGGGTCTCCTGCGCCACCCGCCGCCCGCGCAGGGCGTGGGTGACGGCGTACCGGTGGCCGGCCGGCGGGGTGATCAGCACGGCGGCCTCGGCGAGGTGGTCGGTCGCCATGCGGGCGGCGACCTCCGCGCAGCGCGGCACGTTCAGGGAGGACAGGAGGGTGCTGAAGAGGTCGGAGGTGGCGTCGGCCCGCTTACGGGTCTCCCGCGCGGCCGTCTCGGCCCGTTCGAGGTCGCTGCGGTCGAACAGCCACCAGGCCACCGCACCGTCACCGGTGGGGGACGGCCGGGCCTCGTAGGCGCGGTCGCCGAAGGTCCCGGCCGGCGTGGCCGCCGTCGGGTCGGAGGTTCCGGCGACATGGCGCCGGTGCGCGTCCGCCAGCCACGACGGCGGGAGGCCCGTGGTGGGGGAGGCCGCGGTGAGGCGGCGGGCGGCGCGGTTGCGGCCGGTGATCCGGCCGCGCGAGTCCAGCACCAGAACAGGGCAGGGCGCGTCGTCCCACGTGGGGATGGATCCGTCGCGCGCCTGGCACGGATCGGCACTGGAACCCGGGGAAGAAATCACGAACGAGGTGCGCGCCGCGCACCCACCCCCTCTCTCGTCGGCGTGAGCAGGTACGGCGGCAACGGTCCCCCATCCATGCCCGCGAAGCAACCTGCCTGGTCGGCGAGGAGGTCCATGGGGCGACGCGTACCCCCGACCAGGTGTTTCATGCCTGGCCGTGGACGGCTGGGCCGTCCCGGTCCGTCATCACCACGGCCTGCCGCACGGCCCGGTGCACGGCGCGCGCCAGCCGCGCCCCCCACAGCGACCGGGGCCCCGCGAAGGCGTACGCCTCCCGGTGCGGGCCCGGGGCGTCGGCGACCACGCACACCGCGTCGGTGGGCGTGCCGGAGCAGTCGTACCCGCCCTCCACCAGCGCCTGGACCTTCGCCTCCGTGGCGGTGGCCACCGCGTTCACCAGGGCCGCGTCGGTCAGCGCGGCCGGTACGGCCACCACGACGTTGATCGTGCCCGGGTCCTGCACGTCCGCGGCGCCCTCCCCGGGCCGGGCGGCCCAGCCACGCACGTCCACCCCCGCTGTGACGAACGCCTCCACACCGCCGTCGTCCGCGTGCGCGTACGCCGACACGTCGGCCGCCGTCATCAGCCCCACCCCGTCACCCCGCACCCCCGCCGCGGCGGCGAGGGAGGCCAGGTGCCGTTCGGGGTCGGTGCGCCGGTAGCCGTGCGCGACCTGGGCGTTGAGGATCCAGTCCCGCTCGCCGATGCCGCCTCCCAGCACCGCGCTGCTGATCGTGCGCCGCCCGGGCCCCGCGGTCCACAGCAGCGCGTGCAGCAGCTCACCGTCCTCGGTGCGGGTCAGGCGGCGCGGGGCCGGCAGTGCGGGGGTCGTGGGCTGCGGGGGCAGTACGGCGGTCACCGGGCGGGGCTCCTTGCGGGGGTCGGCCCGACCGATCGTAGGCCGGGCCGGCTCCGCGCCCCGCGGCGGGGCTGATCACACCGCGGTGACGCCCTCCGGAGCGCGGAAGCAGGCGGTGACCGTCTTGCCGTGGGGGCAGGGACGCGCCTCCCACGTGTCGGCGAGGATGTCGACGAGGAGCATGCCGCGTCCGCCGACCCGCTCGTCGTCCGGTTCCCGGGGCGTCGGCAGGGCGGTGGAGCCGTCGTGCACCGAGATGTGCAGGCAACGGGTGTCCCACGACATGACCAACTGCGCGTCCGTACGGGCGTGCACATGTGCGTTGGTGACCAGTTCCGACACGGTGAGCAGCACGGCGTGGGCCGTCTCGGGCGCGGTCTCGTCCCACCCCAGGGAGGCGAGGTGTTCCTGCGCCCAGTCACGGGCCGCCTTCACTCCCTGGCCCATCGGCAGGGAGCGGGCCCAGCCCACGGTGCGCACCGACTGTTCGTTCATGGAGTCCTCTCGGGTCTTCGGCCGGCGGTCCGGACGGGTGCGTACCGGACCGCTCGGGCAGGGGGACGGCTCAGCGCCGGCCGCCGCGCAGCCGTCCCAGCAGCCGCTGGGCCTGCGCCCGCCGGCGGGGGTCGGACGCGGCCCGCCGCACCTGCTCGGCCGTGCGGCGTCCCTGGGGGCTTCGGGCGAACTGTTTGATGCGTTCCACCATGCCGGGCATGGTCGCTCCTCTCGCTGGGCGTCGGCGGTGTACTCGCCGCCTTCCACCTACCCGCTGGGCGCGGGTACAGCCCTGGGCCGGGGCGGTGATTCACCGCCGGCCACCGGACGCGACGGCATCTGGGCGGCGGGGGTTTCGCCCGGTGCGTGTGTGGCGCGGGCGGGGAAGTGGTGGTGCGCGGCGGAGCGGGGAGGGGGAGCTGGGCGGCGCCGGGACTGGGGGCCTTGGGCGGCGGGGCCGGAGCTGGGCACGTGGGGCGACGGGCCCGGGGCAGGGGGCGCTGGGCGGCGCGGTTCGGAACAGGGGGCGTTCGGCTCATGGACGGCACCCTCGGTCCGGGTCGGGACAGGCTGACTGCGGGAGTCGGCTACGGCGCCCGTCCTGGCGAACCGGCCCCGGTGCCCGCCGCAAGACGCCTCGGGACAACAGGAGTTCAGCCCGGTGGGGCAGTGGCCGCTCCAGCCGGTGACGCGCCCGGCAACGCGCCCGTCGACGGGTGGGCGTCGGGTGCGCGAGGAAGCCCGGGTCCGGGCGCGGGAGACGGCGCCGAGCGTGTCCCGGCGCGGATCGGCGGGCGGTACGTTCGGTGCCGTGCGTCCCCGCCGACACGCCTGAAGTCCGACCGCCGCCGTCGCCAAGCCCCGTTCCCGCCCCCTCCGTTGACGCACCGCGCACGCGGACCCCGCCCGTGTCACGGATGTGTTTGCCGAAGGAGTCAGCGGCAAACCGGTGTCCATGACCGAACAGAACAAGAATGCGAACCAGAAGACCTCGACCGCCCGGTCCACGGCGTCCAAGGCCAAGTCGGCCACCGACAAGGCGACCGAGCCCGCGAAGAGCACCGCCAACGGCGTGGCGGACAAGGCGGGTGACGCCGCGTCGGCGGCCGCGTCCGGCACCGAGCGCGCGGCACGGGTGGCGAACGGCGCCGCACAGTCCGCGGCCAAGGGCGTGGAGGCCGGCCGCCGCGCCGTCGTCAGCGCCACCGGGCAGGTCGCCGCGGGCGCCAAGACCGCCTGGACGGTCGTCGCCAACCGCAGGCTCGTCGCCGCCGGCGCCGCCGCCGGACTGACCGCGCTGACCGCCGCCTCCTACGCGGTGGGCCGCCGTGCGGAGCGTCACACCCACGGCCCGCTGACCCGGATGACCGGCGGACGTATCTGACACCACGGGGGCCGGAGCGGACCGAGCCCACTCGCGCGGCGACGCTCCGGCGGGGAAAGATGTCTCCGCAAGCGTAAGAACCGACCTTTGCGGAGGAGTGGGCACATGCAGCACGAGCGAGCGGGCGGTCCGGCCGGCCCCGAGGACCTCGTCGACGTCGCTCGGCTGGTCACGGCGTACTACGCGCTCCACCCCGACCTCGACGACCCGGGGCAGCGCGTCACGTTCGGGACCTCGGGGCACCGCGGCTCGTCGCCGGCGGCCGCGTTCAACGAGGACCACATCGCCGCGACCAGCCAGGCCATCTGCGAGTACCGCGCCGAACAGGGCACCGACGGGCCGCTCTTCCTCGGCGCGGACACCCACGCCCTGTCCGAACCGGCGCGGGTCACCGCCCTGGAGGTGTTCGCGGCCAACGGGGTGACGGTACTGATCGACGACGCCGACGGCTACACGCCCACCCCGGCCGTCTCGCACGCCGTGCTCACCCACAACCGGGGACGCGGCACGGGGCTCGCCGACGGCGTCGTCGTCACCCCCTCCCACAACCCGCCCGCCGACGGGGGTTTCAAGTACAACCCGCCCAGCGGCGGCCCCGCGGGCTCGGACGCGACCGGCTGGATCCAGGAGCGGGCCAACGAGATCATCCGGGGCGGCCTCAAGGACGTCCGCCGCATCCCGTACGCCCGCGCCCTCGCCGCGCCCGGGACCGGCCGGTACGACTTCCTCGGCACCTACGTCGCGGACCTGCCGAACGTGCTGGACCTGGACGCGATCCGCGCCGCCGGCGTCCGTATCGGCGCCGACCCGCTGGGCGGGGCGTCCGTCGCCTACTGGGGCCGGATCGCCGAGCAGCACCGCCTGGACCTCACGGTGGTGAACCCGCTCACCGACCCCACCTGGCGGTTCATGACGCTGGACTGGGACGGCAAGATCCGCATGGACTGCTCCTCGCCGTACGCCATGGCGTCCCTCATCGGGCAGCGCGACCGCTTCGACATCGCCACCGGCAACGACGCCGACGCCGACCGGCACGGCATCGTCACCCCGGACGCCGGCCTGATGAACCCCAACCACTACCTGGCCGTCGCCATCGGCTACCTGTACGCGCACCGCGAGCGGTGGCCGTCCGGCGCCGGTGTCGGCAAGACCCTGGTGTCCTCCGCGATGATCGACCGGGTCGCCGCCGACCTGAAGCGCGACCTGGTCGAAGTGCCGGTCGGCTTCAAGTGGTTCGTCGACGGACTCGTCGACGGGAGCCTCGGCTTCGGCGGCGAGGAGTCGGCCGGGGCGTCCTTCCTGCGCCGTGACGGATCGGTGTGGACCACCGACAAGGACGGCATCATCCTGGCGCTGCTCGCGTCCGAGATCACCGCGGTCACCGGGAAGACGCCCTCCCAGCACTACGCCGCACTGACCGCACGCTTCGGCGAGCCCGCCTACGAGCGCATCGACGCCCCGGCGACCCGCGAGGAGAAGGCGCGCCTCGCGAAGCTCTCGCCGGCGCAGGTGACCGCGGACACCCTGGCGGGGGAGGCGGTCACCGGCGTGCTCACCGAGGCACCGGGCAACGGCGCGGCCATCGGCGGTATCAAGGTGAGCACGGAGAACGCCTGGTTCGCCGCCCGGCCGTCGGGCACCGAGGACGTGTACAAGATCTACGCCGAGTCGTTCCGGGGCGCCGACCACCTCCGCCAGGTGCAGGAGGAGGCCAAGTCGGTGGTCCTCACCGCGCTGGGAGGCTGAACCGGCGCACCCCGGCCCCGTGCCGTGCCCGTCGTGGCCGGCGCGGGGCCTTCGGCGTGTCAGCCCGCCGGAATCCCGGAGGCGGACGGTGTGGTGAGACCTGCCGGCCGGGACGTCACCGCGGGCAGCGTCGCGGGGGCGTCCTCCGACTGCTGCAGCACGCTGTCGCCGGGCCCCTCGGCCGGGGTGCCCGCGCCGGTGGACAGCTGGGACCAGGCACCCAGGGCCAGGACGATCGCGGCGGCCGTGCCCACGACGCGGCCGACCCGGCGCATCCGGGCGCGCCCGTCCAGCTCCCGCCAGGACGGGCCCTCCCAGGGGTCGTCCGGATGCCACAGGTCACCGACCGCGTCCCGGGCGTCGTACCGCCGCCCCGGGCCGTCGTCGGTGCGGGCCGCCGACTGAGCCGTGCGCCCGGACGCACGCTGCCGCGCGGAGGGTTCTCTCGGGGCGGAGGCCCGGATGGCGTGCTCGTCGTCCATGAGGAACCGCTGCCAGACGTCGTCGGACAGGGACGGCACGCCGTCCTCCCGATCCTGCGGCGTTCCGCCGCCGTCCGGTCCCTGCGCGGTCACGTCCGTCCGTCCTCTCGTGTGCCGGAGCCCGCCGACGGCACCGCGGCTCACGCGCACCTGGGCCCGCCAGGATCATCGCACAGCGCGGAAATCCGAGGACGCCGGCCTCTTGGCCGCCTACCGGCACCCCGAGGTCTTCCTCGGCAGCCTCCGGACCCGCGTCCCGCCCTCCCTCGCCAGGATTCCGGCGGTCTGCGAAACCCCCTTGCGCAATGGTCAAGAAACGTTGACCATTGGGTCTCATGCCTGCCGACGACCTCCCCGAGACGTTTCACGTCACCACGGACGAGCAGCTGCGCGCCGTCTCCAACCTCACGCGCCACCGGATCATGGCCGTGCTCCGCTTCGAGCCCGCGACGATCACCCAGATCGCCGAGCGGATCGGCCTCGCCAAGGGAAGCTCCAGCTACCACGTGCGCCTCCTCGAACGGGCCGGCCTGGTGAAGGTGGTGCGCACGCGCAAGGTGCGCGGGGTCACCGAGCGGTACTACGCGATGGCCGCACGCTCGATCGCGCTGCCGGACCCGGGCGAGGGAGGCCCCGACGTGCTGATGCGGCACGCGGTGGCGGACCTCGAGGCATCGCCCGCGGACGGCGAGCGGCACGTACGAATGGCACATCTGCGGCTCACCGAGGAGCAGTTCACGGAGCTGGGGGCGCGGTTGCAGGCACTGGCGGACGAGTACCGGGAACTGTCCGACCCGTCGCTGCCGGACGCGACGCTCGTCTTCGCCCTGTTCCACCCGACCAAGGGAAGTACACCGAAGGGGGCACCGAGTGACTGACGCCAAAAGGCTGCCGGCCGGGTTCGGACGGCTGTGGACCGCGCAGACGGTCTCCTCACTCGGCGACGGCGTCACCCACGCCGCCCTGCCGCTGATCGCCCTGACACTGACGCGGGACCCGATGGCGCTCGCCGTCGTCACGGCCGCGGGGACACTGCCGTGGCTGCTGTTCGGGGTGCTCGGCGGTGCGCTGGTGGACCGCTGGGACCGCCGGCACACGATGTGGGTCGCGGACGCGGCCCGTGCGGCACTCCTCGCGATACCCGCGGCGGCGGCCGTACTCGGCATGCTGAGCATTCCGCTGCTCGCGGCCGTCGCCTTCCTGCTCGGCCTCGGCGGACTCTTCTTCGACACCGCGGCCACGGCCTATCTTCCCGATCTCCTCCACCGCGACCCCGCACTCCTGGAGCGCGCCAACTCCCGCCTGCGCGGCGCCCAGACCGCCATGTCCGGATTCGCCGGGCCACCCGCGGGCAGCGCCCTGCTCGCGCTCGGACGATCGGTTCCACTGCTCGCCGACGCGGTCTCGTACGCGCTCTCCGCACTGCTCGTACGGACGCTGCCCACCGTGCCCCGGCCCGCGACAGAGGCTCGCGAGTCGCTGCTGCGGCAGGCGCGAGCCGGGGCCTCGTACGTCTTCCGGGACCGGCTGCTCCTCGGCCTCGCACTGCGCCCGGCGGTCGGGAACATCGCCTTCCTCGCCGTGGAGACCGTCCTCGCCCTCTTCGCCCGCGAACGCCTCGGCATCAGCACCTTCGGCTTCGGCCTGCTCCTCACGGCGGAGGCCACCGGCGGCCTGCTCGGCGCGGGCATCGCCTCCTTCCTCGGCCGACGACTCGGCACCGGCACCGCACTGACCTGCACAGCCGCAGCCGAAGGACTCGCCATCCTGGGGCTCGCCGCCGCCCCGAACCCGTACCTGGCCGGGCTCGCGCTCGCCGTCTGCGGAGCCGGCATGGGCGCCACCATGGTGCTCGGACCCTCCCTGCGGCAGGCGATCGTCCCCGCCCACCTCATGGGCCGGGTCGCCTCCACCTCCCGCATGCTGGCGATGTGCGCCGCCCCCCTCGGCGCCTTCCTCGGCGGCTGGCTGGCCACCGCCTACGACGTACGCACTCCGCTCTACGCCGCCGCGGGCCTGCTCCTCACCATGACCGCCATCACGGCGACCATGACCGGCAACCGCCGGGTCGAAGCGGCGCTGCGGGCCGCAGCCCCGGTCAGCGGCCCGGATCACCCAGAACCCGCGGAGCCCGCCCGTCAGAGCGCGCCCGACGTGCTGTGACGCCTGCTGCGGCCGGCGAGACACACGCCGGTCAGCTGGCCGGCCGGTGAGGAACGGGGCCGGCCCCCCTCGTCACGAGGAGGGCCGGCACCGTGATGTGCGGTGGGGTCAGCCGATGGTGACCAGGGTGCCGGCACCGTTCGGGTAGGCGATGTAGGCGGTGGCGGGCCGGTCGGACGGGACTCCCTGCCACGACGCGGTCAGCGTCAGCGGGACGCCCGGCTTCGTGGTGGCGTGCTGCGGGGTCACGGTGAAGGTGCCGCCCGCCGGGGTGGCGGCCGGGCCGACCAGGTTCGACTGGAGGGAGAACGTCATGTCCCCCAGCTGCGGCTGACTGCCCAGCGTCATCACCACGACCTGGTACGTGCCGGGTCTCATGGTCGGCACGCTCACCACGGGACGCGTCATGTCCAGTGCCAAGTCCCCGACGAGGGACGGGTTGTGCCCGTCGCCGGGGTCGTGGATGACGACCATGCTGAGCTTCGCCTCCGGGTTGTCGGGGGTCACGAAGAACTGCCCGGCCTCCGTGCCCTCCGGCACGGTGAGCTCGAAGTACTCCTCGGGGTCGTCCGTGGACACCGTGCCGCGGACCGGAGCGCCCGTCACCGGTCCGCGGGCGGTCGGGGTGAGCGAGGTGGAGCCGGGCGTCACCTCGAAGGAGACGCTGCCGCTCCCCGCGGGACCGGACACCTTGTCGGGAGCGATCAGGCTCCACGGCGTCAGCACGATCGGGCTGCGCACCTCGGTACGGCCGTGCCGCCAGGTGAGATCACCGGTGACCGTGTCGCCGGAGCGCCCGGTCGTCAGCTGGAAGGTCACCGTGAACGTGGCCTTCTGGCCGGCCTTGCTGAAGTGCAGCACGGACGGGCTGACGGTGGTCTTCACACCGGGCACGGAGACCGAGGCCCGGTAGGTGCCCGGGGCCACCGCGGTGACGGTACGGGTCACGGTCTGCGAGCCGACCATCCGGCCGATCGCGATGGACGGGTAGTTGAGGTCGCTGGGGTCGACCGCCTTCACGTCCGTGCCGGTGTCGACGCCGAGCCCCGCGAGGTAGGCCAGCCACTCCTTCTCCGTGGAGTCGTAGACCAGTCCCGGTTCGAGCATGTCGGCCGGCTGCACCTGACCGGCGCCCTGGGCGAAGGCGTCGGTGTTCTTCGCACCGCTCGCCGTCAAGGTGGCGGAGGCGGTCGTCATCATCGCGGACTTCACGGCCATCGGCGACCACGCGGGATGCTTCGCCAGGTACAGCGCGGCGAGGCCGGCGATGTGCGGGGTCGCCATGGACGTGCCGGACTCGATGTCGAACTCGTGGCCGTGGTGGGAGGCGGGCGCCACCGCGGCGAGGATGCCGACGCCGGGGGCGGCGATGTCGGGCTTCAGCAGGTCACCGTCATTCTGCGTCGACGGCCCCCGCGAGGAGAACGGCGCGATCTGCGGGTACGGCTGCCCGCTGTTCCCGCCCGGCACCAGACTGGCCTGCGCCCCGTCGGTTGCGGCGTAGGCCCGTACGGCGGTGGCGTCGGGGGTGTTGAGGTGCACCGTGGGCACCGCGTGCAGGTCGCCGCTGGTGTCGAGGTCACTGGTGTTCACCAGGATCATGCCGACGCCGCCGGCCCGTGCGACCTCCCGGGACTTGTCCACCCGCGGGTTGACGCCCCGGTCGCACACGACGATCGTGCCGGCGGCCTTCGCCGGGTCCAGCGTGCCGTCCTTGCACAGCGCCGCGTCGCTCGTGGAGGCGGCGGCCGTCTTCACCTTCTCGGACCGGACCAGCGGCTTCGGGCCGAGCGCGGACCGGACGGTGGTGCTGCCGCCGACGTAGGTGGCGCCGTTGCCCAGGCGCGCGGTGGCCTCGTAGGGCGCCAGGGTGCTGGCGGCCACCGTGGTCGTCCACGGGGCAACGTTGTCAAGGGAGGCGGTGTCCGGACCGGCGTTGCCGGCCGCGGTGGCGACGAAGATGCCCGCGGCCGCCGCGGTGCGGAAGGCTCCCTGGACGGGGGAGTCGGGGCCGGTCTCGATGATCGAGCCGGCCGAGTAGTTGATGACGTCGACGCCGTCGGCGACCGCCTGGTCGATCGCGGCGACGATGTCGGAGGTCATGGCACCGGAGTCCGAAGGCGACGCGCCCGTCCAGAACGCCTTGTAGACCGCGACGGCGGCGCCCGGTGCGACGCCGGAGACCTTCCCGAGGTGCTGTCCCTCGACGGTGACGTCGACACCGTTGTTGCCGGCCGCGGTGGACGCCGTGTGGGTGCCGTGTCCCTCGCCGTCCCGCGGGGAGACGTAGTCGGCGCGGCGTTCCGGCGGCACCATGTCCAGCCAGGCGTCGCCGAAGAAGCGGGCGCCGACCAGCTTGCTGTTGCAGGCGCGGGCGGTGAACTCCTCCCCGGTCTGGCACGTCCCGGTGAAGGTGCCGCCGTCCGCCTTACGCATGACGACGTTGTCACCCTTGCGGTAAGGGCGGTACGGGTCCTTGGCGGTGGGCGGCGCAGCGCCGAGCGGAGCGGCCGCGAAGGAGCGGCTCTCCGGCCAGACCCCGGTGTCGATGTCGCCGATCACGACGCCTCGGCCGGCCGCCTTGGTGCCGCCGAGGGCCTCCCACAGGCCGTGTCGCCCCGTCAGGCCGAGGAAGTCCTGGGAGTTCGTGTCGTCGGCGACCTTGTTGAGGGTGTCCGGCGTGACCGACAGCACCCTCGGGCTCTTGGCGAGCAGGGCCGCCTGCGTGGCGGACAGGTCGGCGGAGAAGCCGTTGGTGACCACCGAGTAGTGGCGCTCGATCCGCGCGCCCACCGACGCGGCGACGGCGCGGTGTTCGCCGGTGAGGTGCGTGCGGTAGCGCACGGCGTCGGCGTCGGCCAGGTCGACCTTGCCGCCGGGTGCGGGGGCGGTGCCGGGTATGCCGTCGACCCCTCCCCGGTAGGCGGCTATCGGCTGGTCGGCGAGGGTGACGACGTAACGGCCCGCGGGCAGGTCCTTCACCGGCACCGGAGTGGGACCGGACGGCGGAGCCGCGTGGGCGGGAGCGACGGACGACAGGGACAGGGCGAAGAGGGAGGCCGCCACGAGGGCGGCCGGTCTCACGCGTGACTTCGGGGCCAAGATCGGTCCTCCAGAAGGGGAAAGGCCGGACAGCACGGGACACGTGGGCGTGACGGGGTGCGGGTGGAGGCCACGTCCGGGGCGCTGCGGGGGATCCAACGGTTCAGAAGTGAACGGCTTCCGAAGGGCCGGTGTCCAGATAATCTTGTGGCGTCTTCGGACATCTGGCGGATCACGCCATCGGAGGAGCGCACACGTGTTGGAGCCACTGGGCATCTGCGAGTTCGACGAGGGCGTCTACCGCGCGTTCCTCACCAGGGCGGACCTCCGCCCGCAGGAGTACGCCAGGACGGCCGGCGCGTCCCCGGACCGTGTCCGCCGGGCCGTGAACCGGCTCGTCGGTATGGGGCTGTTGCGCCCTGACGGCAGCGGAGGCCACCGGCCCGTCGGGCCGGGCACCGCACTGACCGCCCTGCTCAACCAGCGGCGGCTGGCGGCGGAGGCGGCGTTCGCCGCGGTGGGGACGGTCGTCGAGGACCTCGAGGAGGAGTACCGGGCGGGCCGGCTGCGTACCGATCCCGGCAGCCTGGTGGAGGTCCTGTCGGGACGCGACGTCGTCGCGCAGCGGATCGACGAGCTCAACCAGTCGGTCAGTACGCACCTGTGGATCCTGGACCGGCCGCCGTACCACGACCGCGCCGACGGTCTCCCGCACACCAACGAGGCGGAGAAGGCGTCGACCGCCGCCTGGGCGCGCCGCGGCGTGGACCTCCGCTCGGTCTACTGCCCGGAGTCCATGGGGCGTCCGGGCCGCTTCGAGACGGTGCTGGAGATGGTCGAACTCGGCGAGCAGGCCCGGATGCTGCCCAGCCTGCCCTTCAAGCTGCACATCATCGACCGCCGCGTGGCCCTCGTCCCCTTGGTCGGCGGCGCCTACGACAACCTCGCCGTCGTACACCCCTCCGGACTCCTGGACGCCCTGATCGAACTCTACGAGACGTACTGGGACAAGGCGTTGCCCATCGGTACACCCGGCCCGGACACGGACAGGAGCAAACCCACCAGCGAGGAGGTCGCCTTGCTGACGATGCTCCGCGCCGGGCTCAAGGACCAGGCCATCGCCCGCCAGCTGGGGCTCAGCACCCGGACGGCGACGCGCCGCATCGCCGCGCTGATGACGCGTCTCGACGCGACGACACGCTTCCAGGCCGGCGTGGAGGCTGCCGCCCGCGGCTGGATCTGACGGCGGGAGCAGGCGTCCACACGGGCGCGAGGCGTCGTCCACGGGCTGTCCCTTTCTCAACCTCGGCGGCACCACGCCGGCCGCCTCCGCCGCCGGACCGCGCTTCGTCAGCACGGCCCGGTGGCGGAACGGGCCGGTGGCGGGCCCACGGACGGCAAGGCAGCCGGGTCCATGGCCGGGGGTTCATCGGGGTCGGGCGGGACCCGCGGCTTCGTAGGGCCGACCCGGAACCTCGGCCGTGACCGGGGTCGGCCGGCGGCCGTTTTGCGGAACCGGCAACATCGCTCGCCGTCCCGCCGCCGACCGGACCATGCTCGGGGAACGACCTCGGGGCCGCACCGGCCCGGAGTCCGCGCACCTAGAACGACCCTGGAGCAGCCGTGCCCGAGCCCACGTCCTCCCGCCCCGTGACAACCCCGGTCCACCGCCTGGTCGCCTCGCCCGCGGGGCGGACGCACCTGGTGGAACAGGGCAGCGGACCGCTGGTGCTGCTCCTGCACGGCTTCCCCGAGAGCTGGTACTCCTGGCGTCACCAGCTGCCCGTGCTGGCGGCGGCCGGCTACCGGGCGGTCGCCGTCGACGTGCGCGGCTACGGCCGCTCCTCCCGGCCCGCAGCCACGGACGCGTTCCGTATGCGGGAACTCGTCGCGGACGCCGTCGCTGTGGTCGACGCCCTGGGGGAGCGGACCGCCGTCGTCGTCGGCCACGACTGGGGCTCGGCCGTCGCCGCGAACGCCGCCCTGATCCGGCCCGACATCTTCCGCGCGGTGGCCATGCTCAGCGTGCCGTACGCGCCGCGCGGCGGCCCGAGGCCCAGCACGGTCTTCGCCTCGGTCGGCGGCGACGAGGAGTTCTACGTCTCGTACTTCCAGGAGCCGGGACGCGCCGAGACCGAGATCGAGCCCGACGTACGCGGGTGGCTCGCCGGCTTCTACGCGGCCCTGTCCGGTGACACGATGCCGGGGCCCGACGCGCCCCCGCCGTACTTCGTGGGGCCGGGCGGGACCCTCCGCGAACGCTTCCCGGCGGACCGGCTGCCCGACTGGCTCGGCGAGACCGATCTCGACGTGTTCGCGGGGGAGTTCGAGCGCACCGGCGCGAGGGGGGCGCTGGCCCGCTACCGCAACCTGGACCGGGACTGGGAGGACCTCGCGGAGTACGACGGCGCTCCGCTCATCCAGCCGTCCCTGTTCATCGGCGGCGAACTCGACGCGTCCACCACATGGATGGCCGACGCCATCGCGGCCTTCCCCGTCACGCTGCCCGGTCTGGTGTCCTCCCACATCCTCGACGGCTGCGGCCACTGGCTGCAGCAGGAGCGGCCCGAGGAGACCAACCGCCTCCTGACGGACTGGCTCGCCGCCCTGCCCCCGGCGGCGTGCTAGGTTCCCGCACGACAGCGAGCGCGTGACACCCGGCGGCGGCCGGGACGCGGGGACGGACGGCGGCGGACCATGACGTCGGAGCACACCGGAACACCGGACGACGAGGCAGCACCCCTGCCCCGCATCCTCTGCGACACGGCCGCGCTCGCGGCCGTCGACGACGCGGCGGCCGGCGCGCTGTGGCGGCTCGCCGAGTCCGGCCGCCAGCTCGACGCCAACGTGGTCCACCTGCCGTCCGGCCACCGCGTGGACACCCACCGCGAACCCGACCTCGACGTCCTCCTCCTGGTCCTGTCCGGCCACGGCACCCTCAACGCCCCGGACGGCGACCACCCGCTGCCCGCCGGCACCCTGACCTGGCTCCCCCACGGCTCGACCCGCGCCCTGACCGCGGGCGACGACGGCCTCACCTACCTCACCGTCCACCGCCGCCGCCCGGGCATGACGATCCGCACCCGCGACGCCTGACCCCCTGCGCGCGGGGCCGGGACGCCCGTCGGAGCGATCGTTATGATGCCCGTATCGCTCAAACGAACATTCCGTCGCGGGGGAGGACCTCATGCGCGAGCCGGTCGAGGTCAGGAGGCAGCGGATCCTGGCTGCCGTGGAGTCCCGGGGGTCGGCGCGGGTGACCGATCTCGCCGCCGAGCTCGAGGTGTCGGTGGTGACCGTGCGACGGGACGTGGAGGAACTGGCCCGGGAGGGGCGGCTGCGCCGCGGGCACGGTGTCGTGCGGTCCACCCTCGCCGCCCGGGACGTTCCCGCGCCGCGCCCGCCGGACGGCGACACCGTGGCCGTCGTCGTGCCGGAGCGCCACACCTACCTGTACGAGTCCCTGCACGGCGCCCGTTCCGTCCTGGAGGCGTCCGGCAAGCGCATCGCCCTGCACATCGCGCCCCAGGTCTCCGGCGCCGAACGGCCTCTCGTCGAGCGGGCGTTGGAGGACGGGGCCGCCGGGCTGCTGCTCGCCCCGCGCTGGCGCACCCTCGCCGACGAGGAGGCCGACCACCCGTGGCTCGCCGCGCTGGAGGTGCCCGCGGTGCTCATGGAACGGCGCCCCGGTCCCGGCACCCCGCTGCACGCCATGGACGCGGTCTGCTCCGACCACGCCTACGGCGCCCACCTGGCCGTGGAGCACCTGGTGGGCCTCGGGCACCGGCGGATCGTGTTCGCCACCCGCGACGACAGCCCCACCGCGCGCACCCTGCGGTCGGCGTGCGCGCGGATCGCCGGGGCACACCCGCTCGTCGAGGCGTGGGCGTGGACGCTGTGCGCTCCCGAGGCCGGCCAGGAGGGGCCGTACACCGCGGAGGAGACCGCCGGCCTGCACGAGGTGCTGCGCGGTACGGGCGCCACGGCGGCCGTGCTGCACGGCGACGTCGACGCGCTGATGCTGGTGCAGCGGCTGGCGGACCACGGGGTGCGGGTGCCGGAGGACTGCTCCGTCGTGGCCTACGACGACGTGGTGGCAGGGCTGGGCACCACACCGCTCACGGCCGTCGCCCCGCCCAAGGCGGACGTCGGGCGGGCCGCCGCCGAACTCCTCCTCGAGCGGCTTGACTCGGAGGCGGGCGCGCGGACCCCGGTGCGCAGGGTGGAGCTGCTGCCCTCCCTGTCCGTGCGCGGCTCCACGCGCGCCCTCTGACCACCCACCCCGACCAATGAGCGTTTGAACGTTTCATCTTCTTCTGATCGATCTATTGACCGTTTACCGGTCGAGCCCCGACGATTCCCGTGTCCCGAACAGCCGTGTCCCCGGACACGCCAGGAGCCGCGGGAGGCGCCATGCCCGGTCGACACCGCCGTCGATCCGTGCTCGCCGCGATGGCCGCCGCGCCGTTTGCAGGAGCCCTCGGCGCCTGCAGCGGGGGCGCGGACGACGCCCCATCAGGCAGCAGCACCGGTAGCAAGAGAGCCGTACGCGTCACCTTCTGGTCCGCCCTGCGCGGCAGCCAGGAAGTGGTCGACGCCTTCAACCGCACCCACGACCGCATCCAGGTCGACTTCCAGCAGATCCCCTCCGGAGGGCAGGGCGGCTACGCCAAGCTCAGCAACGCCGCCCGCGCGGGCAACGCCCCGGACGTCGCCACCATCGAGTACCCGCAGGTGCCGGGGTTCGCCATCGACGGCGTCGCCCGCGACATCACCGACCTGGTCGACGACCGGCTGCGGGCGAGGCTGCTGCCGCAGGCGTTCGGCCTGACCACCTTCCAGGAGCGTGTGTTCAGCGTCCCCCTCGACGTCGAGCCGATGGTGATGCACTACCGGGCCGACCTGTTCGACCGCTACGGCCTCGAAGTGCCTAGTACCTGGGACGAGTTCGCCGACCTCGCCCGCGTCGTACGCCGCAAGGCGCCGGGCCGGCGGCTCGTGCTCTTCCCCACCGACGGCGCCACCCAGTTCGCCGCCTACTCCTGGCAGGCGGGAGCCCAGTGGTTCGACACCCGCGACGGTGCCTGGAACGTCTCCCTCGCCGACGCCCCGACCCGGCGCGTCGCCGCGTACTGGCAGGACCTCATCGACCGCGACGAGGTCTTCGTCAACGCCGTCGAGAGCCGGCAGTCCGACGCCCAGATCGGCGGCGGACTCGTCCTCACCCGGCTCAGCGGCGCCTGGGACGCGGGCGCCCAGATGAACGCCCGCCCCGGCCAGAAGGGGCAGTGGCGCATCGCCCCGCTGCCCCAGTGGGACACCGGCCGTCCCGCCGTCGGCACCCACGGCGGCTCCACCTTCGCCGTCACCAAGGACAGCAGGCACCCCGAGGCCGCGATGGAGTTCATCGCCTGGCAGGTCTCCCACCCCGACGCCCTGCGCGCCCGCCTGTCCAGCGGCACCAGCAGTCAGTACCCGGCGGCCTCCGCCCTGGTCGCCGTCGGCCGGGACGCCTTCGACCGTTCCTACTACGGCGGCCAGGACATCTACACCCTCTTCGAGAGGGAGGCGGACAAGATCCGCGACGGCTGGGTCTGGGGCCCGCGGATGACCGCCACCGGCCGGGTCATGCAGGACTCGTTCGCGCGGGTCGGAGCGGGCCGCGGGTCGCTGACCGACGCGGTGCGCGCTGCCCAGGACGGCACCATGCCCGACCTCAGGGCCCTCGGCCTGTCGACCACCCAGCGCAGCACCTGAGCCGCCCGAAAGGCAGGTGACACCCCCATGACCGCGACGACCGAGCACACCGTGCGGGCCCCCGTCCCGCGCGCCGCCGCCCCCTCCGCCCGCGCCCGCGGGACCGCCCGGCGCCGCCGGCTGGGCGCCGCCGGCGTGCTGATGGCACCCTTCTTCCTGCTGCTGGTCACCGTCTTCCTGATCCCCGTCGGCACCGCCGCCTACCTCAGCTTCTACAGCGACGACCAGCCCGGACTCGGCTTCGGCCCCGAACGCACCGTCTTCGTCGGACTGCGCAGTTACGCCGCCGTCCTCACCGACCCGACCTTCCTCGGCGGACTCGGCACGGTCGCCCTGTACTGCCTGATCTACATCCCGCTCATGGTGGTCGGTGCGCTCCTGCTGGCCCTGCTGCTCGACTCCGGCGTCGTACGCCTGCGCGGCTTCGCCCAGCTCGGGCTGTTCCTGCCGCACGCGGTGCCCGGCATCATCGCCGCCCTCATCTGGCTGTACCTCTACACCCCCGGCATCAGCCCGGTCGTCGACCTGTTCGCCCGCGCCGACGTCACGATCGACTTCCTCGGCGTGCACACCGTCCTGCCGTCCATCGTCAACATCGCCCTGTGGAGCAACCTCGGCTACAACATGGTGGTCTTCTACGCCGCCCTCCAGGCCGTGCCCCGTGAGGTGATCGAGGCCGCCGTCGTCGACGGCGCGGGACCCGTGCGCACCGCGCTCCAGGTGAAGACCCCGCTGGTGCGGGCCTCCATCGTGATGGTCGCCATGTTCACCCTGATCTGGGCGCTGCAGCTGTTCACCGAGCCGATGCTGCTCAGCCAGTCCTCCCCGATGATCAACTCCCGTTTCTCGCCCAGCATGTACATCTACGACGCGGCCTTCACCCGCACCAACTACAGCCTCGCCGCTGCCGCCTCCGTCGTCCTGCTGCTGTGCACCATCGCCCTGTCCTACGGCGTCACCCGCCTCACCAGCCGCAACTCCACCGCCGAGGAGGCCCGATGAGCGCCACCGGCTCCACCCTGCTGCGCCCCCGCCTGCTGGGCCGGGCCACCGTCAACGCCGTCGTCGGCCTGTCCGTGCTCTACACCCTGCTGCCCGTGCTGTGGCTGGTGCTCGCCGCCGCCAAGAGCCGGGACGCCCTGTTCGGCAGCGACCTGCTGTCGCTCGGCGACTTCTCCTTCGGCCAGAACCTCACCAACCTGTTCGCCATGGACGGCGGCCAGTACGGACGCTGGTACGTCAACAGCCTGCTGTACGCGGTGCTCGGCGCCGCCGTCGGCGCCCTGGTGAGCGTCGCCTGCGGCTACGCCTTCGACAAGTACCGCTTCCGGCACAAGGAGAAGCTCTTCGGGCTGGTCCTCGCGGCCGTCATGGTGCCGCAGACCGTCCTCGCCCTGCCGCTGTACCTGATGGCCTCCGAGGCCGGACTCGTCAACACCTTCTGGGCGGTGTTCATCCCTGTTCTCTTCAACCCGTTCGGCGTCTACCTCGGCCGCATCTTCAGCCAGGGCTACGTCCCCGACGAGGTGCTGGAGGCCGCCCGCATCGACGGCGCGGGCGAACTCACCATGTACGCGCGGGTCGCGCTGCGGATGCTCGGACCCGGTCTGGTGACCGTGTTCCTGTTCCAGCTCACCGCCATCTGGAACAACTTCTTCCTGCCCATGGTGATGCTCTCCGACCAGGACCTGTACCCAGTCAGCCTCGGACTGTACGCGTGGAACAGCTCGGCGTCGGTCTCACCGGAGTACTACCCCGTGGTCATCATGGGATCGCTGCTCGCCGTCGTGCCGCTGATCCTCGCCTTCGCCCTGCTCCAGCGCTTCTGGCGCAGCGGTCTGACCGCCGGCGCCGTGAAGTGACCCCGTACGCAAGGAGTTGCCGCACCACATGACCGAGCCCCAGCCCGGCCCCCGCCCCCGCGCCGCCCTCGCCATGGCCCCGGACGTCGCCTCCGCCGTCCTCGACCCCGAGTCCCGCGCCGCCCTCGACGCCCTGTGCGACCTCGCCCCGACGGTGCTGGACGACTTCACCACCCCCGCCGCCCGCGCGGTGCTGGCCGACGTCGACCTGCTCGTCACCGGCTGGGGCTGCCCGCCCCTGGACGACGGCGTCCTGCGGGCGTCGCCCCGGCTGCGGGCCGTCGTGCACACCGCCGGCAGCGTCCGCGGCCATGTCACCGACGCCTGCTGGGAACGCGGCATCGAGGTGGCGTCCGCCGCCGCGGCCAACGCCGTTCCCGTCGCCGAGTACACCCTCGCGATGATCCTGCTCACCGGCAAACGGGCGCTGGAGAGCGCCCGCGACTACCGCGCCGCCCGCGCTCGCGCCGACTGGCTGCGTACCCCTCGCACCGTCGGCAACCACCGCCGCACCGTCGGCATCCTCTCCGCGTCCCTCATCGGCCGCCGGGTGATCGACCTGCTCCGCCCGCACGACGTCGAGGTGCTGCTCCACGACCCCTACGTCGACGACGCCGAGGCCGCGCGGCTCGGCGTGCGGCGCGTGGACCTCGCGGAGCTGTTCCGGCGCAGCGACACGGTCAGCGTGCACACCCCCCTGCTGCCCGAGACGCGCGGACTGGTCTCCCGTGAACTCATCGACTCCATGCGCGCCGACGCCGTACTCATCAACACGGCACGCGGCGCGGTCCTCGACCAGGACGCCCTCACCGACGCCGCCGTGGCCGGGCGTGTCCGGGCGGTGCTCGACGTGACCGACCCGGAAGTCCTGCCGCCCGGGCACCCGTTGTGGGACTGCGAGCACGTCCTGCTCACCCCGCACCTCGCCGGCTCGCAGGGCAACGAGTGGCGCCGGCTCGCCGACACGGCCGTCTCCGAGATCGCGCGCTGGGCCCGCGGAGAAGGCTTCCTGCATCCCGTACGACGCGAAAGGCTGGCCTTCCAGGCATGAGCATCCCGTTCGAACTGCCCGCCGACGACCACGACCTCAGTCCCCGCACCGGATACACCCGCGCCCACTGGGAGGCGGTGGCCGACGGACTGCTCACGGCCGCCTGGCGCCGGGCCACCCCCGGCAGTGCCCTGCTGCACCTGCCCGGCCGCCCTTCCCGGTCGGGCGTGCGCTCCGACGGTCTGGAGGGTTACGCCCGGACGTTCCTCGCCGCCGCCTTCCGCGTCGCGGGCGCCGGGGGCGACGACCCCCACCGCCTGCTGGAGCGGTACGCCGACGGACTCGCCGCCGGCACCCGCGCCCCCGGCCGCGACGACACCGAATCCTGGCCGCGCATCCTCGACTTCGACGTCCAGGGCCAGCCCATGGTCGAGTCCGCGTCCGTCGCGCTCGGCCTGCGGCTCACCGTGCCCTGGCTGTGGGACAAGCTCGACGCCGACGTGCGGGACCGTGCCGAGGAGTGGCTGCGCGGCGCGCTGCGGCACACCCCCGCGCCCAACAACTGGTACCTGTTCCCGTACACCGTCGCCGGGTTCCTGGAGTCCGTCGGCCGGGGCGACGCCGGGACCGCCGCCGCCCGGCAACGCGCGCTGGAGCTGCTGGAGAGCTGGTACCGGGGCGACGGCTGGTACGCCGACGGCGACGGACGCGCCTTCGACCACTACAACGGCTGGGCCCTGCACCTGTACCCGGTCCTCGACGCCCACCTCTCCGGCGACACCGACGCCCTCGTCCACCATGGCGGACGCCTGCGCGCCCACCTGGACGGCTTCTCCCTGATGTTCGGAGCGGACGGCGCCCCGCTGCACTACGGCCGCTCCCTGACGTACCGCTTCGCCGCCTCCGCCGCCGTGTCGCTGGGAGCGGTGACGGGACACACCCCGCTCACCCCGGGCGCCTCCCGCCGCATCGCGAGCGGCAGCCTGCGCCACTTTCTCGACCGGGGCGCGCTCACCGCCGACGGACTGCTGTCCCTCGGCTGGTACGGCCCGCACGAGGCGAGCCTCCAGGAGTACTCCGGTCCCGCGTCGCCGTACTGGGCGTCGAAGGCGTTCGTCGCGCTGCTCGCCCCCGCCGGCCACCCCTTGTGGACGGACACCGAGGAGCCCGCCCCGGTGGAGGAGGCCGACCGCGTGCTGTCCCTGCCCGGCCCCGGCCTGCTCCTCCAGACCACCCGCGCCGACGGGATCGTACGGCTGCACAACCACGGCAGTGACCATGTGCGGCCGCACGAGGGGGAGTCCGCGGCCGGGGACGACCCGCACTACGGCCGCCAGGCCTACTCCACCCGCACGGGACCCACCGCACGCGGGAACGTCGCCGACAACCACCTGTCCGTGGAGGTGGGCGGACGGCACAGTGTGCGACGGCGCGTCCACCCCTTGGGTGCGGGGCACGGCGACGGCTGGGGCTGGGCCGCCTCCTGGCACCGGCCCGTCTTCGCCGAGGGACCGCCGATGGTGCCGGGCCTGCGGGTCGAGAGCGTCACCGTCGCGCACGGCCAACTGGAACTGCGCGTGCACCGCGTGGTGGGGGCGCCGCCCGGATCGCGCGTCACCCTCACCGGCTGGGCCACCGGCGCGGAGGAGCCGTCGCTGTCCGCCCTGCACGGCCTGTACGGCTGGGACGAGCCGGCCCCGGAGCTGCTGCCCGCCCCGCAGGGCACGGCCTGGACCCCGTGGGCGCGCGTCCCCCGCCTCACCGGCGGATGCGGGGGCACCTCGGTGCACGTCGGCCTGGCGGCCCTCACCGCCGACCCGGACGCCCCGCGGCTGTCGCGGGAGGTGACCGACGTGCTGGTGCAGGACGGGACCGTGGAGGTCGTCTGGGCGCGGGACGCCTCCCGCACCCGTGTCGCGTTCGAGCCGCTCCAGGTGCGGCACACGCGTCCCTGAACGCGAGCGGCCGGCCTCAGGCGCGTGCGTCCGCCGCCCGCTCCGGGGCCGGCCCGGTGCCGTCGGGCGTGGTGTAGAACACCGACGAACCCTGCTTGGTGCGCTGGGCCTGGTTGCGGGCCACCAGACCTTCCAGGGTGCTGCGCACGACCGTGGTCTTGATGCCGCGTCCGGGATGCGCCTCGCCCAGCGCCGCGGCGACCTCCGCCGCCGAGCGCGGTTCGTTCTGCTCGCCCAGGTGCCGGCGGACGAGGTCGACCAGCTTCGGCGTGTCGCCCTTGGCCGGACGCGCCGCGGCGGGCTTGGCCGCGGTGGGCCTGGCCGCGGTGGACCTCGTCCTGGCCGCCTTCGCCGGCGCCGACGCCGTGCGGGCGGCCTTCGTGGCCGACGGCTTGCCCGCGGGCTTGGCGGTGGACGGCTTGCGCGCCGACTTCGCCGACTTCGCCGACCCCGACGGGGCGGACGTGGCCGCACCGGCGGACGCGGCGGCCTTCTTCCTCGTCCGCTTCGGCTTCTCCGCGCCGGACGTGACGCTGCTGCGGGTGCGCGGAGCGGGCACGGTCGCGCCGCCGGTCACGGCCGGTTCCTCGGCGGACGTCGCGGGCTCGGCCGCCTCCGCGGCCTCGGTCGTCGCGGCGGGCCCGGTGGCGGACGCGGCGGGTTCCGCGGGCGTGACGGGCTCGGCGGCCTCGACTGCGGCCGCGGCTGCGGCGGGGGCCGTGGCGACCTCCAGAGCCTGCCGCATCTTCACCAGCAGGGTGTGGTCCCGCTGGAGCACGGTCAACTGCTGCTGGAGGTCGGCGATCTCGGCACCGACCCGCTCCTGCTCCTTGACGTTGCGCTCCAGGTCGTTGGTGACCTGGGCGACGTACTGCGACGTGAGATCGGTGGCGACGGTCGAATGGTCGGACATGTGGGTGTCCTTTCGTCGGGTGGTCTGCCGGTGGCCAGCCATGGTAAGGCCGGGCGGGGTTGACCGTTTCTCCTTCGTTCTTCTCGTGTGCGGTGCGCTGTTGACGTCCAACGGGTGGCGAGGCCCCCGTGATCCACTGCGGATGCTGTGTTCATGCCATTGACAAGCCGGGCCCGAGCCGGAAACTTCAATGCGAGAGCCGCAAGAAACGCACGAGCATCTGCAAAAGTCGAATCGCGTGATGGCAATCCATGGCAGGAGCTTCGGGCTGCCCGGGTGGCCGCGCGCCCCGGCACCCGTCGCGGAACGAGGACCTCATGAGACGCACGCGTTGCGGCCTGCGCACGATCACCGGCCTGCTCCTGGCCGGACTGATCGCCGCCGGCCTCTCACCCGGTACGGCCGGCGCCGCCGCCACGGCGGTCCGCGGACCCGATCTGGCGCTCGGCAGAAGCGCCACGGCCACCGGGTCCCACCCCGAGTACCCCGCCCCACATGTCACCGACGGCAGTCAACTCACGTACTGGGAAGGCCCGTCGGGGGCGTTCCCGCAGTCCGTCCGCATCGACCTCGGTGCCACGGTGAGCGTGGACGAGGTCGTCCTGAAGCTGCCGGCCGCCTGGGAGGCCCGCACCCAGACCCTCGCCGTGGAGGGCAGCACCGACGGCAGCTCCTTCACCGCGCTGTCGCCTTCCGCCGCCCACCGCTTCGACCCCGGACAGGGCAACAGCGTCACCCTCGCCTTCCCGGCGCGCGACGTACGCCACCTCAGGGTGCGGGTGACCGCCAACACCGGATGGAACGCCGCCCAGCTCTCCGAGGTCGAGGTGTACGGCGAGGACGCGGGGAGCGGACCCGGTCAGCCACCGGCCGACGGGACCAATCTGGCGCTGGGCAAACCGATCGAGGCGTCCTCCGTGATTCACTCCTTCGTGGCAGCCAACGCCAACGACGGGCAGACCGGCAGCTACTGGGAGTCGGGCGGCCACCCCGCCACCCTCACCGTCCGGCTCGGCGCCGAGGCCGACCTCACCGGCGTGGTCGTCCGGCTCAACCCGGACGCCGTGTGGGAGAGGCGCACCCAGAGCATCGAAGTCCTCGGCCGCGACCGGTCGTCGAGCGCGTTCACCACGCTCAAGGCCCGCGCCGACTACACCTTCGACCCGGCCGGCAACGGCAACGCCGTCACCATCCCGGTGAGCGGCCGGTACGCCGACGTACAGCTGAGGTTCACCCACAACTCCGCCGGATACGGCGCCCAGGTCGCCGAGCTGCAGGTCCAGGGCACCGCCGCGGCCAACCCCGACCTGATCGTTATCGGCCTGGACTGGACGCCGGCCGCCCCCACCGAGACGGACCCCGTCACCGTCCGCGCGACCGTGCGCAACGCCGGTACCGCCCCGACCGCCGCCGCCACCGTGGACGTCAGCCTGGAAGGCACCGTCGTGGGCAGCGCCCCCGTCGGCGCGCTCGCCCCCGGGGACTCCACCACCGTGTCGGTCGACGCGGGCACCCGCGCCCGGGGCGGCTACACCGTGTCCGCCGTGGTCGACCCCACGGACACCGTCCCTGAGCTGGACGAGACCAACAACAGCCGCACCGCCTCAGAACGGCTGACCGTCGCTCAGAGCCCCGGGCCCGACCTGGAGGTCACCGCGATCCGGACCACCCCGGCCACCCCGGCCGCCGGAGCGCCGGTGTCCTTCACCGTGTCCGTGCACAACCGGGGCACCTCACCGGCCCCGGCGGGTTCGGTCACCCGCCTCACCGTGGCCGGCCGCACCCTCGACGGCACCACCGGGGCGATCGCCGCGGGCGCCACCGCCGAGGTGGCGACCGGCGGCACCTGGACCGCCACCGCGGGGCCCGCCGTCCTCACCGCCACCGCGGACGCCACGAACACGGTCACCGAGACCGACGAGACCAACAACGTCCTCAGCCGCTCCCTCGTCGTCGGCCGCGGCGCCGCCGTCCCGTACACCGAGTACGAGGCGGAGGACGGCACCTACCGGGGCACCCTCCTGACCGCCGACGCCAAGCGCACCTTCGGACACACCAACTTCGCCACCGAGTCCTCCGGCCGCGCGTCCGTCCGGCTCGACGCCACCGGCCAGTACGTCGAGTTCACCTCCACCGGAGCCACCAACTCGGTCGTCGTGCGCAACTCCATCCCCGACGCCCCGGGCGGCGGCGGCACCGAGGCCACCCTCAGCCTCTACGCCGACGGGACGTTCGTCCGCAAGCTCGGCCTCAGCTCCAAGCACAGCTGGCTGTACGGCAGGACCGACGACCCCGAGGGACTCACCAACACCCCGCAGGCCGACGCGCGCCGCCTCTTCGACGAGTCCCACGCGCTGCTCGACGCCACCTACCCCGCGGGCACCGTGTTCCGGCTCCAGCGCGACGCCGACGACAGCGCCGCCTACTACGTCGTCGACCTGATCGATCTGGAACAGGTGGCCCCGCCCGCCGGGAAACCGGCCGGGTGCGTGTCCATCACCGAGTACGGCGCCGTCCCCAACGACGGCATCGACGACACCGCCGCCATCCAGCGCGCCGTCACCGCCGACCAGCGGGGCGAGATCGACTGCGTGTGGATCCCGGCCGGACAGTGGCGCCAGGAACAGAAGATCCTCACCGACGACCCCCTCGACCGGGGGCAGTTCAACCAGGTCGGCATCCGTGACGTCACCGTCCGGGGCGCCGGCATGTGGCACTCCCAGCTGTACACCCTGACGCCCCCGCACCAGGCGGGCGGCATCAACCACCCGCACGAGGGCAACTTCGGCTTCGACATCGACGACAACACGAGGATCTCCGACATCGCGATCTTCGGCTCGGGCACCATCCGGGGCGGCGACGGCGGAGCCGAGGGCGGCGTCGGCCTCAACGGACGCTTCGGCAGGAACACGAAGATCAGCAACGTGTGGATCGAGCACGCCAACGTCGGCGTCTGGGTGGGCCGCGACTACTCCAACATCCCCGAGCTGTGGAACCCCGCCGACGGACTGGAGTTCACCGGCATGCGGATCCGCGACACCTACGCGGACGGCATCAACCTCACCAACGGCAGTCACGACTCCACGGTGCAGAACTCGTCGTTCCGCAACACCGGCGACGACGCGCTGGCCGTCTGGTCGAGCAAGTACGTCAAGAACCCGGCGACCGACACCGGCCATGACAACCACTTCCGCAACAACACCGTCCAACTGCCCTGGCGCGCCAACGGCATCGCCGTCTACGGCGGACACGGGAACACGATCGAGAACAACCTCGTGTACGACACGATGAACTACCCCGGCATCATGCTGGCCACCGACCACGACCCGACGCCGTTCTCCGGGCAGACCCTGATCGCCGGCAACGGGCTGTACCGCACCGGCGGCGCCTTCTGGAACGAGGACCAGGAGTTCGGCGCGATCACCCTGTTCGCCCAGGGCCCCGACATCCCCGGCGTGGTGATCCGGGACACCGACATCCACGACTCGACCTACGACGGGATCCAGTTCAAGACCGGCGGTGGCGTCATGCCGGACGTGCGGATCTCGGACGTCACCATCAGCGAGTCGGCCAACGGTTCCGGCATCCTCGCCATGAGCGGGGCCCGGGGCAGCGCCACCCTGTCGAACGTCACCATCACCGGTTCGGCGGAAGGTGACGTGCGGATCGAACCCGGCTCGGCCTTCGTGATCAACCGGTAGGCGTTCACACACCGATTGCTCCGTCCGGCGGGCCCGCACCCCACGCCCGGGTGCGGGCCCGTCACCCGTACGGCCCCTTGCCGGAAGCTCCACCGGTGCCGGCGGCACCCGTTCCGGGCGGTGCAGACGGGGGACTTCGCCCGGACGCGCGCGGGGAGCCGAGGCGTTGACGGGAAGACGAAGTCACGCTGAGGGCATGGCTTCATCGATCGACTGCCCGGACCGCCCGCGCCGCGCCGTGTCCGGCGCCGCCCGGCGGCCGGCCGCCGTCCCCGCCCCCGTCCGCGCCCGGGCGTGGTGGCCGGCCGTCGTCCTCGTCGTCCTCACCGCCCTCGCCGGATGCGGGGCGGGCGGCGGCACCGGCGCGCGGGACGACGCCGCCTCCACCGGACGCACCGCGCGCGAGGCGCCGTCCCGGGCCGCCCCGGCGGACGGCGCGCCCGGGGCCGACGGCACCGCACAGGGCCGACCGGCCACCGAGGCACCCGCCGTCGTCCCCGGACTCGGACCGCGGACCCGCGCCTGGATCCCGGCCGACGCCCGCCAGGTGGTGGTGGTCACCGGACGCGGCCGTGACGCCAACCACTCGGAGGCGGTGCTGTACCGGCACACCGGGACCGGCTGGACGGCCGGCCCGGCGTGGCCCGCCCGCAACGCGCTCAGGGGCTGGACCGACGACCACTGGGCGGGCGACCTGCGCTCACCCATCGGGGTGTACACCCTCTCCGACGCGGGCGGACGGCTGCCCGACCCCGGCACCCGGCTGCCGTACGACCGATCCGAGAGCTTCGCCGTCAGCGGCACCGGTTTCGAGGGTGAGCCGTTGGAGGGGTCCTTCGACTACGTCGTCGCCATCGACTACAACCGCGAACCCGGCACCTCACCGCTGGACCTGACCCGTCCGCTGGGCGGCGACCGGGGTGGCGGCATCTGGCTGCACGTCGACCACGACGGGCCCACCCAGGGGTGCGTGAGCTTGAAGAAGGAGCACATGCGGGACCTGCTCCTCGCGCTCGACCCCGAGGCGCACCCGGTGGTCGTCATGGGCGACGCCGCGTCCCTGCGCCAGTGACCGCACGGGCCCGCTGATCAGGGGGCGATGCCGACCCCGGGAACCCGGCTCCAGGCCCTCTCCTGCGCGGCCGTCATCGCCGGCCAGGTGGCGCCGCCCGGACGGGGCCGCACCCGGGAGGCGTACGACGCGGGCCGGTACCCGGTGTCGTAGAAGCACCCGGTGGCGTACGCGCGGTCGAACGCGGCGCAGGACGCGGCGACCGAACGGGGCGTCGGCCGCTGCCCGGTGCGCACCCAGCGGTCCAGCGCCGCGAGCGAGCCGGCGTACTCGGAGGTGCTGAGCCCGGAGTGCTCGTGCTCGTCGGTGAACGTCTGCACCAGGTACCGGTCCCGGTGGGCGCCGTGCAGCGTGTCGCGGTAGGCGGCCTCGTGCTCGACGAACGCGGTGGGGTCGTCCTTCGCGTGCAGCGTGAGCACCGGGATCGCCACCCGGCCGGTGAGGTCGCTGTCGTAACTCAGGTCGCGTACGGCCGCGGGATCGGCGGCGAACCGCTCCACGCCGGCGTTGAGCGCCTTGTCGTCGTGCGAACCGGAGTAGCGCACACCGCGGTTGGAGAACGGGTTACGGCCGCCCAGCCGCCCGTGCACGATGTCCCGGAAGGTGAACACCGAGAAGCGCAGGTGCGACTCCAGCGTCCGCTCCGGGATGCCGGTGACGTTCAGGATGTCGTCCAGGTTGCGCTGCTGGAGAGCGGTGCGCCCGGCGGGCGGGGAGGCGTACCCGGTGCATTCCTGGAGGCGGGCGCGCAGCCCGGCCGTGGTCAGCGTCGAGTCGCGGCGCAGGCCCTGCCACAGCGGGTACCGCGGCTCCTCAGGCCGCGGCAGGTTGGCGCAGTAGTACTGGTAGACCACGCGCAGGTCGACCCGGTAGTCGTAGCCGCGCGAACCGCCGGCCAGCACGCCGTTGGTGAGCAGCGCGCCGTCGTACGGGCCGTGCGGCCCCGCGTAGGTCTCGACGACCTTGGCGGCCACGTCGCCGCCCCAGGACTGGCCGTGGACGTAGGTGCGCAGGGGCCGGCCGAACTCCTCGACGAACAGCCGCCGCACGCTCTCGGTGTCGGCGGCGGCCATCCGGGTGCCGTACCCGCCCCTGCGGTACGACGACCCGGCCCAGGCGTACCCCTGGTCCACCACGACCTGCCAGCGCTCCAGGTCCTCGACGCTGCGGGCGGGGTCCGAGGCGTCCCCGAGGTCCGGGCCGCCGTGGGCGTGGACGACGAGACTCCCGTTCCACCGTTCCGGTACCGCGATCGCGTAGTGGGCGCCGTTCGCGACCGTGCCGGTGTAGCACGTGGCGTCGCCCGCCAGGCCGGGGGGACAGGTGGCGGGCTCGGGCGGCGCGCTGCGGGCCTGAGCGGCGGGAGCCTGAGCGAGGGTGCCGGCGAGCAGCCCGGCGAGGCACAGGCCCAGGGTCCGCCGGCGGGCGCGCGGCGGGCGGAGGGACCGGGGAAGACGGAGGGCGGGGCGGAATCTGTTCACGGTGCGGCTCCTGGTTCGGCGGCGCGTTGCTGCGCACGCGCCGCGATGCTAGGAACGCCGGCCTCCGGAAACCATGGACGGGGCGGTTGCGTTCATACTGTTCGGCCGTAACGGCTCCGCACACGCGACCGGTTCACCTCCGTCGCTCAGCGCGCGCCGGGTCCCTCCTCCCGCGCCGCCCGCCCCGGCGGGGGCGCCTCGCCCGCCGTCAGGTGCTCCAGCACCTCCACCAGTTCCTGGCAGGCCCGCTCCACCGACCGCCGGGTGTTGTGCTGCTCGGTGATGACCGCGGACAGCAGCAGGGAGGTCAGGGCCGCCGCCGCGTTGAAGGCATGCAGATTGATCATCACCTGCACGTTCGACAGGTGCTCGAAGGGGCCCGCCCGTTCGGTTGCCGCGTGGGTGGCCAGCACGGAGGCGAACAGCGCGCACAGGATGCTGCCGGGCAGCTCGAAGCGCAACGCCGCCCAGATCAGCAGCGGGTAGACGGAGAACAGCAGACTGGCCGGGCTGTGCGTGGCGAAGGGCACCAGGGCGGCCGCGATCACCACCAGGCCCAGAGCCTCCTTCCAGCGGGACCAGTGGGCCGGGGAGCGCACCCGGGGCAGGAGCAGCAGCACGGGCGCGATGAGCAGCACCCCCATCGCGTCGCCCACCCACCAGGCCAGCCACACCGACCAGAAGTGCCCCGGCGGCAGGTCGCCCGTGCCGACGAGCAGCGCGGTGCCGATGGACGAGCTGACCAGCATGGCGGTGAAGGCGCCGAGGAACACCAGGCCGACGCAGTCCCGTAATCGGCCGAGGTCGGTACGGAACCCCATCCTGCGCAGCAGCAGGTAGGCGCACACCGGTGCCGCGGTGTTGCCGAACAGCACCCCCAGCGACGACCACTGCAGCGTGCCGGTGAGGTGGACGAGTACCAGCAGGGCGCCCAGGGTGATTCCCGGCCAGCAGCGCGGTCCGAGGAGCAGGAGCGAGGCGACGGCGATCCCGGTCGGCGGCCAGATGGGGGACACCACCGAGCCGTCCATGGTCAGGTCGTACAGCAGCCCCAGCCGTGCCCCGGCGTAGTAGACGGCGGCGACGGCCGACGTCTCGAGCACGAGCACGAGGACGGCCGGTGTACGGAGATCCTGGCGAGCCACCACACCTGCCATCAGACACCGCGGCGGCCACGGCGGCGAGGCGGGAGGCACGGGACTGTCGGCCCTATGGCTGACCGTCCAGCCGGTCGTGCCCGATCACCAGGACCGCCGCGTCGTCGTCGTGCCCCACCTCCTCCGCCCCCTTGATGACCGCGGCGGCCAGCGCGTCGGCGTCCATGCGGGCGACCGCCGCGACGCCCGCGAGCCGCGCGACCTGGTCCATCCCCTCGTCGAGGTGCATCGACGGGCCCTCCACGACCCCGTCGGTGACCATCACGAACACCCCGCCGGAGTCGAGCCGGTGCCGGGTCACCGGGAAGACCGCCCCGGACTGGACGCCCAGCGGCGGACCGCCCTCGTCCTCGGTGACGCCGGAGCGCCCGTCCGCGGTGGCCCACACACAGGGCAGATGACCGGCGCGGGCGCTCTCCAGCAGCCGCGTCCGCGGGTCGAGCCGCAGGAAGGTGCAGGTGGCGAAGAGGTCCGGGCTCAGGGTCAGCAGCAGCTCGTTGGTCCGGGTGAGCAGTTCGCCCGGATCACTGTCGACGGAGGCGAGCGCCCGCAGTCCGACCCGGATCTGCCCCATGAAGGCCGCCGCCTCGATGTTGTGCCCCTGGACGTCCCCGATGGACAGGCCGATCCGCCCGTCG
Organism: Streptomyces sp. NPDC085937; assembly: GCF_044540535.1. Taxonomy (NCBI): domain Bacteria; kingdom Bacillati; phylum Actinomycetota; class Actinomycetes; order Kitasatosporales; family Streptomycetaceae; genus Streptomyces; species Streptomyces sp. NPDC085937. The sequence continues at coordinate 36,879 of NZ_JBITSH010000016.1, read as the reverse complement.
GGCACGGTGAAGGCGTCGTACCAGTCGCCGCCCACGTTGAGCCCCTGGTTGGCGGGCACGTACCGCACCGCGAGGCGCACCCCGTCGGCGGTGGGCAGCCCCCTCGGCAGCATCCCGCGCTGCAGCGCGACAGCCAGCTCGACCCGGGAGCGCTGCACCTCCGCCTGCGCCCGTGCCTGGGCCGTCAGCGTGCTGAGCCTGGTCAGCAGCTCGTCACCGTCGTCCTTGGAGCCGGTGCGGGACATGGATCACTCACTCGGGCGAGGACTCTCCCACTCGGGGTCCGCCCCCGGGAGGGACAAACCGCAGGAAAGGTGCATTCACCAGGATGATAGGCAGAACGCGTTTGGCCGGGCCAGTCCGTGTCAAGGCTGGCGGCATGGAGCAGCGCGAGATCATGCAGCGGGGCGTCGGCATTCTCACCGAGGCCCTGGAGATGCGGCGCCGGCTGCGGGCCGACCCGACCGCCGACGTGACCGCCGGCAGTGCCGTCGCCGGCCTGCTCGAGGAGATGCTTCCGCGGATCCAGCTCCCGTCCGACGCGAGTGCGCGTGAGGTGGCGGAGATCGTCACCGCGAAGCTCGGACCCGCCATCGTGCAGATCACCTCCGCGCTCACCTTCGCCTTCGTCCAGCTCGCCGAGGTCCACGACGAGGGCCGCACCGACGTCTCCTCCGCGGACGTCCTGCGCTCCATCTCGCTGCACTACGAGGGCGGCGGGGAGTCCTGAGCCGCCCGTCGCCGCCGTGAGGGGCACCAACCTGCCTGTGACGCACGGTGGTTGGGGAGCCGGTGAGCGGGAAGGGATGACCCGGAACCAAGAACGACAACGATGTCACCTCTTGGACGGAGGCCCCCGTGCCCATATCGTCGCGCATGTCGCCAGGCGGCCCGCGCCGGACGCTCCTCCCCGCTCTCCTCACGCTGCTCCTGGCCGCGGCGCTCGCCCTGACCGCCCTCACAGCGCCGGCCCACGCCGCCGGACCGGGTGGCGGCTGGACCGTGCAGGAGCCCGGCGGGTCCCGGGACGCCGTCACGGCCGTCGTCCGCCTCGACCCCGCGGACGGCACCCTCACCCTGACCGCCCGCAAGGGCGCCACCACGGTGCTCGAACCGTCCCCGCTCGGCATCGTCACCTCCGCCGCCGACCTCACCTCCGGCCTCAGGCCGGTCTCCCGGCACACCCGCCAGGTGACCGAGCGGTACTCCATGACCACCGGCAAACAGCTGCGCCGCACCGCGCGCATGACGGAGACCCGGTTCACCTTCGCCGGACACGGCGGCGCCCTCCTGGAGCTGGTGGTCCGGGTCGCCGACGACGGCGTCGCCTACCGCTACGTCCTGCCCGGCAGGGGCACGGTCACCGTCGAACGGGAGGCGTCGGCGTTCCGGCTGCCCGGCTCGGCGCAGGCCTGGCTCACGCCGTACTCGCCCAACTACGAGCGCCTCTACGCCCCGGCCACGGCGGCGGACGCGGACTCCGGCACCTACGCCTACCCGGCGCTGTTCCGGGTCGGGGACACCTACGCCCTGCTCACCGAGTCGGACGTCGACGGGCGGTACGACGCGAGCCGCCTGGCCCACACGCGGGGCGACGGCACGTACGAGGTGGAGCTCGCCGACCCCGCCGTGACCTCCGAAGGACCGCTGGCCACCCCCTGGCGCACGGCCGTCGTCGGCGACCTCGCCACCGTCACCGAGTCCACCCTGGTCGACGACCTCGCCCCGCCCTCGCGCATCGCGGACACCTCCTGGATCCGGCCGGGCGCGGTCGCCTGGTCCTGGCTGGACGGCTTCGGCGCCGCCCAGCGCAGCCTCGCCGCCCAGCAGCGCTTCGTCGACCTCAGCGCGGCCCGCGGCTGGCCGTACACCCTGGTGGACGACGGCTGGAAGACTACCGACTGGATGCCCGAACTCATCGCCTACGCGCGCGAGCGGGGCGTCCGGGTACTGCTGTGGGTGCACTACGGCGACCTGGACACGGCGGCCGAGCGCGCGGAGTTCCTGCCCCGGGTGAAGAAGTGGGGCGCGGCCGGACTGAAGATCGACTTCATGGACTCCGACTCCCAGGAGCGCTTCCGCTGGTACGACGACATCCTGCGGGACACCGCACGGCACCGGCTGCTCGTCAACTTCCACGGCGCGACGCTGCCCAAGGGCGTCCAGCGGACCTGGCCGCATGTGATGACCCTGGAGGCGGTGTACGGCGCCGAGCAGGGGACCGTCCCGGCCACCGGCCTGACGGCGCTGCCGTACACCCGGAACGCGGTCGGCTCGATGGACTACACACCCATGGGGTTCCAGTTCGGCACCCGCACCGTCTCCGACGCCGCCGAACTGGCCCTGTCGGTGGTCTACGAGTCCGGCTTCCAGAACTACGCCGGATCGGTCACCGCCTACCGCGACCGCCCCGAGCTCATTCGCTTCCTGGAACAGGTGCCGACGGTCTGGGACGAGACACGGCTGCTGTCGGGCCGGCCCGGCGAGAGCGCGACGTTCGCCCGGCGCCACGGCGACCGCTGGTTCCTGGGCGCCGTCCACGCCGGAGCGGCCGGCACGGACCGGGTGCCGCTGGACTTCCTCGGCGGCGGACGCTGGCTGGCGGAGGTCGTCCGGGACGGCGAGGACGGCGGACTGCTGCGCGAACGGCACGTCGTCACCCGCCGGGACACCCTGGAGGTGCCCAGGGCCGAACACGGCGGCTTCGCCGGGCAGGTCTGCCGGTACGTTCCCGGCCGCGACACCTGCGACCGTGCGGTGACCCGGCTGCCGATGACGGCGCTCACCGCGGGTCCGGCCCGCACCGAGGCGGACCCGGGCGGGACCGCCGGCGTCACCGGACGGTTCACGGTGGAGGAGACCGGTCCGGCCACGGACGTGCGGCTGTCACTGCGCGCCCCCGAGGACTGGACCGTCGACGGCGCCGACCCCACGGCCGCCGAACTGGCCACGGAGGAGGGGCTGTCGGCCGACTGGACCGTGCGGGTGCCGCGGGACGTACGCCCCGGCGGGTACGACCTCGCCGTGCGCGCGGAGTACCGCGCCCCGGGCCGGCCCGGCTCCGGTGTGCTGCGGGTGGAGCGCCCGGTCCGGGTGTTCGTGCCGGAGCCGGGGGCCGTCTACGTGAGCGACCTGCCGTTCGCCGCCGAGCGCAACGGCTGGGGGCCGGTCGAGCGGGACATGTCCAACGGTGAGCGTGACCCGGGTGACGGGGGACCGCTGCGGCTCGCGGACACGCTGTACGACAAGGGGATCGGGATGCACGCGGCCGGGGAGGTGACGGTCGGACTGGACGGCGGATACCGGCGGTTCACGGCCGACGTGGGCGTCGACGACGAGGTCGGCGGCAAGGGCACCGTCTCCTTCGTGGTGGTCGGCGACGGCACGACCCTGCTGGCCACCGAGGTGCTCGGCGGCGCGGACCCGGCCCGCCACGTCGACGTGGACGTCACCGGCGTACGGCGGCTGACCCTGCGCGTCCTGGACGGCGGGGACGGCGTCGACTCCGACCACGCGGACTGGGCGGACGCACGGCTCAGCCCGTAGCGGGAGGCCGGTGCGAAGGGGCGGGGTCCATGGACGGACGGTCCGTGTGCCCCGCCCCGCTCGTGAACCGGCGCACTGCAGGCCGGTGTTCCGCGCGGATCAGGGGTGCGCGGGTACTTGACGGCCTACGTGTCGGTAGCGATTCTCGCCAGGGGGGATTGCACAGGTCATGACAACTCCGTCGACGGAGGGACCCGCCGGTGACCACCTCTCGTGCAGGACGACGCCTCGAGGTCGTGACGCTGCTCCTCCTCGTCCTGGCCGCCCTCACCGCCACGGCCGGCACCGCCGCCGACGGCGCCTGGTGGGACCCGGTCGCCCGGCCCGCGCCGGACTCGGAAATCGGCGTCACCGGCGAGCCGTTCAGAGGCACCGACTCCGCCGGACGGGTGCGCGGTTTCGTCGACGCGCACAACCACATCATGTCCAACGAGGCCTTCGGCGGCCGGCTCATCTGCGGCAAGGCGTTCTCCGAGAAGGGCATCGCCGACGCCCTGAAGGACTGCCCCGAGCACTACCCCGACGGCTCCCTCGCCGTCTTCGACTTCATCACGGGCGGCGGCGACGGCCGGCACGACCCGGACGGCTGGCCCACCTTCGCCGACTGGCCCGCGCACGACTCGCTGACCCACCAGCAGAACTACTACGCCTGGATCGAGCGCGCCTGGCGCGGCGGCCAGCGCGTGCTGGTGAACGACCTCGTCACCAACGGCGTGATCTGCTCCGTCTACTTCTTCAAGGACCGCGGCTGCGACGAGATGACCTCCATCCGGCTCCAGGCCCACCTCACCTATCGCATGCAGGACTACGTCGACGGCCTGTACGGCGGACCGGGCAAGGGCTGGTTCCGCATCGTCACCGACAGCGCGCAGGCCCGCGAGGTGATCGAGCAGGGCAAGCTCGCCGTGGTCCTCGGCGTCGAGACGTCCGAACCCTTCGGCTGCAAGCAGGTCCTGGACGTCGCACGGTGCGACAGGGCCGACATCGACGCCGGACTGGACGAGCTGTACGCGCTCGGCGTGCGCAGCATGTTCCTGTGCCACAAGTTCGACAACGCGCTCTGCGGCGTCCGTTTCGACTCCGGCGCCCTCGGCACCGCCGTCAACGTCGGGCAGTTCCTGTCGACCGGCACCTTCTGGCGCACCGAACCGTGCACGGGCCCGCAGCACGACAACCCCGTCGGCCTCGCCCCCGCCCCCGGCGCCGAGCAGCGCCTCCCGGCGGGCGTCGAGGTGCCCTCGTACGACGCCGGCGCGCGGTGCAACGTGCGGGGGCTGACCGAGCTCGGCGAGTACGCCGTGCGGGGCATGATGCAGCGGGGCATGATGCTCGAGATCGACCACATGAGCGTCAAGGCCGCCGGCCGGGTGCTGGACCTCTTCGAGGCCGAGGCGTACCCCGGTGTCCTTTCCTCGCACAGCTGGATGGACCTCGACTGGACCGAACGGGTCTACCGGCTGGGCGGGTTCACCGCGCAGTACATGAACGGCTCCGAGCAGTTCGTCGCCGAGGCCGCGCACACCGAACACCTGCGGGACACGTACGGCGTCGGCTACGGCTACGGCACGGACATGAACGGTGTCGGCGGCTGGCCCGCCCCGCGCGGCGCGGACGTCCCGGACAAGGTCACCTACCCCTTCCGCAGCGCCGACGGCGGCTCCGTGCTCGACCGGCAGACCACCGGGCAGCGCACCTGGGACCTCAACACCGACGGGGCCGCGCACTACGGGCTCGTCCCCGACTGGATCGAGGACATCCGGCGCGTCGGCGGTCAGGACGTGGTCGACGACCTCTTCCGGGGTGCCGAGTCCTACCTCGGCACCTGGGGCGCCACCGAACGGCACCGCCCGCCGGAGAACCTGGCCCGGGGCGCCGGCGCCACGGCGTCCTCCGCCGAGTGGAACCCGTTCACCAGCTATGAGCCCGCACGGGCCGTGGACGGCGACCGGGGCACCCGCTGGGCCGCCGACCGGAGCGACGACCAGTGGCTCCGCCTCGACCTCGGCGCCGAGCGGCGGATCGGCCGCGTCACCCTGGACTGGGAACGCGCCTACGCGGCCGCGTACCGGGTCGAGGTGTCGTCCGACGGCACGAACTGGCGCACCACCTGGTCCACGACCGCGGGCGACGGAGGGCTGGACACGGCCGTGTTCACGCCCGTCGACGCCCGCCATGTCCGCGTCGTCGGCACCGAACGCGGGACGCGGTGGGGCTACTCGCTGTACGAGGTCACCGTCCACGCGCGCTGACCGGCGTCACCCCTGCCGCGCCGCCGCCTCGTCGAGCAGCGCGCGCACCGCGTCCCGTGCGGCGGCCCGGTCGGCGGGGACGAGGCCGATGCGGGTGCGACGGTCCAGGACGTCCGCCTCGTCGAGGGCTCCCTCGTGCCGTACGGCCCACAGGAGTTCCGCGCCGGTGACCGGATGTCCGGGCAGCACCGGCTCGGCCAGCCGGGGGTCGCGCGCGGCGAGCGCCCGCACGGCCGGTGCCTCGGCGCCGTAGAGGCGGACGAGCCGGCGGGGCGTGGGCAGGGCGGCCAGGGCGTGCGGTGCGGCGGCGCCCACCAGGGGCAGGGACGCCGTGGGGGAGGGGCCCGCGTCCAGCCCGCGGAGGCGGACGGCCGCGTCGACGGCGTCCTCGGCCATCCGACGGTAGGTCGTGAGCTTGCCGCCCACGACGGTGACGACGCCCTCCGAGGAGGTGAGCACCGCGTGCCGGCGGGAGAGGTCCGCCGTCCGCGCCCCGGCGCCCGGGCGGTCCCCGGCGGTGTCCAGCAGGGGACGCAGTCCGGCGAAGGCGCCCACCACGTCGGCACGGTGGACCGGGACGTGCAGCACGGAGCACAGGACGTCGAGGAGGAACCCGATGTCGGTCTCCGGGGCCTCGGCGACGTCGGGGATGTCACCGGTCACGGGCTCGTCGGTGAGCCCCACGTAGACCCGGCCGTCGTCCTGGGGGAGGACGAGCACGAAGCGGTTGGTCTCCCCGGGGATCGGGATGTGCAGGCCGGCGGTGAGGGCGCCCAGGCTGTCGGGCCGCAGGACCAGATGGGTGCCGCGGGAGGGCCGGATCCGTACGCCGTCGACGAGGCCGCCCGCCCAGACCCCGGCGGCGTTGATCACCGCCCGGGCGCGGATCTCGCCCTCCTCACCGGTCAGTTCGTCCCGGACCCTGGCCCCCGTCGAGGTCAGCTCCAGTGCCCGGACCCGGGTGAGGACGCGGGCGCCGCGCGCGGCGGCCGTGCGGGCCAGGGCGGTCACCAGCCGGGCGTCGTCGGTGAGCCGCCCGTCCCACGACAACAGGCCGCCGCGCAGGCCGTCCCGCCGCAGGGCGGGCGCGAGGTGCCGGGTCTCCACCGCGCTGAGGCGGCGCGGCGCGGGCAGGGTGGCCCGGGCCGTGCGGGCGGCCAGGCGCAGCGTGTCACCGGCGTGGAACCCGGCCCGCGCCAGGGCCGCCTGGCCGCGCGAGACCAGCGGGGTAAGGGGCAGCACGAACGGCTGGGGGTGCACCAGGTGGGGCGCGGTGCGCTCCATCAGCACCCCGCGCTCCACCGCGCTCTCGTGGGCCACGTCGAGCCGGCCGGAGGCCAGGTAGCGCAGTCCGCCGTGGACCAGCTTGCTGCTGAAGCGGGAGGTGCCGAAGGCCAGGTCGTGGGCGTCGACCGCGACCACCCGCAGGCCGCGCGCCGCGGCGTCAAGGGCGGCGCCCGCGCCCGTGACGCCGAGCCCGACGACCAGCACGTCGACCGGCGCACCGCCCACGGTGTCGGTCAGTTCACGGGCGCGGCGGGCGGCGGACAGGGACGAACCGCTGAGGGGGGTCATGGCGTGAGGGTCCTCTCCAGGACGGAGCGCAGCTCGGCGAGGAACGCCTCGGCCGAGAGTTCGGGGTCGTCCTCGTCGGTCATGGTCCGCAGGGACAGGGTGAAGGACTGCACGACCAACAGCACCGCACGGGCCTGGCGTTCGACGTGCGCGGTGCGCACCGAGCCGTCGGCGTGCCCCTCGCGCAGCACTCCGGCCAGCAGCTCCAGCAGCGCCTCCTGGCTCGCCCCGCGGCGGTCCAGCACGTAGGGGAGGAGCAGTTCGGGGTCGACGTCGAGGATCTTTTGGAACAGCGGGTGGGCCACGAAGTCCCGTACCGCGTCCACGAGTCCCTGGGTGAGCAGCTCCCGCGCGGACACGTCCGGTCTGCGCCCGGGCATGGCCCCGGTGGCCACGGCGATCCACTCCCGGGTCATCAGGTCGCCGACCAGGGAGCGCACGTCGGGCCAGCGCCGGTAGAGCGTCATGCGGGAGACACCGGCGCGGCGGGCCACGTCGGTGAGCGTGGTGCGGCGGACCCCGACGGCCAGTACGCAGTCGCGCACCGCGTCCAGCACCGCGTCGTTGTCCGAACCTGCCGAGCCGTTGTGACGAATAGGCGTCATGTGTCACAGTGTAACGCCACGTGAGGCCGTCGGTCGACGGCACCGCACTTCCCGACCGGTGAGGACGACAGTCATGGACATGCTGTGGAGCGGCTGGGGCGACCCGGCGCAGGCGGCCCCGCTGCCCGGCTCGGTGATCGGACTGCTGCGCGATCTGCTGGGCGTCAAGCCGCACGAGGCCGCACCCGTCGCCCTCGACGACCTGACCGTCCCCGCGAGCCCCCTCACGCCCGCCGCGCACCGCGCACTGGCCGCCGCGCTGGGCGACGAGGCCCATGTCCGCACCGACGCCGGGACCCGCGTCCGGCACACCCGCGGCAAGTCCACCCCCGACCTGCTGCGCATCCGCGGCGGCGACCTCGCCGCCGCCCTCCCCGCCGCCGTCCTGCTGCCCGCCACGCACGAGGAGGTGCTGGCCGTGCTCCGCCTGTGCGCCGAACACGGCCTTGCAGCCGTCCCGTTCGGCGGCGGCACCTCCGTCGTCGGCGGCCTCGCCCCGCAGGCGCACGACACCTTCGTCGCCCTCGATCTGCGCCGCATGAACCGGCTGCTCGACCTCGACCCGGTCTCCCGCACCGCCACCCTGCAGCCCGGCCTGAAGGGCCCCGAGGCGGAGGCACTGCTCGCCGAACACGGCTTCACCCTCGGCCACTTCCCGCAGTCCTACGAGTGGGCCACCGTCGGCGGCTTCGCCGCCACCCGCTCCAGCGGCCAGGCCTCCGCCGGCTACGGCCGCTTCGACGAGATGGTGCTGTCCCTCACCCTGGCCACGCCCGAAGGCACCCTCGACACCGGCCGCGCCCCCCGCTCCGCCGCCGGACCCGACCTGCGCCAGCTCGTCCTCGGCTCCGAGGGCGCCTTCGGTGTCATCACCTCCGTGACCGTACGCGTCCGCCCCGTGCCGCGGACCCGCTTCTACGAGGGCTGGAGCTTCCCCACCTTCGACGCGGGCGCCGCCGCCCTGCGCCGGCTCGCCCAGGACGGACCCCGGCCCACCGTGCTGCGCCTCTCCGACGAGACCGAGACCCTCGTCGGCCTCGCCAACCCCGAGGCGATCGGCTCCGGCGACCCGCTGGCCACCGGCTGCACCGCCGTCGCCGGCTACGAGGGCACCGAGGAGGACACCGCCCACCGGCGCGAGCGGGCCGCCGCCGTCCTGCGGGAGAGCGGCGGCACGCCCCTCGGCGAGGAGCCCGGCAGGCGCTGGGCCCACGGCCGCTACGCGGCGCCGTACCTGCGGGACGCGCTGCTCGACGCCGGAGCCTTCGCGGAGACGCTGGAGACCGCGGCCTTCTGGTCCCGGCTCCCCGGGCTGTACGCCGCCGTGCGCGACGCGCTCACCGTCACCCTCACCGAGGGCGGCACCGCGCCGCTGGTCATGTGCCACATCTCCCACGTCTACGAGAACGGGGCCTCGCTGTACTTCACCGTGGTGTCCGCACAGGGCGAGGACCCCGTGGCGCACTGGACCCGTGCCAAGCACGCGGCGAACGAGGCGATCCTCGCCGCCGGCGGCACCATCAGCCACCACCACGGCGTCGGCACCGACCATCGCGACTGGTACCTCCGCGAGGCCGGCCCACTGGGCGTCGACGCGTTGCGCGCCGTGAAGCGGCGGCTGGACCCGGCGGGCGTGCTCAACCCCGGCGTCCTGCTGCCCGCCGACTGACCGGCACGGCCCCTCCCGGGCCGCCGTGCCGGTCACCGCGCCCCGCTCAGGCCCCCGTACGTCCCGTACGTCCCGTACGTCCCGTACGTCCGGCGGACGTGTCCTCCACGTCCCCGTACGTCCCCTGCACGTCCCCGTTCCGTCGGCCGCCCCGGAGGCACCCCGATGCGCCAGTTCACCGCCGTCGTCAACCCCACCGCGGGCGCGGCCGGCTCCACGGCCGCGCTGCTCGCCGTCGCCCGGCACCTGCGCGAGGCGGGCGCGGAGCTGGTGACCGAGTACAGCCGCAGCCTGGCCCACGCCCGCGAACTCGCCCTCGCCGCAGGGCGGGAGGGGCGCGTCGTGCTGGCCGTCGGCGGGGACGGCATGGCGGGCGGCGTCGGCGGCGCCCTCAGCGGTACCGGGGCGACCCTCGGCCTGGTGCCCGCGGGCCGGGGCAACGACTTCGCCCGGGCGCTGGGCCTCCCCGGGGACCCCGAGGCGCTGGCCCACGTCCTGCTGCACGCCGAGCCCCGCCCGGTCGACACCGTCGAGGTCCGCTCGGCCGTGCACGACCGCACCGTCGTGCTCGGCAGCGTCTACGCCGGGGTCGACGCCCTCGCCAACCGCCACGCCAACCGCTCCCGGCTGCTGCGGGGTTCGGCGTCCTACTACGCGGGCGGCCTGCGGGCCGTCACCACCTGGCGCCCCGCCCGCTACCGGGTCACCGTCGACGGAGAGGAGCACGCGCACACCGGCTACACGGTGGTCGCCGCGAACTCCGGCACCTACGGATCCGGCCGCCTCATCGCCCCGGACGCCCGGGTGGACGACGGCCTGCTCGACGTCGTCATGATCCGGGAGGCTCCCCGGTGGCTGTTCTTCACCCTGATGCACGAGCTGCGGACCGGAGCCCACGTCCACCGGCCCCAGGTGCGCGTCCTGCGCGGCCGGGAGATCCGCATCGAGGCGGACCGGGCCGTCCCCTACGGCACGGACGGAGAGGTCGACGCCGTCCTCCCGGTCACGGCGACGGTCCTGCCGGGCGCGCTGAACGTCCTTCACTGACCCGCGCCGGGACGTCTTCGGGCAGGTGGGAGGCACCGTCGGCGGTGACCGGTGCGCAACCCGGGAGCCACCGCCCGTTACCGGACACGCCCCAAGAATGGATCCGTTCGTTCTCTGGAATTGTTCGCGTCTCCGGCGGTAGGTTCGGCGCATGACCGCATCCCGGCCGTCGACCGCCGCCGAGGAGTTGCGCGGTGCGGGGCTCCGCGTCACGGCAGCCCGCGTGGCGCTCCTCGACACCGTCCGCCAGGGCGGTCACCTCGGCGTCGAGACCGTCGCCACCGAGGTGCGCCGGCGCATAGGGCATGTGTCCCTGCAGGCGGTGTACGAGGGGCTGAACGCGCTGAGCGCCGCGGGTCTGGTGCGGCGCATCGCACCGGCGGGCGGCGCCGCCCTCTACGAGGGACGCGTCGGGGACAACCACCACCACCTGGTGTGCCGTACCTGCGGCGCCGTGGCCGATGTCGACTGTGCGGTCGGCGAGGCACCCTGCCTGACCGCGTCCGACGGCCACGGCTTCGCGATCGACGAGGCCGAAGTCGTCTACTGGGGCCTGTGCCCCGGATGTTCCACCTCCCGCAGTGCCTGAACTGCGCGAACCTTTTTCGCCCGGAAGGACTCCCATGACCGAGAACCATGACGCGATCGTCACCGAACCCAAGACGGAGGGGACCGGTGGCTGCCCGGTCGCGCACGGTCGCGCCCCGCACCCCACCCAGGGCGGCGGCAACCGTCAGTGGTGGCCGGACCGCCTCAACCTGAAGATCCTCGCGAAGAACCCGGCGGTGGCGAACCCGCTCGGTGAGGACTTCGACTACGCGGCGGCGTTCCAGTCCCTGGACCTGCCGGCGGTGAAGCGGGACATCGCCGAGGTCCTCACCACCTCGCAGGACTGGTGGCCCGCCGACTTCGGCCACTACGGCCCGCTCGTCGTCCGCATGGCCTGGCACAGCGCCGGCACCTACCGCATCAGCGACGGCCGCGGCGGCGCCGGCGCCGGCCAGCAGCGCTTCGCCCCGCTCAACAGCTGGCCGGACAACGCCAACCTGGACAAGGCGCGCCGCCTGCTGTGGCCGGTGAAGAAGAAGTACGGCCAGAGCCTGTCCTGGGCCGACCTGATGATCCTCGCGGGCAACGTCGCCCTGGAGACGATGGGCTTCGAGACCTTCGGCTTCGCCGGCGGCCGCGAGGACGTCTGGGAGCCGGAGGAGGACGTCTACTGGGGCCCCGAGACCACCTGGCTGGGCGACGAGCGCTACACCGGCGACCGCGAGCTGGAGAACCCGCTCGGCGCCGTCCAGATGGGCCTCATCTACGTCAACCCCGAGGGGCCCAACGGCAACCCGGACCCGATCGCCGCGGCCCGCGACATCCGTGAGACGTTCCGCCGGATGGCGATGAACGACGAGGAGACCGTCGCCCTGATCGCCGGCGGCCACACCTTCGGCAAGACCCACGGCGCCGGCCCCGCCGACCACGTCGGCGACGACCCCGAGGCCGCCTCGTTCGAGGAGCAGGGCCTCGGCTGGAGGAACACCTTCGGCACCGGCAAGGGCGGCGACACCATCACCAGCGGTCTCGAGGTGACCTGGACCCCCACGCCGACCCAGTGGGACAACAGCTTCTTCGAGATCCTCTTCGGCTACGAGTGGGAGCTCTTCAAGAGCCCGGCCGGCGCCAATCAGTGGCGGCCGAAGGACAACGGCGGCGCCGGCACCGTCCCGGACGCCCACGACCCGTCGAAGAAGCACCAGCCGACGATGCTGACGACGGACCTGTCGCTGCGCTTCGACCCCGTCTACGGCGAGATCTCGCGGCGCTTCCTGGAGAACCCGGACCAGTTCGCGGACGCCTTCGCCCGCGCCTGGTACAAGCTCACCCACCGTGACATGGGCCCGAAGTCCCTCTACCTCGGCCCCGAGGTCCCGGAGGAGACGCTGCTGTGGCAGGACCCGCTGCCGGAGCGGACGTACGAGCTGATCGACGCCGCCGACGTCGCCGTCCTCAAGGAGCGCGTCCTCGCCTCCGGCCTGCCGGTGTCCGACCTGGTGTCGGCGGCGTGGGCGTCGGCCTCCTCCTTCCGCGGCAGCGACAAGCGCGGCGGCGCCAACGGCGGCCGCATCCGCCTGGAGCCGCAGCGCGGCTGGGAGGCCAACGACCCCGACCGCCTCGCCGGTGTGATCCGCACCCTGGAGGGCGTCCAGGAGGCCTTCAACGCCGAGCAGACCGGCGGCAAGCAGGTCTCCTTCGCCGACCTGGTCGTGCTCGGCGGTGTCGCCGCCGTGGAGAAGGCCGCCAAGGACGCGGGCCACGAGGTCGAGGTGCCCTTCACGCCGGGCCGCGTGGACGCGACCCAGGAGCAGACGGACGTCGAGTCGTTCGCCGCGCTCGAGCCGACCGCCGACGGCTTCCGCAACTACCAGGGCAAGGGCAACCGGCTGCCGGCCGAGTACCTGCTGCTCGACAGGGCCAACCTGCTCGGCCTGAGCGCCCCCGAGATGACGGTGCTCGTCGGCGGCCTGCGGGCCCTCGGCGCCACCCACCAGCAGTCCGCCCAGGGCGTGCTCACCGCGACACCGGGCGTCCTCACCAACGACTTCTTCGTCAACCTGCTCGACATGGGCACGGCCTGGAAGTCGACGTCCGAGGACCAGTCCGCCTTCGAGGGCAGCGACGCCGCCACGGGCGAGGTGAAGTGGACCGGCTCCCGGGCCGACCTGGTGTTCGGCTCGAACTCCGAGCTGCGCGCAATCGCCGAGGTCTACGCGAGCGACGACGCCAGGGCGAAGTTCGTCCGGGACTTCGTCACGGCGTGGGACAAGGTCATGAACCTCGACCGGTTCGACCTCGTCTGACCCGTACGGCCCGTCCGGTCCGTCCGGCGCGCCGGTCCACCGTCCGGGCCGGTCCCCCCGTGGGGCCGGCCCGGACGGCTGTTCCCGTCCCGAGATGCGCGCGGGCGCGGCTGCCACCAGGGTGGGAAGCGGCCCACGGTCGACACGGAGGAGGCGCGGGGCATGGCGAAGGACGGCAAGAAGTCCGGGAAGGACCTGCACGAGGGCGACCACGTCGCCTGGAGCAGCCACGGCAGCGAGGCGACGGGCGAGGTCGAGAAGAAGATCACCGAGCGGACCGAGGCGGCGGGACGCACCGTCGCGGCCTCCGAGGAGGAGCCGCAGTACGAGGTGCGCAGCGACAAGTCAGGGAAGTCCGCCGTGCACAAGCCGTCCGCGCTCAAGAAGAAGAAGTGAGCGCCGTGGCAGCGGACGACGAGGAGACCTGGAAAGAGTTCCGGGAGCTGGTCAACATGAAGCCGGCCGACCTGGAGAAGTGGCTGGGGACGGACGACTCGCGCGCCGCCGGCCAGCACAAGGACGGCGGTGAGTCGACCGGGCACGCCTCGGGGCGGCGCATCGTGGAGATCCTGCGCGCCAAGCGGGACGACCTCTCCGAGGACGACTACGCCCACATGCGCAAGGTCGTCGGCTACATCCACCGCCATCTCGCGCAGCGGCCGTCCGGTGACGTCACCGACACGCGTTGGCGATATTCGCTGATGAACTGGGGCCACGACCCGCTTGTCGACACCTGATCGCATCGGCATGTCGACAAAACGACGGGGAACGACCGAAAAGCTTCGCACGTTGTCGGTGTGAGGCTGCACAATGATCAGAAAAGGAGATCAACTCCGGCGCGGTGCTGGGTAGACGGTCTCGTGTCCGGCTCCGGAAAGGTCCTGTTGATGCTTGCCACCGTCGACCGCTCGAACGCCCTCGTCGACCTGCCGACCGTCCGCCGACGGCGCGCCCGGGCGGCCGCCACCCCGGCCGCGGCCGGCGTTCCCTCGTCGTCGGGCACGACGGCCGACGTGCTGCGCGTCATCGCCGACCCGCGCACCCCGACGTACGTCACGGTCTTCGCCAACGGCCGCCGCAGGTACAGCTATTGGCGCCCGATCGACCCGGCCACCGGCATGGGTGGCTGCTACGCCGCGCTGCCCACCGCCGAGTGCGACGAACTGCAGGCCGCCGGCCGCATCACGCTCGGTGAGCCGGTCGTGGACCCCAACCGCACGACGTACCGGGTCCGTGCCGCCACCCGCGTCCCGCAGGCGCCCGCCCGTGCCGCGGCGCCGGAGCGGCGCCGGATGCCCGATCGCCGCCGCGTGGCCTGACGGGCCCGCCCGGCCGGACCGGGGTGCGCGGCGGCGCCGCAAGGCTCGGCCGCCGCGCGTCGTTGACGTGCCGTCAGGACTTCGACGTCCCCGTCAGGCTCTTGACGTCCCCTCAGGCTATGGACGCCGAGATGACGGCGGAGACCGCGATGTTGCAGGACGCGGTCACCCAGACCGCCGGGTGGGGCTCGACCTCCACCAGCGTGGCGCCCAGCCGCCCCGGGGTGATCAGGTCCACCACGAAGAAGGCCACCGCCATCATCAACAGCCCCAGCACGCCGAACACCGCCGTCGACACCAGGCCCTTGCCGAAGTCGTCGTAGGTGGTCCAGATCGAGGTGAACACGATCATGCCGATGCCGAGCAGTGAGGAGCTCAGCACCACGGCGGCGTTGCGGTTGCGCTCCTGCCAGATCTGCCGGCCGAGCTTGCCGGGCAGCAGTACGTCGACCAGGAAGATGCCGAGGACCAGCAGGACCAGGCCGAGTGCGCCGTAGGCGGTGGCCCGGCCGAGTCCGTTGACGATGTCGCTCATGGGTGTGCCGGCTCCGTAGCGTGAGAGATCGTGAATGATCGCGGTCAAGGGCGTGCAAAATCTAGCGCACCCGACCGTCCCGTCGGACGGCCCGCCCGTCGTCCGTCGACGGAATGCCGGGACGTGTGGGCTCCGTTCCCGGCCCCGGTGTCATGCGCGGCCACTTACGGGGCATCAGATGTCCATCGGACAGGCCGTGAAGGAGCGTCGCCATGACCAGGGGCAGTCGGGTTCTCACCGTGATGTACGTCGCCGTCGCTCTCTGGCTCGCCTTCTGCACCGTGCGTACCTGGGGGACCGTGCCCGCCTGGACCACCGTGGCCATGGCCGCCGCCTCCCTCGCCCCCGTCCTCGGTGTGGTGCGGGAGACCGTCATCGCCGACGAGCGCCGGGCCGTCGCCGTGCTGCGCGAGCGCGAGGGCCGCCGGGCCGCCTGGCGCGACGCCGCCGCCGCGGCCCTCGCCCGGGCCGAGGTGGAGATGGCGTGCTGCGAGCGCTGGTGGACGTCGTGCGCCACCGAGCACGACCCCGCCTGCGCCGACCGCACCTCGTGGGGCACCACGGCCTGACCGCTCCCCCCGCCCGCCCCACGGCTCACTCCCACCCCGCGCGGATCACCACGCCCACGATGTGAATTCCTGGTCCGTACCAAGGGGTTGACGGCCGCTTATCTCACATCTTGAATCAAGTGGTTGGACCTTCACCCCCCACCACCACGTCCGGCGCACCCGTCCCCACGGGCCGCCGTACGGAAGGGAGAGCCATGTCCTCTCCGCGCACGCGCCGCAGATGGCTGGTCGCCGCTCTGTCCGCCGCCCTCCTCACCTCGGGCGTCGCCGGTACGGCCGCGCAGGCGGAACCGGCCCGGACGGTCGCCGCGGCCGACGTCTCCGCGGCGGCCGTCGCCTTCTCCGACACCTTCGACGGGCCCGCCGGCGCCGCGGTCGACTCCTCGAAGTGGCAGATCGAGACGGGCGACAACGTCAACAACCACGAACGGCAGTTCTACACGTCCGGCAACAAGAACGCGGCGCTGGACGGCCAGGGCCACCTGGTCATCACCGCCCGCAAAGAAAACCCGGCCAACTACCAGTGCTGGTACGGCACCTGTCAGTACACCTCGGCCCGGCTCAACACCTCCGGCAAGTTCACCGCGCAGTACGGGCACGTCGAGGCACGCATGAAGGTCCCGCGCGGGCAGGGCATGTGGCCCGCGTTCTGGATGCTCGGCACCCCGGTCAACTGGCCCGACTCGGGCGAGATCGACATCATGGAGAACGTCGGCTTCGAGCCGTCCACGGTGCACGGCACCCTCCACGGACCCGGCTACTCCGGGTCCGGCGGCATCGGCGCCGGGTACACGCTGCCCGGCGGGCGCGCCTTCGCGGACGACTTCCACACCTTCGCCGTCGACTGGGCACCGGACCGCATCACCTGGTCCGTGGACGGCAACGTCTACCAGACCCGCACGCCCGCCGACCTCGGCGGCCGGCAGTGGGTGTTCAACAGGCCGTACTTCCTGATCCTCAACCTGGCGGTCGGCGGCTACTGGCCCGGCGACCCCGACGGCTCCACCGTCTTCCCGCAGCAACTGGTCGTCGACCATGTCACGGTGACGACGAGCGACACGTCGATCGGCGGCGCGATCCGGGGCCTCGCCGGCAAGTGCGTGGACGTCGCCGGGGCCGCCACCGCCAACGGCACCCCCATCCAGCTCTACGACTGCAACGGCACCTCCGCGCAGCGCTGGACGGTCGCTTCCGACGGGACGATCCGCGCCCTCGGCAAGTGCCTGGACGTGGCCTCGGGCGGCACGGCCGACGGCACACCCGTCCAGCTGTGGGACTGCAACGGCACCGCGGCCCAGCGGTGGGTGGTCACCGGAGCCCGTGACATCGTCAACCCGCAGGCCGACAAGTGCCTGGACGTGACCGGCGGCAACTCCGCCAACGGCACCCGGCTGCAGATCTGGACCTGCGCCGGCACCGCCAACCAGAAGTGGACCGTGGGCTGACCGCGTAGGGCTCCGGCGAGGACGGGAGGGGGTCCCGACGGCCGGCGTCGGGACCCCCTCGGCGCTTCCCGGAGGTGCGCGCGGACCTCAGATGCCGCAGGTCGGGGCCGACCAGTAGCGGCTGCCGCGGTGGTCGACGTGCGTGTGGTCGTCGTGGCCCGGGTAGCCGGGGCCGAGGATGCCGTTGAAGCCGTGGTTGCGGGCCTGCTTGGCCAGGGTGCACAGGGAGTGCGGACCCGCGCCGAGGTCGGCGGCGTCGCCGTACATGTGGCGGCTGTTGCTCGCGCCGCCCACCGCGCTGTTGCAGGACTGGGAGCGGAAGCCGCTGGTGACCCGGATCGGCTGGTCGCCGAGCGCGTGCCGCAGCGCCTCCAGCTTCCACATGGTGCGCAGGGCGTTCGCCTTGGCGGTCGCCGCGCCGACCGCGCCGCCCGACCAGGTCGAGTTGCAGCGGTTCAGCTCCGCGTAGTCGAAGTGCACCGGGGTGCAGTCGTCGTCCTGGAGGGCGTACAGCTTGCTGAAGGTGTTGGGGCCGGCCACGCCGTCGGAGGTCAGGCCGTAGGCGGACTGGAAGCGCTTGAGCGCGGCGGTGGTCGCGGGCCCGAACTCGCCGTCGACGGCCAGCACGGCGCCGTAGCCGGGATAGCCGCTCAGCCGGATCTGCAGTTGGGTGACGTCGGCGCCCGAGGCGCCCTGGGACAGGGTGCGGTTCCAGGTGTAGCAGCCGTCGGCGTGCGCGGTCCCGGCGGTGGCCAGGGAACCCGCCGCCAAGCCAGCCATGAGCATGACAACAGAGAGCACGAGTCTCAGCGCGCGTGTGAACATGCGGTCTCCGCTTCCGGTACGAGAGATCGGGGATGGGCCACGAGCCGTGTGACGCGCGTCAACCATGGGGCAAACACCCGGCCGGGCGCAAGGTCACCCGCACCGGAGCACACCGCCGACGCGTGAGCCCTGTACGCGCCCCCGGTCCGCTGCGGAGAATGCGGTGCCGGTCCCGCATATCCGCGAAGTGCCGTTCCCGTGAAGTGCCGACTGCCACGTGACAAGTGCCTTGTACCCCCTCTCCTGTCGCGCCCTTGCCCGAGGAAAGCAGGTCGATCGCCGTGCTGTTACGTCTGCCCACGTCCCTGTCCGAAGCCCGGCGGTGTCTGTCCGAGGGGGCGGTGCCCGTCGGCGGAGCCACCCTCGTATGGGCCCAATGGCAGCGCGACGGCTTCCCCGAGCAGGCGCTGTCCCTGCGCCGGCTGCCCGAGGCCAACGTGGTGGACGGTGAGGCCCTCGGCGCGGCCGTGCTGCTGCATCAGGTGGACGACCGGGTGCCGGAGACGCTGCGCCGGGCCGCCGCCTCCATAGGCACCGGGGCGGTGCGCCGGACGGCCACCGTCGGCGGCAACATCGTGGGCAGCACACTGCGCTGTCTGCTGCCCCCGGCGCTCGTCCTGGACGCCCGCGCGACCGTGCTGGACCGCGACGGCACCTACGAGGCCGACCTCGCCGAGGTCGTCGCGAAGCGCCCCCTGATGCTGGACATCCGCTGGCGCCGGCCGCTGACCAGTGCCTATTACAAGGCGCCCGGCGACGTGGGCGGACCGCCGCCGCTCGTCGTCGCCACGGCCGTGCACGCCGAACAGGCCGCGGAGCGGCGGCTGTTCGTGGCCGTGCGGGACGGCGACGAGGTCGTCAGCGGGAGCGTGCCCGCCGGGACGGACCCCGCTCGGACGCTGGACGCCCTGGACGGGACGGCCCTCGGCGGCCTTCCCCCGGCGGCCCGGGAGGCGGTGCGCCGGGAGGTGACGGGCGTCCTGGAGCGCCCCGCCGCCGGCTGACGGGACCGCCACACCCACCGGTCACTCCACGGGCCAGGTGTGGACCGGGGCGTTGAGATGCATGTAGTCGATGTACTGCTGCGTCATACGGCGCAGGGCCTCGTGCCGCCCGCAGTGCGTGGTCGCGTCGATGTGGTGGAACATCTCCTTCTGCCACACCGCGCCGTTGCGCCCCGTCACACAGCGCTGCTCGATGATGCCGAGCAGCGGCTCCCGCCACGCGTCGTCCATGCCGGACAGCTCCAGACCCCGGTGCGCCAGCGGCAGCAGACGCCGCAGCACCAGCTCGGCCGCCGGGACCTCGCCCATCCCGGGCCAGTACAGCCGTGCGTCGATGCCGTACCGCGCCGCCGACCGCAGGTTGTCCTCCGCGGCGGAGAAGGACATCCGCGACCACACCGGCCGCTCCTCCTGCACCAGGCCCCGGGTGAGGCCGTAGTAGAAGGCGCCGTTGGCGAGCGTGTCGGCGACGGTGGGGCCGGCGGGCAGCACCCGGTTCTCGACGCGCACGTGCGGCTTGTCGCGGGAGACGGCGTACACCGGGCGGTTCCAGCGGTAGATGGTGCCGTTGTGCAGCGTCAGCTCGCCGAGGTCGGGGATGTCGCCGCGCATCAGCGTCTCCGCCGGGTCCTGGTCGTCGCACAGGGGGAGCAGGGCCGGGAAGTAACGCAGGTTCTCCTCGAAGAGGTCGAACACGCTGGTGATCCACCGCTCACCGAACCACACCCGGGGCCGCACCCCCTGCACCTTGATCTCCTCGGGGCGGGTGTCCGTGGCCTGCTCGAACAGCGGGATGCGGGTCTCGTGCCACAGCTCCTTGCCGAACAGGAAGGGCGAGTTCGCCGCGAGCGCCACCTGCACCCCGGCGATCGCCTGCGCCGCGTTCCAGTAGTCGGCGAACTGGTCCGGGTCGACCTGGAGGTGGAACTGCGTGCTGGTGCAGGCGGCCTCCGGTGTGATCGTGTCCGCGTAGGTGCGCAGCCGGTCGATGCCGGTCACCTCGATGTGCAGGTCCTCCCCGCGTGCCGCGAAGATCTGGTCGTTCAGCAGCCGGTAGCGCGGGTTCTCCGACAGCGCCCCCTCGCCGACGTCCTCGTGGCGCAGCGTGGGGAGGATGCCCGTCATGATCAGGTGGGTGCCGATCGACCGGGCGCGCTGCTCCGCGTGGTTCAGGGCGGAGCGGATCTCGGCCTCCCAGGCGTCGGGACCGCCCTCGGTGAGCCTGCGGGGCGCGATGTTGATCTCGAGGTTGAACCGTCCCAGCTCCGTGTCCCAGGCAGGGTCCGCGATGGCCTCCAGCGCGTCGGTGTTGCGCATGGCGGGCTCGGCGCGGTCGTCGACCAGGTTCAGCTCGATCTCCAGCCCCACCTGGGGCCGCTCGGCCTCGAAACGCGACTCGCGCAGCATCTGCGCCAGCGCGTCGAGGCACTGCTGCATCTTGATCCGGTAGCGGCGGCGGTCCTCGCGGGTGAAGGTGAGCGCCGGGACGTCCCGTCCCATCGGTCTCCCTCCAGGATGCTCGTCCTCGGAACCTGACCACCCCAGCGTCGCACCGGTGCGCGCCCGCGACCACGCGAGTCTCGCCGCCCGGGTACTTCGGCCAGGAAGCGCCCCCGGCTGTCCAGCAGCACGGTGCCGCCCCGCTCGGCCACGCCGCGCACCTCCACGGTGCCGCCGGTCTGCCGAGCACCCGCACGACGCGCCGCGCACTCGGCCGGACCTGCGAGGACGGTTGAATCGGCTCGCGGAGCGGGGGGTACCCGCCAGGTCCTCGCGCGGATCCGCCGCGCCGCTTCGTCAAGGGAGGCTGCCATGGCCGACCTCAGCCCGATCGACCTGCAGAAGGCACTGAAGGGCGCCGACTACCCCGCCGCCAAGGACGACCTCGTCTCGGTGGCGAAGAGCAACGGCGCCGACGACAACCTCGTCAAGAAGCTGTCGCAGACCGGGACCAAGCAGTTCGACGGCCCCAACGAGGTGCAGAAGGCCGTCTTCGGCAACGAGTGACCACGCGTGCCGGGGCCGCCCGCCGCCGCGGGCCGGTCCCGACCGCTCACGACCGACCGAGGACGGTGCACCGATGACCGAGTACGAGCGCTCGCACACCATGCCGGCCGCGCCGGAGCAGGTCTTCGACCAGGCGGCCAACATCGGCCAGATGGGTGACTGGCTGCCCGAGGAGCTGCATGTGCGCGCCGAGCGGCTGCCCGCCGTGACCGTGCACGAGGACCGCACCGACGAGGACACCTCGGCGCTGCTGCGCTCCGAGCGGGACCAGATGCGGATCGAATGGGGGACGCGGGAGCAGGGCGGCTACGCGGGCTGGCTCCAGGTCGCCGGCATCGACAGCGGGGCCAGCGAGGTGACCGTCCACCTCTCCTTCTTCGAGGACGGCCACGACCCGGGCGAACGGCAGGTGACCGACGCCCTCGACTCCAGCCTGCGGCGGCTGGAGCGCCAGGTCCGGCTACGCGTCGACAACGCCGCCGGCTGACTTCCAGTGCGCGGGGCGGGACAGCGACGGCGGCAGCGTCGTCGCGGTGTCGCCCCGCGCCGCGTTCACCTGCGCCTGGGTGAGGAACAGGGCGCCCGTGAGGTCGGCGCCTGCCAGGTCCGCGCCGCGCAGGTCGGCACCGATCAGGTCGGCGTCGCGCAGGTCCGCGCCCGACAGGTCGGCGCCGATCAGCAGCGCGCCCCGCAGACTCGCTCCGCGCAGGCCGGCGCCGGACAGCCGCGCGCCCGTCAGGTCGGCGCCGCGGTGCTCACGCCTGCGGCCCGGCACCCGGGCCCGGGTCAGCTCACTGGCCCGCAGCAGCAGGGGATTGACCTCACCACGCAGCGCGTTCACGTCGAGCGCGACCACCGACTCGGCCGTGCCCCGGGTCAGCTCGTCGATCCGTTCCAGTGCCCGGCGCAGCTCGGCGTGAACGGGGCGGGCCGCCGGGAGCGCCAGGGCCTCGGCGGTGTACGCGAGCAGTTCGTGCAGTTGCCGCATGACGGGGAACACCGCGAACATCGCGGATGCCGAGCCGGGTTCCCGCCGCCAGTCGGTGCCGCCGAAGGTGACCTGGGAGACCTTCTGCCCGGCGCCGAAGCAGTCGAAGACGGTGCAGCCCGGATAGCCCTCGTCGCGCAGGCGGGCGTGGATGCCGCAGCCGAAGTCGGACCGCAGATGACCGCAGGGCCGTCCGGCGGGCTTGTCCTCGGCGAAGTCGGAGGAGCGGGCGAACGGCAGGGCCACGCAGCACAGGCCGAAGCAGGCGGAGCAGTCGGCGCGCAGCGCCTCACGGTCCGCGGCGACGGGACCCGGTTCCGGACCGGTCTCCGGTTCGCGTTCGGGTGCGGCGGCCGTGGGGGGCCGGCCCGGTCCGGGGACGCGGTGCGTGCGCCGACGGGGCCGTCCGCCGCCGTGCGCGGACGAGCGGGCTCCGTGCTGTGGCGACACCGTGAACGCTCCTGAACGACGACGGGCACCCCGCGCCGGGGCGCCCAGAGAACGCCCCCCATTCTCGCAGACGGCGAGGTCGGGCCCCCGGCTGCCGGGTGCGTCGCAGGCCTCCTGAGGTCAGGGCCGCGCGTGGCGCGCCGTCGGTCGGGTTTTGCCCGTCAGCCGGTCTCGGTCGCCCGCTGCTTGCGGCGGGCGCGTGACGCGCGCAGGTTCGCGGCGTTCCCGCAGCGGCGCACGTCGTGCCAGACCCCGCTGTTGTTGCGCGAGCGGTCGTAGAACGCGGACCGGCAGGAGGGTTTGCGGCACAGCTTGAGCCGCTGCCAGGTGCCCTCCGCCTGCGCGAGCAGCACCTGGGCCCAGACCGCGGCCTCCAGCCACGCACCGGGGCCGCCGACGGGTACCAGGGCGACCCGGCCCTCCTCGTCGAGGCCGGGCCGCAGGGAGACGTCGGTGGGGGCCGGGACCGGCTCCGCCTCACCGGTGACCAGGCCGGTCAGGCGGCCCCGCAGCTCCCGCACCCGCCGCAGGTCGTCCGCCCCCGGCGCTCCGGAGGGGCCGGGCCACCCCTGCGCCTTCGCCCAGGCGGCGGCGGTGTCGGACAGCCACCGGCCGCCGGTGGCGTCGTCGGCGAGCACGTCGTCGCCGTACGGCGGGATCGCCAGGGTGTTGAGGAGCTCCTGCACCAGCGCCAGGCCGCCCGGGGCGGGGCTGATCCGGTAGCGCTCGGTCGACGTCCAAGACATAGGTCAATCGTACTTGACTCTGTCGCGTTCGGGGCTCACTCTCATGACACAAGCAAACCGCTTTTGACTATGTCTCTCACGTAGTGCAGACACGCGAGGAGTGTGGATCCGTCATGACCGAGATCAAGGGAGCCCGTGTACTGGTCACCGGTGGCCAGCGAGGGCTGGGCAAGGCCTTCGCGGCCGCGCTGCTGGAGGCCGGCGCGGCCACGGTGTACGTCACGGCACGCCGGCCCGTGCCGGAGACGGACCCCCGGCTGGTGCCGCTGGCGCTGGAGGTCACCGACGAGGCGTCCGTGGCCCGGCTGGTGGAGCAGGTCCCGGACGTCGACATCGTGGTGAACAACGCGGGCGCCACGATCCCGGGCGGTCTGCTGGGCAACGACACCGACCAGGTGGCGCACCTCTTCGACATCAACGTCCTGGGCCCGCTGCGCATCGCGCAGGCCCTCGCCCCGGTGCTCGCCCGCAAGGGCGGGGGAGCCCTGGTCAACGTGCACTCCGTGCTGTCGTGGGCGGCGGGCACCGGGGCGTACGGCGTCAGCAAGGCCGCGCTGTGGTCGCTCACCAACTCGCTGCGCTCGGAGCTGGCCGCACAGGGCACCCAGGTCGTCGGCGTCCACCTGGGCTACACCGACACCGACATGGTGCGGGCGCTCGACGTGCCGAAGAACGACCCACGTGACGTGGCGGAGCAGGTGGTCCAGGCGCTGCTGAAGGGCGAGAGCGAGGTGCTCGCCGACGAGGTGACCCGCCACTTCAAGGCCGCGCTGTCGGGCCCGGTCGAGGGACTCGCGGTGGCCTGACCCGTCCGCCGGGTCCCACCCGCGAAGCGCGGGACGGCGCCGCCCACCGGACCCGGTGGGCGGCGCCGTCCCTGTGCGTGGCGCGGTGGCGGCTCCCGGGTCAGCGGGCGGCGCGCTGCTGGGTGAGGACCGCCGACAGCAGTTCGGGGTCGAACAGCGAGACGTCGGCCAGCCGGGTCGGCGCGGCGAGGGAGTTGAGCATCGCCTTGGTGACCCGTA
This sequence comes from Streptomyces sp. NPDC085937, assembly GCF_044540535.1. Classification (NCBI taxonomy): domain Bacteria; kingdom Bacillati; phylum Actinomycetota; class Actinomycetes; order Kitasatosporales; family Streptomycetaceae; genus Streptomyces; species Streptomyces sp. NPDC085937. The sequence goes on along the minus strand of NZ_JBITSH010000016.1, from coordinate 12,420 downwards.
CAGCCGACGCCGGCCGCCGTACGACGGGCCTGGCCCACGCCATGACGGCGGCGTCGAGCTCCTGCGCCGGCACCACCTTGTGCAGGACGGACAGCGCGAGGGCCTCCTGGGCGTCGAAGACCCGGGCGGTGAGGATCAGCTCCCGCACCCGGGCCACGCCCACCTCGCTGATCAGCCGGGGGAGCAGCCCGCCCCACGCGGGCGGCACCCCCAGCGCGAGCTCGGGCAGTCGGAAGGTGGCGGTGTCCACGCCCACCCGCAGATCACAGGCGAGCACGAGCCCCACGCCCGCGCCGACCGCCCGGCCCTGGACCCGGGCGACGGTGACGGCGGGGTGGGTGGTCAGGGCCTCGCACACCCGCAGCGCCTTCGCGCCGGAGACGCGTATGCCGCCGCCGGTGGGGTCCTCGTCCAGGTGCCGGGGGAACTCCCGCCGGTCGCCGCCGAGGCAGAACTCCTCCCCGGCCGCCGCCAGCACCAGGACCCGCACCTCGGGATCCTGGTCGCCGAGGACGGTCAGGAGGTCGTCCAGCATGGCGTCGCCGACCGCGTTCCCCTCCTCGGGGACGTTCAACTCGACGGTGAGGATCGGCCCTTGTCTGTAGGTGCGCACGGTCTTGAGCACCCGGTCGGCGGGGAGTTCGGTCAGGGGCTGGGCGGTCATACGGTCACCTTCAGGGACGTGATGCGGCGGAAGACGAGGCGGGAGTTGTCGTAGGCGGGCGGCCCGGCCGGCCGCAGCGTGGGGAAACGTTCCAGTATCTGGGCGACCGCCTCGCGTGCCTCGAACCGGGCGAGGGGGGCGCCGAGGCAGTAGTGCGGGCCGCTGCCGAAGGTGATGTGGCCGCCGTCGCGCAGGATGTCGAAGACGTGCGGGTCCGGGTTGCGCCGGGGGTCGTGGGCCGCCGCGCCGTACAGGATGTGCACGGTGGTGTCCTTGGCGAGCGGGGTGCCCGCGAGGATCGTGTCGTCGGCGGCCACATGGGAGTTGAGCCACACCGGCGGGTCGTAGCGCAGCGTCTCCTCGATCAGGTCGTCGAGGTGCTCCGGATGTGCCCGGAGCCACTCCGCGCGGGCGGGCTCCTGGGTGGCGTACCGCACCGCGTTGGTCAGCAGCACCGCGCTGGTCTCCAGCGAGGCGATGGTGATGAACATGGTCAGGTGGTAGATGACCCGCGCCGCCGCCTCCGGGTCGTCCGGGAACTGCGCGTCCCAGTGGTGGATCCAGCCGGTGAGGACATCGTTGCCAGGGTGCGCCCGCCGGTCGCGGATCAGCTCCCCGAAGAAGGCCCTCATCTCCATCGTGGCCTGGCCCGCGAGCGCCAACTGCTCCTTGGTGGGGAACAGTTCCTGCGCGTACGCCTGCCGGTGGGCGAAGTCCAGGACGTACGCGTGGTGCTCCTCGGGGATGCCCAGCCACTCACCGACCGTGCGGACCGGGAGGAGTTCGGCGACCGTCCGGACGAAGTCGGCCTCCCCGTCCTCCCGCAGGCGCCGCTCCAGGTCGTCCAGCAGGCCGGAGACGAGCCGGGCGATCGTCGGACGCATGCCCTCCAGGGTGGTGCGGTCGAAGGGGTTGCCCAGCGCCCGGCGCTGACAGGTGTGGGACGGGGCGTTGATGCGGGAGAGGGTGCCGGTCAGCTCCTGGGTGGCGAGCTCCTGCCAGCGGCGCGGGTCGGGCTGGCGCTCCTGCCAGGCGAAGTCGGGCACCAGCCAGTTCCTGCCGCGCAGGACCTGGCTGCATGCCTCGAACGAGGTGACGAAGTAGGCGCCCCAGGGGGCGCGTACCACGTCCCCCAGAGAGCGCAGACCTTCCCAGACGGGCAGGGGGTCGGCCTGCCCCTCCGGCGAACGGAGGTGACGGAGAAGGGAAATGACGGCTCGGCGGTCACTGATGGTCCCGCTTATGTCGCCAACGGCGGTCACGTGGTGCTCCTTTGGCTGGACGCTACCGTTACCGCCGGAACCTACCCCTCCACCTGCGTGGGTCATGTGTCGTTGAGTGTTGCACCTGTCACATGCCCCACTGTCAGACGCGGAAGACGTCCAGGAAGCTGCTCCAGAACCCCTTCCTGCGCGTGGGGGCCTGCCGGGACGGCTCGGACGGCGTCGCCGGCCCGGGCCGCGCACCCGGGGCGTCGCCGGCCCGCTCGCGCAGCGCGGCGGCCGTACGGGTCGCCGGGGTGGGGCTGAAGGTCACCGGAAGCGACACCAGGGCCCGGTGGAACGGCCCGGGCCGCCACTCCAGTTCCTTCTCAGCCACCGCCAGGGCGAGGTCGGGCAGCGCGTTGAGCAGCCGTTCCACCGCGGTGGTCGCGATGACCTGCGCCGGGTCCTTCGCCGGACAGGCGTGCGGCCCCGCACCCCACGCCAGGTGGGCGCCCTTGCTGTGCGCGCGGCGGGCCTCCGCCAGCGCGGGATCGGCGTTGGCGCCGGCGAAGGAGATGACGACCGGGGTGTCGGCCTCGGCCACATGACCGCCCAGGTCGACGTCCCGCACCGGATAGTGGGTGGCGTAGTTGGCGATCGGCGTCTGGTTCCACAGCACGTGGTCCACCGCCTCCTCGATCAGCATGCCGCTCTGCCGGCCGCCCGCCCCGGCCAGCAGCAGCATCAGCGAGCTGCTGATGAGGCTGCGCTCCGGCTCGATGCCCGCCCCCATCAACAGCACCAGCTGGTCCTTGAGTTCCTCGTCGGTCAGCCCGGCGGGGTGCTGGATCAGCCACGAGGTGACGTCGTCCCCCGGCTGCCGGCGCTTCAACGCGATCAACTGCATGAGCGACGCGGTGAGTTCCTCGTTCGCCCGCAGCGCGTCCTTGCCGTCGAAGATCGCCGACACTGCGGAGGTGACGGTGTCCCCGATGTCCGCGGGGCAGCCGAACAGCTTGTTGAACAGCAGCAGCGGCAGCAGCTTGGCGTAGTCGCCTATCAGGTCGGCCCGGCCCAGCTCGCTGAACCGGTCGATCAGATAGTCGGCGATCGGCTCGACGTCACGCCGGATGCGCGTGGTGTTGAGCCGGGCCAGACTGTCCACCACGGCCTTGCGCAGCCGCAGATGCACGGCGCCGTCGGTGAACAGACAGCTCGGCCGGTACGCCATCATGGGCAGCACCGGGCTGTCCAGGGGCACACGGCCCTCGTTCAGGGCCTTCCAGCGGCGGGCGTCACGGGCGAACAGCTCCGTGTTCTGCAGCACCCGCAGCGCCATCTCGTGCCCGACCACCAGGGTGGCGTCCACACCGGGGGCGAGCTCGACCGGACCTGCCGGGGCGTGCTCGCGCAGCCCGTCGTACACCCGGTGCGGGTCCGTGGCGAAGGCCGTGTCGTGCATGGGGCATCTGCCGGCACCCGACGCGGACGTGGAGTGAGGTTCCATGAAGTCTTCCTTAGTGATCCGAGGGACCGGTGCCCCCGGCCCGGGCGGACGCGAGGAGGTCAGGCCGCGCGGTCGAGCAGGTGCCGGACCAGGGAGATCAGCGCCTGGGCGGACGACCGCTGGTCACGCGCGTCGCAGTAGACGACCGGTGTGTCCGGCAGCAGGTCCAGCGCCTCACGCACCTCCGCCTCCGCGTACGTGGTGGCGGGGTCGAAGCAGTTGACGGCGATGGCGTACTCCAGGCCGTACCCCTCGACCAGGTCGATGACCGGGAAGGTCTCCTCCAGCCGGGCCGGGTCGACCAGCAACAGCGCCCCCAGCGCCCCGCGCGCCATGTCCTCCCACAGCTGCATGAAGCGCTGCTGGCCCGGCGTGCCGAAGAGGTACAGCACCAGGTCGTCGCTGAGGGTGAGACGGCCGAAGTCCAGGGCGACCGTGGTGGTGGTCTTGTCGGTGACCCCCCTGAGGTCGTCGACGTGGACGGACGCCTGGGTCATCTTCTCCTCGGTGCGCAGCGGAGTGATCTCCGACAGCGAGCCGATGAAGGTCGTCTTGCCCACGGCGAAGTGCCCGACGACGAGGATCTTTGCGGCGTTGGTCACCGCGCTGGAGACGTAGATGGACTTCTGGGCCGTCTCAGCCGATGAGGGATTGGAGTCCATTCAGAACCTTCTCGAGGGTCGCTCTGTCAACGTTCTGGGCCCGGGGCGGCTCGGCCCGCCGGAGCAGGTGCCCCTGTTCCGCTAAATCCGTGAGCAGCAGCCGGGCCACCCCGACCGGCAGGCCGAGGTGGCCGGCCACCTCGGCGACCGACAGGTAGCCACCCGAGCACAGCTCCCAGATCGCCCTCACCTCGGGGCCGGCACCGAGCGGCATCGTCCGCCCGGGGGCCAGCGTGACCAGCGTGTGCAGCGCCAGTTCGTCCGAGGAAGGCAGGCTCCGGCCGCCGGTGATGACGTAGGAGCGGACGAAGTCACTGGTGACGGGTGATTCCTCGCCGGGTGCCGTCATCAGCCGACACCGTTGTCGGAGCGAGGCGCGATGCTCATCGCCTTGTTCAGCGCCGTCACCGTCTTCTGCATACGGAACGACATGGCCTCCATGTCGACGTCCACCGCCGCCGAGACCGCCAGGTAGGAGCCCTGCCCGGCCGCGATGAGGAAGATCCAGCCGCCGTCGTACTCCAGCAGCGTCTGCTTCCAGATGCCGTGCCCCGCACCGACGAAGCCCGCGACCGCACGGCTGAGGGACTGCATCGAGCTCATCGCGGCGGCGTTGGTCTCGGCGTCGTCGCGTGAGATGTCGTCCGAACGCTGGAGCAGCAGGCCGTCACCCGAGACGAGGATCGCGTGCCGGGCGCCGCGCACCTCGAGGACGTCGTTCAGCACCCACGACAGGTCGGTGTTCACTGGTGGTCAGGTCCTTCCGTGGTGTTCGTGGTCCGTCCGAGCTGGGTGCCGCGTGCGAACGCCCCGAGGCGCGACGCGGTCACCTCGCCGGACGACTCGGTGGTCTCCTCGTCGAGGTCGGTGGCTTCCGGCGGGGCCGGCACCACCGCGATGGGGCCCTGACGGCGGCGCCGCTTGGGCAGCCCCCCGGACGTCGTGCCCACCACGCGCGACGGGCCCACGGGGACCGGCGTCAGGCGCTGGGGGGTGCTCTCCTGCTCCGGCTCGGCAGGCTCCTGCTCCGGCTCGGCCGGCGCGACGACATCGGCCGACAGCAGCTCGTCCGGCACCCGGATCACCGCACGCACACCGCCGTACGGGGACACCGAGCCGACGGAGACGGCGAAGCCGTAGCGGTTGGCGAGCATGCCGCACACCGCGAAACCGAACCGGGGCGGGTCGCCGAGTCCGGTGATGTCGACCGGGCCGTCGGCGGACAGCAGCGTCGCCGCCCGGTCCTTGGTCTCCTGGTCCATGCCCAGACCGGCGTCGTCGACGATGAAGCACACACCCGTCGGCACGGCCTGGATGTTGACCTCCACCGGGGTGCCCGGGGCGCTGTAGGTCGTGGCGTTGTCCAGCAGTTCGGCCAGCACCACGGCCACCGGCTCGACCGCCTTGCCGGCCACGGCGACGCTCACCTGGGCGTGGATGCTCACCCGGTTGAAGTCCTTGATGCGGCCCTGGGCGCTGCGGGCCACGTCGTAGACGGTCGCCGCGCCGTCGCGCCGGCCCAGCCAGCCGCCGCACAGTACCGAGATGCCCTTGGCCCGGCGGCTGAACTGGCTGCCGGTGTGGTCGACGGACATCAGGTCGGCCAGCACCTCGCTGTCGTTGCCGTACTTCTTCAGCAGTCCGTCGAGGAGCAGTTGCTGTTCCTCGGCCAGCGACTGCAGGGTGCCCATGGCCGACTTGAGCACCGCCTTGGTGGACGACTCGGCGTCCGCCCGCACCTCGGCGAGCTCACCCCGGTGATGTGTGTCCAGCGCGGTGATGTGGGTCTGCAGTTGCTCGATCCGGCCCTGGGCCTGGCCCAGACCCGATTCCAGGTCCTTCCTCGTTCTTCGGAGAGCCAGATTGGTCCTCCGGGCCCGCAGCACTGCGAGGACCGCAGCGGCGAGCACCACCAGCAGGATCCACAGCAGTGGATCCTCGATCAATGACGTCATGAGACTCTCTTCAAGTCGCATCGCGTCGGCAGCATGAGAGGTCCGCACACACGGGAATCCGGTCCGGGCCGTCGAGCGGCGCGGACCCACGGCGGGACAAGCCTCAACTCCTCAGCGATGGGGCCTTAGAGACTGTCCCCCGTACGCGTTCATGACGCGTCGCCAGCCTGCTGAAAGTCCGATGATCGTATCAGGGTCGGCGTGGCAACACGCCTGGTCCCGGTGCTACTTGACAACCCTTACGAGAAGTTCACACAGGGGCCTTGCGTCGCACCGTGACCGAACCTCCCGACCGCGCCCACGAGTTCCCCGGCCGGCGTGTCGCCCTTGCGCCATGTCCCACCTGTGCCACGGCAAAACGGTGACACGGCCCGCGTCCGCGGCGGACTCTGTGCAGCACCGACGGCACCGCGGGCCGCGTGAACAGCAGGAGAACGCGGCGTAGGACACGCCGCGTACGACGGAGGGCACAGGAGTGAAGAGACGGATGCGTATCGCGGCGGCCGTCGCGGCGGGGCTGACCCTGTCCGCCGGCGCCGTGACACCGGTCGCGGCCGACCCGCGGGGCGGCCCGGCCGCCACCGACCGGACGGCCGCCACCCGGGGAACGGCCGCCACGGCGGCGGACACCGGCGCCACCGTGCGCCTGATCACCGGTGACCGGGTCACCGTCCGCACGGACGTGAACGGGCGGCACACCGCCTCGGTGGTGCCGGGGGAGGGGCGACGGCACATCCTCTTCCGCACGATCGAGGAGGACGGACACCTCACCGTCCTGCCGTCCGACGCGGCCGGACTCGTCACGGCCGGGCGCCTGGACCGCGGTCTGTTCGACGTCACCGCGCTGATCGCCCAGCGCTACGACGAGGCGCACACCGACACCCTGCCGCTGATCGTCGGGGACGGCGCGGGCGTGCCGGACTCCTCGCTGCGGCGCCTCACGGGCCTGGCCGCCGAGGGGACACCGGTCCGCCGCCTGGAGACCATCGACGCCGACGCCGTACGGGTCCCGGCCGAGGACCTCGGCGCGTTCTGGAAGCGCCTCGCCCCCGCGGGCGACGGCTTCTCCCGCGCCGCCGCCGTGCCCCGCGTCTGGCTGGACGGCCGGGTGCGCGCCGCCCTGGACCGCAGCACCGCGCAGATCGGCGCCCCCGAGGTGTGGAAGTCCGGTCACCGCGGCGAGGACGTCAAGGTCGCCGTCCTGGACACCGGCGTCGACGCCACCCACCCCGACCTGACCGGACGCGTCAGCGAGGCCCAGGACTTCTCCGGCAGCTCCGGCACCGGCGACGCCTTCGGGCACGGCACCCACGTCGCCTCCATCGTCGGCGGTTCCGGCGCCGCCTCCGGAGGCACCCGCAAGGGCGTGGCGCCCGGCGCCGACCTGCTGATCGGCAAGGTCCTCGGCGACGACGGCTTCGGCACCGAGTCCCAGGTCATCGACGGCATGGAGTGGGCCGTCGCCCGGGGCGCCGACGTGGTCAACATGTCCCTCGGCTCGGACGCGCCGAGCGACGGCACCGACCCGATGAGCCAGACCCTGAACGAACTCTCCGCCGCCTCCGACGCGCTGTTCGTCGTCGCCGCGGGCAACGCCGGCCCGGGCCGGGGGACGATCGGATCCCCCGCCGCCGCGGACGCCGCCCTCACGGTCGGCGCGGTGGACCGGGACGACTCCCTCGCGGACTTCTCCAGCCGCGGCCCCCGCATCGGTGACGACGCGGTCAAGCCCGACGTCACCGCGCCCGGCGTCGGCATCGTGGCCGCACGCGCGGCCGGCACCACCATGGGCCAGGTCGTCGACGCCTCCTACGTGGCCGCCTCCGGCACCTCGATGGCGGCCCCGCATGTCGCGGGCGCCGCCGCGCTCCTCGCCCAGCAGCACCCCGACTGGCCCGCGAGCCGCATCAAGGACGCGCTCACCAGCACCGCCCGCACGATCGAAGGGCAGCTGGTCACCGAACAGGGCGGCGGCCGCATCGACGTCGCAGCGGCGGCCCGCACACCGGTCGTCGCCACCGCCACCCTGGCCCTCGGCACGTACGGCACCGAGGACACCGGCACCCGCACGCACACCGTGCGCTACACCAACGTCTCCGGCACGGACGTCACCCTCGACCTGCGCGCCGCCCTCGCCACCAGCGGCGGACGGGAGATCGCCGACGGCGTACTGACCCCCGGCTCCCGTACCGTCACCGTCCCGGCCGGCGGCACCGCCGAGGTACCGCTCACCGTGGACCCGGCCCGTGCCGCCAAGGGCGACTACTACGGCCACCTCACGGCCACCGCCGCCGACGGCTCGGTCACCGTGCACACCACGCTCAGCCTCGTCGTGCGCGGCCCCGTGCACCGGCTCAAGGTCGTCTCGTACGACAACGACGGCAACCGCGTCGACGCCCTGCCGATGATCTGGGGCGCCGAGGGCTTCGTCGGCTACACCGACCGGGACAACGCCGTCGCCGAGGTCGAGGAGGGCACCTACCAGCTGACCTCCGGCAGCATCGAGCAGGTGGACGGCGAGGAGGTCCTGCGGCAGGTCGTCCTGCCGGACATCAAGGTCACCAAGGACACCACCGTCGTGGTCGACCCGCGCAAAACGGTCAAGGTCGAGATCCGCACCCCCAAGCCCGCCGAACAGCGCGGCGTCCTCAGCTACCAGACGTACCGTGAGATCGACGGGCACGCCTGGATCGACGGCACGATGTACTTCGACATCGCCACCGCGCTCTACGTCAGCCCCACCCCCGAAGTCACCGACGGCACTTTCGAGTTCGCCTCCCGCTGGCAGCTCGTCGCCCCGCTGCTCGAAGCCGGCGTCGTCGGCGGCGCCGGTCTCGACGCCTACTACATGCCCGAGTCGCCCCTGTTCGACCAGCGGGGCGAGCGGCTCCGGGCGGTGGACGCGGGCACCGTGGAGTCACCCGACTTCCGCAAGGCCCGCGGCCGGCTCGCCGTCGTCACCGACGAACGGGGAGAGGCCGGTCCGCAGCTGGCACAGCGGGCCGCCGCGGCCGGCGTCCGCGCCGTGCTGGTCGTGAACTTCGCCGCCACCGGCTGGACGCGCTGGACACCGCACGGGGAGCGCTGGAAGGTCCCCGTCGTCCGCATCGGCTCCGACGCCGGCGCCGACCTGCTGAAGCGCGTCGAGCGGCGCACCACCACCGTCGCCTTCGGCGGCACCGCCCGCAGCCCTTACCTGTACGACGTCATGCAGATCAGCGAGGGACGCATCCCCGAGCGCGTGGTGCACACGGTGTCGGAGCGCAACAGCGCCGTGGTGCGCTCCGAGTACCCGGACAACGGCGGGGTGGAGTGGGCCGCCGAGCAGCGGTTCGCCCGCCGGCCGTACCAGGAGTTCACCTGGCTGCAGTACACCCGTCACGTGCCGACCGCGTTCACCCGCACCGAGTACGTCAGCTCCGGCACCACCGAGTGGGAGCACGTGGTGCACCACCGGACGGTCGGTGACGTCGACTCGCCGCTGGACGCCGGACTCAGGGACACGCCCCGCACCTTCCGCGCCGGTGAGCAGGTGCGCGAGCGGTGGCAGGGGGCCGTGGTGCGGCCCTCCGTCCCGCGCGCGGGCGTCCCGGCCACCGTCCGCGAGGGGAACGTGATGCGGCTGCGTGTCCCCGAGTTCACCGACTCCGCCTCCGGCCACTGGTCCCGGCTGACCCCCGGCGGCGGCACGGGCATCGGCGTCCGGGCGCCCGCGCCGGAGACCGCCTCGGCCGAGCTGACCCGCGACGGCAGGAAGCTGGCCGACCTCGCGGACGCCTGGCAGGACGTCGAGGTGCCCGCCGGCGACGCCGAGTACCGGCTGCGCCTGCGCACCACCCGTGACTCCGCGGAGTGGGCGTACGGCACCGCGACCGACACCACCTGGACGTTCCGGTCGGGCTCGACCTCCGCCGCGGCCTCACTGCCGCTGCTCCAGGTCGACTACGATGTCCCGGTCGACGAGCGCAACACCGTCGGGCGCGGCAGGTCCCACACCCTGCTGCTGACGGTCCGCCACCAGGACGGTCTCGCCGCTCCGCGCGGGGTGCGCACGACGGTCGAGGTCTCCTACGACGACGGCCGGCGCTTCACCGAGGTGCCGGTGCGGGCCAGGAAGGACGGCACCTTCGCGGCCACCGTCACCCGGCCGGCCGGCGTCCGGGGCGACGCGTTCGTGACGCTGCGCGTCACCGCGAGGGACGCGGCCGGTGCCTCGGTCCGGCAGACCGTGACCCGCGCGTACGGGCAGCGCGGCTGACCCACGGGAGTAGTAAGAGGTCCCAGGTGCGGCGGGGGAGCGGACGTCATGGTCCGTTCCTCCGCCGCACACCTCTATGTTGTACGGTATTCAACGGTTCAAGCGATTGAATACCGCCGTGCGGGGAGGGCGCCGTGACGCTGGAGGCCGCCGGGGTCACCGGACCGGAAGAGACCGTCTACCGCCTGCTGGTGACGATGGGCGCGGCCACCGCCCAGGAGGTCGCCGACCGGTCCGGCCTCGACCCCGCCCACACCCGGCACGTGCTGGACGCGCTGGCCGCCAAGAACATGGCCAGTCAGAGCGACGGACTGCCCCGGCGCTACCGCGCCACCCCTCCCGACGTGGCCCTGCTGCCCCGCCTCAAGCGCCGGGCCGACGCGCTCGACGTCGCGCGGGCCGAGGCGACCGGTCTGCTGGAGTCCTACCGCGAGACCATGCGCCGCCAGGACCACGGCCAGCTCATCGAGGTCATCACCGGCGCCGAGGCGCTGCGCCAGCACCTGCGGCAGATCCAGGACGGCGCCCGCGACGAGATGCTGTGGTTCTGCAAGGCCCAGTACGTGGCCATGCCGTCGGGCAGCAACCGCTCCGAGTACGAGGCACTGGGCCGGGGCGTGCGCTACCGCGTGCTGTACGAGAAGGCGTTCTTCGACGACGAGGGCGCCGTGGATAACGTTGTCGAGGGTGTCCGGGCAGGTGAACTGGCCCGTGCGGTGCCCCATCTGCCGCTGCGGCTGGCCGTGGCGGACCGCGCCATCGCGATCTGCCCGCTGGTCCCGGGCGGCCCCTACGGCAGCCCCGAGGAACCCACGTCCGCGCTGGTCCGGGACAGCAATCTGCTCGCCGCCCTGATCGCCCTCTTCGAACGCTACTGGGAGGACGCCGTCCCTCTGGTCGTCGACGACACCGGCGCCGTCGCGGGCACCGACGCCGCAGACGGTCCCGACCCGCTCGGCGCCACCGACCGGCGGCTGCTGGCGCTGCTGGTCGCCGGGGTGGCGGACAAGGCCGTCGCCACCCAGATGGGGCTCAGCCGGCGTACCGTGCAGCGCCGCATCCAGCGCATGATGGAACTGGCCGGGGCCACCACCCGGATGCAGCTCGCCTGGCAGGCGGCCCGGCGCGGCTGGCTCTGACGCGGAGCGAGGCCGGCGGCGGCGGTGATGCCTCCGAGCGGGTGGAGACGGGCACGGAAGCGGCGGATCAGGGCCGAACGGCCCTGGCCGTCCGGCCCGGGACCGGCGAGGATCCTGAGGGAACACGCCACGCGCGGAGCAAGGAGCACTTGATGGCGGACGGCGAGCGGCCCGGCCCCGACGACCCGATCAGGGTCTTCCTCCTGGACGACCACGAGGTGGTCCGGCGCGGGGTGCACGACCTGCTGAACGACGAACCCGACATCACGGTGGTCGGCGAGGCCGCCACCGTAGAACAGGCCCTGGTCCGCGTACCCGCCCTGCGCCCGCGGGTCGCCGTCCTCGACGTCCGGCTGCCCGACGGGGACGGCGTCACCGTGTGCCGCGAACTGCGCTCCCGGATGCCCGACCTGGCCTGTCTGATGCTCACCTCCTTCGACGACGAGGAGGCCCTGCTGGACTCGATCATGGCCGGCGCCTCCGGCTACGTCCTGAAGCAGATCCGCGGATCCGACCTCGTGGAGGCGGTCCGCACGGTCGCGCGCGGCCAGTCGCTGCTCGACCCGAGCGCCACCACCAAGCTCATGGCCCGGCTGCGCGGCGGTCCGCGGCAGGAGCCGGAGGAGCCGGACGCCCTGCCGGGGCTCACCGACCGGGAGCGGGAGATCCTCGCGCTGATCGGCGAGGGGCTGACCAACCGGCAGATCGGCCGGCGCCTCTACCTCGCGGAGAAGACCGTGAAGAACCACATCTCCCGGCTGCTGGCCAAGCTCGGGGTCGAGCGGCGCATCCAGGCCGCCGTGATCGCCACCGAGGCCCGCGACCGCCTGCGCCACGGCAACGGCCACTGACCGCCGGCGCGGCAACGGCCACTGACCGCCCGGCGCGAGAACGGCCATCTGACGCCGTGGGCCCCGGCCGGACAAATGTCCGGCCGGGGCCCCCGGCGGGCCCGGCCGGCGGTGCGTCGCGGGGGGCCCGGGGGGGGGTGTGCGCGGGGGACCCGGCGGCGGGCGCGGCGGCCCGCCCG